>NZ_JBVHXA010000003.1:0-540055 GCF_055563935.1 Streptomyces sp. NPDC029169
GCACCCACCCCATACGACAACGTCGGCCTTCAAGACCACAACCAGGTCTCGAAGGCCGACGTCACGCACAGGCCCCGGATTTGCCAACAGCATCCCAGCCGGTGCGGGGCCCCTCTCCGTACACGCGGTGTCCTAGCGGACGGCCTTCCGGGCTCCGCCGAACGAGGCGACGGCGGCCACGGCGAGGAACACGAACGTCATGAGGTCCCTGCCCTCGTTCCACACCTCCGTCAGCAGCGAGAAGTGCTCGAAGAACATCTCCGTCACCGGGACGCCCAGCTCCTTGCCGCCGATGATCGCGATGCCGAGGAGCTGCCCCAGGTAGACGGCGCCGAGGGCGAGCACGGCGCTGACCACCGGCAGGGCCGCGTTGGTGCCGCCGACCTTGGAGGCCGCGAAGCCGATGAGGAAGCCGACGCCGATGGCGGCCCAGCCGATCTCGCGCTCGATGGCTCCGGCGATCCCGCCGTAGACACCCGCGGCGACGAGAGCGGCGACCAGGGCGGCCACCAGGCCCAGGCCTACGTTGTCGCGAGCCGGGGCGGCCGGCGGGGCGGGCGGATACGAGGTGGGCGCGGCGCCGTCGGCGAACGGGTTGCCGGGCGGCGGAACGGACTGAGACATGGTGCTGATCCCCCCAGGGACACGTGCGCACGGATGTGCGATCGAAGAGCCCGGAGACTAGCAGTCCGCTCCGACACCTCGCCCGGGGGTTTTCGTGAGGGCTCAGAGCCGGTGCGCCGCTCCCGCCGGGGTGGCGCCGCGGGTGTCCAGGAGCAACTGGGCCTTCACCGACAGGCCCTGGAGGTCGTACGTGCGGTGGTGTTGCAGAAGGACCGTCAGGTCGGCGTGGGCGGCGGCCTCGTAGAGGGAGTCGGCGCGGGGGACCGGGAGGTCGCGGACGCGCCAGTCCGGGACGTGCGGGTCGTGGTAGCCGACCACCGCGCCGAGGTCCATCAGGCGGCGGGCGATCTCGTCGGCGGGGGAGCTCTCCCGGTCGGCGAGATCGGGTTTGTACGTGATGCCGAGCAGAAGCACCCTGGCTCCGCGGGCCGACTTCCCGTGCTCGTTGAGGAGGGTCGCACAGCGCTGGATGACGTACTGCGGCATGCGTTCGTTGACCTGCGTCGCCAGCTCGACCATGCGGAGCGGGCGGTGCGGGCCCAGGCGTTCGACGGGGACGCCGTGGCCGCCCACGCCCGGCCCCGGGCGGAAGGCCTGGAAGCCGAACGGCTTGGTCTCGGCGCAGCGGATGACGTCCCAGAGGTCGACGCCGAGTTCGTGGCAGAGCACCGCCATCTCGTTGACGAGGGCGATGTTGACGTGCCGGAAGTTGGTCTCCAGGAGCTTGACCGTCTCGGCCTCCCGCGGGCCACGCGCGCGTACCACCTTGTCGGTGAGCCGGCCGTAGAAGGCCGCGGCGGACTCGGTGCAGGCGGGGGTGAGGCCGCCGATGACCTTGGGGGTGCCCGCGAAGCCGTGGGTGCGGTTCCCGGGGTCGATCCGCCCGGGGGAGTACGCGAGATGGAAGTCGCGGCCCGCGCGCAGCCCCGAGCCCTCCTCCAGGAGGTCTCGCAGCACACCTTCGGTGGTGCCGGGGTGGACGGGCGATTCGAGCAGCACCGTCGTGTGCGGGCGCAGGCGCACGGCGAGGGCCCGGGCCGCGGCGGTGACGGCGGTGAGGTCGAGGGTCCGGTCCGCGCCGAGCGGGGTCGGGGCGCAGATGACGGCCGTACGCACACGGCCGAGTTCGGCCGGGTTGGTGGTGGGCCGGAAGCCCCCCGAGAGCATCCGGCGGATCTCCGACGCGGTGAGCGAGCCGTCGACGGGTGGGCGGCCGGCGGCGAGTTCGGCGACGGGGCGGGGGTCGGTGTCGAAGCCGATGGTGTCGATGCCGGCGGCGGTCGCGGCCTGGGCGAGGGGGAGTCCGAGGTGACCGAGGCCGATGACGGCGAGATCAGCGGGCATGAAGGTGGGCCGTCCTTCCCAGTAGCCGGAGGGGACGAGTAGCGCAACCCCTGTGGACAGAACGGGGCGAGTGCAATGTCAGACTAGGCGTAAATATGACCGATATGCCGCATTGCGTGGTCGAAGGTCGCCGAGTGTTATCCACAGGCGGTGGCTGAAGTCGGAGGGCGGGGACAGAATCGAGTCTGTGAGCCCGATCACGCGGGGGGACGACGGGAGGCAGCGGTGAGGACAGCGACACTGGGACCGGCCGAGCGCGCCGAGGCGCTGGCGGAGATGGCCGAGCGTGAACTGGACGTGCTGGTCGTGGGCGCCGGGGTGGTCGGCGCCGGGACGGCCCTCGACGCGGTCACGAGAGGACTCTCGACGGGCCTCGTGGAGGCCCGTGACTGGGCCTCCGGCACCTCCAGCCGGTCGAGCAAGCTGATCCACGGCGGCCTGCGCTATCTGGAGATGCTGGACTTCGCGCTGGTACGGGAGGCGCTGAAGGAGCGCGGCCTGCTCCTGGAGCGGCTCGCACCCCATCTCGTGAAGCCCGTCCCCTTCCTCTACCCCTTGCAGCACAAGGGCTGGGAGCGGCTCTACGCCGGCTCGGGCGTCGCGCTGTACGACGCGATGTCGGTCTCCTCGGGCCACGGCCGCGGACTGCCGGTCCACCGCCACCTCTCCCGCAAGAACGCCCTTCGGGTGGCCCCCTGTCTGAAGAAGGACGCCCTGGTCGGCGCGTTGCAGTACTACGACGCCCAGATGGACGACGCCCGCTTCGTCGCCACGCTGGTCCGCACGGCCGCGAGCTACGGCGCGAAGGCGGCCAGCCGCGCGCGGGTGATCGGCTTCCTGCGCGAGGGCGAACGGGTGGTCGGCGCCCGGGTCCAGGACGTCGAGGCGGGCGGGGAGTACGACATCCGCGCGAAGCAGATCGTGAACGCGACCGGGGTGTGGACGGACGACACCCAGGCGCTCATCGGGGAGCGGGGACAGTTCCATGTACGGGCGTCGAAGGGCATCCATCTGGTCGTACCGAAGGACCGGATTCACTCGAATACCGGACTGATCCTGCGGACCGAGAAGTCGGTGCTGTTCGTGATCCCGTGGGGGCGGCACTGGATCGTGGGCACCACGGACACCGACTGGGACCTGGACAAGGCGCATCCGGCCGCGTCCAGCGCCGACATCGACTATCTCCTGGAGCATGTCAACAGCGTCCTGGCGGTGCCGCTCACCAGGGACGACGTCCAGGGGGTGTACGCGGGCCTGCGGCCGCTGCTTGCCGGCGAGTCGGACGCCACGAGCAAGCTCTCGCGCGAACACACCGTCGCCCACCCGGTCCCCGGCCTGGTGGTCGTGGCCGGCGGCAAGTACACCACCTACCGGGTGATGGCCAAGGACGCCGTGGACGAGGCGGTGCACGGACTCGACCAGCGGGTCGCCGCCTGCGTCACCGAGGACGTCCCGCTCCTGGGCGCCGAGGGCTACCGGGCCCTGTGGAACGCCAGGGCGAGGATCGCCGCCCGGACCGGACTCCATGTCGTCCGGGTCGAGCATCTGCTCAACCGGTACGGGTCGCTGACCGAGGAGATCCTCGAACTCATCGCCGCCGACCCCGGCCTCGCCGACCCGCTGACGGGAGCGGAGGACTATCTGCGCGCCGAGATCGTCTACGCGGCCTCGCACGAGGGGGCCCGGCACCTGGACGACGTGCTCACCCGGCGCACCCGGATCTCGATCGAGACCTTCGACCGCGGGACGCGCAGCGCGCTGGAGTGCGCCGAGCTGATGGCGCCGGTGCTCGGCTGGGACGCGCGCCAGATCGAGAAGGAGGTGGAGCACTACGAGAAGCGGGTGGAAGCGGAGCGGGAGTCCCAGCGGCAGCCCGACGACCTGACGGCGGACGCGGCCCGGCTCGGCGCCCCGGACATCGTGCCCATCTGACGATTGGTCCGGTTGGGGGAGGGTTGCGGCATCCTGTGGGTACGGACAGGGAACCCGGGAGGGGGGACTCGGCGTCGGGTGGCATGGTGGGAGCGCGGTGGGAGCGCTTTCCCCCGGGCCGTCCTCTCGGAGTGCGGACCCGGGATCGGCATCGGTCCCCGGGTGAGAGACAATGAGCTCTCTTCCAGGGCGGGTTACCGCATCGCGCGGGAAGCGGCGGACGCGGGCGGAGATCAGGGATCGCAGAGGGGACGCATGTCGGAGGCGGAGCAGTCGCGGGACACGGCGCGGGACCCTCGGCGGGACGCCGCAGCGGGTGCCGGAACCGACGGCGACCGGGGTGTTGTTCCAGCGGCACGTGAGGCGGAACCGGACGCGAAGTCCGGTACGGAGAAGGTCCCGGCGGGGGGTGCGGAGGAGGTCCCGGCGGGCGGTGCGAAAGCGGCCGCCGAGGCGGCCGTCGAAGCGGACGCCGCCGAGGACGCGCCGGGCGCGCCGGAGAAGTCCGGGACCCCTGGGCCGGCTGGTGCCGCGCCCTCCGACGCCGCGCCGGCTGACGGCATGCCATCTGACGGTGAGCCGGCCGGTGCCTCGCCGGCTGGTGCCCGGAGGGCCGAGGTCGCGCCGGCCGGCGGTGCGGCCGAGGCGAAGGCGAGGAGTGAGGCTCCTGGGGTCGGCAAGTCCGCGGGCGGCGGGCGTTCTGGGGTGGCCGCGGGGGGCGGTGTGACGGCCGAAGGGCGTCTGCTTGCCGGGCGGTACCGGCTCGACGGCGTCCTTGGGCGTGGCGGCATGGGCACCGTGTGGCGTGCGGTCGACGAGACCCTCGGCCGGACCGTCGCCGTCAAGGAACTCCGCTTCCCCAACAGCATCGACGAGGACGAGAAGCGACGCCTCATCACCCGGACCCTGCGCGAGGCGAAGGCCATCGCCCGGATCCGTAACAACGGCGCCGTCACCGTCTACGACGTCGTCGACGAGGACGACCGGCCGTGGATCGTCATGGAGCTCATCGAGGGCAAGTCCCTCGCCGAAGCCGTCCGTGAGGACGGCACGCTCACGCCGCACCGCGCTGCCGAGGTCGGCCTCGCGATCCTCGACGTGCTGCGCTCCGCGCACCGCCAGGGCATCCTGCACCGCGACGTGAAGCCGTCCAACGTCCTGATCGCCGAGGACGGCCGGGTCGTGCTCACCGACTTCGGCATCGCGCAGGTCGAGGGCGACCCCTCGATCACCTCCACCGGCATGCTCGTCGGCGCCCCCTCCTACATCTCGCCCGAGCGGGCCCGCGGCCACAAGCCCGGCCCCGCCGCCGACATGTGGTCGCTGGGCGGACTGCTGTACGCGAGCGTCGAGGGCAGCCCGCCGTACGACAAGGGTTCCGCGATCGCGACGCTCACCGCCGTGATGACCGAGCCCGTCGACCCGCCGAAGAACGCGGGGCCGCTCCTTGAAAAGGTCATCTACGGTCTGCTGGCCAAGGACCCGGACCAGCGGCTCGACGACGCCGGTGCGCGCGTGCTGCTCCGGGCCGTGCTCGACGCGCCCGCGCCGGTCGTGGTGCCGGAGCCGTCGGCCGAGGCGACCAGGGTCGTACCGCTGCCCCCGATTCCGCCGGAGCCCCCGAAGCAGCACAAGCAGCCGAAGTCCCCGGACGCGGGCGCCGATCGGATGCGTGGCGCGCTGCAGTCCGTACGGAACGCGGCCGCCTCGGCGCGCTTCGAGCAGAAGCCCAGACCGGAGCCGCTGCAGGGCGGCACCAGGCCGGCGCAGCCGCGGGCCTCGCTCACCGACGTCGTACCGCGCCGCACGCTCGTCATCATCGCGGGGATCGTGGTCCTCGCCCTGCTCGGCACGATCCTCGCCGTCGCGCTCGGCGGCGGTGACGACGGTACGGACGCCAAGGGCGGCGGCAAGGGCTCCGACAAGGTCACCTCGGCCGGGGCCACGGCCGGCAGCGGAGACACCCAGGGCAAGGGCCAGACCCCGAGCGACCCCGGTCAGCAGGACGACGAGCAGCCGACGGGCTCGGGCTCCGGTTCGGGCTCGGGCGGGCAGAGCGGTACGCCGTCCGGGGAGCCGGGCACCGGCGCCCCGGGGACGCAACTGCCCGCCGGGTACACCATGGTGACCAACAGCCGGTTCCACTTCTCCATGGCGATGCCGTCCTCCTTCAAGCTCAACGCCATAGCGGGCCGGAACTCGGGCGGCATCTTCAACGCCGACGGCGGATACCCGCGCGTGCAGGTCGACTACAACAGCAGCCCGAAGGACGACGCCGCCGCCGCGTGGGCGGCGGCCGTGGCCGGTGTCTCGGCCAGCAGCAACGGCTACCGGCACATCGACATCAAGCCCGTCTCGTACAAGGGCTACCCGACGGCCGCCGACTGGGAGTTCGAGCGCAACGAGAAGGGCATGCGGGTCCGGATACTGAACCGGGGCTTCAAGGTCGACGCCACACACGGCTACTCGATCATGATCAGCTGCAAGGCGGACGAGTGGGACGCCGCCGCGTGCAAGACCCTGCGGGAGACGGCGTTCGCCACGTTCAGCCCCAAGGACTGACCGGCGCCACGTATCGTGAGAAGCCGTGGACCGTACGCAGCCGAAAACCGCCGCCAACTGTACGGGCCAGGATCGGAATTGACGGTTTCGCGCGTTCCGTGCGATTCATGAGCTGAACGGGATCCGTGCGACCCGGGGGACAGCGCGCTCGGTGGGGAGGCGTCGTGGACGACTACGCGGGAAGGGTGCTCGCCGACCGCTATCGCCTGCCCGTGCCGCCGCAGGACGCGTACGAACTCGTCGAGACGCGCGCCTTCGACACCTACAGCGGGCAGGAAGTCCTGGTCCGCCAGGTGCCGTTGCCCGAGGTGATCGACGCCGAGGTCGTCGACGAGGACGGCACCGGATACACCCCGCACCGGGCGAGTTCCGGCCGGGCGACCCGGCGGCCGGCCGACCCCGCGGTGCGGCGCGCGGTCGAGGCGGCGCAGGCCGCCGCGCAGATCCCGGACCACCCACGGCTCGACCAGGTCTTCGACGTGTTCGCGGAGGCCGGTTCGCTGTGGATAGTGAGTGAACTGGTCGAGGCCAGGCCCCTGGCGGCGCTTCTCGCCGAGCGGCCGCTGAGCCCGTACCGCGCGGCCGAGATCGGCTCCGACGTCCTCACCGCCCTGCGCGCGCTGCACGCGCACGGCTGGACCCACCGGAACATCACCCCGCGGACCGTGCTCGTCTGCGACGACGGACGGGTGGTCCTCACCGGCCTCGCGGCAGGCGCGGCGGAGGAGGCCCTCTGCGGCTACGCACCGGTGCCGTTCACCGAGGAGGACGAGCGGGGGTACGGGACCGAGGGGGACCACGGTCCCGGCCGCCACGGGCCCCCCGTCGCCGAGGCGGAACCGGCCGGTACGGCGGGCGGCCCGGTGGCGCGGCCCGAACTCCCGGCGGGGACCGGCACATCGGCAGCGGCGCCGGACGTACGGGCGGTCCGTGCGGGTGCCATCGCCGCGTACCGGGCGGGAGCCCGTGCCGCGGCGCACATCGGCGAGACCGGGGCCGTCCCGGTTCCGCGTCCGACCCCCGAGCCGACCCAGGAGCCCGCCCCCGAGCCCCCCGCCGCGTCCCCCGCCCTGCCCACACCGCCCGCGCCCGTCCCCGCGCAGGGCCTCGGTCCGGAGCCGCACTGGTGGTCCCAGACCGGCGACGACGAGGACGAGGACGACGGGGACGACGAGTACCCGGCCCCGTACCGCAAGGGCTACGGCAGCGAAGGCGGCGGGCCGCCCCGGGCGTTGCTCGCCGGCACCTGGAGCGACGGGCCACACGCCTCGCGCGACGCCTCCGGCCCCGTACCGGCGGGCGGCAGCCAGGCGCTGCCCGCACTCCCGGCCGGCTACACCCCCGCGGCCGCCCCGGAACCGGCGCCGGTCCGCGTACCCGCACCCGCCCCCGTACCCGCCTCCGCCGGTTGGGACGGGCCCGGCGAGGCGAGCCCGCCCATGGCCGTCTACCGTGGCCCGGCCACCCGGCTCGCCGCCGAACGCGCCCGCCAGGCCCGGATCGCCGTCGTCGGCGCGGTCACCGAGCGCTGGGCGCCCGAGCAGGCCGGACCGGTCCACGAGAACTGGCGCCTGGCCCCGCCCATCGGCCCCGCCACCGACCTCTGGGCGCTCGGCGCGCTCCTCTACCGCGCCGTCCAGGGCCATGCCCCGTACCCCGAGGACAGCGCAGCCGAGCTCGTCCAGCTGGTCTGCGCCGAGCCCCCGGCCTTCGCCGAGGAGTGCGGCCCGCTGCGCCCCGTCGTCGAGTCCCTGCTGCGCCAGGACCCCACCGAGCGCCCCGACTTCGAGGAGCTGCGTGGCTGGCTGCGCTCCCTCGTGCGGTCGGCTCCCGAGCCGGAGGCGGGCGTGGGGATCGTGCCCTTGCCGTCCGTGGACGCGACGCGGCTGCCGATCGTACGGCGCCGTGGCGAGCTGGTGCGCAGGCGCCGCGGAGGCGCGGCAGGCGGCCGTCATCGCCACCGGAAGGGCAGGCACCACCAGGACGTGCCCGGCCGCGACGAGCCCCGGGCCGTACGGCAGGACCAGCGGTACGACCAGCGGTACGACCAGCGCCGGGAGTTCCCCCAGGAACACTTCCACGAGGAGCTCCCGCAGCGGGCGCCCCGTGCGCCCCGAGCGCCGCGCCGAGCCGGCGGCTCCCCGCGCTCTCTCGGCCGTACGCTCCTGTTGCTGATCCTCCTTCTGCTCGTCGGCACCGTCGCGTACGCGGTGATGTTCATGCCCAAGAACGGCGCGGAAGGCGAACGGCCGGCGGGCTCGACCGTCACGCCCACATCCGGACCGAGTTCCCAGCCGCCCGCCAAGCCGACCCCAACGCAGACGCCCAGTCCCGCGAAGACGACCCCGCCGGCCGCCACCCCGAGCGCCCCCGCCCTCGCCGCCGGGTACACCCTGCGCAAGGACCCGGAAGGCTTCGAGGTCGGTGTCGCCAAGGACTGGCGCCGCAGCCCGATCAACGACGCCGGACAAGTCCGCTACACCGGGGGCGATTTCACCCTGATCGTCGTCCCCGGCCGGGATACGGTCCAGGCCAACGGCTCGGATCCGCTGGCGTACCAGCGCACCAAGGAGCGCGAGCTCCAGCCGTGGCGGGAGTCCTCGTGGGCCGGGGCCTCGGGTGTGCAGCGGATCGACGTGGGGCAGCAGGCCATGGCCGTCGGCCAGTTCACCTGGAAGGACAGTACGGGCCGCGACGTCTTCGTCCGCAACCTCGCCCTGATCGAGGCCGGCCGCTACCACGTCGTCCAGGTCATCGGCCCGGAGAGCGAACGCGACAAGGTGTCCGAAATCTACGACCAGGCGGTGAAGGCCTACCGGGCCACCCGCTGAGAGGTGGCCGAAAAGCGACGGTTCTTCGCCGGCTGGTCACAGTGCGGTTCCTATGCCAGCCCCGAGGTTCCGTCTCCCATGTCCCCCTCCGTAACCTGGCATCCGAAGGAACAGGCGGGGGACAGTGGAACATTCTCAGGGCGCGGACACGGGAGCGGGGCTGCTGCTCGCCGGGCGGTACCGGCTGGCCGAGACCATCGGCCGCGGAGGCATGGGCAAGGTCTGGCGGGCGCACGACGAGGTGCTGCACCGGGTGGTGGCGGTCAAGGAGTTGACGGCGGGTCGGTTCGTGGCCGAGGCCGACCGCCTCGTCCTGCACGCCCGTACGCAGAAAGAGGCCCGCGCCGCGGCGCGGATCACCCACCCGGGCGTGGTCACCGTGCACGACGTACTGGAGCACGACGACCGGCCGTGGATCGTCATGCAGTACGTCGACGGGCCCTCGCTCGCGGACGCCGCGAAGGAGGCCGGCACGATCGAGCCCCGCGAGGCGGCCCGGATCGGGCTGCACGTCCTCGGGGCCCTGCGCGCCGCCCACGCCGCCGGAGTGCTGCACCGGGACGTCAAGCCCGGCAACGTTCTCCTGGCCCGCGACGGACGGGTCCTGCTCACCGACTTCGGTATCGCGGCGATCGAGGGCGACTCGACGATCACGCGGACCGGTGAACTCGTCGGCTCCATCGATTATCTGGCGCCGGAGCGGGTACGGGGCGGGGACCCCGGCCCGGCCTCCGACCTCTGGTCACTGGGCGCGACGCTGTACACGGCGGTGGAGGGCACGTCGCCGTTCCGGCGGACCTCGCCGATCAGCACCATGCAGGCCGTGGTGACCGAGGAGCCGCCGCATCCGGCGAAGGCGGGCGCGCTGGCGTCCGTCATCGTCGCGCTGCTCCGCAAGGACCCGGAGGGCCGGCCGCGCGCCGACGAGGCCGAGCGGATGCTGCTCGACGCCATGGAGGGCCGCAGCCCGCAGGCGGCGCAGGCGTACGTGCCGACGCAGCGCGTGGGGCGCGAGGAGCTCACCTCCGCGACCGCCCGGCTGCCGGAGCCCGCCGGGCCCTCCGCCGCGCCCCCTTCGGCCGGGGCCCCTTCGACCACCACCCCGACGCTCGCCGCCCCCGCCGGTAGGGGCGGTCGCGGCCGGTGGCGTACGGCGGTCATGGCGGCCGTTCTCGCCGGTCTGGTCGCCGGTGGAGCCGTCTTCGCCGCCATGCAGTACTCCGGCGGAGGCGGCAAGGCCGGGGACGCCGGTCACAGCACGCAGCCCGAGGTGACGAAGCCCGCCAAGGGTTCCCTCCCGGCCGGCTGGCACCGCGTCGAGGACCCCGAGGGCTTCAGCCTGGCGGTGCCCAAGGGCTGGAAGCGCCAGATGAACGGTGACAACATCGACTACACGCCGGACAACGGACGCCACCGGATCCGGATCAGCATCGACCCCACGCCCGACTTCGAGAACCCCTACATGCACGCGCTGGACCTGGAGAAGACCGTGAAGAGGCGGGCCCAGTACCAGAAGGTCCTGCTGAACCAGAACACCTACCGCGACCAGGTCCGCTCCGCGCTGTGGGAGTTCACCTGGCAGGAGAAGGCGGACTTCCCGGGCCCGCGGCACGCGATCGACCAGATGTACTTCGGCGACGACGGCACCGAGTACGCCCTGTTCATGGCCTCGCCGGAGTCGAGCTGGGAGACCACCCGGGAACAGTTCGACATCGTCCTGCAGCACTGGCGGGCGCCGGGCGACTGACTGGTCCGGGAATCCGCGAAATCACACTCCCGGTCGCCGTAAGCCCCTGATCAGGGTTTATGTGCCAGTGATCACTGGCGTGATTGTGTGCACCCCGTGAAAACGCGTTACCGACGGGTACCCAAAGACCGGAATGCCGCCTACTCTCGCCCTCATGACGGACACGCAGGCACCCGCCGCCACGGACACGGCCACCACCGCCCCCCGTACGAACCCGCTCGCGCCCTCGCCGGCCGGTGCCCGTACCGCCGCCGACGTGGTCACGCCCGAGGTGGTCGCCCAGCTCACCCGCGGGGTCGCCGGCTCCGGCCGCACCGCGAACCACACCCCCTTCACCGGGGAGAAGCTGGCCGAGCTGCCCGAGTCCACCCCCGAGGACGTCGCCGAGGCCTTCGCCCGCGCCCGCGCGGCCCAGGGCGCCTGGGCCGCGACCCCCGTCAAGGCCCGCGCCGCCGTGCTGCTCCGCTTCCACGACCTGATGCTCGAGCGCCAGGCCGAGGTCCTCGACCTCATCCAGCTGGAGACCGGCAAGGCCCGCCTGCACGCCCACGAAGAAGTCCAGGCGGTCGCCGTCGCCGCCCGCCACTACGGCCGCAAGGCCCCCTCCTACCTGCGCCCCAAGCGCCACACCGGCGTCGTACCGACCCTCACCAAGGTCACCGAGCTGCGCCAGCCGCGCGGTGTCGTCGGCCAGATCGCGCCCTGGAACTACCCCCTGGAGCTGTCGGTCGGCGACGCGCTGCCCGCCTTCGTCTCGGGCAACGCCGTCGTGATGAAGCCGGACACCGAGACCGCGCTCACCGCGCTGTGGGCCCGCGACCTGCTCATCGAGGCCGGGCTGCCCGCCGAGGTCTTCCAGGTCGTCATCGGCGACGGACCGGTCGTCGGCCCCGAGGTCGTCAAGCACGCCGACTACGTCTCGTTCACCGGCTCCACCCGTACGGGCCGCGAGGTCGCCCAGGGCGCCGCGGCCCGGCTCGTCGGCGTCACCCTCGAACTCGGCGGCAAGAACGCCATGCTGGTCCTCAAGGACGCTGACATCGAGAAGGCCGCGGCCGGCGCCGTCCGCGCCTGCTTCTCCTCCGCCGGCCAGCTCTGCATCTCCATCGAGCGCCTGTACGTCCACGAGTCGGTCGCCGACGACTTCGTCGCCCGCTTCGCCGCCCGTACGAAGGCGATGCGCCTCGGCAACTCCCTCTCCTACGGCGCCGACATGGGCTCCCTCGTCGGCGAGCGCCAGCTGGAGACGGTCACGAAGCACGTGGAGGAGGCCGTCGCCAAGGGCGCCAAGCTGGTCGCCGGCGGTGTCGCCCGCCCCGACATCGGCCCGCTCTTCTACGAGCCGACCATCCTCGACGGCGTCGAGTCCCCGATGGCCGTCTGCACCGAGGAGACCTTCGGACCGGTCGTCTCCATCTACCGCTTCACGGACGAGGACGAGGTCGTCGAGCTGGCCAACGCCACCCCGTACGGACTCAACTCCTCGGTCTGGACGAAGGACTCGCGCCGCGGCCACGCCGTCGCCGCCCGGCTGCGTACCGGCACCGTCAACATCAACGAGGGGTACGCGCCGGCGTACGGCAGCGTCCAGGCGCCCATGGGCGGCATGAAGGACTCCGGACTCGGCCGGCGCCACGGCTCGGAGGGCATCCTCAAGTTCACCGAGGCCCAGACCGTGGCCCAGCAGCGGCTGATGCCGCTCGCGCCCTCCTTCGGGATGGACGACGAGAAGTACGCCGCGCTCATGAGCCTGTCCCTCAAGGCAATGAAGGCCCTGCGCCTGCGCTGACCATCCCGCCGCCCCAACTGCCCCTTTTCGTACGAGGAGAGCCATGACCGCGGTACCCCCTGCCCAGAATCAGGAAGTGAGCGACGCGGACGGTGCGTACGACTACGACGTCATCGTCGTCGGCTCCGGCTTCGGCGGCTCGGTCACGGCCCTCCGCCTCACCGAGAAGGGCTACCGGGTCGGCGTCCTGGAGGCGGGCCGCCGCTTCACCCGTACCGAACTGCCCAAGAACTCCTGGGACCTGAAGAACTTCCTGTGGGCCCCGGCCCTCGGCCTCTACGGCATCCAGCGCATCCATCTGCTGGGCAACGTCATGGTGCTGGCGGGCGCGGGAGTGGGCGGCGGCTCGCTCAACTACGCCAACACCCTCTACGTACCGCCCGCGCCGTTCTTCAACGACCCGCAGTGGAAGGACATCACGGACTGGCAGGAGGAGCTGGCCCCCTACTACGACCAGGCCAAGCGGATGCTGGGCGTCCGGCTCAACCCGACCATGACCCCCTCGGACGTCCACCTCAAGGCCACCGCGCAGGCCATGGGGATCGGCGACACCTTCCACATGGCGCCGGTCGGGGTCTTCTTCGGTGACGGGGAGGACGCCACCGGTGAGGTGAAGGCGAAGCCGGGCGCGGAGGTCGCCGACCCGTACTTCGGCGGCGCGGGGCCCTCGCGCACGGCGTGCACCGAGTGCGGCGAGTGCATGACGGGCTGCCGCCACGGCGCCAAGAACACCCTCAACGAGAACTACCTCCACCTCGCCGAGAAGGCCGGCGCCGTCGTCCACCCGATGACCTCGGTCGTCGCCCTGACGGAGGACTCCCGGGGCGGGTACGCGGTGAAGACCCTCCCCACCGACAACAAGAAGAAGGGGCAGGGGCGGACGTTCACGGCACGGCGGGTCGTCGTCGCGGCCGGTACGTACGGGACGCAGACGCTGCTGCACCGGATGAAGGACTCCGGCCTTCTGCCCCGGATCTCCGCCCGGCTCGGCGAGCTGACCCGTACCAACTCGGAGGCGCTGGTCGGCTCGCAGACCACCGACCGGCGCTACCGCAAGAAGCACGGCGCGCCGAAGGTCGACTTCACGCGCGGCGTCGCGATCACGTCCTCGATCCACCCGGACGAGAACACCCACATCGAGCCGGTCCGTTACGGCAAGGGCTCGAACGCCATGGGCGGCATGACCGTCCTCCAGGTGCCGTACGGCGCCCATCGCGTACGGAACTGGCTCCTCGAACTGGTCAAGCACCCCACGCTCGCCGTCCGGTCCCTCTCCAACCGCCGCTGGTCGGAGCGGACGATCATCGGTCTCGTCATGCAGTCCCTGGACAACTCGCTGACGACCTACCGCAAGCCGGGCGGCATCGGAAAGGGCCTGCTCACGGCCCGCCAGGGGCACGGCGCGCCGAACCCGAACCAGATCCCCGAGGCGACCAGGGCGGCGTCCCTGCTCGCCGAGGAGATCAACGGATTCGCCGGCTCCAACATCGGCGAGCTGATGGGCACCCCGCTCACCGCGCACTTCCTGGGCGGCTGCCCGATCGGCGCCGACGCGGAGTCCGGTGTCATCGACCCGTACCACCGTCTCTTCGGGCACCCGGGCATCTCGGTCGTCGACGGCGCGGCGGTCTCCGCGAACCTCGGCGTCAATCCCTCGCTGACGATCACGGCGCAGGCGGAGCGGGCGATGTCCTTCTGGCCGAACAAGGGGGAGGAGGACCCGCGCCCGGCGCAGACCGAGGCGTACGTCCGGCTGTCCCCGGTCGAGCCGAAGTCCCCGGCGGTCCCGGCGGACGCCTTCGGGGCACTGAAGCTCCCGTTCCTGGGGATGCCGGCGGTCCCGCCGAAGAAGGCGTAGCCGTCCTGGGGCGGCCTGGCCGCCCTGGAGCGGAGAAACGGAAGAGGCGCTGCACCCCCCTCCGAGCGCAGCGCCTCTCCAGCTTCTGGGTGGTGCTGCATACATGACCTGTGGCCAGGGGGATTGGTTGTAGGGCAGAACCGGAAATGTCATGTGACGCGCGTCACGTGCGGTACGCATACGCAAGGGCCCCGCTGCGCGATTCCGGTCGCGCCGCGGGGCCCTTGGGGGATCGGCACCGGTGTCCGGGCAGCGGCGGTGCCGAGGGGGCGCGGCGCCGGGGGGTGCGCCGCGAGGGAGGTGATGGGGGACGGGAGGTGGGGGTGCTCATCTCGACCGGTTGCGGTCGGCCCCGGGCGTCCCCGGGGGCCGACCGCCCTTTATGGGTGACCGGGCTGCTGTCCCCTGCCGTCCGGTCACGCGCGCTGGGGCGAGGTCCCACGACGTACTTGCGGTACGTCACACGCCCCAGCGAAGCCACGCGTGGATTTTTCGGGCCCGCCCCTGGCTGGCACGGACAACGGGACCAACGAAGGGGTGCGGGAGCCGGTCACGCGCCGTACGGGTGAGACCCGGCCCGAACTCAGGTCCGTAGCGCCGCCCGCGGGAGCGCACTCAGACGCGGGCCCCGCCGCCCGCGGGAGCGCACTCAGACGCGGCCCCGGCACAGCTCCAGCATCGTCATCGCGAGGGCCGTGCCCGGCTTGCCCAGCGCGTCCCGGTAGTGGCCGAGCACCTCCATCTCGCGCGCGAGGTTCACCCGGCGGCCGCCCGAGCCGATCCGGGCCTCCTGGATCACGGCCGAGACGGCCATCCGTTCCTGGATCAGGCCGATGATCCGGTCGTCGAGCGCGTCGATCCGCTCGCGCGCGTCGCCGATGAGCGCGGCGGCCTCGTCGGTCCTGGCACCGGTCTTCTCGGTCGGGGTCACGGCGGTCTGAGTGGTCGTGGTCACGGTGGGGCTCCTCTGTGTCTCGGATGCCCCGGAGCGGCACGGCCCGGAAACGACAGAACGCCCCGGGCCTTGTCGGCCCGGGGCGCCTGGGAAGTCGCTTGTCAGTTGCTCAAGCAGCACGACCATGGCAGCCGGACGGGCCGGTGCCATAGGTAAAGACGAAGGTCATGAGCTTGCGCATGCGGACAGTATGGACCGGCCCTGGGGTCCTGGACAACCCGCGTCGCCAACTGCTGATTCGGTTGTTGGCTGTGGTTGGCCGGGGTGTCCCTCGATGGGGTGAACGGGGCCGGTTTCCAGGATCTTGCGCGTGTGAGGAACGCATGATCGGTGGTGGTGGCTGAGTGCGATGCGGCTAGGAAAGGGGGGTGGTGGGTGGCGCGCAAGCGGGGAGGGAAGCGTGAGCTGCGAGTGATCGCTGCCCCGTTCACCATCGTTGCCCCGTCCGGGGCCCGTATCCGGGACCGGCTCCGGGTCACCGCCGAGGAAGCCCAAGTGCTGTGGCTGGTTGGCGAGCACAATGGGCGCCATCAGCGGGCCGACCTTGCCGAACGCGTCAGCATGGGGAAGGTGAGGGCCAAGGAGAACCGGCGGACTGAGCGGAAGAAGAAGCTCACCGCCGTGTCGTCCTCGCGCTGGGCCGGGGCGATGACTCGCGCCAGCGAGGACCAGTACCAACTCTCGCTTCGTGTCCTGTTCGACGAGCGCGCCAGCCTGTGTCGGGCGATCCGGAAGATCGAACGCCGTCTGGCCGCGCCGTGCGGTAGGCGCGTGGGCAGGGTCCGTGGCTACGCCGACCAAGGCGAACGGGCGCAGAAGCAGCGCCGCCTGCAGGTCCTTAAGGCGCGTCTCGATGAGGTGGAAGAGCGTATCGAGGCCGGCCGCCCGGCGATTGTGGTCGGAGGTAAGCGGCTGGCCAAGTTGCGTCACAACCTTGAGGACGCCCACCTCACCGAGCACGAGTGGCGTCAGCGGTGGGACGCCGAGCGGCTGTTCCTCACCGCGGACGGCGAGTCCGGGGCCCCGCACGGCAACTACACGATCACTGTGGATCCGAACGACGGCAGCGTGACGATGGTGCTGCCCGAGCCGCTGCGGCATCTGGCCAACAGTCCGCGGAGCCGCTACCGACTGGGCTGCACCGCGGCCTTCTCACATCGCCGCGAGGAGTGGCTCGACCGCGTGACCGCCCGCCGGGCGGTGCGGTACGACATCACCTTCAACCCGGTACGAGACCGCTGGTACCTGGATGCCTCCTGGTCGGCGGACACCGTCGTACTGCCGACCCCGGAGGAGATCCGATCCTTCGGCGAACGCCTGCTCGGCATCGACCTCAACGCCGACCACCTCGCGGCCACCGTCCTCGACCCGCACGGCAACCCCATCGGCGAACCGATCACCGTCCCGATCGTCCTCACCGGCTCCGCCAGCACGCGGGACGGCCGCCTGCGGGCCGCCATCACCGCGATCATCGACATCGCGAAACAGCAGGACTGTGCCGGTATCGCAGTCGAGAACCTCGGCTTCGACGACGCCCGCGCCACCGGGCGGGAGACCATGGGCCGGGGCGCCCGGGGCAAGAAGTTCCGCCGTACCGTGGCCGGTATCCCCACCGCCCGCTTCCGGGAACGCCTGCGCGGCATGGCCTTCCATGCCGGGCTCGTGGTGATCGCGGTCGATCCGGCGTACACCTCGGTCTGGGGCGGACGGTACTGGCGCAAGCCGCTCCAGCAGCAGAACCAGAAGACCACCGTCACGCGGCATCACGGCGCCGCCGTGGCGATCGGCAGGCGTGGCCTGGGACACCGAATTCGGCGTCGGCCAGGTGTGACCGCTCCCGACCGGAGGATCGGACAGCGGAGAGCTACCGGCCAGACCGTATTCGAGCCCAGACCACGCGGGACCGCGAGCCCAACCAGGACAGGACGCACGCCAAACAGAGGCGGCAAGACGGACCTGCGCCGAAGTGACCAGCTCACGCTGTTCCCCGACCTCGAAGACCGTTCGCGAGGTCACCGGACCACCCGTCCGGATTCACGCGACTCGGCCAACACCGGCCAACATCGCCAGGAACGGTTCGGATGGTGAGACGACGAGCGGATACGGAAGGAAGGGGTGCTCGCGAAACCCTCGTCCGCGCCGGGCCGCTTCGAACGCGGCCAGATCATCGAACGCCCCGAAGCCCCCGCAGCGTGGCCGCTCGCGATGGCGGCGCCCCGAATCGGCAGGTACTCACGCCGGATCGGGCAGGTCCATCAGCGCGAGCTTGGCCGGGTCGATCACGACCGTGATGCCGGTGATCCTTTCGTTGGTGACGGTGAACGCGAGGACCGAGAGCGGGGTGCCGTCCTCGTGCCAGGAAATGATCCCTGGGAGGCCGTTGACGAGCACCGCTCGCCCCTGTGCGGCCGCGGTGGCGGACAGCTGTGCGCCGGCGGCGACCTTGGTGGCGCCGAGGGCGACGACCACGCCGTCCGGGGTGTCGACGGTCATTTTCACCTCGGGGTCGAGTACCCGCAGCAGCTTCTCGAAGTCGCCGCGGCGAGCCGCCGCCAGGAACGCCTCGACGACCTTTCGTCGCTCCCGTCCGACACCTGTCTGCCGCTCGGTCGCCTGCACCTTTCTGCGGGCTCGGCTGGCGAGCATCTTGGTGGCGGCGGTGGACTTGCCGAGGATCTGGCCGATCTCGTCGAACGGCACCGCGAACAGGTCGTGCAGCACGAACGCCAGCCGCTCACTCGGCCCGAGCGACTCCATAACGACGAGGAGCGCGAGCCCGACCGAGTCGGCGAGCACCGCGTCGTCCTCGGGAACAGGACTGTCGTCGAGCGTCACCACGAACTCGGGCAGACGGTTGTCGTAGGACGCCTCCGGGCGGACTTGGCGCGATCGCAGGACATCGAGGCTGATCCGGCCGACCACCGTGGTCAGCCAGCCGGCGAGGTTGTCGATGGCCGCCGCGTCCTGGCGGGAGAGCCGCAGCCACGCCTCCTGGACCACGTCCTCGGCATCGGCGTGCGATCCCAGGACGCGGTGGGCGACCGCGCGCAGCCGGTCACGCTGCGCCTCGAACGCATCGGCTACCGGGTCCGTCGGGCTGGTGTCGGACATGTTGTTACCTTCCTCGGCTCTGCTCCGTCATGGGTGATGACGTGCCCGGAAGGGCACAGGTAACCGATGAAGGAGCGAGTCCGATGGAAGCACGCATGAACGGCTCGGCGAATCCCGACGTGATCACCGCGATCCAGCACCTCTACAAGGCGATTCATGCCGGGGGTGTCGACGAGCGCTTGCTGTCTCTGGTCCACCTGCGCGCGAGCCAGATTAACGGCTGCAGCCCGTGCGTCTTTGCCACGCTCCAGTCCGCGAAGAAGGCCGGTGAGACCGAGGAGCGGCTGCACAACGTGGTCGCCTGGCGCGAGACGCCCTTCTACACCGATGAGGAGCGGGCAGCGCTCGAGCTGACTGAGGCCGCCACCCGGCTCCAGGACGGCGCACCGGGCGTGACCGACGAGATCTGGGACGCCGCCGCCGACCACTTCAGCGAGGAGCAGCTGTCCGCGATCATCCTGGAGATCGCGATGACCAACTTCTTCAACCGGATCAACCGCACGATCCGAGAGCAGGCCGGCAAGACCTGGTGAGCCGGGCGGGGCGTCATCCCCCGGAGGCCGCGCCTTCCTCACGTCAAGGGATGAGGCCCCCACAGACCGAAACTCCGGGGTCCGTGGCATTCGTGACAGGCACCCCGATCCACAGGTCAGGTGCAGCGGCTTGCCAGTGCGATCGACAGGCCGTACCGGGCGCTGGTCATCCTCGCAGCGGCGAGCGGACTCCGCCCGAGCGAGCTGCTGGGGCTTCAGGTCAAGCACGTGGACTTCCTACGGCGGACCGTCACGGTCGCACAGCAGGTGCAGTGGGAGAGCGGCAAGGGGGCGATGATCAGCCCGCCCAAGACGCGCCGCTCGTAGCGGACGGTTCCGGTTCCGGCTGCGGTGACAGACGTGCTGGCGGAGGACCTGGCGGGACGGAGCCGTGAGCCGGACGACTACCTCTTCCCCATGTCTGCCTGTGACCCCGGTAAGCCGATGTACTGGGAGCTGTTCCCGAAGCGGGTCTGGCGTCCGGCGACCAGGGCTTCCGGGCTGCCGTCCTGTACCCGGCTGCATGACCTTCGGCACACCTACGCCTCGGTCCTGATCGCCGCTGTTGAGGGACCGAAGACGGTCTCCGTCCGGCTCGGGGGCACCGTGGCCATCACCATGTCCGTGTACGCGCACCTGTTCCCGGACGAGGAAGAGGACACCCGTGCGATGGTCGGCATCATCATCGAAAGTGTCCTCCCTGTGCCCTCTGGCCCGGCTCAGGACGCTGCTTAGCAGGCCAGAGCCCTGTCGTGACGTCTGACTCGGATGGTGAGACGAAAAGCGACACCGGCGCGCCGGTAGAATCGACAAAGAGCCCCCTTCGGGGGAACCCCTCCTACCGCCGGAAGGCCGCCGAAGTGTCATCAGCGACCCCCGCTGCCGCGCCCGACGTCACCAACCCGGACGTAGTCCTCGTTGTCGACTTCGGCGCCCAGTACGCCCAGCTCATCGCCCGTCGCGTCCGTGAGGCGCGGGTCTACAGCGAGATCGTCCCGTCCACCATGCCGGTGGCCGAGATCCTGGCCAAGAAGCCGAAGGCGATCATCCTCTCCGGCGGCCCGTCCTCCGTGTACGCCGAAGGCGCCCCGCGCCTCGACCGGGCCCTCTTCGAGGCCGGCGTGCCCGTCTTCGGCATGTGCTACGGCTTCCAGCTGATGGCGACCACCCTCGGTGGCACCGTCGACAACACGGGCGCTCGTGAGTACGGCCGTACGCCGCTGCACGTCTCCAAGGCCGGATCGACCCTCTTCGAGGGCACCCCGACCGAGCAGTCCGTGTGGATGTCGCACGGCGACGCCTGCTCCGCCGCCCCCGAGGGCTTCACCGTCACCGCGTCCACGGACGTCGTGCCGGTCGCCGCCTTCGAGAACGACGAGAAGAAGCTGTACGGCGTCCAGTACCACCCCGAGGTGCTGCACTCCACGCACGGCCAGCAGATCCTGGAGCACTTCCTCTACCGGGGCGCCGGCATCGAGCCGTCCTGGACCACCGGCAACGTCATCGACGAGCAGGTCGCGGCCATCCGCGAGCAGGTCGGCACCAAGCGCGCCATCTGCGGTCTGTCCGGTGGCGTCGACTCCGCCGTGGCCGCCGCGCTCGTGCAGAAGGCCATCGGCTCGCAGCTGACCTGCGTGTACGTCGACCACGGTCTGATGCGCAAGGGCGAGACCGAGCAGGTCGAGAAGGACTTCGTCGCCGCGACCGGCGTCCAGCTGAAGGTCGTCGACGCGCAGGAGCGGTTCCTCACCGCGCTCGCCGGGGTCTCCGACCCCGAGGAGAAGCGGAAGATCATCGGCCGCGAGTTCATCCGCGTCTTCGAGCAGGCGCAGGCCGAGATCGTCGCCGAGGGGCACGAGGAGGGCGAGGACGTCGCCTTCCTCGTCCAGGGCACGCTCTACCCGGACATCGTCGAGTCCGGCGGCGGCACCGGCACCGCGAACATCAAGTCGCATCACAATGTGGGCGGCCTCCCCGAGGACCTGGAGTTCGAGCTCGTCGAGCCGCTGCGCCAGCTGTTCAAGGACGAGGTCCGCATGGTCGGCCAGGAGCTCGGCCTGCCGGAGGAGATCGTCCAGCGGCAGCCCTTCCCGGGCCCCGGCCTCGGCATCCGCATCGTCGGCGAGGTCACCAAGGACCGTCTCGACCTGCTGCGCGAGGCCGACGCCATCGCCCGCGAGGAGCTGACGGCCGCCGGTCTCGACCGCGACATCTGGCAGTGCCCGGTGGTCCTGCTCGCCGATGTGCGCTCCGTGGGCGTGCAGGGCGACGGCCGGACGTACGGTCACCCGATCGTCCTGCGCCCCGTCTCCTCCGAGGACGCCATGACGGCGGACTGGACGCGGATGCCGTACGACGTGCTCGCGAAGATCTCGACCCGGATCACCAACGAGGTCGCCGATGTGAACCGCGTGGTGCTCGACGTGACGAGCAAGCCGCCGGGCACCATCGAGTGGGAGTGATCCCGCAGATCCGTTCGTGAAGCCGCCGCCCCCACCATCCGGGGGCGGCGGTTTCGTCGTGTTCGGCGTCTTCGGCGTGTGATCTCTCTGGTCAGTTGGGCGGCCCGGCGTTACCTTCCCGCGCATGAGCGAGACACCGGCCCCCGTACCCGCCGATCAGCTCCACGTGGCGATGCCTCCCGTCCACGAGACTGTCGAGGAGGAGCGGACGTACCGCAAGCAGAGACTCGCGGGCGCGCTCAGACTCTTCGCGCGGTTCGGGTACGAGGACGGCGTCTCGGGTCATGTGACCGCCCGGGACCCCGAGCACGCCGACTGTTTCTGGGTGAACCCGTTCGGCGCGCCCCTCGCCGAGCTGACCGCGAGCGACCTCGTCCTGGTCAACGGGGACGGGCAGGTGGTGCGGGGCAGCGCACCTGTCAACCAGGCCGCCTTCGCCGTCCACGCCGAGGTGCACGGGGCCCGGCCGGACGTCGTCGCGGTCGCGCACAGCCACTCCGTCCACGGGCGGGCGCTCGCTGCGCTCGGCGAGCTGATCGAGCCGATCACCCAGGAGGCCTGCGGGTTCTACCAGGACCACGCGCTCTACAACGCGTACACCGGCGTCGCCGTCGACCGCGAGGAGGCGCGGCGGATCGCCGACGCCCTCGGCCCGTACAAGGCGATCGTGCTGCGCAACCACGGGCTGCTGACCGTCGGGACCTCGGTCGACGCGGCCGCCTGGTGGTTCATCGCCATGGAACGGTGCGCCGGGGTCCAGCTGACCGCGCGGGCCGCGGGCAAGCCGGTGCCGATCGGGCACAAGGACGCGGTCGCCACCCGTGAGCAGCTCGGCACCGACCTCGCCGCCTGGATCAACTACCAGCCTCTGTGGCGCCGGATCAGCCGCGCGGAGCCCGAACTGCTGTCGTAGAAGGTGGCCTTAGCTGTCCTTACGTCAATGTGATGACGGTTCAATCACTCTCGTGCGGGGCGCTCGGAGCGCTCCGGAGGCTTGCTGGTGCGGCACAATTCGCTGTATTCAACGGCCAGTTGACGGATGGTTGGCGGCCGGTCGTCAGTGGACGGATCGGGAAGTGAGCGCCGTGGCGGTGCAAGAGGCGAGACAGTGCGGTGACCACGAGGGATGCGCGGAGGGCGGGCGCGCGGGTCACCGGCGTGCGGTCGCCGCCTTCCTCGCCCAGCGGGACGAACTCGCCGTCGGCGCGGGCGTGCCCGCCGCCGTCGCGCACTCGCCGGGCGCCTCGCGGCAGTGGGTCTCCGACGCGCTCGCCCAGTCCGCCCGCGTGGTCGCGGCGCGCGGACGTGCGGCGGGCGACGCCTGGCTGCGGCGGGTCCGCTACGCCACGCTGGGCGCCGTCTGGGGCGGGATCCTCGCCCTGCTGCTCGGGCAGGCGCTCACCGCGATCGGCACCGGCTGGACGGGACCGCGCACGGCCGGACTGGTCGCCGCGCTCCTCCTCGCCGTCCCGCTCACCTTCGCCGCCCACGCGCACCGGGCACGCGGCGGGGTCCTCGCGCCGCTGATCGGGGAGGACAACCGGCTCTCCACCTCCCGTGCGGTCGCCGCCGGCTGGTTGCTCTTCGCCGTCTACACCGTGCTCTTCCTCGCGCTGCGCCTGGTCACGGGCGCCGTCGACCGTTCCGGCCTCGGGATCGACCACGGCGCCGGACTGCTGACCGTCTTCGCGCTGACGGCGGCTGTCGCCGTCGCCACCCGCCGGATCGTGTGGGGCAGGGTGGCGGCGCAGCGGCTGCAGAAGGTCCGCGCCGACCGGCCCCGCGCCGCCGACCTGCTCTGCGACGACAACGGGCGGGCCTGCCTCACCGACGTCGCCCACGTCCTGGTCTCCGGCGCGGTCCTCGTGCTCGCCGCCGTGCGGCTGGGTCAGGACCCCGACCGGCTGCCCGAGGTGCCCTGGTCCCTGGTGGTCCTCGTCGCCGTGGCGGCGGCCGGCTACCTCGCGGCCAAGTGCACGGAGGGCGGCCGGCCCGCGATCCTCTCCGTCGTCCGGTCCCGCGAGGCGGGCGACCTGGACGCCCCGATCCGCACCGGGGACGACATCGAGATCCGGGGCACCGGTTTCGTCCCGCCCGGCGCCTCCGGGCCGGACCCGTTGACCCGTCTGGTCGTGCGCGTCGGCCCCGTCCACGCCCATGTCCCCCTGGTTCCGGTCCCGGGCGGCTTCGCCAACCCGACGGATTCGGTCCTGACGGTCCCGCTCCCGGTCGACGTGGAGCCGGGGCGGGTCGAGGTGTGGGTGGTGACGGCCTCGGGCGTGGAGACCAATCGGGTCGCCATCGACGTCGTCGACTGAACCTTCGCCGCGTCTCCCACGTATCCACGGGGAGGGGGTCCGGGGACAATCGGTTCTGCGGACAGTGGCGTGGAGAGGCAGGCCGGCGATGTCACAGGGCAGCAGGGGAACGGAAGGGGCGTCCGGCGCTTCCGGTTCGTACGGACGGATGGGCAACGACCCCGGGAGGCCCGGCGGTCAAGGCGGCCACGGCGGTCAAGGCGCTGACGGAGGCCACGGCGGCAACGGTGCTCATGGCGGTCCGGGCGGTCAAGGCGGTCAGGGTGCTCCCGGCCGTCATGGTGCTCATGGCGGTCCCGGCGGGCTGACCGCGTGGAAGGCCGTCGGGTCGAAGTACGCACTGCTCCCGCTGCGCCTCTTCCTCGGCGTCACCTTCATCTACGCCGGCCTCGACAAGCTCACCGACTCCACCTTCATGTCCGACACCGGCAGCGGGTCCATCGGCGAGATGATGCGCGGCGTTCGGGACACCTCGGCCATCCCCGCCCTCGTCGACCTGGCGCTCAACAGCCCCGTCGGCTTCGGGTACGCCATCGGCATCGGCGAGCTGACCGTCGGAATCGGGACCCTGGTGGGCCTGTTCGCCCGGGTGGCCGCGCTCGGCGGGGCGCTGATCTCGCTGAGCCTGTGGCTGACGGTGAGCTGGCAGACCGACCCGTACTACTACGGGAACGACCTCGCCTATCTGATGTCCTGGCTCCCCCTCGTGCTCGCCGGGGCCTCGTACTTCTCGCTCGACGCCGTTCTCGCCGAGCGACGGCGCACCCGGTAGGCGACCCAGGTCGCCAGGGCGGCCAGGCCCAGGCCGCCGCAGAGGACGGGGATCACCTCGTACCAGGGGGTCTCCCAGGCGCCCGCCGCGTCCCCCGCGTACATCACGGCGAGGCTCAGGGCGGTCGCCCCGGCGACCAGGCGGCCCGGCCGGAATTCATGAAGCAGCACGGGTGACCTCCACCTGTCCGAGACCGACCTCCAGCGAGAGGTTCACCGTCCCCCCGGGTGGGGTGCCGGCGGTGGGGGGCAGTGTCCGGCTCTCGTCGCGGTCGGGCGCGATGTCGATGTCCTCGGGTCTCTGCTGCGGCAGTTGGACATCGCCCAGGCCCACCTGCGCCCGCAGCGTCACCGTGACGTTCTTCGGCACGATCACCTCCAGCTTTCCGGCGCCGACCTCCGCCCCCGTGCCGACCGTCGTGCCCGCGGGGACCGCGAGCCGCGACAGATCGAGCGTGCCGACGCCCGTGCCCAGTTCGTAGCGGGGCTGCACGGCGGCGACCGACGCCGGTGTCCAGGTCGTCCTGACCCACTCCGTGGAGATCTCCTTGGGCAGCGCCGCCGCCACCGCGAGCAGGCCCGCGGTGACCACGGTCAGGAAGATCGTCCCGAACCCGGTCCGGCCGAGGAAGCTGCCGACCACCAGACCGAGACCGAACACCGCCAGGGCGGCGACCAGACCGATCTGCAGGCTCGTGCCGAACGGCTGGGTCTCCCAGGACAGGCCCGTGCCCAGGCCGCCCGCGAGCAGCGCGAGGAGGAAGACCAGGCCGCCGATGGAGCGCGGGCCGCGCCGGACCGCCGAAGCCTCGGGCCGCCGCCCGTCCGCGGGCCCGTCCGTGCCCCACTGGCTGCCGGGCACCGGGACCTCGCCGCTCGGGAGCCGACCGTCCGGGCCCACGCCGTGCGGGCCCCAGAGGTAGCCGACGGCGACCTTCCCCGTCGAGCCGTCCTTGACTATGGGGTCCTTCCACCAGGACGGGAACTCCACCAGCGGCGGGGCCTTCGCCTCCGGCGGTGCTTCCGCGACCGCGGCCGCCGTCGCCGCGTCCATCCGGCCGCCCTCGGTGTCTCCGGCGGCGGCCTGCATGCGTCGCTGGGACCAGACCGCCGCGCCGCACACCGCTATCGACAGCATCATCGCGAACGCGAGCGTCCCGCCCCTGCTGAGCGTCGACAGGAAGATCCCGCAGCCGACCAGGGCCATCAGCACGGCCGCGAGCGCGGCCCCGTCGACCCGGCCGGAGAGCAGTCGGCGGCCTTCGTTCTCCTCCTCGCCCGCGAGCGGCAGGAGCAGCCACGCGAAACCGTAGAAGACCAGCCCGAGGCCACCGAACACGGACAGCACACCGATCACGATGCGGAAGATCACCGGATCGAGGTCGAAGTGCCGGCCGAGGCCGCCGCACACGCCGGCCACGACCCGGTGCTGCCGCGAGCGGCGCAGGGGCGCGACCGGTGGGGCCTCCGCCGGCGGCGGGGCCTCGTGCGAAGAAGGCGTCGAACTCGTCATGCGTCCATGGTGACGGCCGCCGCCCCGCCGCGGCACCGGGATCGACCCTGGCCCGACCCTGATATTCCGCGGGCGGTCCACCCCGAGAACTTCCTAGGGGCCGATTCCTAGGGGCGATCTCAGGGACCGACCCTGATGTCCTCGCCCGGCCGGACGTGTGACGATCGGTGCATGTCAGCATCCGCCCGTGTCACCGAGACCGACGAACCGCCCGTGCGCAAGCTCTACCGGAGCGCCGACGGACGGTGGCTCGGCGGTGTCGCGCGCGGTCTGGCGGGTCATCTCGGGCTGCCCGTGGTCTGGGTCCGCGTCCTGTTCGTGGGCCTGCTCCTCGCGGACGGCCTGGGCGCGCTGCTGTACGCGGTGTTCTGGATCGTCGTCCCGCTCGGCGTCGGCGGCCGGAGCGCGCCCCGCCCGGTCTTCGAGACCACGCCGGACGGCCGGCGTCGGCTGCGCAAGCCCGACCGGGGCCAGGTCTTCGCGCTGATCGCGCTGGGGATCGGTGCCGCGATCTTCGCCGGCAACATCGACTGGGGCAATCAGACGGACCGCTATGTCTGGCCGACGCTTCTGATCGGCGTCGGCGTGGTCCTAGTCTGGCGGCAGGCGGACAACGCCCGGCGGGCCAGCTGGACCGAGCCGGGCCGCCGTAGACGCACCCTGCAACTCGCCCGCGGCTTCGCGGGAGTCGCCCTCGTCGGCATGGGACTGACCGTCTTCATGGTGGTCCGGGGTTCGGCGGCCCAGCTGGGTACGGCGCTGACCGCAGCGATAGCCGTGCTCACCGGCATAGCGCTGCTCGCAGGACCGTGGCTGGTGCGCATGTCCCAGGACCTCTCCGAGGAGCGGACCATGAGGATCCGCGCGCAGGAGCGGGCCGAGGTCGCGGCCCATGTCCACGACTCCGTCCTGCACACGCTCACGCTGATCCAGCGCAACGCGGACGAGCCGGGCGAGGTGCGCCGGCTCGCCCGAGCGCAGGAGCGGGAGCTGCGGAACTGGCTGTACAAGCCGGAGGGCACCGGCAAGGACGAGGGCGAGGAGCCCGAGACCCTCGCCGAGGCGGTGAAGCGTGCCGCCGCCGAGGTCGAGGACAAGCACGGCGTCCCGCTGGAGGTCGTGGTCGTGGGCGACTGCCCGCTCGACGAGAGACTGGCCGCACAGATGCAGGCCGCGCGCGAGGCGATGGTCAACGCCGCCAAGTACGGTGGCGAGGGCGGGGCGGTGCAGGTCTACGCGGAGGTCGAGGGCCGTACGGTGTTCGTCTCCGTGCGGGACCGGGGCCCCGGCTTCGACCTCGACGCGGTGCCCGGCGACCGGATGGGCGTACGAGAATCGATCATCGGCCGGATGCAGCGCAACGGCGGTTCGGCCCGGCTGCGGTCCGTGCCGGGCGGGGGCACCGAAGTGGAGCTTGAGATGGAGAGGGCGGACGGATGAGCGACGAGACCGGGACCGGGACGACGGCGGCACCGACCACGGAGCGTCGGGTGCGGGTCATGCTCGTCGACGACCACCGGATGTTCCGTACGGGCGTGCAGGCCGAGATCGGCCGGACCGAGGTCACCGGCGTCGAAGTGGTCGGCGAGGCCGCCGACGTCGACCAGGCGGTCACGGTGATCAAGGCGACCCGCCCCGAGGTGGTTCTGCTCGACGTGCACCTGCCGGGTGGCGGCGGGGTGGAGGTGCTGCGCCGCTGCACGAGCCTGATGACGGCGGCCGAGGACCCGGTGCGGTTCCTGGCCCTCTCGGTCTCGGACGCCGCGGAGGACGTGATCGGGGTGATCCGGGGCGGCGCCCGCGGCTATGTCACCAAGACGATCACCGGGACCGATCTGGTCGACTCGATCTTCCGTGTCCAGGAGGGCGATGCGGTGTTCTCCCCCCGGCTGGCCGGCTTCGTGCTCGACGCGTTCGCGTCCACCGACGCCCCGCCCGTGGACGAGGACCTCGACCGGCTCACCCAGCGCGAGCGCGAGGTGCTGCGGCTGATCGCCCGTGGATACGCGTACAAGGAGATCGCCAAGCAGCTCTACATCTCGGTGAAGACGGTCGAGTCCCATGTCTCGGCGGTCCTGCGCAAGCTCCAGCTGTCCAACCGGCACGAGCTGACCCGCTGGGCGACCGCGCGCCGGCTGGTCTGAGGGACCGGCGGACCGGAGGGGGCGTCAAGGGTTCGGTCGCTGCGACCGCCGCGCCCGTCACCCCACCCGGGTCGCCCCCGCGAAGGGCATCTCGTCGATCGGGGCGATCCGTACCGGCGCGCCCGGCCGGGGTGCGTGGATCATCTGGCCGCCGCCGATGTAGAGGCCGACGTGACTGATCCCCGAGTAGAAGAACACCAGGTCGCCCGGGGCCAGTTGGGAGCGCGAGACCCGCTGTCCGGCGTTGATCTGCGTGTACGTCGTCCGGGGCAGCGCCACCCCGGCCGAGCGCCAGGCGGCCTGCGTCAGCCCGGAGCAGTCGTACGAGGACGGGCCCGTCGCGCCCCAGACGTACGGCTTGCCGATCTGGTCGTGGGCGAAGGAGATCGCCTGTGCGGCGCGGCTGTTCGGCGCGGTGACGGGACCGCGCGGCCCCGAGGTCCGGTCCGCGCGGCTGCTCCCGTCCGTACCCGTGGAGGCGTCGCTCCGACCCGACCCGCCCGCCGCCGCCTCGTACCGCGCCCGCTCCTCCGCCGTCAGCCGGGCGAGCAGCGTGCGCGCCTCGTCGAGCCTGCCCTGCACGGCGGTCTTCTGCCGCCGGAGCTCGGCCTCGTGCCCGTTCAGCTCCGTCAGCCGCTCCGCCGACTCGGCCCGCACCTGCCTGATCCCGGCGAGTTCACGCCGTACGGAGGTGATGGTCGCCGCCTGCCGCTCCCCGGCCTTCTCGGCGAGCGCGGCGCGCTCCAGATACTGCTCCGGGTCGGAGGTCAGCGCGAGCTGCACGGCGGGGTCCAGGCCGCCTGAACGGTACTGCGCGGCGGCGATGGAGCCGAGCCCGTTGCGCACGGTGTTGAGCCGGTCCGTCCGGCGGGCCGCCTCGTCCCGCAGCCGGTCGAGCGCGTCCCGTGCCGCGTCCGCCTTCTCCTTCGCGCCGTTGTACTTCTCGGTGGCCACCTCGGCCTCCTGGTACAGCCGGTCGACCTTCGCCTTGACCTGGGCGGGGGTCAGCCGGGGCTCGGCGTGCCCGGAGCCCTCGAAGACGGTCGCCGTCGCCGCGGAGGCGAGGGCGAGCGTGGCGGCGGTCCGAGCCGCCTGGCCGCCGAGGGGGGACTGCTTGGGCTTCCGGTGTGCTGCCACGAGGGCGGGTCACATCCTCTCCCTGTGGGGGTCGATGCCCACCGGGTCCGGCGATGGACCGCACAGGGGAGACGGCCCACCGCCGGATTTCTCGGCGGGGGCGGCCGACTGCCGCCGGACGGACCGACGGTGGTGGGGAGCCGGCCACCTGGGGGAGGACGCTAAACCTGCCCGTCACGGGGCGGCGGGGAGTTGACCGCTATTGGCGTCAGTTGACCCTTCGGGACCGTTCGCGGCCGGCCGCGGCGACGGGTGGGCGCCGCATTCCGGCGCGGGCCTGACCGAAGAGCCGGACGAGCTGGACCCGGCCGAACGCGGGTGCTATGGCCCGGTTAGGCTCCGGCCCATGGACGTACTCATCAATGTCTTCGTCGCCCTGCACATCATCGGAATCGGCTCGCTGCTCGGCGGATTCCTCACGCAGATGAAGGCGATGGGCGCGGGTACGGCCCGCTTCAGCCCCGCGATGCTGCACGGCGCGCTCACCATGCTGGTCACCGGCGTCGCGCTGGTCGGCCTCAACCAGGCGGACGACCAGGCCGTCAACAACCTGAAGGTCGGTATCAAGCTGGCCGTCCTCGTCGTCATCCTCGCCCTCGTGTACGTGAAGCGAGACGAGGAATCGGTCGACAAGGGCATGTTCGCCGCGGTCGGCGGCCTGACGATCGCCAACATCTTCATCGCGACGCTCTGGACCTGACGAACTGACGAAGCAGTCAGGCCGGGCGCACGCTCCCGTAGATCGGCATGTAGTAGATCGACTCCTCGCGGACGTTGGCGCCCGGCTTCGGTGCGTGGATCATCTTCCCGCCGCCGATGTACAGGCCGACGTGGCTGATGTCGTCGTAGAAGAAGACGAGATCGCCCGGGAGCAGATCGGCCGTCGCGACCCGGGTCCCCACCTCCACCTGGTCCCAGGTGGTACGGGGCAGGTCGACGCCGGCGGCCTTCCAGGCGGCCTGGGTCAGCCCCGAGCAGTCGTACGAGCTCGGGCCCGTCGCGCCCCATACGTACGGCTTGCCGATCTGGGCGCGGGCGAAGGCCAGCGCCTTCTCCGCCTTCGCGGCGTACGTGTCGCCTGCGGGCGGCTCGACGGGCGTCGTGGGCTGTTCCTGCCGGGCCTCCTCCTGCCTGCGCCGCTCGGCCTCCGCCGCCGCGGCCCGGGCCTCGGCCTCCGCCTTGGCCCGCGCCTCCGCCTTGCGCCGCGCCTCGGCCTCCCGCTTGCGCTCCAGTTCCGCGAGCCGCGCCTTCTCCTCGGCCGTCAGCCGGGCCAGCAGCGTCCGCGCCTCGCCCAGCTTCCGCTGGACGGTCTGCTTGGTCGTGCGCAGCGTCTCCTGCGACTCGGTCAGGGTCTCCAGGCTCTTCGTCGCCTCCGCCCGCTGCTTCGCCGCCGCGACGCGCTTGCCCTCGTACTCCGCCACCGCGCTGCGCTGACGCTCGGAGAGCCGGTCCATGAGGTGCGTCTGGTCGAAGTAGGCCTGCGGGCTGTCCGCGAAGATCAGCGCGGCGGTCGGGCCGACGGCCCCCGCGCGGTACTGCGCCGCCGCGTACGAGCCGAGTGCGCGCCGCGACTCGTTGATCTCGTCCGTCCGGCGGGCCACGTCGTCGAGGAGCCGGTCGACCTTGCGGCGCTGCTCGTCGGTGGCCTCCTTGGCCCGGTTGTACTCCTGCGTCGCCGTGCCGGCCTGCCGGTAGAGGTCGTCGACCTTCTTCTGGATCTCCTCCACCGTCGGCTTCGTCGGGGCGGCGGGTGCGGCCTGGGCGCTCTGCGTGGTCAGCAGCGTGACCCCGGCCAGGGCTGCCGTCGTGACCCCGACGGCGGGGGAGTGCGAACGGGTGCTGCGCGGCTTGCGATGGGACGCCAAGACCGGCATCTCCTTCCGTGGCCGCCGAGGGGGACGACCGGCGTCAACTGCCGCGAGGCAGGGCCGGTTTCGGCGTGAGCGGCCCGTTCGGCGCGTTTCGCCGTCGGAGCGGACGGGCTGCCTGGGCGAGCACGCTAGCCAACTCGTGGTGGGCCTGTGAAGGCCGATGTTCGATATGCCCGATACATTTTCGTGACCTGAAGCGGACTATTACCCTCCGTGAGAATGGGGTCACTTCGAGAGGTGGCAGCGGGCTGTCAGTGCGGCGGCCTAGACTCGATAAGCGATGAGCAGCCTCTTTGACGACAGCTTCCTGGCGAGCCTCCAGAACCACTCCTCGGAGGAGCCCCCGCCCCCGCCCGAGGACGACGAGCACCACGCCCACGGCGCCCCGGCCGCGGAGGAGGTCCCGCACGACCTCTTCGAGGGGCGCTTCGACGCGCCGCCGGCCAGGGACGCGTACTACCGCGACGGAGCCCACCGCCCCGTCGTGGACGCCGCCGCCCTCCTGGAGGGGCTGAACGAACAGCAGCGCGCCGCCGTCGTCCACACCGGCTCCCCGCTGCTCATCGTCGCGGGCGCCGGCTCCGGCAAGACCAGGGTGCTCACCCACCGCATCGCCCACCTCCTGGCCACCCGGCACGTCCACCCCGGCCAGATACTGGCGATCACCTTCACCAACAAGGCCGCCGGCGAGATGAAGGAGCGCGTCGAGCACCTCGTCGGCCCGCGCGCCAACGCCATGTGGGTCATGACCTTCCACAGCGCGTGCGTCCGCATCCTGCGCCGCGAGAGCAAGAAGCTCGGCTTCACGTCCTCCTTCTCGATCTACGACGCCGCCGACTCCAAGCGCCTCATGGCGCTGGTCTGCCGCGACCTGGACCTCGACCCGAAGAAGTTCCCGCCGAAGTCCTTCAGCGCCAAGATCTCGAACCTGAAGAACGAACTGATCGACGAGGAGACCTTCGCCGACCAGGCCGCCGACGGCTTCGAGAAGACGCTCGCCGAGGCGTACCGGATGTACCAGGCTCGGCTGCGCGAGGCCAACGCCCTGGACTTCGACGACATCATCATGACGACGGTCCACCTGCTCCAGGCGTTCCCGGACGTCGCCGAGCACTACCGCCGCCGCTTCCGCCACGTCCTCGTCGACGAGTACCAGGACACCAACCACGCCCAGTACACCCTCGTACGGGAACTGGTCGGCACCGGCTACGAGGATCTGGAGCCGGCCGAGCTGTGCGTCGTCGGTGACGCGGACCAGTCGATCTACGCCTTCCGCGGCGCGACCATCCGCAACATCCTCCAGTTCGAGGAGGACTACCCGAACGCGACGACGATCCTGCTCGAACAGAACTACCGCTCGACGCAGACGATCCTCTCCGCCGCCAACGCCGTCATCGAGCGCAACGAGTCCCGCCGCCCCAAGAACCTGTGGACGAACGCGGGCGCGGGCGCGCAGATCACCGGCTACGTCGCGGACACCGAGCACGACGAGGCCCAGTTCGTCGCCGACGAGATCGACCGGCTCACGGACGCGGGCGAGGCGAAGGCCGGCGACGTCGCCGTCTTCTACCGCACCAACGCCCAGTCCCGTGTCTTCGAAGAGATCTTCATCCGCGTCGGCCTGCCCTACAAGGTCGTCGGCGGCGTGCGCTTCTACGAGCGCAAGGAGGTCCGCGATGTCCTCGCGTACCTGCGCGTCCTCGCCAACCCCGAGGACAACGTCCCGCTGCGCCGCATTCTGAACGTGCCCAAGCGCGGCATCGGCGAGCGCGCCGAGGCGATGATCGACGCCCTCTCGCTCCGGGAGAAGATCACGTTCCCGCAGGCGCTGAAGCGGGTCGACGAGGCGTACGGCATGGCGGCCCGGTCCGCGAACGCGGTCAAGCGCTTCAACACCCTCATGGAGGAGCTCCGTACGGTCGTCGACTCCGGCGCCGGCCCGGCCGTCGTCCTCGAAGCCGTCCTGGAGCGCACCGGGTACCTCGCCGAGTTGCAGGCCTCCACCGACCCGCAGGACGAGACCCGCATCGAGAACCTTCAGGAGCTGGCCGCCGTGGCCCTGGAGTTCGAGCAGGAGCGCGGCGAAGAGGGCGGGACTCTCCCGGAGTTCCTGGAGCAGGTCGCGCTCGTCGCCGACTCCGACCAGATCCCCGACGAGGACGAGGAGGGGTCGGGCGTCATCACGCTGATGACGCTGCACACCGCCAAGGGCCTCGAGTTCCCGGTGGTGTTCCTGACCGGCATGGAGGACGGCGTCTTCCCGCACATGCGCGCGCTCGGTCAGTCCAAGGAGCTGGAGGAGGAGCGGCGGCTCGCGTACGTGGGCATCACGCGCGCCCGCGAGCGGCTGTATCTGACCCGTTCCTCGATGCGCAGCGCCTGGGGCCAGCCCTCGTACAACCCGGCCTCGCGCTTCCTGGAGGAGATCCCGCCGACGTATCTGGAGTGGAAGCGGACCGGCCCCATGGTCAAGCCCGCCGGGCCGACCTCGGGGATCACGTCCTCGCTCTCCTCCTCCCGCGCGCGCTCGGGCCCCTCGGGCTTCGCCACCCGCCGGACCAGCGACAAGCCGGTGATCGCGCTCCAGGTGGGCGACCGGGTCACGCACGACCAGTTCGGCCTCGGCACGGTCATGCAGGTCACGGGCGTCGGCGCCGACGCGCAGGCGACGATCGACTTCGGCGACGAGAAGCCGAAGCGGCTGCTGCTGCGGTACGCGCCGGTCGAGAAGCTGTAGGGCATACGGCAGAGGGGCCCGGCTTCGGCCAAGGCCCCTCTGTTCGTTCGTGTCGTTCGTGCGAGTGCGTCAGCCGGTCGGATTGAGACCGTGGCTGCGCAGCCATGCCTCGGGGTCGATCGCCGCCCCGCCGCCCGGCCGGACCTCGAAGTGGAGGTGCGGACCGGTGGAGTTGCCCGAGTTGCCGGAGTACGCGATGACATCGCCGGCCTTGACCTTGCCCGAGCGGATCTTGGTGCTGCTGAGGTGGCAGTACCAGGTCTCGGTGCCGTCCGGCGCGGTCACGATGGCCATGTTGCCGTAGGCGCTGTTCCACTGGGTGCGGACGGTGCCGTCGGTCGCGGCCATGACCTTCGTGCCGTACTGGACGGGGAAGTCGATGCCGGTGTGCACGGACATCCAGTTGACGCCCGCCTGGCCGTAACTCGCGCTGAGCTGGTGCAGCTTCACCGGAAGCGCGAACTTGGGGCGCATCGCCTCCTTGCGGGCCGCCTCCTCCTCGCGCTTCTTCTTCTCCGCCTCCTGGCGCGCCTTGAGGTCGAGGCGCTCCTGGGTGCGGCTGGCGCGGTCGCCGAAGTCACGGGCGTCGGCGCTGAGTGCCGCGAGCTGGGTGTCCAGCTCGTTGTTGGCGGCGACCGGCTTGACCGAGGCGGGGTCGGCGGCGGCGAGCGCCGTCGTGTCGTCCTTGTCGGCGCCCGGGTCGGTGAGCCCGCCGACCGAGGCGGCGGCGATCCCGGCGACGCCCATGACGCAGGCGGACGGGACGGCGACGGTCAGCAGCGCGGAGCGCTTGGCGGGCGTACGGCGACGGCCTCGGCTGCCACCGGAGGAGCGGCGCACGGGGCGGGCGGCGGTCGCCGTGGTGACGGCCGGTTCCGGGGCCGGAGACTCGTCACGGATCTCGACGGCCGGTTCCTCGGACTCTGCCGGGGCCTCGTGGTCGTACTCGTACTCGTAGTCGTACTCGTAGGTGTGGTCGCCTTCGTACGACTCCTCGTGCGTGCCCGGCTGCTCGGCCGTCTGCGGCTCGGGGACGAACTCGTACTCGGGGGTGTACTGCTGCGGAACCAGGGGGTGCTCGGCGACCAGGACGTCCTGCTGCGGCGCGGCGTAGTTCCACGCGGTGGCGTCATAGGTACCCGTCTCGAAGGCGGGGGTCGTCCACTGGCCTGTGGTGTCGTACGAGGTGACCTGCGCGTTCTCGTACTGGCCGGTCTGCTGGGCCTCGTTCCACGCGGAGGCGTCCCACTGGCCGGTGGTGTCGTACTGGGCGGACGTGTCGTACTGGCCGGTGGTGCCGTATTGCCCCGTGGTGTCGTACTGGCCGGTGGTGTCGTACTGCGCGGTCGTGTCGTACTGACCTGTGGTGTCGTACTGCCCGGTGGTCGCGTACGCACCGGTGTCCCACTGCTGGGTGCCGCTCCACTGCGTGGTGTCGTACTGGCCGCTGTGACCGGCGTCGTAGCCGCCCGGGAGGGCGCCGAAGAGCGGGTCGGTGGCGAAGCTGCCGGTGCTGTGGGCGTCGTCTCCGACGTACCCGGCGTGGGGGTGCTGGTCGTTCACCAACTTCTCTCTCGCCTCGGCGGCAGGACCAGTCCGGGGCGGACCCGACGAGGGTGTCCCGGGGTAAAGCAGTGGCGCGACTGTACCCGGCGGTATACGGCAGCGACAATCTTCGGAGGGTTTCGGGTCCGCAGGAAACGGGCAATCGGCGGTGTTTCGGCGGCCTCGGGGGAGAGCTTTGGCTCTGTGTTCGAGGAACGTTCGAAGAACAGACACCTTCTGGCGGGTCGTCAGGCGTCTGGGCGTCGTGTCCGGCTCACGCCACGGAGGCGGCTCCCGGTTCGGTTCCCGGTTCTGCTCCGGGCGTGGCGGCGGGTTCGTCGGCGTCGAGGGCCTCGCGGATTCCCGCCGCGACGGTCGGATGGACCGGCAGGGCGAGATGGCCGATCCCGCTGACCTGGATGTTGTGCACCAGTAGATCGGGGTGGTCGAGCCGCGCGGTCTCCACCGGGACCATCACCTGGTCCAGGTCGCTCCAGAAGCTGACGCAGCGGGTCCGGCAGCCCGGGGCGGGCTCGGCGAGCTCCCGCAGCACCTCCGAGCCGGGGCGCATCTGGCGGACCAGGGGATGGGCGCCCGCCCACGGGGCGGCGGTGGTGCCGCTGTGCGGGGTGCCGAGCATGACCAGCGTGCGCACCCGCGCGTCACCGCCCAGGCGCTGTACGTAATAGCGGGCGATGAGGCCGCCCAGGCTGTGCCCGACGATGTCGACCTCGTGGTGGCCGGTGCGGGCGCAGAGCTCCTCGACGTGGCGGCCGAGGAGGGCGGCGGCGGTGCGGAGGTCGCCGGTGAGCGGAGAGTAGTTGAACGACTCGACAGGGCGACGGCCGTGCCGGGAGAGGGAGCGGCGCAACAGGACGAAGACGGAGCGGTTGTCGACGAAGCCGTGGAGGAGGACGACGGGGCGCCCGGGGCCCGTGTCGGCGCTGGTGGCCTGCTTGGTGCCGGGGCCGTCCTCGGGGCGCTCGGAGACGATGCCGGAGGGGTAGAGGAGCAGATGGCCGGTGAGGATCGCCAGCTCGAGGGCGTTGGCCTTCAGCGCAGTGGTGACCTTGGTGAGCCTGGTGAGCTCCATCGGCGACCTCCCGAACGGCACGCGGGCGCCGAACGGCAGTCCGGTGTGCCGTACGCCCGGGCCCTCGGCTGACGGCCCGGACGTACGGCAACCCCGTAGCGGCTCCCTTGCGCACGACCCCTTGCGGCTGGTGGGCCCAGGAGGAGGGCCCGGGGAGGGTCAGGCGCAGGCGAACATTGTCCCACGTGTGATTTCCCCCTCGCTGTCCACCGCGAAACGGCAGCGTGCGGGATGCTGGCGATAACGTTCGTTCACCTCCCCGGCAATCAGGCGCGGGGGTCGCATGTGGAGGCAGTGATGGGTGTGACCGGTCCGATCCGCGTGGTGGTGGCCAAGCCGGGTCTCGACGGCCACGATCGCGGGGCCAAGGTGATCGCGCGGGCACTGCGCGACGCCGGCATGGAGGTCATCTACACGGGGCTGCACCAGACGCCTGAGCAGATCGTGGACACGGCGATCCAGGAGGACGCCGACGCGATCGGCCTGTCGATCCTCTCGGGTGCGCACAACACGCTGTTCGTGAAGGTTCTGGAGCTCCTGAAGGAGCGCGACGCGGAGGACATCAAGGTCTTCGGCGGCGGCATCATCCCGGACGCGGACATCCCGCCGCTGAAGGAGAAGGGCGTGGCGGAGATCTTCACGCCGGGCGCGACGACGGCGTCCATCGTGGACTGGGTCAACGCGAACGTCCGCGTCGCGGCGTAGCCCCGCGGAGCGGGGCCGAGGTGCGGTCCGGCGCGCCACGGCCCCTCGGAGCCCCGCCCGGCGCCCCGGAACTGGTGGCCCCGGCCCGGAGGCGCCCTGGACGCCGATGAGTCCCGGCCAGGGAGGGCCTGCCCCGGAGACCGGCGCCGGGGACGAGGGTGCGCCCCGGAGGGCGCGCCGGACAACGGTGGCCCGGAGGGCGCCCCGGAGACCGGTAGGGTCGCCGACCCTGACGGCCGGACCGCCACGGCGACCGGAGGCCGCCCCACCAACCGGTGCGTCCGGTGCCCTGGCCGGAGGTGTCCGTGCCGCCCCCCGCGTCGCCCACCGCCTGAGCGGTGGGCCGGACACGTGGCGGGGCCGGCGCAGGGGCGGAACGCGCCCGCCAGGGCGCCGTTCCGTTGTGCCCACCCGTTCCGCCCCAGCGGAACGAATGCCCACAACGGCGCGGCTGCCGCTTGCCCCGGCCGCCGCAATGCGCGCTCAGCTCGTCGGGGCGGTCAGTTCCGCGCGCATCTGGGCGCGTAGGCGCAGTGTCGACACCAGGCGTTGGAAGGCCTCCGACCAGTAGCCCCCGGCTCCTGGGGAGGCGTCCTCCGGTTCCGTTGTGAGGGCGGTCAGGGACTCCAGCTGGGTGGCCGCGTCCGGGGAGAGGCAGCGTTCCGCGAGGCCCATCACTCCGCTGAAGCTCCACGGGTAGCTGCCCGCGTCCCGTGCGATGTCCAGCGCGTCGATCACCGCCCCGCCCAGCGCCTCCGACCACGGCACCGTGCAGACGCCGAGCAGCTGGAAGGCCTCCGACAGGCCGTGGGCCGCGATGAACGAGGCGACCCAGAGGGCCCGCTCCTCGTCCGGGAGCGTCGAGAGCAGCTGCGCCCGTTCCGCGAGGGACGACGTGCCCGGGCCGGTCGCCGGCGGGGCGGCCGGGGCGCCGAGCAGTGCCCGGGACCAGTCGGCGTCCCGCTGGCGGACCGCCGCACGGCACCACGCGGCGTGCAGCTCGCCCTCCCAGCCGTCCGCGACCGGCAGCGCGACGATCTCCTCGGGCGAGCGCCCCCCGAACCGCGCCGGCCAGCAGGACAGCGGCGCCGACTCGACGAGCCGGCCCAGCCACCAGGACCGCTCCCCGCGCCCCGTCGGCGGCACGGCGACGACTCCGTCCCGCTGCATCCCGGCGTCGCACTCGTGCGGCGCCTCGACCACGATCGTCGCGCCCCCCTCCGTACGGTCCAGCGAGACGCAGGACGACGCGCGGTCCGCCATCCGGCCGGCCAGCGCCGACTCGGGCAGGGCGGAGAGCAGTTCGGCAGCGGTGGAGCGCACGTTACGACTGCGGTCGGACAGCGCCTCCTCCAGGAACTCCTCGTCCGCGCCGGAGAGTCCGGCCCGCAGCGAGTCCAGGAACATCAGCCGGTCCTCGGCCCGCTCCGCCGCCCAGGTGGAACGCAGCAGCGCAAGCGCCGCCGCCGGATCCTCGGCCCGTACGGAGGCCAGCAGCGCGACCCGCTCCGCGAAGAGGCCCTCCTCCCACAGCGCCCTGACCGCGTCGCCGTCCCCGGCATCGGGGAGTGCGACGCCGCTCCCCGCCCCGCGCAGGGCGAACTTCCAGTCCGGGTTGAGCCGGGCCAGCCACAGCCCTCGTGGCCCGGCCAGGGCCAGCGCCTGAGGCCGGAGATCCGTACGGGCGCGGGCCGCGTCGAGGAGGGCGGGCAGCGCGGAGGCCGGCGCCTTGTAGCCCTGCTCGTTGGCGGCGGCGAGCCACTGGGGGAGCAGCTCGGTGAGGTCGGGCGCGGCCCCGCGCCGCCCACCGGACGGGGCGGGGGCGGCGCGGCCCGCGAGGAGCTGGCCGAGCCGGCGGCGGGCGGCCTCGGGCAGGGGGCTGCGGTGGTCCTCCGGCGCGGGCTCGGGCGCCGGAGCGGCGGGCCCGGGCCGCAGGCCCGCCCTGCGCCGCACGGTGTGCAGCGCGGCGGCGTCGAGCAGCGCGACGGGAGCGCCGCCGGACGCCGCCGCGGGGAGTGCGGGCGGCCGGCGGTCCGTGCCGAGCAGCGCCGAGGTGACGAGTTCTTCCCAGGTGTCCATCGAGGCCTCCAGGCTGTCGTCGGGCGGTCGTACGGAGTCGGTCGTACGGAGTCGGTGGAGCGGAGTCAGTGGAGCGGGACCGTCTCGCCGGGGGCGTCGGCCGACCAGGCGGCGAGCGGGGTGAACCCCCGGTGCCCGCACTCGCCGAAGACGGTCACCGGGCCGCCCCCGGAGAGCGCGGCGAGCCGCCACAGACCGGGCCGCGTGAGGGCCGTACCACTCAGCGGCAGCGCCTCGCCCGGGGCGCCCGCCCCGGGCGCCTCGTCGGCGAGCTGCCAGCCGTGGTCCGTCGGTATCGGTACGACGTCCGAGAGCGTCACCGGCCAGGAGTCCAGCCAGGGGTCCTCCCGCAGCGCGAGACCGTAGGCGGTCAGCGCGTCGCCGACGGTGCCGCCCCGGGGCGGGGCGTCGAGCGGGGCCGGGGCGGCCAACTGCTCGCCCAGCTCGGCCCGGAGCGCCCCCGCGCCCGCGTGCGGGGTGAGCACGGCGTCGAGCACCACGCCCACGGGCAGGGCCAGTTGGGGTGCGCGTCCCGCCGCCCCGAAGGAGAGGAGCAGTGCCGTGCGCCCCGTGGTGCGGCCGTGCAGCCAGATGCGACGGGTCGTCAACTTGCCGTCGCCCGTGTCGTACTGGGCGAGGACGAGCCACTGGTCCCGCACCGAGGGGCCTTCCGCGGGCGCGGTCAGCCCCACCCGGGTCCGTACGGTCGCCGCGAGCGGGCCGGGGAGCCGGTCGACGGAGAGCCAGGCCCGGTCGAGGAGATGGGTCAGCGCGCACTCCTCCAGAAGCCGGACCGGCCAGCCGGGACCCGAGCCCGGTATCGCGCCCAGCTCCCTGACCCGGCCCGCGAGGCCCGGCGCCTGGGCGTCGACCATGCGGGCCGCGGTCTCCTCCCACAGGCCGTAACCCGACTGATCGGCCGAGGCAAGGCCGCCGCGCAGCAGATCGGCGAGCCGCTGCTCCAACTCCTCGGCTCCCGCGGTGATCCGGGCCAACCGCCGCTCCGCTCTGCGGCGCGCCGCCTCCGGATCGGCGGTGCCCGCCGGTCCCGCCCCGTCTGCTCCGCGCGCCCGCGTGGCGGCCCGCTCGCGTCGTCCCTCCAGCCAGCCCGCCGCCCAGTCGGGCACGTCGGCGCCCGCGACGGCCGTCGTGTCCGTGGCCCAGAGCAGCAGCAGCCCCAGCGCGTGCTTGCACGGGAACTTCCGGCTGGGGCAACTGCACGCATACGCCGGGCCCGTGATGTCGACGACCGTCCGGTACGGCTTGCTGCCGCTGCCCCGGCACAGCCCCCAGACGGCCCCCTCGCCGCCGGTGCCCGCACCGGACCACGGCCCGGCCGTGCCGAGCTTGCCTCCCGCTTTGCGCGACGCGTCGTCAGGAGCCAGTGCCAGCACCTGATCCGCCGTCCAGCGCACCCCCTGTGTGTCCATGCCCTCGACGGTAGGGGGCGCCACTGACAACGGACTTGACCTGCTGTTTCGGCCGGCGGCCGGCATGCCGATCGCGCTCGGCCCGGTCGGCCGCCCGGTCGACCCGGCCGACGATCGCCGGCCGGCGGCCCTGCGCGCACCCGGATTCAGCCTCTGACCTGCGGCGTCGGCCGACTGTCAGTGGCATGGTGCACGGTTGATCCCACATCAGGTCGAACGATCTGGAGGGGGATCCATGACCGTGTCCGAAACCATCGCGAGCGCCGTGCCCGGCGCCGCCCCGGCCGCCGCGGACCTCGGCTCCGAGGCCCTGCGGCCGCATGCCGAACACGCCTTCGCGGACGAACTGAAGGCGCTCGCCGCCGCGGACGACCGGCCGCGGCCCGCCCGCTGGCAGCTCTCGCCGTGGGCCGTCGCCACCTATCTTCTCGGCGGGACGCTCCCCGACGGCACGGTGATCACACCGAAGTACGTCGGGCCGCGCCGGATCGTCGAGGTAGCCGTCACCACGCTCGCCACCGACCGGGCGCTGCTGCTGCTCGGCGTGCCCGGCACGGCCAAGACCTGGGTGTCCGAGCACCTGGCCGCCGCCGTCAGCGGCGACTCGACGCTGCTGGTCCAGGGCACCGCCGGGACACCGGAGGAAGCCATCCGGTACGGCTGGAACTACGCCCGTCTGCTCGCCCATGGCCCCAGCCGGGACGCGCTCGTGCCCAGCCCGGTCATGCGCGCCATGTCCGAGGGGCTGACCGCCCGCGTCGAGGAGCTCACCCGCATCCCCGCCGACGTGCAGGACACGCTGATCACGATCCTGTCCGAGAAGACCCTGCCCGTGCCGGAGCTGGGGCAGGAGGTGCAGGCCGTACGGGGCTTCAACCTCATCGCCACCGCCAACGACCGCGACCGCGGGGTCAACGACCTCTCCAGCGCGCTGCGCCGCCGCTTCAACACCGTGGTGCTGCCGCTGCCCGCCACCCCGGAGGCGGAGGTCGACATCGTCGCGCGCCGCGTCGACCAGATCGGCCGCTCGCTCGACCTGCCGGCCGTGCCGGAGGGCTTCGAGGAGATCCGCCGGGTCGTCACCGTCTTCCGCGAACTGCGCGACGGAGTCACCGCCGACGGCCGTACCAAGCTCAAGTCCCCTTCGGGGACGCTGTCCACGGCCGAGGCGATCTCCGTCGTCACCGGCGGCCTCGCGCTGTCCGCCCACTTCGGCGACGGCATCCTGCGCCCCGCCGACGTCGCCGCCGGCATCCTCGGAGCGGTCGTCCGCGACCCGGCCGCGGACCGTGTCATCTGGCAGGAGTACCTGGAGACGGTCGTCCGGGAGAGAGACGGCTGGAAGGACTTCTACCGCGCGTGCCGCGAGGTGAGCGCATGACGTCGTCCCCGCTGCGTCCGTCCACCCTCACGCCGCCGCCGCCGCCCGCCCCGGCGGCCCGCCCGGCCGACTCCGCGCGCCGGGACGGGGGGCCCTTGTTTCTTGGGGTGCGGCATCATGGGCCTGGGTCGGCGCGGGCCGTGCGGGGGGCGCTTGAGGCGAGGCGGCCGGCCGTTGTGCTGGTCGAGGGGCCGCCCGAGGCCGACGCGATCCTTCCGCTCGCCGGGGACGAAGGGATGCGGCCGCCGGTCGCGCTGCTCGCCCACGCCGTGGACGATCCCGGGCGGGCCGCGTTCTGGCCCTTCGCCGAGTTCTCGCCCGAGTGGGTGGCGATCCGCTGGGCCCTCGCCCACGGCGCCGCCGTCCGGTTCATCGACCTCCCCGCCGCCCACACCCTCGCCGCCACCGACCCCACCTGGGGCGACGGCGAGGAGGACGAGGCCGACCAGGGACTGCGGATCGACCCGATCGCCGAACTCGCGCGTGCCGCCGGATACGACGACCCCGAGCGCTGGTGGGAGGACGTGGTCGAGCTGCGCGGCGCCGCCGACCCCGTCACCCCGTTCGAGGCGCTCGCCGACGCCATGGGCGCCCTGCGCGAGGCGTACGGCCACGGAGGCCACGCCCGCGATCTGGTCCGGGAGGCGTACATGCGGCTCCAACTCCGGGCCGCCCGGAAGGAGTTCGGCGAGGACGTGGCCGTCGTCTGCGGCGCCTGGCACGTGCCCGCGCTGAACCGCCGTACCACCGCCACCGCCGACCGCGCCCTGCTCAAGGGCCTGCCCAAGGTGAAGACCGAGATGACGTGGGTGCCCTGGACCCACCGCCGCCTCGCCCGCCGCTCCGGCTACGGCGCCGGCATCGACGCCCCCGGCTGGTACGGACACCTCTTCGCCGCCCCCGACCGCCCGGTCGAGCGCTGGATGACCAAGGTCGCCGGTCTCTTCAGAGCCGAGGACAGGATCGTGTCCTCCGCCCATGTCATCGAGGCCGTGCGGCTCGCGGAGACCCTCGCGGCGATGCGCGGCAGGCCCCTGCCCGGGCTCGGCGAGACGACCGACGCCGTACGGGCCGTGATGTGCGACGGCTCCGACGTCCCGCTCGACCTCGTGCGCGACCGCCTCGTCGTCGGCGACGTCCTCGGCGAGGTCCCCGCCGCCGCCCCCGCCGTACCGCTCCAGCGCGACCTCGCCCGGCTCCAGCGCGGCCTGCGCCTCAAACCCGAGGCGCAGGAGCGGGAGCTGGAGCTCGACCTCCGCAAGGAGAACGACGCCGCCCGCAGCCGGCTGCTGCACCGGCTGCGGCTGCTCGCCGTCGGCTGGGGCGCACCCGTCACCGGACGCGGCAGCACCGGCACCTTCCGGGAGACCTGGCGGCTGCGCTGGGAGCCCGAACTGCACGTCCGGGTCGCCGAGGCCGGCGTCTGGGGCACCACCGTCGAATCCGCCGCCACCGCCAAGGCCGAGGCCCGCGCCCTGGAGGCCACCGCCCTCGCCGACGTCACCGCGCTCGCCGAGCAGTGCCTGCTCGGTGGTCTGGGGGCAGCCCTCCCCGTCGTCATGACCGCCCTCGCCGACCGCGCCGCGCTCGACACCGACGTCGGACACCTCGCCCAGGCCCTGCCCGCGCTCGCCCGCTCCCTGCGCTACGGCGACGTGCGCGCCACCGACACGGCCGCGCTCGGTGAGGTCGCCGCCGGGCTCGCGGAGCGGATCTGCGTCGGCCTGCCGCCCGCCTGCACGAACCTCGACACCGACGCCGCCGCCGAGATGCGCGGCCATCTCGACGCCGTCCACAGCGCGCTCCACCTGCTCCCCGAACATCTTGGCAGCCCCGAGCGCCCCGCCAGCTCCGCGATCCCTGACCGCCCCGCCAGCTCCGCGATCCCTGACCGCCCCGACAGTTCCGCGATCCCTGGCCGCCTCGACAGCTCCGGGATCCCTGGCCGCCCCGACAGTTCCGCGATCCCTGACCGCCCCGCCAGCTCCGCGATCCCTAACCGTCCCGGCAGCTCCGCCATCCCCGACCGTGCCCGCAGCCCCGAGCTGGCCGGCCGGTGGGCCGGCGTCCTGCGGGGGCTCGCCGGTCGCGACAGTGTGCCGGGCGCGATCCGGGGCCGCGCCGCCCGGCTGCTCCTCGACGAGGGCCGGCTCGACGAGGGCGAGGCCGCGCGGCTGATGGGCCTTGCCCTCTCGCCTGGTACCCCGCCCGCCGACGCCGCCGCCTGGATCGAGGGCTTCGTCGGGGGCGCCTCCGGAGGCGGCATGCTCCTTGTCCACGACGAACGGCTGCTCGCCCTGGTCGACGCCTGGCTGACCGGCGTGTCGGCGGACGCGTTCACCGACGTGCTGCCGCTGCTGCGCCGCACGTTCTCGGCGTACGAGCCCGGCGTACGCCGCACCCTGGGCGAGCTGGTCGCCCGTGGCCCGTCCGCCGCCGCGAGCCGTACGGAGGCCGGCACACCCGGCTTCGACACCGGCCTCGACGAGGACCGGGCCGACGGAGTCCTGCCGGTGCTCAAGCTGATCCTGGGAGACATCGACCTCGTGGGGGTGGCCCGATGACCGGACCGATGAACGGAACCGGACACGACGAGCGCCTGCGGCGCTGGCGCATGGTGCTCGGCGGCGGCGAGGCCGACGGCACCGGCTGCTCCCTCGCCGGTACGGACGCCGCCATGGACGGGGCCCTCGCCGCGCTCTACGGCCGCGGTATGGAGAAAGCCGGTACCGCACGTGACCGGTCCGCCGGCCTCGGCGCCTCCGCCCCCTCCGTCGCCCGCTGGCTCGGCGACATCAGGACGTACTTCCCCAGCTCCGTCGTCCAGGTCATGCAGCGCGACGCCATCGACCGCCTCGGGCTCTCCACCCTTCTCCTGGAGCCCGAGATGCTGGAGGCCGTCGAGGCCGACGTCCATCTCGTCGGCACCCTCCTCTCCCTCAACAAGGCCATGCCCGAGACGACCAAGGAGACGGCCAGGGCCGTCGTGCGCAAGGTCGTCGAGGACCTGGAGAAGCGCCTCGCGACCCGCACTCGGGCCACCCTCACCGGCGCGCTCGACCGCTCGGCCCGGATCAGCCGCCCCCGCCACCGGGACATCGACTGGGACCGCACCATCCGCGCCAACCTCAAGAACTACCTCCCCGAGTACCGCACGGTCGTCCCCGAACGGCTCATCGGCTACGGACGGGCGGCCCAGTCGGTCAAGAAGGACGTCGTCCTCTGCATCGACCAGTCCGGCTCCATGGCGGCCTCCGTCGTCTACGCCTCCGTGTTCGGCGCGGTCCTCGCCTCCATGCGGTCGATCGCGACCCGGCTCGTCGTCTTCGACACGGCGGTCGTCGATCTGACCGACCAGCTCGAGGACCCGGTCGACGTGCTCTTCGGCACCCAGCTCGGCGGCGGCACGGACATCAACCGAGCCCTCGCGTACTGCCAGTCCCAGATCACCCGGCCGGCCGACACCGTCGTCGTCCTGATCAGCGACCTCTACGAAGGGGGCATACGCGACGAGATGCTGAAGCGGGTCGCGGCGATGAAGGCGTCCGGCGTGCAGTTCGTCGCCCTGCTCGCGCTCTCCGACGAGGGCGCCCCGGCCTACGACCGCGAGCACGCGGCGGCCCTCGCCGCGCTCGGCGCCCCGGCCTTCGCCTGCACCCCGGACCTCTTCCCGGAGGTGATGGCGGCGGCGATCGAGAAGCGCCCCCTGCCCGTGCCGGACACGGCCCAGGGGCTGCGGAATCCGTAGCCGCGCAGCCACCCGGCCGGGCGCGCCCGGGCGCATTGAGGCCCATATCACACCAGGGCCCGTCAGGCCCTCACCTAGCGGCCCGGCGCGTCGTGAGGGTCGTAAAGCCCTGTTCCCACCTGTGCCATGGGCCCCGAGGCCATCCCCGGGGCCCCCTACGGACCGCCCCCTGGCCCCTACACCCTGTGACCCGTATCACCGCTCCTGTGTGACCTGCGATTTAGGGACCCACGTCCCTCGGGGATAACCTGCGAGACGGACATGCCGCGTCCACGGACACCGTGTACGCCTCCCTTGTGACAGCGCAGTCACGTTGCCCTCCGCGGCACGCCCACGCAGACAACGAACCGCGATCATCAGAAAAGGGACGGACGCGCGTGGACCTGTTCGAGTACCAGGCGAGGGACCTCTTCGCCAAGCACGGTGTACCGGTGCTGGCCGGTGAAGTCATCGACACGCCTGAGGCGGCGCGCGAGGCCACCGAGCGTCTTGGCGGCAAGTCGGTCGTCAAGGCGCAGGTGAAGGTCGGCGGCCGCGGCAAGGCCGGCGGCGTCAAGCTGGCCGCCACCCCCGACGAGGCCGTCGCCCGCGCGACGGACATCCTCGGGATGGACATCAAGGGCCACACGGTCCACAAGGTGATGATCGCGGAGACCGCTCCGGAGATCCTCGAGGAGTACTACGTCTCGTACCTCCTCGACCGCACCAACCGCACCTTCCTCGCCATGGCCTCCGTGGCTGGTGGCATGGACATCGAGGAGGTCGCCGCGACGACCCCCGAGAAGCTCGCGAAGGTGCCGGTCAACGCCGTCGAGGGCGTGACCATCGAGAAGGCCCGCGAGATCGTCGCCCAGGCGCAGTTCCCGGCCGAGGTCGCCGAGAAGGTCGCCGAGGTCCTCGTGACCCTGTGGAAGACCTTCATCGCCGAGGACGCGCTCCTCGTCGAGGTCAACCCGCTGGCCAAGGTCGCCTCCGGCGACATCCTGGCCCTGGACGGCAAGGTGTCTCTCGACGAGAACGCCGACTTCCGTCAGCCCGAGCACGAGGCGCTCGAGGACAAGGCCGCAGCCAACCCGCTCGAGGCTGCGGCCAAGGCCAAGAACCTCAACTACGTCAAGCTCGACGGCGAGGTCGGCATCATCGGCAACGGCGCCGGCCTGGTCATGTCGACCCTGGACGTCGTCGCGTACGCCGGTGAGAACCACGGCGGCGTGAAGCCGGCCAACTTCCTCGACATCGGCGGCGGCGCCTCCGCCGAGGTCATGGCGAACGGCCTGGAGATCATCCTGGGCGACCCGGACGTCAAGTCCGTGTTCGTCAACGTCTTCGGCGGCATCACCGCCTGTGACGAGGTCGCCAACGGCATCGTCCAGGCGCTGGAGCTCCTCGCCTCCAAGGGCGAGGAAGTCACCAAGCCGCTGGTCGTGCGCCTCGACGGCAACAACGCGGAGCTGGGTCGCAAGATCCTGTCGGACGCGAACCACCCGCTCGTGCAGCGTGTGGACACCATGGACGGCGCGGCCGACAAGGCCGCCGAGCTCGCGGCTGCGAAGTAAGGGACGAGGTCAAGCACACCATGGCTATCTTCCTCACCAAGGACAGCAAGGTCATCGTCCAGGGCATGACCGGTGCCACGGGCATGAAGCACACCAAGCTCATGCTGGGTGACGGCACCAACATCGTCGGTGGCGTGAACCCGCGCAAGGCCGGTACGTCCGTCGACTTCGACGGCACCGAGGTCCCGGTCTTCGGCTCCGTCGCCGAGGCGATGGAGAAGACGGGCGCCGACGTCTCCGTCCTCTTCGTCCCGCCGGCCTTCGCCAAGGCCGCCGTGGTCGAGGCGATCGACGCCGAGATCCCCCTCGCCGTCGTCATCACCGAGGGCATCGCCGTCCACGACTCCGCCGCCTTCTGGGCGTACGCGCAGTCGAAGGGCAACAAGACCCGCATCATCGGCCCGAACTGCCCCGGTCTCATCACCCCGGGCCAGTCCAACGCCGGCATCATCCCGGGCGACATCACGAAGCCGGGCCGCATCGGCCTGGTCTCGAAGTCCGGCACGCTGACGTACCAGATGATGTACGAGCTCCGTGACATCGGCTTCTCGTCCGCCGTCGGCATCGGTGGCGACCCGGTCATCGGCACCACGCACATCGACGCCCTCGCGGCGTTCGAGGCCGACCCCGACACCGACCTGATCGTCATGATCGGCGAGATCGGCGGCGACGCCGAGGAGCGTGCGGCGGACTTCATCGCGAAGAACGTCACCAAGCCGGTCGTCGGCTACGTCGCGGGCTTCACCGCGCCCGAGGGCAAGACCATGGGCCACGCCGGCGCCATCGTCTCCGGCTCCTCCGGCACGGCGGCCGCGAAGAAGGAGGCCCTGGAGGCCGCCGGCGTCAAGGTCGGCAAGACGCCGACCGAGACCGCCAAGCTGGCGCGCGCCATCCTCGCGGGCTGAACAGCGACACCGCACAGGTGGGCCCCGCCCCTCCCGGGAAACCGGGCGGGGGCGGGGCCCACTCGCGTACGCGAGGGTGCAGGGCCCACTTGCGTACGCCTTACACCGCCTGGGGGATCAGCCGCTCCGGACCGGGGTGCGGCTGCGAGCGGAGCGTGTCCCGCAGCTCCACGTCCTCCGGGGTGAGCGGCTGCGAGCCGCTCCGGATCGGGACGCCGTTGACGGTCCCGCCCGGATGGTTGACCGGCAGGTACTGCGTCGGCGCGGTCGCGGCAGTGAAGGCCGTCGCCGCGATGAGCGCCGCCGTCCCCCCGAGCACCGCGCGCGTCCACATCCGGCTGCGCCGCTCGCTGCCGGTCCGTACGGCCCGGGCCTCCGCGAGCGTCGCCGTCGGCGCCTCCGCGACCAGCGCCGCCAGCCTCCGGTGAAGGACGTCGGGGTCGGCGAGTTCGGGCACGCGCTGTCCGATGACGGTACGGGCGTGCAGCAGGCGGTTGGCGGCGGCGGGGGTGCTCGCCTCGGTCTCGGCCGCCGTGTCGGGCAGGTCGAGGCCGAGACCGTCGTAGAGCAGGACGGTACGGCGGTACGGCGGCGGCAGTTCGAGCAGCGCCGCGAGCAGGTCCCGCCGCCCGGCCTCGGTGGGCGGGGTGTCCGGGTGCTTGTGGGTGCGGCGCAGCCGGTGCCAGGGGGAGAGCGCGTACTCGTACGCCGCTGCCCGCACCCAGCCCACCGGGTCCCGGTCGACCGCGACCTCGGGCCAGTGCTGCCAGGCGTGGTGGAAGGCGTGCTCGACGGACTCCCGGGACAGCCGCCGGCGGCCGGTGAGCAGGTACGTCTGGTGGACGAGACCGGGCGCGGCGTGGGCGTAGAGGGCGTCGAACGCCTCCTCCGGGGTGAGGGGTGGCTCCGTGAGGGAGGGCTCGGGGGGCTCCTCGGGTACCTCGACCGGTTTCAGCTTCTCCAGCGGCTGCTGGGTGGCCGGGGCGGCCGACGCGCCCGCCCGGACGGCACGCGGGGCCTTCTGGCCACCACCGCCACCGCTGCCGCTACCGGCGCCGATACCGAGGGCCGTTGCCGCGGGGGCCTTCGGCGGCTTCGCGGCGCGCTTGGTCGCGGCCCTCGGTCGCGTGTTCGCGGACGCCGCCGCGGTATGCGCGACGGGCTTGGCGGGCCCGGCGCGCGTGGGCTCGGCGGGCCTGCGCTCGGCGGGCTTGGCCGTGGGCTCGGCGTCGATGGCCGGCTGGACGTGCGTCGGGGGCTCCGGCGCCACGGCGGGCCGTGGCTTCCGTTCCTCGTACGCGCCGATCAGCTTCGCGTACGCGTCCTGCTTGCGCCCCCGTGGTGCGGTGCGGCCGGTCTCCCAGGACCTGACCGTGGCACGCGTGACGCCCATGGCCTCGGCGACCTGGTCCTCGCTCAGACCTCTGGCCTCGCGCAGTCTGCGCCGTTCCTTGGGGGACGGCATGCTCCGGTTCATCGGGGACGACCTCCCGCGGGGCAGCTCCGAGCCGAAAAGTACATAAACGTATATTGAGCGACACAACGGCGTTTTGCCTGTTACGCGGGAAAAGCGCGTGTCGTTGGGAGCATGGGGCGCGTGACCCATCTGACCGAGCACACCCCCTCGTTGCCGGCCGAACCGATGGTCCACGGCGGCCGGTCCGCCGCCCTGGCGACCGCCTTCGTGCGCGGCGGACTCGCGGCGGGGCTCGGGCTCGGGGCGCTGGCGGTGCTCGTGACGGCAGCGTGGATCGGTTCGCCGTACCCCGACAGCGGTCCCGGCGGGGCCCTGCACACCGCCGCGGGCCTCTGGCTGCTCGCCCACGGGGTGGACCTGATCCGTACAGAGACCCTCTTCGGGGTGTCCGCACCGCTCGGCGTCGCCCCGCTGCTGCTCATGGCCCTGCCGGGCTGGCTCGTGCACCGGACCGCGCGGGACACGATGGAGCCGTACGCGGAGGAGACCGCCCGGCCCCGGCCCCAGCCCTCGGCGAGCGGCACCGTGGCCGCCGTGTCCGGCGGATATCTGCTGGTCGCGGCATGCGTGGTGGTCTACTCGGCGAGCGGACCGCTGCCCGCCGATCTGCTGACGGCGGGCCTGTGGATGCCCATGATGGTGACCGCGGCCGCGGGCCTCGGCGTCTGGACGGCGGCCGGGCGGCCCCTGCCCGGGCAGGAACAGACGGCCGTGGCGCTGCGCTCGGCCGCTCCGGCGGTCGTGGCCCTGCTCGGCGGTGGAGCGGTGGTGTTCGGGGCCTCGCTGGTGTGGCACGCGGGCGCCGCGCAGGAGTCCTTCGCCGGGGTCGCGGGCGAGTGGTCGGGGCGCGTGTCGGTGCTGCTCCTGGCCGCCGCGCTGGTGCCGAACGCGGCGGTGTGGGGTGCCTCGTACGGTCTCGGGCCCGGATTCGCGCTCGGTACGGGCGCTTCGGCGACCCCGCTGGGCCTCACCGGCGACCCGGCCGTCCCGCCCTTCCCGCTCCTGGCCGCCGTGCCCGCCGAGGGCCCGGGCAGCTGGCCGCACTGGGCGGCCGCGGCGGTCCCGCTCGTGGCGTCGGTGATCCTCGGTGTGGGCGTCGGCCGGGCGGCGTCGGCCTGGACGGGCCGGGAGACGGCGCTGACGGCCCTGATCGGCGCCTGGGTGTGCGGGGCGGCGACGGCCCTGCTCGCGGGGGCCGCGGGCGGCCCGCTCGGCACGGGCCGGCTGTCGGCGTTCGGCCCGGTGTGGTGGCAGGCCGGCGCGGCGGCGGTGCTGTGGTGCGCGGCGTTGGGCGTACCGGTGGCGCTGGGGGTACGGGGGTGGGCGCGGCGCGGCACGAGACCAGCGCCCGAGGTGCTGCCGGCGCCCCCGGCGCGGGCCGTACCGGCGGCGGCCGCCGCCGTGCCCGCTCCCGTGCTGTCGGCCGACGACGTGCAGGAGGACGACGAGGCCGGGTTCGAGCCGTACGACTTCCTTCCGGCGGCCTGGGAGCCCGCCCTGCCACCCCTGCCCGCCCTGCCGCCCCCGCCCGCTGTGCCGCCGCCGGGCCCAGCGACGCCGGAGCCGCCGAAGCCGACGGAGCCCCCGGCGCCATCGGCACCGGAGGCTCCCGTCGACGACCCGTAGGCGGGGTCCTACTCCCGTACCCCGAAGACGTCCCGCAGCGGTTCGGGCAGCAGATCGTTACAGGCCACCTGGCCCGACTTGGTCAGGGCGTCGTCGGCGCAGGTGTAGAAGTCGCGGTAGACGAGCTGGACCGTGAAGCTGCCCGCGACGATCAGCAGGGACAGGGCCGCGGCGACCAGACCACTCACCGCCGCCGTGCGCTGCGAGCGGGCCGCGCCGGGAGTGGCCGCAGCCGGGGCCGCCGGCTGCCCGGCACCCGCCTCGCCAGCCCCGGACGGACGCGCGCCCGCACCCGCGGCTGCGCCCGCAACGGCCTGAGCCTGGGCCTCCGCCTTCGGCTTGGCGCGCAGGGCGCTGATCGCCCAGTACAGACCCAGCGCGCCCAGGAGCAGCGCCAGCTCCTGGATCTCGAAGACGGCGAAGAAGAACGCCCACATGCCCGCGAGCAGCGCGTACCGTGCCCGCCGCTGCGCCGGGTCCGTGGGATCCCACCGTGGGCCCGGCTTCTGGCCCTGGCCGTCGGAACCGCCGGGTCGCTCCGGGCGGCGACCGAAGCCGTCGGACGAGCGGCCGGGCTGGCGGCTGCTCCAGCGTCCCCGGTTCCCGGAGCGGCCCGAGCCGTCGGAGCCGTCGGAGCCGTCGGATCCGGACGACCCGGACGACGCGTCGTCGTCCGAGCCCTCCGGCCGCCGCGGCTGCCACGGCTGGTCCGGCTGCCCCTCGGGCGGCGGCGCGAACGGGTTGTTGTCGTCCGTGGACTGGCGTTCCGGCATCTGCTGAACGTCTTCCCTCTGTCGTCGCAACTGCTGTCTCAACTGCCGTTTCAACTACTGGTTCAACTACGGGTCAACTACGGGTTCGGCTACGGACCCGACTCCGGGTCCCCTACAGGCTCAACTGTCCTCGAACCCCGACGCTACCCCCCGGCCACGCCCCCGTCCCGTGGGGGCCTTCCGGTGTGCCGGTATCGTTGCTGACGGTCGGGACCTTCGTAGGGTTCCCCGTATCCAGAGGCACGATTCGTTCGTGCGACCGTACAAACACCACGGAAAGAGTGACCCAGTGGCCGCCGCCCGCCTCGTCGTCCTGGTCTCCGGCTCCGGCACCAACCTCCAGGCCCTGCTCGACGCGATCGCCGCCGACCCCCAGGGCTACGGCGCCGAGATCGTCGCGGTCGGCGCCGACCGGGACAACATCGCCGGCCTGGAGCGGGCCGAGCGCGCCGGACTGCCCACCTTCGTGTGCAAGGTGAAGGACTATGCGACCCGCGAGGAGTGGGACCGCGCCCTGACCGAGGCCACCGCCGCGTACGAGCCCGACCTCGTCGTCTCGGCCGGCTTCATGAAGATCGTCGGCAAGGAGTTCCTCGCCCGCTTCGGCGGCCGGGTCGTCAACACCCACCCGGCGCTGCTGCCCAGTTTTCCCGGTGCCCATGGAGTGCGGGACGCACTCGCGTACGGCGCGAAGGTCACCGGATGCACCGTCCACTTCGTCGACGACGGCGTCGACACCGGCCCGATCATCGCCCAGGGCGTGGTCGAGATCCGGGACGAGGACGATGAAGCCGCTCTCCATGAGCGCATCAAGGAAGTCGAGCGCTCGCTGCTCGTCGAGGTCGTGGGGCGTCTGGCCCGGCACGGCTACCGCATTGAGGGACGAAAGGTAACAATCCCGTGACCGCCGAAGGTACGAAGCGCCCCATCAGCCGCGCACTCGTCAGCGTCTACGACAAGACCGGCCTTGAGGAGCTGGCCCGCGGCCTGCACGAGGCGGGTGTCTCCCTCGTCTCCACCGGCTCCACCGCCTCCAAGATCGCCGCGGCCGGCGTCCCGGTCACCAAGGTCGAGGAGCTCACCGGCTTCCCCGAGTGCCTGGACGGCCGCGTCAAGACCCTCCACCCGCGCGTGCACGCCGGCATCCTCGCCGACCTGCGCCTGGAGGATCACCGCAACCAGCTCGCCGAGCTGGGGGTCGAGCCCTTCGACCTGGTGATCGTCAACCTCTACCCGTTCCGGGAGACCGTCGCTTCCGGCGCCACCCCCGACGAGTGCGTCGAGCAGATCGACATCGGCGGCCCCTCGATGGTCCGCGCCGCCGCCAAGAACCACCCGTCCGTGGCCGTGGTCACCGACCCGGGTGCGTACGACGCGGTCCTCCAGGCGGCCCAGGAGGGCGGCTTCACGCTGGAGCAGCGCAAGCGTTTCGCCGCCCAGGCCTTCCAGCACACCGCCGCGTACGACGTGGCCGTCGCCTCCTGGTTCGCGGACGACTACGCCGCCGCCGACGACAGCGGCTTCCCCGACTTCCTGGGCCACACGTACGAGCGGAACAACGTGCTGCGCTACGGCGAGAACCCGCACCAGGGCGCCGCGCTCTACGTCGACGGCACGGGCGGCCTCGCCGAGGCGGAGCAGCTGCACGGCAAGGAGATGTCGTACAACAACTACACGGACACCGACGCCGCGCGCCGGGCCGCGTACGACCACGCCGAGCCCTGCGTCGCGATCATCAAGCACGCCAACCCGTGCGGCATCGCGGTCGGCGCGGACGTCGCCGAGGCGCACCGCAAGGCGCACGCCTGCGACCCGCTGTCCGCCTTCGGTGGCGTCATCGCCGTCAACCGGCCGGTGACCGTGGAGATGGCCGAGCAGGTCGCCGAGATCTTCACCGAGGTCATCGTGGCGCCCTACTACGAGGCCGGCGCGGTCGAGGTCCTCGCCCGCAAGAAGAACATCCGGGTGCTGCGCTGCCCCGACGCCCCGTCCGCCCCGGTCGAGGTCAAGCCGATCGACGGCGGTGCCCTCCTCCAGGTCACCGACCGCCTCCAGGCCGAGGGCGACGACCCGGCGAACTGGACGCTTGCCACCGGCGAGGCCCTGTCGGAGGCCGAGCTGGCCGAGCTGGCCTTCGCCTGGAAGGCGTGCCGCGCGGTCAAGTCCAACGCGATCCTGATCGCCAAGGACGGCGCCTCGGTCGGCGTCGGCATGGGCCAGGTCAACCGCGTCGACTCCGCGAAGCTCGCGGTCGAGCGCGCGGGCGAGGAGCGCGCCCGCGGCGCGTACGCGGCCTCGGACGCGTTCTTCCCGTTCCCGGACGGCCTGGAGATCCTCACGGCGGCGGGCGTCAAGGCGGTCGTGCAGCCGGGCGGATCGGTGCGGGACGAGCAGGTGGTGGAGGCGGCGAAGAAGGCGGGCGTGACGATGTACTTCACGGGCACGCGCCACTTCTTCCACTGATCCACGACGACAGGCCCGCCGGTACCCGTGTGCGGTACGGCGGGCCTGCCGCGTCCCCTCTGGTCTAATGGGTTGCTCTTTTGTCGGACGGCTCTAGGTGGGGGCGCGGTGTTGGAAGTACAGAACGGGGCTGCGGCCCAGACCACCGTGCCCGGGCCCCGCGCCGGGGCCGATACGGGTACGGGTACCGGCGTCGGATCCGGGCCTCCCGAAGGCGGGCTCGCCGAGGCGCCTCTCCGGCCGTACGTGCTGGTGGCGGGCGTGCTCTGCGCGCTCTACTTCCTGTACTCCTGGGTTCAGTACGCGCACTTCCGTACTCCCTCCTGGGACCTCGGGATCTTCAACCAGTCCGTCCGCGCCTACGCCGAGTTCAGGGCGCCGATCGTCGACATCAAGGGCCCCGGCTTCCTCATACTCGGGGACCACTTCAGTCCCGTGACGGCGCTCCTCGCGCCCCTGTACTGGATCTGGTCCTCCCCGCTCGCCCTCCTCTTCGCGCAGGCCGCGCTCTTCGCCGCCTCCGCCGTCGTCGTCGGACGCACCGCCCACCAGGTCCTCGGCAGCCGCGCCGCCGGCCTCGGGCTCACGGTCGCCTACGGCCTGTCCTGGGGTCTCCAGGAGGCCGTCAAGTCCGACTTCCACGAGATCGCCTTCGCCGTCCCGCTGCTCGCCCTGACCTGCCGCGCCCTGCTCCTCGGGCGCTGGACGGCCGCCGTCGCCTGGTCCGCGCCTCTGGTCCTGGTCAAGGAGGACATGGGGCTCACAGTCGCCATGGTCGGCGCCGTGCTCTTCCTGAAGGGGCAGAAGCGCCTCGGCGCCGCCCTGGCCGCCTTCGGCACGGCCTTCTTCGCCCTGACGGTCCTGGTCCTGATCCCAGTGGCGAGCCGGGTCGGCCAGTACGACTACTGGGCCAAGATCGAGAAGTCGAGCGAGGGCGCCGACGTCTCGTTCGCCCAGGTGCTGCTCGGCTCGCTCGGCTCCGGCGTGAAATGGGAGATGGTCTTCTTCCTCGTCGGCATCACCGGCTTCCTGGCCCTGCGCTCCCCGCTCATGCTCCTCGTGCTGCCGACGCTCGGCTGGCGCTTCCTCTCCCAGGACCCGAACCACTGGGGGATGATCTGGCACTACAGCGCCATCCTGATGCCGATCGTCTTCCTCGCCCTGGTCGACGCGGTCCGGGCCGTCCGCACCTCCCCGCGCGCCTGGCTCGTGGCGTACGGAAGGGTCGTCGTCCCGGTCGTCACGGCGGTCGCGATCGTGCTCGCCCTGGACCTGCCGCTGCGGGAGCTGCTGCGCTCGGAGACGTACCGCACGGACGCCCGGACGCTGGAGGCCCGGCGGGCGGTCGACGCGGTGCCGGAGGGGGCGAGCGTGGAGACGAACGTGCCGCTCATGGCCCATCTCACCGCGGACCACAAGGTCTACTGGGTGGGCGGGGCGAAGGGCGTCAGCCCGGACTACCTCGCCCTCGACCTCGCCGGGGGCTGGTCCCAGCCGGTCACGGATCCGGTGCAGCTGGCGTCGCAGCTGCACCCGGAGGCGCGGTACGAGGTGTCGGCGCAGGCCGGACAGTTCGTGGTGCTCAAGCGGAGCTGAGAGAGCCGCGAGCGTCGAGAGACGCCGAAGGGGCCCGGTTCCGTGCGGAACCGGGCCCCTTCGGCGTGAATGGATCAGTACTGGCCGCGCGGGCGGTTGAACCAGGCGGACGCCTGCGGGGTCACCATCGAGGCGAGGATGATGCCGCCGATGGCGAGGCTGACGATGCCGCCGACCGCGCCGCTGGCCTGCCCGGAGGTGAAGTTGCCGAGCGAGCCGAGGATCACCAGCGAGCCGTAGATGATCGTGAGGACACGGATCGCGGTACCGCCGGTGGAGAACTTCACAGCGAGGAAGATCGCCAGACCCGCGAACAGCAGCAGGATGAAGACGAGGATGAAGCCCAGACCGGCGAGGCCCGTCGCGACCTCCGAGTCCGCCACGTCCGAGGCCGCGGCGAGGATGATCCCGAAGATGACGCCGATGAGGATCTGCAGGCCGGCCACGATGAACATGATCACGCGGGCGGCGGTCATCAGGCCGGGCATCTTGGCCGGACCCTGCGGGTAACCGCCGTACGGCTGCTGGACCGGGGGAGCCTGCGGGTAGCCGTACTGGGGCGGCACGCCCTGCGGGCTCTGCTGCGGGCTCTGCTGCGGGTATCCGTAGCCGGGCTGCTGCTGGCCGCCCTGCTGCTGGCCGTAGGGGTTGTTCGGATCGCCGAAGCTCATCGCGGGTTTCCTCCGTGGGGTTGTGCGGGGACGACGCGGCCCGCGCGAAGGAACGTCACGCTATGTCTGGTCTGCCCCCCGGCACTGCCCGCGGCACTGCGGGGTCATCGTCGTCGTAGCATCGACTGTTTGTCCAGTCGGATTGCCGGGAGTTGTGCAAGTGCAACCTCCACAGGTTCGGGCGAGGGCTGGTTGAGGGGCTCGTCGAGGGCTGGTTGAGGGGCCGGGCGAGGGCTCGGCGGCGGGCCGGGCGCGGCCGGAATTGGAACAAGCGAGGGGTCATCCGGGAGGATGGGCTCATGAGCGCCCAGATTCTCGATGGCAAGGCCACCGCAGCCGCGATCAAGTCCGATCTGACCGTCCGCGTGGCGGCCCTGAAGGAGAAGGGCGTCACGCCCGGCCTCGGGACGATCCTGGTCGGCGACGACCCGGGCAGCCAGAAGTACGTCGCGGGCAAGCACCGCGACTGCGCGCAGGTCGGCATCGCGTCGATCCAGCGCGAACTGCCCGCGACGGCCACGCAGGAGGAGATCGAGGCGGTCGTACGGGAGCTCAACGAGGACCCCGAGTGCACCGGCTACATCGTGCAACTCCCGCTGCCCAAGGGCATCGACGAGAACCGCGTCCTGGAGCTGATGGACCCTGCCAAGGACGCGGACGGTCTGCACCCCATGAACCTCGGCCGTCTCGTGCTGAACGAGCCGGCGCCGCTGCCGTGCACCCCGAACGGCATCATCACGCTGCTGCGCAGCCACGGTGTGGAGATCAACGGCGCGGAGGTCGTGGTCGTCGGGCGTGGTGTCACGATCGGGCGGCCGATGCCACTGCTGCTCACGCGGCGCTCGGAGAACGCGACGGTGACGCAGTGCCACACGGGCACGCGTGACCTGGCGGCGCACCTGCGGCGGGCGGACATCATCATCGCGGCGGCGGGTGTGCCGCACCTGATCAAGCCGGAGGACGTGAAGCCGGGCGCGGCCGTGCTGGACGTCGGCGTCTCGCGCAACGGCGAGGGCAAGATCCTCGGCGACGTGGACCCGGGCGTTGCCGAGGTGGCCGCCTGGATCTCCCCGAACCCCGGCGGCGTGGGCCCGATGACCCGCGCGCAGTTGCTCGTCAACGTCGTCGAGGCCGCCGAGCGCGCGGCCGAGGCGCTCTGACGATGACGTCGCGGGTGACGGGGGGCGACACGCCGGGGGCCGAGGGGACGTCGGGTGCGGTTTCGGGCGCCGAAGGCGGTCAGGGCGTCGAGGGACGGCTGAATGGGGCACCCCCGGCCCCTGCGGGGGCTGCCTCGGGTGTATCCGTAGCCGACCCCGGTACGGCGCCGGACGGCGCGGCCGGCCCCGCCTCCGGGCGGTCGCGGCGGCCTCCGGCGCTCACGACCGACACCGCCCGGCCCGAAGGCGGCGGGCGGGCCGCGGCCGGCGGGGCTTCGGCGCCCGCGCGCCAGTGGCCGCTGCTGACCGTGCTCGGACTCGCCGTGCTCGGGCTGCTGATCGTCGGCACGGATCTCTTCGCGCAGTCGTTCCGGGTCGGGACGATGCTGGTCGGGGTCGCGCTGCTCACCGGCGCCGGGCTGCGGCGCGCGCTGCCGTCCGTCGGCATGCTCGCCGTACGGTCGCGGTTCACCGACATGGTCACGTACGGCGTCATGGGCGGGCTAATCGTGCTGCTCGCGCTGATGGTGCAGCCGGCGCCCTGGCTGAAGATCCCGTTTCTGGAGGACATCCTCCACCTGACGATCACGTAGACGGCGTCCGGCACCTCTCATGGAAACGGCGCCCGTCCTCTCCCCCGAGGGAGGACGGGCGCCGTTCCCCTATGAGGGTCATGTACGTGCCAACGAGGCTCAAGTGCCGCTTGATCCTTGTGGCACGGAAGTGACCATTCCGCCACTCCGTCACATCCCGCGGGGGCGCCCGCCCGATCCGTACGCACCCGTGCGCCCCGGCGCCGGGAACTGTCATCCTGGCCGCGAGCATGTGGGGACAAGGGGGGAGCGCGGATGCCTCGCTGGAAGGCGCTGCCGGACGAACTCGACCCGTTGGTACGGGAGTTCGCGAGCCTGTTACGGCGCCTCGTCGACCGCAGCGGACTGAGCGTCGCCGCCGTCGCCGACCGCACCGGCCACAGCAGGACCTCGTGGGAGCGGTTTCTCGACGGACGGCAGCTCGCGCCCAGAAGCGCCGTCGTCGCGCTCGCCGAGGTGACCGGTGCCGACACCGGCCGGCTCACGGCGATGTGGGAGCGCGCCGAGCGCGCCTGGAGCGGCTCCCAACCCACCACCCCCGACACCCTGCGACTCTCACAGCCCCCCGCCGCCCTCACCACCAACGCCTCGACCGAAACCAGCGCCACCACCACCCCAACGGCCGGAGCCCCCGGCGCCGGCACAGACTCCGCCCTGCCCGGCCGCGCGGCGGCCCCTGCGGGCCCAGCGGGCCCGGCGGTGCCGACGGCCCCTGCGGGACCCGCCAGCCCCACCGGCCCTGTCGTTCCCGCGGCCCCACCGGGCCCCGCCCTCCCCGCAGGCTGCGCCCTCCCCGCCGCCCCGGCCGGCGACCGGCCACCCGCCCCCGAGCGTGGCGCCCTACCGCCCCGCCGCCGCGCCGTCCTCGTCCTCACCGGGATCCTCGGCGCCCTGCTCGTCATCGCGTCCGCCGTCCTTCTCGCCGACCTTGGCGGGAGCGGCGGAACCGGCGACCCGGGGCGGGCGGTCGCGCGTCCGGCCAGCACGCCGCCGAGCGCCGGGGCGAGCACGGCCCTCCCCGCAGGGGTGAAATGCGCCGGCGCCGGATGTACGGGCCAGGACCCCGAAGTCATGGGCTGCGGCGGCACGTTCGCGACCACCGTCTCCCGCGCCCCGGTCGGCGCCGCCGGGCTCCTGGAGGTGCGGCACAGCAGGACCTGCGGGGCCGCGTGGGCTCGCGTCACGGGGGCGGCCCCCGGCGACGTCCTGCGCGTCACCGCCGCCGGTACCAGCCAGGACGCGACCGTGGGCGCGGACCCCGACGCGTACAGCCCGATGGTCGCCGTCGCGCGGGGAACGGATGCGACCGCGTGCGTGACGCCCCGGGGCGGCGCACAGGTGTGCATCCCGTGAGTGATGGGCAGTCGGGTGGCAGTGAGCCGGACCACAAGGGGGTGGGGGTTCGACCGGTCCCGGGTCGGATAGCCTGACCGCTGGATATCTCTTCACGTCGAGACACCGATCGATCAGGAGAGCCGTCCAGCACCCGGGGCAGGGACCCCCACCGCCAGCTGTCTTACGGAGATCGCCATGACCCGCACTCCCGTGAATGTCACCGTCACCGGCGCGGCCGGCCAGATCGGCTACGCGCTGCTCTTCCGCATCGCCTCCGGCCACCTGCTCGGCGCGGACGTGCCGGTCAAGCTGCGCCTCCTCGAGATCCCGCAGGGCGTCAAGGCCGCCGAGGGCACCGCCATGGAGCTCGACGACTGCGCCTTCCCGCTGCTCAAGGGCATCGACATCTTCGACGACCCGAACCAGGGCTTCGAGGGCGCGAACGTGGCCCTGCTCGTCGGCGCCCGCCCGCGCACCAAGGGCATGGAGCGCGGCGACCTGCTCGCCGCCAACGGCGGCATCTTCAAGCCGCAGGGCAAGGCCATCAACGACCACGCCGCGGACGACATCAAGGTCCTCGTCGTCGGCAACCCGGCCAACACCAACGCCCTGATCGCCCAGGCCGCCGCCCCGGACGTGCCGGCCGAGCGCTTCACCGCGATGACCCGCCTGGACCACAACCGCGCGCTCTCGCAGCTCGCGGCCAAGACCGGCGCGTCCGTCGAGGACATCAAGCGCCTCACCATCTGGGGCAACCACTCGGCGACCCAGTACCCGGACATCTTCCACGCGGAGATCGCCGGCAAGAACGCCGCCGAGGTCGTCAACGACGAGCAGTGGCTGGCCGACACCTTCATCCCGACCGTCGCCAAGCGCGGCGCCGCGATCATCGAGGCCCGTGGCGCGTCCTCGGCCGCCTCGGCCGCCAACGCCGCCATCGACCACGTCCACACGTGGGTCAACGGCACGGCCGCCGGCGACTGGACCTCCATGGGCATCCCGTCGGACGGCTCCTACGACGTCCCGGAGGGCCTGATCTCCTCCTTCCCCGTCACCTGCAAGGACGGCAAGTACGAGATCGTCCAGGGCCTGGACATCAACGAGTTCTCCCGCGCCCGCATCGACGTCTCGGTGCGCGAGCTGGCGGAGGAGCGCGACGCGGTCCGCGAGCTCGGCCTCATCTGAGAGCATCGCGCGCACTGACGCACCCGACCGCCCCCGGCCTCAGAGGCCGGGGGCGGTCGTCTTCTCTCAGGACCTTCCGAGGGACTCTCCGAGTCTCCCGGCCAGTTCGGCCACGCCCTTCAGCGTCCGCAGCAACAGCCCGGGCCCGAAGGTGATCCGGGCCGCGCCCAGCCGCCCCAGCTCCGCGAACGACGGACCGCCGGGCAGGCCGCCCAGGACGTTGAGCGGTACGTCGATCCCGGCGCGCAGCAGCGGAAGATGGGCCACGGGCGCCTTGATCGGGTAGACGCAGTCCGCGCCCGCCGCCGCGTAGAGCCGCGCCCGCTCGATCGCGGCGGCCACGTCGTCCACCCCGCGCACATACGTGTCCACGCGCGCGTTGACGAAGAGCCGCGGCCCGGCCTCCGCCCGTACCTCCGCAAGCCGGTCGGCGTGCTCCCTGGGGTCCTTCAGCCCGCCGGACCGGTCGCTGTCCTCCAGGTTCACCCCGGCCGCGCCCGCCTCCAGGGTCCGCTCCACGAGCTCCCGGGCCGGCAGGCCGTAGCCGTCCTCCACATCGGCCGTGACCGGTACGGAGACGGCCCTGACGACCCTCGCCACGGCCGCGAACATCTCCTCGGGCGGGGTCGACCCGTCCTCGTACCCGAGGGAGGCGGCGATGCCGGCGCTCGGTGTGGCGAGCGTCGGGAAGCCGGCCTCCTCGAAGACCCGGGCGGAGGCGGCGTCCCAGGGGCCGGGAACGATCAGCGGGTGGCCGCCGGACCGCCCCGAGTGCAGGGTGCGGAGGACCTCGGCCCCGTCGGCGGTGCTCACTTCTTGTACTGCCCCGGGGTGTAGTGGCCAGGGGTCGAGCGGGTGGTGACGGCGATCCGGTTCCAGGCGTTGATGACGGTGATGGCGCCGATGACCTGGGCGAGTTCCGTCTCGTCGAAGTGCGCGGCGGCCTTCGCGTACACCTCGTCGGGGACGAAACCGTCGGTGAGGACCGTGACGGCCTCGGTCAGCGCGAGCGCGGCGAGTTCGCGCTCGGTGTAGAAGTGCCGCGACTCCTCCCAGGCGGACAGCTGGACGATCCGCTCGACCGACTCGCCGGCCGCCAGGGCGTCCTTGGTGTGCATGTCGAGGCAGAACGCACAGCGGTTGATCTGGGAGGCCCGGATCTTGATCAGCTCGTACAGCGTCGGGTCGACGTCCTTCGCGGCGGCCTGTTCGAGCCGGAGCATCGCCCGGTAGAACTCGGGGATGCGCTCGGCGAGGTTGAGGCGGGGGCCGTGCTCGTGGGCGTAGGCGGTCGTGGTGTCGTGCTGCGTCGTGGTCGTCATGGATCTCACCGTACGGTCGTGATGGCGCAGGAGTATGGTCCATTCACATGACAGACGAGTGGGCCACTTTTGGGGCCGATCTTCATCTGGAACTGCGCGGACCCGGGCTGCGTACGGGGCTGATGGACGCCCTCCGGGAGGCGGTGCGCAGCGGGCGCCTGGAGGCCGGCGTACGGCTGCCGTCCTCCCGCTCGCTCGCGGCGGACCTGGGGATCGCCCGCAACACCGTCGCCGACGCGTACGCCGAGCTGGTCGCCGAGGGCTGGCTGACCGCCCGGCAGGGCTCCGGGACGCGGGTCGCGCAGCGGTCGGTGCCGCGCCGGCCGGCCGGATCGGGCGCGCGGCCCGCGACGGCGGCCCGGAACGCGGTCCGGGCCCGGCCGGCGTACGACCTGAAGCCGGGCGTGCCCGACCTCGCCTCCTTTCCGCGCGCCGAATGGCTCAAGGCCTCCCGGCGGGCGCTGACGGCCGCGCCGCACGAGGCCTTCGGCTACGGCGATCCGCGCGGCCGGATCGAACTGCGCACCGTGCTCGCCGAATACCTCGCCCGGGCCCGGGGCGTCCACGCGCGGCCCGAACGGATCGTGATCTGCTCGGGGTTCGTACACGGGCTGATGCTGATGGGGCAGGTGCTGCGCGCCCGGAAGGTACGGGAGGTGGCGGTCGAGTCGTACGGCCTCGACGAGCACTGGCAGCTGCTCACCCGCACCGGGCTGCGGCTGCCCGCCCTGCCCTTCGACGAACTCGGCACCCGGACTGAGGGGTTGGCGGGGATGAAGGGGGTGGGGGCGGTCCTGATGACGGCCGCGCACCAGTTCCCGCTCGGCGGCGCGCTCCACCCCGACCGGCGGGTGGCGGCGATCGACTGGGCCCGGGCCTCGGGCGGACTCGTCCTGGAGGACGACTACGACGGGGAGTTCCGTTACGACCGCCAGCCGGTGGGCGCGCTCCAGGGCCTCGACCCCGAGCGGGTCGTCTACCTGGGCACCTCCAGCAAGTCCCTGGCGCCCGGCCTGCGGCTGGCGTGGATGGTGGTGCCGGAGAGCCTGGTGGACGAGGTGGTCGCGGCGAAGGGGCACATGGACGCGATGTGCAGCTCGCTGGAGCAGCTGACGTTCGCGGAGTTCCTGGGCTCGGGGGCGTACGACCGCCATGTACGGGCAATGCGGCTGCGCTACCGGCGGCGCCGCGACGAACTGGTGGCGGCGGTGGCCGCGCACTCCCCGGAGACCCGGGTGAGCGGCATCGCGGCCGGCCTCCACGCGGTCCTGACCCTCCCGCCGGGCCGGGAGCCGGAGGTCCTCCGCTCGGCCGCGTGGGAGGGCCTCGCGGTCCACGGCGTCAACCGCTTCCGCCACCCGGACGTCCCGCCGACCCAGGACGGCCTGGTCGTCGGCTACGGGACGCCGCCGGACAGCGCGTGGTCGGGCGCGCTGTCATCCCTCTGCCGCGTCCTGCCGTGACCGGGGCCTCCGCCCCGCCCCCGTGTGGGCCCCGCCCCCCGCCCGTTGTGGGCATTCGTTCCGCTGGGGCGGAACGGGTGGGCACAACGGGCGGCGCCCTTGCGGGCGCCTCCGCCCCGTGCACCCCGCCCACCCCGAGGCGCCTGCACGCGCGACGGCCCCGGGGTACAGGGGCCCATGTGCGGAACGCGCCCGCAGGGGCGCCGTCCCGTGTGCCCACCCGTCCCGCCCCAGCGGGACGATTGCCCACACGGGGGTGGGCGGGGGCAGCGGTGGGGCGCCCACGGCGGGGGTGGTCGTGCGGGGCCGGTCGGCCACCGGCCTAAACTGTGCGGTCGCGACCACGCGATGGGGAGGGTGACATGCGCAGGCTGAGGTCGAGCACGGTCGTGCTCGGCGGTATGGGGGTGCTCGCGGCGACGATCACGTCCTGCGGCTCCGAGCCGGACCGGCGGTGTGTCGACCCGCTGACCCGCGAGAAGCTGCCGAGCTACGAGTGCGAGAGCGGCAACGGCAGCTCGACCCGCGGCTCGTACTACTACGGCGGCAAGGTGAGCGACAACAAGGTCAGCGGCGGCAGCTTCGACAAGACGGCCGTCGACACGGGCGGCTTCGGATGCTCGGGATCCGGCGGCGGCTGATGCGGCGGCACACCATCGAGCCCCGGCCCGGCTGGCAGCAGACGGTGGAGGAGCAGGGGCTCGTCTACCCCCTGACCCGCTACCCCGACGGCTCCCTGCGCCCGTACTGGGACGAGAGCGCGTACTACTCCTTCACCCTGCCCGAGGTCGAGGCCCTGGAGGAGGTCGTCGAGGAGCTGCACACGATGTGTCTGGCAGCGGCCGCCCACATCGTCGAGCACGACCGGTTCGCCGATCTCGGCCTGACCGACCCCCGGCTCGCCTCCCTCGTCGCCGAGTCCTGGCGCCGACGCGCCGAACTGCCGTCGCTCTACGGTCGGTTCGACCTCCGCTACGACGGTACGGGCCCGGCCAAGATGCTGGAGTACAACGCCGACACGCCGACCTCGCTGGTCGAGGCCGCGAGCCCGCAGTGGTTCTGGATGGAGGAGCGTTTCCCCGGCGCCGACCAGTGGAACTCGCTGCACGAGCGGCTCGTCGACGCCTGGAAGCGGCAGGCCCCGCTGCTGCCGCCGGGCAGCCCGGTGCACTTCGTCCACTCCGAGGGCGACGAGCTCGGCGAGGACCTGATGACGGTCGCGTATCTGCGCGAGACCGCCCAGCAGGCCGGGCTCGACACGGAGGCGCTGTCGGTCGAGCAGATCGGCTGGGACCGGCTTTCGGGACGTTTCGTGGACGACCGGCTGCGGTTCATCCGGAGCTGCTTCAAGCTCTACCCGTGGGAGTGGCTGGCCACCGACCGCTTCGGCCCGTACGTCCTGGACACCCTCGACAACGGCGGCGGTACGGGCACCACCTGCTGGATCGAGCCCGCCTGGAAGATGCTGCTCTCCAACAAGGCCCTGCTCGCGGTCCTGTGGGAGCTCTACCCGGGCCACCCGAACCTGCTGCCGGCCTACCTGGACGGACCGCGCGAACTGGCCGCGCGCGGCGGCTATGTCGCCAAGCCCCTCCTCGGCCGCGAGGGCGCGGGCGTCACCGTCCACCAGCCGGGCTCGGAGCGCGTGGTGCGCGACGAGCCCTGCTGCTACCAGGAGTTGGCCCCGCTGCCCGACTTCGACGGCAACCGGGTGGTGCTCGGCGCGTGGGTCGTCGAGGACGAGGCGGCGGGACTCGGCATCCGGGAGTCGGCGGGCCTGATCACGGACGAGTACGCCCGCTTCCTGCCGCACGTCATCCTCTGACCGCTACTCCGAGACGTACTCCCTCAGTGGCGCGGGCTTCAGGCCGGCCGCCTCGGCGGCCGCCAGGGCGCGCGTCAGATCCTGCTCCAGGGTCTCGTTGAAGTGCAGCAGGATGATGTCGCCGGCCTTGAGCGTGGGCGTCGGCGGGGTCCACTGCCCCCAAGTCGTGAGGTCGTAGGTCCAGGTCACCACGGCCTTCGCCCCGCAGGCGCGGGCCGTGGTGCGGGTCGTCTCGTCGTACGTGCCGTAGGGCGGGCGCAGCAGCCGCGGGCCGTCGCCGAACTCGGCGAGGTGCTGCTCGCGGGCGCCGCAGACCTCAGCCTTCTGGCCGGCCGCGTCGAGCATGGTGAGGTCCGGGTGGTTGACGGTGTGGTTCTCGACGCGGGAGCGGCCCTGGTCGAGGAGGGTGTGGAAGTAGCCGGAGTCGTACGAGTACGCGCCCGGGAGCAGGAAGAGCGAGGCGGGCACCCGGCGGTCGAGGAGCATCTTCGCGGCGGCGGGGTCGTGGTACCAGCCGTCGTCGATGGTGATGAAGACGACCGGGTCGGTGGTCTCGATGTGGGAGACGACGGGCACGGGCTCGGGCCAGGCCGCCTTCGGCGCGGCGTGCGCGGGGCCCCCGAACGCGCCGAGCAGCGCGAGCGGGACGAGGGCGGCGAGGGCGCCACGCAGCGCGCGGCGGGGGCGGGGTCTCGGCATGGCCGCAACATTGGCCTAGACCAACTGTGCTGTCAATGCCCCGAGTTGCCCCCACCGCCACGGCTCCCGAACGGCCCGTCAGGCCGAGAGCACCGCCCGCAGCTGCTCCAGGCCCCAGTCCAGGTCCTCCTTGGAGATCACCAGCGGCGGCGCGATCCGGATCGTCGAGCCGTGCGTGTCCTTCACCAGCACACCCCGCTCCATCAGCTTCTCCGAGATCTCCCGGCCCGTGCCCCGGGACGGCGCGATGTCCACACCGGCCCACAGGCCGCGCCCGCGCACCGCCTCCACCGCGCCCCCGCCCACCAGCAGCTTCAGCTCCGCGTGCAGATGCTCGCCCAGCTCCGCCGCCCGCTGCTGGTACTCGCCCGTCCGCAGCATCGCGATCACCTCCAGGGCCACCGCGCACGCCAGCGGATTCCCGCCGAACGTCGAACCGTGCTCACCCGGCCGGAACACCCCCAGCACATCCCGGTCCGCGACCACCGCCGAGACCGGGACGACACCGCCGCCGAGCGCCTTGCCCAGGACGTACACGTCCGGCACCACACCCTCGTGCTCGCACGCGAACGTCCGCCCGGTCCGGCCGAGACCCGACTGGATCTCGTCCGCCATGAACAGCACGTTCCGCTCGCGGGTCAACTCCCGTACCCCGCGCAGATATCCGGCCGGCGGGACGAGGACGCCTGCCTCGCCCTGGATCGGTTCGAGGAGCACCGCCACCGTGTGGGCGGTCACCGCGGCCTGCATCGCCGTCAGATCGCCGTACGGGACGATCTCGAAGCCCGGCGTGTACGGGCCGTAGTGGTCGCGGGCCTCGTGGTCCGTGGAGAAGCTGATGATCGTCGTCGTCCGGCCGTGGAAGTTGTTCGCCGCGACCACGATCTTCGCGTGCCCGTCCGGCACGCCCTTGACCTCGTACCCCCACTTCCGGGCGGTCTTCACCGCCGTCTCGATCGCCTCCGCGCCCGTGTTCATCGGCAGGACCATCTCCTTGCCGCACAGCTCCGCGAGCCGCGTGCAGAACTCCGCGAACCGGTCGTGGTGGAACGCCCTCGACGTGAGCGTCACCCGCTCCAGCTGCGCCCGCGCCGCGTCGATCAGCCGCCGGTTGCCGTGCCCGAAGTTGAGCGCCGAGTACCCGGCGAGCATGTCGAGATAGCGGCGCCCCTCGACATCGGTCATCCAGGCCCCGTCCGCCGAGGCGACGACGACGGGCAGGGGGTGGTAGTTGTGCGCGCTGTGCGCCTCCGCGGAAGCGATCGCGTCTTGCGTACTCGACACGGGATCTCCGTTCGTCCTGCGGCTCGGGGGTGGGTGTGGCTCCCTTTCTTATCGTCGCTCGGATGGTGGAAGAAGAAACCTTGGGCGACGGCGCGCCCGCTAATCTGGAAACACGCGCGGCGACTGGCGTACGGGGAAGCGACCCCGGGGGAGCCGTGCGCGGCAGACCACACGAGGTGCCGCCCGCCTGGGCACCACGGACCCCGTCCCGTGTGGTGCCGCGTCGCCGCCGTGCCCCGGGACCCGCCGCCACGCCCGGAGGAACGCCATGAACAGCACCACCACCCCCCACGCTGCCGATCTTCCCGCCCACCACCCGGCGCTTGCCGCCACCGACCCCGAACTCGCCGCGCTCGTCGGCGCCGAGGAGCGGCTGCAGGCCGAGACCCTGCGGCTGATCCCCAGCGAGAACTACGTCTCCCATGCCGTCCTCGAAGCCTCCGGCACCGTCCTCCAGAACAAGTACAGCGAGGGCTACCCCGGCCGCCGCTACTACGAGGGCCAGCAGAACATCGACCAGGTCGAGACCCTCGCCGTCGAGCGCGCCAAGGCCGTCTTCGGCGTCGACCACGCCAATGTGCAGCCCTACTCCGGTTCCCCCGCCAACCTCGCCGTCTACCTCGCCTTCGCCGAGCCCGGTGACACCGTGATGGGCATGGCCCTGCCGATGGGCGGCCACCTCACCCACGGCTGGGGCGTCTCCGTCACCGGCAAGTGGTTCCGCGGCGTGCAGTACGGCGTGCGCCAGGACAACGGGCTCATCGACTTCGACCAGGTCCGCGAGCTCGCCCTGAAGGAGCGCCCGAAGGTGATCTTCTGCGGCGGCACCGCGCTGCCCCGCACGATCGACTTCGCCGCCTTCGCCGAGATCGCCCACGAGGCCGGGTCCGTCCTCGTCGCCGACATCGCCCACATCGCCGGCCTGATCGCGGGCGGCGCCCACCCCTCCCCGGTCCCGCACGCCGACGTCATCTCGACGACCACCCACAAGACCCTGCGCGGCCCGCGCGGCGCCATGCTGATGTCCCGCGAGGAGCACGCCAAGGCCCTCGACAAGGCCGTCTTCCCCGGCCTCCAGGGCGGCCCGCACAACCAGACCACTGCCGCCATCGCCGTCGCCCTGCACGAGGCGTCCCAGCCCTCCTTCCGCGACTACGCCCACGCGGTCGTCGCCAACGCCAGGGCCCTCGCCGAGGCCCTCCTCGCCCGCGGCTTCGACCTGGTCTCCGGCGGCACCGACAACCACCTGATCCTGATGGACCTCACCCCCAAGGAGGTCCCCGGCAAGGTCGCCGCGAAGGCCCTCGACCGGGCCGGCATCGTCACCAACTACAACACCGTCCCCTACGACCCCCGGAAGCCCTTCGACCCCTCCGGCCTTCGCATCGGCACCCCCTCCCTCACCTCCCGCGGCCTCGGCACCGAGCACATGACCCAGGTCGCCGACTGGATCGACCGCGGCGTCGCCGCCGCCGGCTCGGGCGACGAGGACGCACTCCACACGATCCGCGCCGAGGTCGCGGAGCTGATGGCAGCCTTCCCGGCCCCCGGCCTCCCGACCTGACCCGACGCGGGCGCCCGGCCCGGGCCGCCCGCCCCGGCGGCCGTGCGTCACCGCGCGGCTGCCCGGCACCGACCGGGCCGCTCGGCACCGACCGGGCTTCCCGGCACGGCTCGGGCCGTGCGGCACCGCCCGGGCTTCCCGGCACGGCTCGGGCCGTGCGGCACCGCCCGGGCCGTACGTCACCGCTCGGGCTGCCCGGCACGGCTCGGGCTGCTCGGCACCGACCGGGCTTCCCGGCACGGCTCGGGCCGTGCGGCACCGTCCCGGACCGTCCGGCACCGCCCGGGCCGTGCGTCACCGCCCGGCCCGTCGGGCCCGCCCGTCTCGCCCGTCTCGCCCGTCTCGCCGGGCCCGCCGGGCCCGCCCGGCTCGGCGGGTGCGGCGGGTCGTGGCGGTCGCCTGCGGTCGTCGGTGGTCGCCGCTCAGCTCGCCGACTCGGCGATGCGGCGGGCCTCCTTCAGGGTCGGCTCGCCCTCCAGGCGGAGGGTCAGGGCTCCCGCGTTTCTCGTCCAGAGGAGCGTGGGGCCCGCCGTGCGTATCTCGTGGGTCCACTCCTGCCCGCTCGCGTCCGTCATCGGGAACCGCAGCAGGTGCGGCTCGGCGAACCAGTAACCCGCCGCGCCGTCCGCCATCTCGACCCACTCGGGATGCGTCCGGATCTGCTTGGCGAAGCCCACGTCGAGCCGCGCCGGGAACTCGTCGAGCCGGACCGTCCGGGTGCCGTCCCCGCGCCAGCACAGGCTGATCACCGCCCGTCCCCGCTCGGCCGAGCCGGTCACCGAGACCGCGTCCGGGGTGCGGAGCGCGCTCGGTATCAGCGGCTCGAACCCCGCCCTGCGCCCGGCCTCCTCCAGCGGCACCGGGTCGGGGCAGCCCGGCACCGGCGGGTCCGCGGCGGGGCGCGCCCACGGGTCGTACCGCACCTCGACCCCGCCGAAGCCGAACCAGTCCGCCACCGTCGCCCGCACCGGCGGCGTCAGCACCAGGACCACCAGGAGCCCGGAGAACGCCGCGAGCAACGCCTTCCAGAGCCTGCGCAGCCCCTCGAACCGGCGCCGCCGGACCGGCGTCGGCACCCGCTCCGCCAGGAGCTGAGCGAGCACACGCTCCGCCATGGTCTCCCCGCCCACGTCCGGCACCTTCAGCCGACGCCCCAGCTCCCGCAGCTCATCCGGGAGCCCGTCGCCGGACCTCTCCTCCGTCATGCTCGTCACCTCCTTCCAGCACCAGCCCGAGTCTCTTCAGCGCCCGGCTCAGCCGGGACTTCACCGTCCCGCGCGGCCAGCCCAGCGCGGCCGCCGTCTCCGACTCGTCCAGCTCCAGCAGATAGCGGTGGATCACCACTTGCCGGTGGTCCTCGCCCAGTCCGTCAAGCGCCGCGAGCAGCTGACGGCGCCTCTCCTGCTCCTCGGCCGCCACCGCCGGGTCCGCCCCGTCCGGTATCAGCGGCTCGGCGGCCAGCAGCTCCGCCTCCCGCCCCGCGACCGCCCGCTGCCGGCCCGCCGCGCGCACTGTGTTCCTCGTCTCATTGACCACGATCCGCAGCAGCCACGGACGGAACGCCGCCCCCTCCTTGAACCGCCCCAGCGCCTGGTACGCCTTGAAGAAGGCCTGCTGCACCACGTCCTCGGCCTCCGCGCCCGCGCCGCACGCCACCGCCGCCCTCAGCGCTACCGCCGTGTGCGCGCGGACCAGCGCCGCGTACGCCTCAGCCTCCCCGGCGCGTACGCGTGCGATCACCTCGGCCTCGGCCCCGTCTACGACGACCCGGCCCCCCTCCAGCGTCCTCACACCTTTGATACACCGGCGGAACGGGATCGGTTCCCCGTCCGGGCAGCCCGGGAAGTCCGGGACAACTTCCCGCACCTGAGAGAATGTGGAGCATGGCCTCTGATCGTCCCCGCGTGCTCTCCGGAATCCAGCCCACCGCAGGCTCGTTCCACCTCGGCAACTACCTCGGTGCGGTCCGTCAGTGGGTCGCGCTGCAGGAGTCCCACGACGCCTTCTACATGGTGGTGGACCTGCACGCGATCACAGTCCCGCAGGACCCCGCGGAGCTCCGCGCCAACACCCGGCTCGCCGCCGCGCAGCTGCTCGCCGCCGGCCTCGACCCGGAGCGCTGCACCCTCTTCGTCCAGAGTCACGTCCCCGAGCACGCACAGCTCGGCTGGGTCATGAACTGCCTCACCGGCTTCGGCGAGGCCTCCCGCATGACCCAGTTCAAGGACAAGTCCGCCAAGCAGGGCGCCGAACGGGCCACCGTCGGCCTCTTCACGTACCCGATCCTCCAGGTCGCCGACATCCTGCTCTACCAGGCCGACCAGGTCCCGGTGGGCGAGGACCAGCGCCAGCACATCGAGCTGACCCGCGACCTCGCGGAGCGGTTCAACGGCCGCTTCGGCGAGACGTTCACGATCCCGGCGCCGTACATCCTCAAGGAGACGGGGAAGATCTACGACCTCCAGGACCCGTCGATCAAGATGAGCAAGTCGGCGTCCACGCCGAAGGGCCTGATCAACCTCCTCGACGAGCCGAAGGCGACGGCGAAGAAGGTCAAGAGCGCGGTGACCGACACCGACACGGTCATCCGCTTCGATCCGGAGAACAAGGCCGGCGTCTCCAACCTGCTCTCCATCATGTCCACGCTCACCGGGACGAGCATCCCCGACCTGGAGAAGAGCTACGAGGGCAAGCTGTACGGCGCGCTGAAGACCGACCTGGCCGAGGTCATGGTGGACTTCGTCACGCCGTTCCGGACCCGTACGCAGGAATACCTGGACGACCCGGAGACGCTGGACTCGGTCCTGGCCAAGGGCGCGGAGAAGGCCCGCGCGGTCGCCGCGGAGACCCTGGCGCAGACCTACGAGCGGGTGGGCTTCCTGCCCGCGAAGCACTGAGTCCAAGGACTCTGGCCTCAGGGGTGGTGCAGGCCGCACACTGGCGGCTGCACCACCACCGTTTCCCGATATGACACGACTGCGGAGGAGAACGACGTGGGGACCGTAACGCTCGGCGTTTCGATCGCGGTCCCGGAGCCCTATGGCAGCCTGCTCCAGGAGCTGCGCGCGGGCTTCGGGGATCCCGCCGCGCACGGCATCCCCACGCACGTCACCCTCGTCCCGCCGACCGAGGTGGACCAGGAGCGGCTGCCCGCGGTCCAGGCGCATCTCGCCGAGGTCGCCGCAAGCGTCCGCTGCTTCCCGGTCCGGCTGAGCGGCACGGGAACGTTTCGCCCGCTCTCCCCGGTCGTGTACGTGAGGCTCGCCGAGGGCGTCTCCTCCTGCGCCTGGCTCCAGGAGCGGGTACGGGACGAGTCCGGGCCGCTCGTGCGCGAGCTCCAGTTCCCGTACCACCCGCACGTCACCGTCGCGCACGGCATCGCCGAGGAGGCGATGGACCGGGCGTACGCGGAGCTGGCCGACTTCGAGGCGGCGTGGACCTGCTCCTCCTTCGCCCTCTACGAGCAGGGCGCGGACGGGGTGTGGCGCAAGCTCCGCGCGTTCGAGTTCGGCGACAGCCGCCAGGTCGCCGCGGTCCCGGCCCAGGGCACCTCGGTGGACACCCCGACCCCGACGGGCTGACACCCAGGATCACACCGGCAGCCGCCGGAACACCGGCCTCGGCACGTGCCGCAGCGCCGACATCACCATCCGCAGCGCCCCCGGCACCCACACCGTCTCCGAGCGGCGCCGCAGCCCCAGCTCGATGGAGAGGGCGACCTCCTCCGGCGTGGTCGCGAGCGCCGCGTCCTCCAGACCGGCCGTCATCCTCGGCCGTACGAATCCGGGCCGTACGACCATCACATGCACCCCGGTCCCGTGCAGCGCGTCCCCCAGCCCCTGGGCGAACGCGTCGAGACCGGCCTTGGACGAGCCGTAGATGAAGTTCGCGCGCCGCGCGCGCTCCCCGGCCACCGACGACAGCACCACCAGCGAGCCGTGTCCCTGCGCCTGGAGCGCGCCCGCGCAGATCAGGCCCGCCGAGACCGCGCCCGTGTAGTTGGTCTGGGCGACCCGGACGGCGGCGAGCGGATCGGCCTCGTCGTGCGCCTGGTCGCCGAGGATCCCGAAGGCGAGCAGCACCATGTCGATGTCGCCCTCGGCGAAGGCCTTGCCGAGCCGCTCCTCGTGCGACGCGGTGTCGAGCGCGTCGAACGGCACCGTGTGCACGGCCGCGCCCAGCGCGCGCAGTGAGTCCGCGGCGGCCGTGAGCGCGGGCGAGGGGCGTCCGGCGAGCCACACCGTACGGGTGCGGCGGGCGATCAGCCGGCGGGCGGTGGCGAGCCCGATCTCGGACGTACCGCCGAGGACGAGCAGGGACTGCGGGATACCGAAGGCGTCCTTCATGACGATCATGCTCCTCAGGGGGCGAGACGACGAGAGAGCGGCAGTGATGAGGGCGACCGTATCGCCCGGTCCAGGTGTGATGCCTGGTTTGCGACCTCGCGTCGACACGGCGTCAGGAACCGGCATCGGCAGGGTTCTTGCCGCCTGTCTGCGATTCTGGGGAACCCGGACGCCCGCCTTCCGGATTCACGGTGGATCAAGGGGTACACCTACGACATGGACTGGCTGACCAAGCTCCCCGTCATCGGCCCCTGGGTCGCCCGGCTCATGCGGACCCACGCCTGGCGCTCGTACGAGACCCTCGACGCCGTCCACTGGACCCGGCTCGCCGCCGCGATCACCTTCATCAGCTTCCTCGCGCTGTTTCCCCTCATCGCCGTCGCAGCGGCGGTCGGTGCAGCGACGCTCAGTCAGAAGCAGCTGGACACGATCGAGGAGAAGGTCTCCGAGCAGGTCCCCGGCATCTCCGACCAGCTCGACATCAGCGGGCTCGTGGACAACGCGGGCACGATCGGGCTCGTCGCCGGCGCGCTGCTGCTCTTCACCGGCATCGGCTGGGTCGGCTCGATGCGGGACTGTCTGCGCGCGGTGTGGGGGATGGACGAGGACGAGGGCAACCCCTTCGTGCGCAAGGGGAAGGATGCGGTCGTGCTGCTCGGGCTCGGCGGGGTCGGGCTCTGCTCGCTCGCCGCGTCCTGGCTCGGCTCGACGGCGGTCGGCTGGAGCGCCGACCGGATCGGCATCTCCGACTCCGGGGCCGGCGGCATCCTGCTCCAGGCCGCGGCGGTCGCCGTCGCCGCCGTCGCGGGCTTCCTCATCCTGCTGTACCTGCTGACGCTGCTGCCCGGCGTCCAGCCGCCGCGCCGCCGCCTGGTGGTGGCGGCGGTGATCGGCGCGATCGGCTTCGAACTGCTGAAACTGCTGCTCGGCGGCTATATGCGGGACGTCGCGGGGAAGTCGATGTACGGCGCGTTCGGCGTGCCGGTCGCGCTGCTGCTCTGGATCAACTTCTCCGCGAAGCTGCTGCTGTACTGCGCCGCCTGGACGGCTACGGGGTCACGCTCGGACCCGGACGCACCGGATCCTGCGGACCGTCCTGACCGTCCTGACCGTCCTGAGCAACCTCCTCAGCGTCCTGACCGTCCTGGGCGCCGGCCTGAGCATCCTGGGGGCGGCGACGGACCGGCCAGCGGCGGTTGACCAGGAAGAAGGCACCCGCGAGCAGCAGCAGGACCCCGGCGACGACGGCGAGGGCGATCCCGACGCCACCGGACTTGTCCGCGGCGACGGTCGCGGAGGTGTTCGTGCCTGGGGCGTTCTTGCCGGGCGCCGGCGACGCCGAGCCGTCGCTCTCGGTCCCGGGGTTCGTACGGGCGGACTTCGGCGGGACCAGCTCGCCGACCGGCTTCACCTTGCCGGCCGCCGCGAAGCCCCAGTCGAGGAGCCGGGCGGTCTCCTTGTAGACCGCGTGCTGCTCCTTGGAGGACGGGTTCATCACCGTCACGAGCAGGACTTTGCCGTTGCGCTCCGCAACGCCGGTGAAGGTCGAGCCGGCGTGCGTGGTGTTGCCGTTCTTGACGCCGGCGATGCCCTGGTACTGCGCGACCCCGAGGTCGCCGGTGAGCAGCCGGTTGGTGTTCTGGATCTCGAAGGTCTCCCGCTTCTTGCCCGGCTTCACCTCGCCGGGGAATGCGGCACGCGCGGTCGCGGCGTACTCACGGAAGTCCGCCTTCTGCATACCGCTGCGGGCGATCAGCGTGAGGTCGTACGCGGAGGAGACCTGGCCCGGGGCGTCGTAACCGTCCGGCGAGACCACGTGGGTGTCGACGGCCTGGAGCTCCTCGGCGCGGTCGTTCATGTCCTGCACGGTCTTCTCGATGCCGTCGTTCATCGCCGAGAGCACGCGCACGGCGTCGTTGCCCGAGCGAAGGAAGACACCGAGCCAGAGGTCGTGGACGGTATAGGTCTGCTTCTCCTTGATCCCGACCAGGCTGGAGCCCGCGCCGACGCCGGCCAGGTCCGCGGCCGTGACCGTGTGGGTCGCCGTCCGGGGGAACTTGGGCAGGACCGTGTCCGCGAAGAGCATCTTGAGCGTGGAGGCGGGGGCCAGTGGCCAGTGGGCGTTGTGCGCGGCGAGCACGTCACCGGTCTCGGCGTCCGCGATGATCCATGACCGCGCGCTCAACTCCTTGGGCAGCACGGGCGCCCCGGGCCCGAGCCGCACCTGCGTACCGGGCACGCTCAGCAGCGTCCCGCCGACGGAGGACATCCGAGCGGGCGGCTTGGGCTGCTTCTCCTCCTTGTTGTCCACCTTGTCCGCATGGGCGGGGGCGGCGGCGAGCAGAGGGAGCAACGCGGCAGCAGCAGTGACCGCCCAAGCGGTCTTCTTCGAAGCAGACACGATCGAAAACGTACAGGTACGAAGCCGCGATCCGAACCCCGCAGGGCGGTTCGTCCGGAGCTGACCACTCGGACGCTCCGGACGCCCAGGACACGCCGGGTGCCCCCGATGCCCGCGACGCCCCGACGGCGAGGCGGGTGGGGCGGGTGGTGATACTGGGGGCATGAAGCTCAGCCGGCCCGTCTCCTGGTTCCTGCTCGCGTTCGGGGTGTGGAGCTGGTTCATCTGGATCACTTTCGTCAAGAATCTGTGGAACGACGGGAGCGGTCTCGCCTTCGACGACGCGGGCGACCCGACGGCCTACTTCTGGGTTCATCTGCTGCTCGCCATCACGTCCTTTGTCCTGGGGACGGTGGTCGGCGTGATCGGGTTGCGTGGCGTGCGCGCTCTGCGGCGCGAGCGCGGATAGTGGATAGCGGACAGGGGTTGGGGCGCGTGCTCGTCTTTCTGCTGGTGCTTGTCGTGGTCCTCGGCCTTCTGGGCGCGGTCCACTGGTACGTGTGGCGGCGCCTGGTGCGCGATGTCACCGCGCGGGGGAGCGTGGCGCGGCGGCTGGGGACGGCCGCGGCGTCCGTACTGCCCGTGCTGTCGCTCGGGGCCCTGGTCTCCGCGCGGGCCGGCGCCCCGTTCTGGCTCCAGCAGGTCGTGGCCTGGCCTGGCTACCTCTGGCTGGCCCTGCTCCTGTACGTGACCCTCGCCCTGGTGGTCGGCGAGGCCGTCCGCCCGCTGCTGCGGCGCGCCTTGGAGCGACGGGCGGCCACCCCGGCTCCCGCACCCGCCCAGGCTCCCGTGCCCGTGCCCGTGCCCGTACCCGCTCGCGAGCCCACAGCCCCGCCAGAGGACGTACAGCCCCAAGACCCGGCCGGAGCCACCCCCGTGTCGCGGCGGCTGTTCGTGTCGCGGGTCGTCGGCGGGGCCGCCGCCGCGGCCGCCGTCGGGACCGTCGGGTACGGGACGTACGGCGTGCTGCGCGGGCCGCGGATCAAGCGGGTGACCGTGCCGCTGGCCAAGGTGCCGCGGGCCGCCCACGGGTACCGGATCGCCGTCGTGTCCGACATCCACCTCGGGCCCGTCCTCGGCCGCGCCCACACCCAGCGCATCGTGGACGCCATCAACGGCACCCAGCCCGATCTGATCGCCGTCGTCGGCGACCTCGTCGACGGCACCGTCGAGAACCTCGGGCCCGCCGCCGAGCCCCTCGCTCAGCTCAGGGCGCGGCACGGCTCCTTCTTCGTGACCGGCAACCACGAGTACTTCTCCGGCGCCGACGCCTGGGTCGACCACGTCCGCGAGCTCGGCCTGCGCCCGCTGCGCAACGAACGCCTGGAGATCGCGGCCGGGTTCGACCTCGCCGGGGTCGACGACATCGCCGGCGAGAGCGAGGGCCAGGGCCCCGACTTCGCCGCCGCGCTCGGTGACCGCGACCGCGCCAGGGCCGCCGTCCTCCTCGCCCACCAGCCGATCGTCGTCCACGACGCCGTCCGCCACGGCGTCGACCTCCAGCTCTCCGGCCACACCCACGGCGGTCAGCTCTGGCCCGGCAACTACCTCGCCGAGCTCGCCAATCCGACCGTCGCCGGTCTCGAGCGGTACGGCGACACCCAGCTCTACGTCTCCCGTGGCGCGGGTGCCTGGGGTCCTCCCGTCCGGGTCGGCGCGCCCTCCGACATCACCGTCGTGGAGCTGGCCTCCCGGCACGCGTAGCCCACGCGGCAGCCCCACCAGTGACTCATCGCGCCGGGGCGGATACTACTGGCGGGTCACCAGAAGTCGGCTATCCCGGACATATACCTGCACTGTGAAGGTTTACTCTTCCACTTGTGAAATCCGTGTGATTGGGTGTCGCCATCGCGGCACGGCTCGGCGCCGCCGCGGCAGGGGTGGGTTTCGACAAAAGGAAGCACGGCGATGCGGTCGAAGGTCCGTCTGCGGATCCTCATCACTTCTGGAGTTCTGGTGGCCGCCGGGGTGGGGGGCTGGCAGCTGCTGCCCTCCGACGACGTCCGGACGGACCCGATCAAGGTCGGCACCACGGACGAGGTGACCTCGCTCGACCCGGCCGGCGCGTACGACGCCGGTTCGTGGGCGATGTACAGCAACGTCTACCAGTCGTTGCTGACGTTCAAGCCCGGTTTCACGACGCCCGTCCCGGACGCCGCCGAGAGCTGCAAGTTCATCGGCACCAGGCTCACCACGTACCAGTGCGAGCTCCGGGACGACCTCACCTTCGCGGGCGGCCGCAAGGTGACCGGCGAGGACGTCGAGTACTCCTTCGAGCGGATGCTGAACATCAAGGCCGACGTCGGTCCCTCCTCGCTCTTCCCGACCCTGAAGAGCGTCGTGGCCGAGGGTCAGACCGTCACCTTCAACCTGGCCGGCCGAGACGCGACGTTCCCGCTGAAGCTCGCCACCGGCGCCGGTTCGATCGTCGACCGCACCCAGTACCCGGCCAAGCAGCTGCGCGTGGGCAACACGGTCGCGGGCTCGGGGCCGTACGTCCTCAAGGAGTACAAGCCCGGCGAGAGCGCGCGCCTGGAGCCCAACCCGAACTACCGGGGCGCGGTCTCCAAGACGGGCGGGACGGTCGTCGTGAAGTACTTCACGGAGTCCGAGCAGCTCGCCAACGCGTGGAAGACGAAGCAGGTCGACATCACGCACCGGCAGATGCCGCCGGAGTTCCTCTCCACGGTGGGGAGCAGCAAGGACTCCGCCCGGGTCACCGAGGCGCAGACCGCCGAGATCCGCAATCTCTACTTCAACGTGAAGTCCGGCTCGCCGATGGCGGAGAAGGCGGTCCGGCAGGCCGTCGCCGCCGTGATCGACCGCCCGGCGATCGTCACCGGCGCGTACCACGGCACGGTCCAGCCGCTGTACTCGCTCATCCCGCAGGGCTACAACGGCCACAGCACCTCGTTCTACGACGCCTACCCCGAGCCGTCCAAGAAGACGGCCAAGAACCTCCTGAAGGACGCGGACGTCGAGACGCCCGTCAGCTTCACCCTCGGCTACCGCAAGGACGCCACGTACGGCGCCGAGGCGGCCGAGCTGAAGCGGCAGCTGGAGGCGACCGGGCTGTTCAAGGTGAAGCTCGTCGAGGCGGAGTGGCAGGACTTCCAGAAGGCGTACGTGAAGGGCGACTACGACGCCTACCCCGTGGGCTGGCTGCCCGACTTCCCGGACTCCGACAGCTTCACCGCCCCGCTCGTGGGCGCGGGCAGCGCGATGCACACCGGCTTCGCCAGCAAGAAGATCGACTCGCTGATCGCCGCGACGCAGCAGTACAGCGACCGGGCGGCGGCCGCCAACGACTTCGAGGACATCCAGTCGGAGGTCGCCGAGGACGTTCCGCTGGTGCCGCTCTGGCAGAAGAAGGACTACGTGCTGGCGACGACGGAGGTCGCCGGCTCGCAGTACCTCACCGACGGCACCGGCATCTGGCGGCTCTGGGAGCTCAGCTGGATCTGAGGCGTGGGCCTGAGGCCCGAGACCTGTACGGACCCCGAGGGGCCCCGAGCCGCATCACACGGCTCGGGGCCCCTCGTGCGTCAGTCCTTCGCGGCCTTCGTCCGCTTCGGCTTGCCCGAGGCGGCCATGCCGGCCGCCGTCGGCATGAAGTCGGCGAGGAGGTCGTGGGTCTCGCGCACCAGGGGGCGCAGCAGCCGGAAGCGGGAGAGCGAGATCGCCCGGGCGGTGACCGGTGCGAGGCGCTCGACGAGGCGGCGGCTGTTGGCGCAGCCCTCGGAGCGGTCGTACACCCAGAACAGCACCAGGCCCATCTGCTGGAGCCAGAGCAACTGGGGCAGCGGCTCGGCCAGTTCGGGATCGACCTTGACGTCCGCCCCGGAGATGACGCGGCGGTGGACCTCGATCGCGGCCTCGCGCGGGCCCTCCGACTCGGGGGAGAACGGGCTGAGCGGGCTGTCCGGGTCGGCGGCGTTCTTGAAGAACTGGGCCGCGAACTCGTGGTACGGCTCGGCGATGTCGAGCCAGCCGAGGAGGACCCCGCGGATGCGGGCCGTGAGGTCCTTCTCGTCGCTGTCGAGGATCTCCGCGACGGCCGCCTGGTGCTCCTCGGCGATCCGGTCGTAGAAGCCCTGGACGAGGTGTTCCTTGGAGGCGAAGTAGTAGTACGCGTTGCCGACGGAGACCCCGGCCTCCTGGGCGATGGCCCGCATGGTCGTCTTGTCGTAACCGCGCTCCTTGAAGAGCCGGAGGGCGGTTTCGAGGATGAGCGTGCGGGTCTGTTCGCTCTTCGCGGCCTTGGCCGGGGCCTTCGCCCCGTCGGCGGCGGGCTCGGTGGGCTGCACTGCCTTCGCGTCCTTCACAGTGCCCGAGCCTAACCGGGTGCGCCGGGCGGCTCACACGTCCCGTCCTCGCAGGCCGGTCCGTAGGCCTTGACCGCCTCACGCCACTTGGCGGCGGCGAGGACGGTCGCGCGGGCGAAGGGCTGTCCGGCCGGGGTGGCCAGCCAGTGGGCCTTGGGCCGGTGCTCGGCCAGCGCCCAGAGGCAGACGATCCACGCGGGGGCGCCGCGGTAGATCTGTCCCCGGTCCCCGATCACGGTGATCTCCTTGAGGGTGGACGCGTGGTCGAGGCCGGGGAAGCGCCGCCGGGCCTCCTGGGAGGCGGCCGGGACGAGGTCGAGCGGGACGAGCTGACGCTGCCGCAGAAGCCAGTGGCGCAGATGGACGCAGAGCGAGCAGTCGGCGTCGTACAGCACGGTGAGGCGGTGTACGGGAGTGACCGGGGTGACGGGCGTCCGGCTCATCCGACTCTCCTCTCAGGCTCCGGCCACGGGCGGGGCCCACGGACCCTTGGCGTTGTCCGTCCAGCCCTGCGGGGGCACCGGCGGGACCTGTTCGCGCTCCATCACGCCCCGGCGGCGGATCTTGTTGAGGACGTAGACGTTGCCCAGGTGCATCACGCCGAGGACGAGGAGGACCACGCCGAGCTTCACGGACAGGGCCTCGAAAAGCGCCCGGGCGTCGGCGACGGCCTCGTCCTGGCTGAGGTAGAGGGCGACGAAGCCGAAGTTGACGAGGTAGAAGCCGACCACCAGGAGGTGGTTGACGGCCTCGGCGAGCTTCTCGTTCCCGTGCAGGACGTCTGCCAGGAAGATCCTTCCGTTACGGCTGAGTGTGCGGGCGACCCAGATGGTCAGAGCCACGCTGATCAGCAGGTAGACGATGTACGCGACGACAGTGAGGTCCATGCCCCACCCTCCCTTGAACGCGTTCAAAAGCTGGCAGGCGTGACTGTAGACCCCTTCTTGAACATGTTCAAGTAGGGGTCTGGAGAGGGTGTGCGAAAAGGAGGGGCTGCCGTCGCGCCTGGGGCTTAGGGTGACGCCTGATGCTCTCTCATGACCTGGCCGGTGAAGGCCCTTCCGTCGTTGTCCTGCTCCACTCCGGCGTCTGTGACCGGAGGATGTGGGACGCGCAGTTCGCGGCGCTGGCCGCCGCCGGCACCCGCGTCGTCCGCTGCGACCTCCGCGGCTTCGGCGAGACCCCGATCGACGCCCCGCACACCCACTCCGACGATGTCGTGGAGCTCCTCGACGCGCTCGGGATCGAACGGGCCGCCCTCGTCGGCTCCTCCTTCGGCGGCGAGGTCGCCCTGGAGGTCGCCGTCCGCCACCCCGGGCGCGTCTCGGCGCTCGCGCTGCTCTGCGCCGGGATGCCCGGCTACGCGGCGAGCGACGAGCTGCGTGCCTGGGGCCGGCGCGAGGACGAGCTGCTGGAGGCGGGCGACCTCGACGGCGCGGTCGAGCTCAACGTCGACACCTGGCTCGGCCCGGAGGCCGGGGACGAGGCGCGCGAGCGCGTACGGCTGATGCAGCGCCGCGCCTTCGACGTCCAGCTCGCCGCCCCCGGGGAGTTCCGCCCGGTCGACGCCGGTGTGGAGGCGGCGGAGCTGGCCGGCATCGACGTGCCGTGCCTGGTCGTCTCCGGGGCGCACGACGTACCGGACTTCCGGGAGATCGCCACCCGGCTCGCCGCCGTCCTGCCGGACGTCCAGCACATCGACCTGGACTGGGCCGGTCATCTCCCCGCGCTGGAACGCCCGGAGGAGACGACGGAGCTGCTCGCCGAGTTTCTGACCGCGCAGGCCGGCAGCCGAGGTGCCGCTAAAGCCCCCGCCGTATCCGGTCCGTGATCGTGCGGTCGGTTGATCCGGGCGTCGGCGGCGAGCAGGTAGGCCGCCGACAGGCCCGGTGGGCTCAGTGGATGCAGAGGCAGAACGGATGGCCCGCCGGGTCCGCGTAGATCCGCCAGTTGGCCTCCGGGCGGAGCTGGTCCGTCCGCTCCAGCACGGTCGCGCCGAGGGCGAGCGCCCGCTTCTCCTCGCCGTCGAGGTCGTCCACGTCGAAGTCCAGGTGGACCTGCTGCGGGCGCTCCTGGCCGGGCCATTCGGGCGCTCGGTAGCCGTCCACCCGCTGGAAGGCCAGCGGCGTCCCCTCGAACCCGTGCACCTCGACCCAGTCGGAATCCTCCGGATCCGCAACCACGCGCCCGCCGAGCAGATCCGCGTAGAACTCCGCGAGCCGTACCGGATCATCGCAGTCCAGCGCGACCGCCTGCAGCTTTCGAATCACTTCCGACACCCCTCGCTCTTCAGCCGCTTCCGCGACGCCCCAGGAGTCGTACCCGCCGCGGCGGCGCGCATGCCCGCCCCGGGCCCGTCAGGTGAACTTCCGTACCCCCGGGACCAGTGCCGTCCCCAGGCAGCAGCCGCCGACCAGGACCGCGGCGACGATCAGCGGGACCTCCGGGCCCCAGGCCGAGGCGGCGACGGGGGCCAGGGCGTAGCCGAGCGGCATGGCGGCGAGCGAGAGCAGCCAGTCGTAGGAGGTCACGCGGGCCAGGGCGTGCGCCGGGACGGCCTGTTGGACGGCGGTCTCCCAGACGGGGGAGAGGAAGCCGAGTCCCGCCTGGGCGATCCCGTACGCGGCGATGGTCACCGGCGCAGGCGCGGGCATGGCCAGGAGCAGGAGGGGCAGGGCGTACGCGGCGAGGCCGAGGTTCGCCGTCAGGACCGGGCGCCGGGGGCGCAGCCGGTCGGCGAGCAGCGCGCCGAGGAGGAAGCCCACCGCGCCGACCTGGAGGAACACCACCCAGACGGTGTCCCCGCCGAGCCGGGTGACGGCGATCGACGGGCCGAGGGTCATCAGGACGGCGGCGGCGCCGTTCCAGGCGCTGTGGCCGATGAGGCTGGTCCAGTACCAGTCGCGGGATCTGACCTCCTGCCAGCCCTCCTTGAGGTCGGCGAGCAGCGAACGGCGCGGGATCGGCACCCGTTCGACCCGTACGGCGAGGAGCAGCGCGGCGCTGATCGCGAAGGTGGCCGCGTCCAGGACGAACGCCCAGCCGGCGCCCACCGTGAAGATCAGCGTGCCGGCGAGGGCGGGGCCGGCGAGGCGGGTGGCGCTCTGGGCGACGCCCATGGCGGCGTTGGCGCGCTGGAGCGCTTCGGGGGCCACCGTTCCCTTGATCAGCGGGGAGCCGGTGGGCATCGAGAAGGCGCCGGCCGCGCCGCCGACGACCTCGGCGCCGGCGATGACCCAGAGGGACGGCTCGCCGCCCAGCAGCTGGGCGGCGACGAGGAGTTGGGTGGCGCAGCGGACGAGGTCGGTGGTGAGGGCGACCGTACGGGCGTCGAAGCGGTCGCCGACGACTCCGCCGACGGGCAGCAGGAGCAGCTTGGGGACCATCGCGCAGGCCAGGACGAGGGCGAGCGCGGAGCTCGATCCGGTGGCCTTCCAGACGGCGAGGGCGAGCGCGGCGGGGATGACGGCGTCGCCGAGGAGGGAGAGGGCGCGGCCGGTGAAGAGCAGCCGGAAGGGGCGGGTGCGCAGGGGGTGGGGGACGGATGCGGGCGGGGGCACGGCGGTGGTGCCGGAGGGGGCGGTGGGCATGGCGGGGACACTATTTCGGTCCCGAATGATTCGTCAACGAAATATTTGATCCCGAAGAAGCTCGCTCGCCGACGTAGGATCGAATCATGGAGTCGAGCGAGCCCACAGAGCCCACGAAGCGGGACTGGACCGACGACCACGTGGACCGCTGGAAGCCCGTCCTGCCGGGCCTCGATCCGGTCGTCGAGGGCGCTGTCACCCGTATGAAGAAGCTCTCCGTGCATCTGCGGCGGGTGCGCGAGCAGTCCCTGGTCGACTTCGAACTGGAACGCCACGAGTTCGACACGCTCCACAAGCTGGCCGGCCGCGGCGGCAGCGCCGCCCCCTCCGAACTGGCCCAGGACCTCGATCTCGCTCCCGCCTCGGTCACCGGCCGCGTCGACGCCCTGGAGCGGCGCGGCTTCGTCCGCCGCAGGCAGTCCACGACCGACCGCCGCCGGGTCGTCGTCGAACTCACCGCTACCGGCCGGGAGACCTGGCTCGGCGCGATGGACGTCCTCGGCCACGAGGAGGACCGCCTCCTCGGCGTCCTCGACGAGGACGAGCGGAACCTGCTCAACGACATGCTCCGCCGGATCATGGTCGTCGCAGAGGAACACAGCGGGCCCCACCCCTGGCACGGCTGACGACCACGGCCGCGAAGAAGCGCCGGCTCAGATGCTGAGCGAGCGCGCGAAGTTCACCTGGTTCATCACCCAGTGGATCGTGTCCGGACCCGTCGCCGGGATCATCGTGGCGTGGTGGCGGCCGCCGCTCGTCACGGTGACCTGGATGAAGCCCGTCGTCTGCTTCTCCTTCATCAGCAGGAACAGCAGACCGAGCAGGCAGAGCAGCGCGAAGACGATCGCGAGCACGATCGCGACCGTCGGGATCTTCTCCTCGGTCCGCGACATGTCCATCGCGTTCCACACCGCGCCCTTGAGCGGCATCGCTCCGGCGGGCGTGATGATCTGGTCCCCGACGACGGTGATGTCACCGAGGCTCAGCTGCGGCGCGCCGCCGTAGCCCTGCGGCCCGCCCTGCGCGACCGGGTACTGCGGCGGCACCGGCACCCCGCCCGGCAGCGTGGGCTGGTACTGCTGCCCCGCCACGCCGGGCTGCGGATACCCGTAACCGGGCGCCCCCGCCTGCTGGTCCGGCCCCCACTTGTACTCGCCGTCCGACGCGTAAGGGTTCGGCTCGCTCATCTGTCCCCGCTCTCCGCCAAGAAAAAGCCCGCTCCTGCACGCCGCAGCGTACAGAAGCGGGCCACTGCCCCGGAAAGGGTGTCAGAAGCGGCGCGTGATCAGCGCCTTCTTCACCTCGGCGATCGCCTTCGTGACCTCGATGCCACGCGGGCAGGCGTCCGTGCAGTTGAACGTCGTGCGGCAACGCCACACGCCGTCCTTGTCGTTCAGGATCTCCAGGCGCTGCTCGCCCGCCTCGTCGCGCGAGTCGAAGATGAAGCGGTGCGCGTTGACGATCGCGGCCGGGCCGAAGTACTGACCGTCGTTCCAGAACACCGGGCAGGACGACGTGCAGGCGGCGCAGAGGATGCACTTCGTCGTGTCGTCGAAGCGCTCGCGGTCCTCGGCCGACTGCAGACGCTCACGCGTCGGCTCGTTGCCCTTGGTGACCAGGAACGGCATGACGTCCCGGTACGCCTGGAAGAAGGGCTCCATGTCGACCACGAGGTCCTTGAGGACCGTCAGGCCCTTTATGGCCTCGACCGTGATCGGCTTCTCGGGGTTGATGTCCTTGATCAGCGTCTTGCAGGCGAGCCTGTTCTTGCCGTTGATCCGCATCGCGTCCGAGCCGCAGATGCCGTGCGCGCACGAGCGGCGGAAGGTCAGCGAGCCGTCGACGTCCCACTTGATCTTGTGGAGACCGTCGAGCACGCGCTCCTTCGGGTCGATCTCGATCTGGAAGTCCTCCCAGACCGCCGCGTCCGACACCTCGGGGTTGAAGCGGCGGATGCGGAAGGTGACCGTGATGTAAGGGGAGGCGGCGGACTCCGCCTCGACCTTGTCCAGTACGGGGGTAGCCATCAGTACTTACGCTCCATCGGCTGGTAGCGGGTCTGGACGACCGGCTTGTAGTCGAGACGGACGGTCTCGGAGCCGTCGTCGCCGACCTCGCGGTACGCCATGGTGTGGCGCATGAAGTTGACGTCGTCGCGGTTCGGGTAGTCCTCGCGGTAGTGACCGCCGCGGGACTCCTTGCGCGCCAGGGCCGAGACGGCCATGACCTCGGCCAGGTCGAGCAGGTTGCCCAGCTCGATGGCCTCGAGGAGGTCCGTGTTGAAGCGCTTGCCCTTGTCCTGGATGGAGACGTTCAGGTAGCGCTCGCGCAGCTCGGCGATCTTCTCGACGGCCGTCTTGATGGTCTGCTCGGTGCGGAACACCATCACGTTGGCGTCCATCGTCTCCTGCAGCTCACGGCGGATGTCGGCCACCCGCTCGTTGCCGGTGGAGTTGCGCAGCCGCTCGACCTGCTCCTCGACGAACGTCGCCGGGTTCTCCGGCAGGTCCACGTAGTCGGACTTCGCGGAGTACTCGGCGGCCGCGATACCGGCGCGCTTGCCGAAGACGTTGATGTCGAGCAGCGAGTTGGTGCCCAGACGGTTGGCGCCGTGCACCGACACGCAGGCGACCTCGCCGGCCGCGTACAGACCCGGGACGACGGTGGTGTTGTCCGCCAGGACCTCACCCTCGACGTTGGTCGGGATGCCGCCCATGGCGTAGTGCGCGGTGGGCTGGATCGGGATCGGGTCCGTGTACGGCTCGATGCCGAGGTACGTACGGGCGAACTCGGTGATGTCCGGGAGCTTGGCGTCGAGCTGCTCCGGCGGAAGGTGCGTCAGGTCGAGGAAGACGTGGTCGCCCTCGGGACCGCAGCCGCGGCCCTCGCGGATCTCCGTGTAGATGGAGCGCGAGACGACGTCACGGGACGCGAGGTCCTTCATGACCGGCGCGTACTTCTCCATGAAGCGCTCGCCGTCCTTGTTGCGGAGGATGCCGCCCTCACCACGGGCGCCCTCCGTCAGCAGGATGCCCATGCGCCAGATGCCCGTCGGGTGGAACTGGAAGAACTCCATGTCCTCCAGCGGCAGACCGCGGCGGTAGCAGGCCGCCTGGCCGTCACCCGTCAGGGTGTGCGCGTTGGAGGTCACCTTGAAGAACTTGCCCGTGCCGCCGGAGGCGTAGATCACGGCCTTGGCCTGGAAGATGTGGATCTCACCGGTCGCCAGCTCGTACGCGACGACACCGGCGGACTTCTTGACGCCGTCGACCTCGGTGATCAGCTGGTCCAGGACGTAGAACTCGTTGAAGAACTCCACGCCCTCCTTGACGCAGTTCTGGTACAGCGTCTGGAGGATCATGTGACCGGTGCGGTCCGCGGCGTAGCAGGACCGGCGGACCGGGGCCTCGCCGTGGTTGCGGGAGTGACCGCCGAAGCGGCGCTGGTCGATGGTGCCGTTCGGGGTCCGGTTGAACGGCAGACCCATCTTCTCCAGGTCGAGGACGGCGTCGATGGCCTCCTTCGCCAGGATCTCGGCGGCGTCCTGGTCGACCAGGTAGTCACCGCCCTTGACCGTGTCGAAGGTGTGCCACTCCCAGTTGTCCTCCTCCACGTTGGCGAGCGCGGCGGCCATGCCGCCCTGCGCGGCGCCCGTGTGGGAGCGGGTGGGGTAGAGCTTCGTCAGCACGGCGGTGCGGCTGCGCTTCGTCGCCTCGATGGCGGCGCGCATGCCGGCGCCGCCGGCGCCGACGATGACGGTGTCGTACTTGTGGATCTTCATGACGTGGATTACCTCAGCCCCGTGCCTAGCGGATGTTCGGGTCGAAGGTGAAGATCACCAGCGTGCCCAGAAGGATGGTGAACACCGTGGCGGTGTACAGCAGGCCCTTGAGCCACAGGCGCGTGTTGGCCCGCTCCGCGTAGTCGTTGATGACCGTGCGGAGGCCGTTGGCGCCGTGCAGCATGGCCAGCCAGAGCATCAGCAGGTCCCAGACCTGCCAGAACGGGGACGCCCAGCGGCCGGCCACGAAGGCGAAGCCGATCTTGGAGACGCCGCCGTCGAGGAAGAGCTGGATCAGCAGGTGGCCGAGGACCAGGACGACGAGGACGATGCCGGAGAGGCGCATGAAGAGCCATGCCGCCATCTCGAAGTTGCCTCGGGTCGCCTTCGGCGTCTTGCCGGTGCGCTTGCGGGGGGCCTCGATGTACGGGGCCGGGTTGTCCACGTCGTAGAGGCTTCCACCCTCGACGGGACCTACCGCGGACTTGGTGAGGTCAGTGGACATCTCTGGCGTCAGCTCCCGAACAGTTCACGTGCGGCGTGGCCGAGGACGGGGTAGACGGAGCCCGCCATCAGCACGACCCAGATGCCCACGACGGTCCAGAGCATCTGCTTCTGGTAGCGCGGGCCCTTGGACCAGAAGTCCACCGCGACGACCCGGAGGCCGTTGAGCGCGTGGAAGAGGATGGCGGCGACGAGGCCGTACTCGAGGAGTGCGACGATCGGCGTCTTGTACGTGGCGACCACGTCGTCGTACGCCTCGGGGGAGACGCGGACGAGAGCGGTGTCCAGCACGTGTACGAACAGGAAGAAGAAGATGAGGACGCCGGTGACTCGATGAGCCACCCAGGACCACATTCCTTCCCGGCCGCGGTACAGCGTTCCAGCCGGCACGGAAAAACCCTCCGGGAGCGGGGATCAGGGTCGGCCGCCATCTTCTACTTAATTGAGCGCAGTGATGTCGGTCTGAACCCGGCCGGGTACGGTCCACCGGCCCCGGTCATCGTAGCGACGACTTGTCGGTTCGCTCGCGCGGGGTCCATAGGTGTGATCGAAGTGGCACGGAAGGACCCCGGACGGGCTATCGCGTGGGCGGGAATCGCCGCATTCCGGACGGAATCACGAGGCGGCGATCCTGAAGGTGAGCCGGGCGCGGGCCAGCCGGCGCAGCTCGTCGGCGGCGATCACCCGCTCCTCGTCGGGCTCGTTGCCGAGCCGGGACCGGATGCCCGCGAGCACCTGGTCGAGGCGCTCGCCGGGGCGTACGCCGTCGAGGCTGATCACGAACGCGTGCCCGAACCGGCTCTCGTACGCGGCGTGGGCGGCCCGCAGGGCGGTGTGCGCGGCGGGCGGGGCGTCGGGGTGCGGCGCGGCGGAGCACTCGGCGGCCAGTGCCTCGTCCCGGTCGGCGGCGGACAGGTCGTAACCGGCCTCGTCGGCGGCGGCGAGCAGCGCGTCGAGGGTGGGGTACGGGCGGTGCGCGCTCACCCGTTCGGCCCAGCGGTGGCTGTGGCAGCAGGAGAGGAGCAGCTCGTGGGCGACGGCGGCCGGGGCCGCGTTGAAGCGCCCGAGACCGATGGGCGCGCCGACGGGGTGCCAGGGGTCGCCGTGCTGGGCAGGTATCGCGGGGGCGGCGGAGCCCAGGTTCCGGTTCCGGGAAGGGGCGCGGGTGTCGCTGGTCAGCGTGGACTCCGGGAAAGGTGGGGAGGGTGTGACGCAACGTTATCGACGGGGAGGGGGGACTGTCCGACGGATGCGCGAATTTCACCCGGAAGGGAGAGTTTCGGAACGTATGCGTGACGTTCCGGCTCGGCTTCGCTGCCTCGAATGGCCGCACGCCACCCGCTGAGGGAGGATCCGAATGATGCGGTACGCCATACGAAGGCCCCCCGCGGGCCCCACCCTTCTCGCGGCCGCGGTGGCGCTGGTCACCGTGTCCGCCTGCGCCAATGGTTCCCCCTCCGGACCGGGCACGCCCGTCCCGCAGTCCCCCGTCACCAGCGCGCCGACGAGCGCCCCACCCCCGAGCCCCACGCCGCCGAGCCCCCCGCCGCCCAGTCCCACGCCCACCCGGACGTACCCCCTCTCCTCCGCCCCGCTCACCGTCCCCGCCGTCCGGTCGCACGAGGCGGCCCGCGGACCCGGCTGGCGCCCCACGCCGGAGGCCGGCGTCGTCGTCGCCCCGGGCAGCGAGGGGCTCGCCGACGAGGGCCGGCTGCTCGCGGGGGAGCTCAGGATCGCGTACCGGGGCGCCGTCCCCGCCCGCGCGGGCGACGTCGAGCTGGCGCTCGGCGGGAAGGGCGCCCCCGAGTCGTACACCCTCACCACCCGCGACGACCGGGTGAGGATCACCGGCCCCGACCAGGCGGGGGTCTTCTACGGCACCCGTACCCTCAAGCAGTCCGTGAAGGGCTCCGGCGCGATGCCCGAGGGCACGGTCACCGACGCCCCCGCGAAGCCCCAGCGCGGACTGAACCTCGACATCGCCCGCAAGTACTACACCGCGGCCTGGATCGAGGCCCGCCTCCGCGAGATGGCCGACCTCAAGCTCAACCAGTTCGGCCTGCACTTCTCCGACGACCAGGGCTTCCGGATCGAGTCGGACACCCACCCCGAGATCGTCTCCGCCCAGCACCTCACCAAGGCCGAGGTGCGCCGGATCCTGGCCCTCGCGCAGACCCTGCACATCACCGTCGTCCCGGAGATCGACTCGCCCGGACACCTCGGCGCCGTCCTGCGCGCCCACCCGGACCTGCAACTGCGCAACGTCCAGGGGACCCCGCGCCAGGGCGCCATCGACATCTCGAAGCCCGCCTCGGCGCGGCTCGTGGACGAGCTGCTGCGCGAGTACTCCGGCCTGTTCCCCGGGGGCTGGTTCCACGTCGGCGCCGACGAGTACCAGGCGCTGACCGTCAGCTCCCCGTCGGCCTCCTATCCGCAGCTGGCCACGGCGGCGCGGCAGAAGTACGGCCCCCAGGCGAGCGTGGCGGACCTGGCGGAGGGCTGGCTGAACGACCGGGCGGCCGTCGTCCGCGACGCGGGCAAGGTGGCGAAGGCCTGGAACGACGGCTTCTTCCGGGGCGGGGTCGTCACCGCCGACCAGCGCATCGAGGTCGAGTACTGGACCGGCAAGGAGATCGGCGCCAGGCCGCCGGCCGAGTACCTGGCCGAGGGCCGGAGGGTCGTGAACCTCAACGACGCGTACCTCTATTACGTCCTCGGCAAGCCGAACCTGTTCCCGATCCCCACCGGGCGCCTGATCTACGAGCAGTGGACCCCGCTGGTCCTGCGCGGCAAGACGCCCGTGGCGGCGCGGTACGGGCCGCAGATCCTGGGTGGCCGGTTCGCGGTCTGGAGCGATGTGCCGGGCGCGCAGACGCAGGCGCAGGTGGCAGCCGGGATCCGGATGCCGCTGACGGCGACGGCGCAGAAGCTGTGGGACGAGCGGGCGCCGGCGATGAGCTGGGAGCAGTTCAGGGCGCTGGCGGTGCGGGTGCGCGGCTGACCAGCGGTTTCCCCGTGGACGGGAGGCTTCCGTTGGCGTACGGTCCCGTTCGCGGCGGCCGCTCGGCCGCGCCGGCGCCTCGGGGAGGGGCGCCGTTGACCCGTGGGGGGTTCGCTCAACCATGCTCCGCAATCCGAACGGCTTGTCGTACGCCGTCGTGTCCCTGCTCGGCGGCAACATCGCCTTCGACGTCCTGCTGGCCGTGCTGGACGTCCGCGTCCTGGTCTCCGACCACGTGGACGACCCGGCAGAGATCGGGTCCCTCGACGTGAGCGTGGCCTACAGCATGGCGTTCACGCTGTACGTGGCGACCGTCGTCGTGTTCATCATCTGGTTCCACCGGCTGCGGATGAACGCGGAGGTATGGGCGCCCGACCTGCAGAGCCGGAGCTCCGGCTGGGCGATCGGCGGCTGGTTCATCCCCATCGCCAACCTGTGGATCCCGCACGGGATCGCCGCGGACATCTGGCGATCCAGCCGCTGGTCGCCGTACGCGGCCGACGGGAAGTGGGAGCTGACACTCCTCAACAGCTGGTGGACGCTCTGGGTCGTCGACGCGATCGCGGGCCGGGTCGCGTCGCAGTTGTCCAAGCGGGCCGACACAGTCGACGAGTACGTCACCGCGACACGGGTGTCACTCTTCGAGTACGCCGTCGACATAGCCGCCGCCGTCCTCGCGATCCTTTTCGTCCGCCGTCTGACCTCTATGCAGCACCGCAAGGCCACTGGCATGATTCCGGCCGCGCAGTGACGTAATCGCGCCAGGCGGCGCAGTAAGGGGAAGTACTGCGTCCGCAACGGGAGGCCTCGATGAGCCTGCTGGAACTGATCGACCTGGCCGACGAGCGGAGCCTGGCGGCCGCCGGGCTCGCCTGTCTGGACCGGTGTCTGCCCGTGCTCGCCCCCGACGGCGGCGACGTGCTGCGGCCCGTCTGGGCGGCGGTCGCCCGCGGTGACGGCGGGGCGTGGGGCGAGGCGGTCGCCAAGGCCCGAGTCGAGCTGGACGGCGCCGCGGCCGGGGACGACGAGGCGGCCGGGCTCGTCCGCGAGATGCTGGGCGCCGCGCCCGCCGAGTGGGCCGTGGGGCCCCTGCGCGCGTGGGCCTCCGGTTGCTCCGCCGGCGCGCTCGCCCTGCACGGCCGGTACGAGGCCGCCGAGGTCACGGACGAGCTGATCGAGCGGTGCCTTGGCGGGGACGCGACCGGGGCCGGTCCGCTCCTCGCGGGCGAGCTGCGCCGGCAGCGCACGGTCCTGGAGTCGGTCGCCCACGGGCCCACGGGCCTGCGCCGCGCCCGGGAACTCTCCACGGAGGGCGGCCGCGTGCTCCGTGCGGTGGTCTCCCGCCGGGCCCGCACGGCTTGACGGCCTGACGGTCTCGTACGCGACGGTGGCCGGGCGCTCCCGAAGGCACCCGGCCGTTTTGTCGTCGTCGTTTCCTATTCCGCCGGCTTCACCGCGATCAGGTCGATCATCGCCGCGATGTCCGCCTCCGCCCGCGCCTTGTCGAGGCCGAGGCCCGTGAGGACGCCCTCGCCGTCCTCGAACTCCAGCAGCGCCAGCAGGATGTGCTCGGTGCCGACGTAGTTGTGCCCGAGCCGGAGCGCCTCGCGGAAGGTCAGCTCCAGGACCTTCTTCGCCGCCGCGTCGTACGGGATGAGTGCGGGCATCTCCTCGGCCGCCGGGGGCAGCGTCGGGGTGACCGCCTCGCGCAGCGCCTCGGGCGTCACGCCCTGCGCGGTGATCCAGTGCACCGCGAGCCCCTCGGGCTCGGCGAGCAGGCCCAGGGCGAGGTGCCCGGGGGTGGTCTCGGCGTTACGGGCGGCCGAGGCCTCGTTCTGGGCGGCCACGACGACGTTCCTGGCCCGGGGGGTGAAGCGGCTGAACCCGGCGTTCGGGTCCATCTTCTCCGCGTCCGGGTCCTTGGGGACGAACCGCTTCTGGGCCGCCTGACGCGTGACGCCCATGCTCTTGCCGATGTCGGTCCAGGAGGCGCCGGAGCGCCGGGCCTGGTCGACGAAGTGACCGATCAGATGGTCGGCCACGTCGCCGAGGTGGTCTGCGGCGATCACCGCGTTCGACAGCTGGTCGAGCGCGTCGGTGTTGCTCTTCTTGATCGCTTCGATGAGGTCGTCGAGCCGGACGGGGATGGTCATGCCGACTGGTTTCGTCATGAGTGCAACCCTAGGTTGACAGTCCGATGGTGTCAACCATCGGTTGACAGTTCGATGGGCCTTGAAGCGGGCGGAGAGGTCGCTGCAAGTGCTGTGGCGATGCGAGGCTGACGAACTTCACCCGTCCAGGAAGTGCGCCCACTGCTGACAGGCCGGGCGGGGGCGGTCTCTTCGGAGGGGGGTGTTCGAGCGCGACCACGCGCACTACAGCCACGCGCCGCGCGAGGTCCGCAAGGGCTGACGGGGCCGCCACCAGGCTTCGCGTCGCGGTGAGGGCAGGGCTCCTCACGGGAGCTCGTCGGACGCCCCGCGCCCTGGATAACACCTGGTCAGGGCGATCATGCGAGAGACGACCGGGGCCGCCACCCCCCACAGGAGAGGCCCCGGTCGCCGTCCGCCGGAGCCGCAGCACGGCCCCGTACTCCCTTCAGCGCCGTACCACCGTTTTCTGTCACACCACCCCATGTCCCAAGTTGGTTGCAGGTTGCACAAAGGACGGACGGACATGGACGACACCAGGGCCGAGGACGTAGCGTGCTCGTGCGTACCGGACGGTGCGGCGGTGGTGACCAGCCGTGATGACGAACAGGGTGGGGAGTGCTGGGGGACGACGCGGAGCTGACGGCCGCGGTGCTCGCTGCGCAGGACGGGGACGAAGACGCCTTCCGTACTGTGTACCGCGCCGTGCATCCCCGGCTGCTGGGCTATGTGCGCACGCTCGTCGGCGACGCCGAAGCCGAGGACGTCGCATCCGAGTCCTGGCTCCAGATCGCCCGGGACCTCGACCGCTTCAGCGGCGACGCCGACCGGTTCCGCGGCTGGGCGGCCCGGATCGCCCGCAACCGGGCGCTCGACCACATCCGCATGCGGGGCAGACGCCCCGCCGCGAGTGGCGACGAGACCGAACTCACCGACAAGCCCGCCGACTCCGACACCGCGGACGAGGCACTGGAAGCACTGGCCACCGGCGACACCATGCACCTGATCGCCCAACTTCCCCAGGACCAGGCCGAGGCCGTGGTCCTGCGGGTCGTGGTCGGCCTGGACGCCAAGAGCGCCGCCGACACTCTGGGGAAGCGCCCCGGCGCGGTACGGACCGCGGCGCACCGCGGTCTCAAGCGGCTCGCCGAACTCCTCGGCGCCGAGGGCGACGGCAGCGCGGCCCCTCTCGGGGGCGTACCGCCGCAGCGCGGTCGCAGGCCGGGGGCGGCACCGGCCCCCGGTGGTGTGACGCAATCGCGCGCGCGGACGCAGAAGGACATGTGATGGCCGACGAGCAGTACCAGTGGCTCGACCAGGACGTCGCGGAGCGGTTGCTGCGCGGCGAGCCGGTCGATGCCGTCGTCGATGCCGTCGACGATCACGCCCGCGCGGAGGCCGCACGCCTTGCCCAGGCCCTCGCGGCGGCCCGCCCGGAACCCTTCGCCCACGCGGCGCAGGCCGAACTTCCCGGCGAGGCGGCCGCCCTGGCCGCCTTCCGCAAGGCCACGGCCGAGCGCGGCCTCGCCGTGTCCTCGGCAGCCGCGTACCAGTCGCAGACCTCTCCGTCCGCCTCCGAACTCGGCGCGGTCCGGCTCGCGCCCGTCCCCGCCGCCCGGCGCTGGGGCCGCTCCCTGCGGTACGGACTGGCCGCGGCGGTCGCCGCCGTGGCGGTCGGCGGGGTCGCCGTCGCCTCCGGCACGGGCATGCTGCCCTTCACCACGGACAGCCCGGGACCGGCCGGATCCGTGTCGGCGGTGGACACCCCCGACCCGGTCGCCTCGAACTCCCCGAACGCCTCCGGCTCCCCGGACGGCGGCTCCCTCACGGGTACGCCCTCCGCGGCCCCCTCCGGTGACGGCCGCTCGCCGGGCGCGTCCCCCTCGGCCTCCACGGCCCCGGCCACGGCCGGTCCCGGCGGTACGGCCGGCCAGGGCGACGGCACCCCGAAGCCGGGGACGAGCACGGCCGGCTCGGACCAGGACGGCGCGCTCTCCGACGCCAAGGCCGTCAAGGCCTGCCAGGACTACCGGGCCGGACGCCTCGACGCCGCCGCCCAGGTCCGGCTCGCGAAGGCGACCCGCAGCGGCGAGACCGTACAGCGCTACTGCGACCGTGTCCTGGGCGTCGGCTCGGGGGGCGGATCCAAGGGCGGTACGGGAGACGACAAGGGCGACGGCGACTCGTCCGGGGAAGGCGAACGAGGAGGCTCCCGGGGCCGCGACGACGGCGGCGACGACGGGAAGACCGGTCGCGAGAAGGGTTCCGACCCTACGAAGGATCCCGCCAAGGATCCCGCAGAGGACCCGGCCAAGGACCGCGCCTCCGGCCAGACCGAAAGCCCGCGATGAACAAGGTGTGACACTTTTCGGCCCGTCGGCGCAGTACTGAGTGAGCCGACTGGTCATCGGCCGCGCGTGAGCCGGGGTTCCCCCCGTACCTTCGGCTCCGCGCACCGGCGCGGGTGGGACACGTTCCCCCGGTCCCACCCGCGCCCCTTCTTCTCTCGCCCTCTCCTGCCGCTCCTAGCGCTCCTACCAGTGGACGACGACCTTGTCGCCGACCTTCACCTGGCCGAAGAGCGCCGCGATCTTCCCCCGGTCACGGACGTTGACACAGCCGTGCGAGGCCCCGTTGTAGCCGCGGGCGGCGAAGTCCGACGAGTAGTGCACGGCCTGGCCGCCGCTGAAGAACATCGCGTACGGCATGGGCGTGTGGTAGATCGTCGAGACGTGGTCGCGGCTCTTGGAGTCGACCTTGAAGGTGCCCTCGCGGGTCGGGGTGTTCTCCGAGCCGAAGCGCACGTCCATCGACGAGACGACCTTGCCGTCGATCATCCAGGCCAGCGTGCGGGTCTCCTTGCTGATGCACATCACCCGCCCGGTCATACAGCGCGGGTCCGGCGTGTCCAGCGCGTTGGATGTGGACGGCTTCAGCTCCTCAGCGGTGGGCTTACGGGTCATCCCGAGCAGCTTCTGCCAGGTGACCTCGTCCACCGAGCCGGTCTGCGGCAGCCCCCGCTTCTTCTGGAAGGCCTCGACGGCCTTGCCGGTGATCGAGCCGTAGAAGCCGGTGGGCGCCCGGTCGAAGTAGCCGATCTGCCGCAGCCGCGCCTGCAGCTCACGTACCTGCGCGCTCTCGTCGCCGTCCTTCATCAGGACCTTGGCGACAGGCGGCGCGGAGGTGGGGGAGGAGGACGGCTTGTCGTCCGTAGTCGGCGTAACGCTAGGAGCGGCCGAGCTCGACGGCGGGGTCGTGGCCGGCGCCGAGGAAGAAGTCGTCGGCGCGCCGGTCGAGGGCGAGGCGCCCCCGCCGCCGGCGGCCTGGGCCGTACAGCCTGTGGCGATCGCCACGGCGGCCGCGGCCATGAGTGCTCTGCGTATGACGGACGAACGGCGCATCGGAAGCCCCCCGGAATCAGCGTGTGTACGTATGGATGCTTCCCACGCCCGCTTGGTTGCGCACTCGTGGTTGCGCACTCGGCGGAAGGACGGAGCATGCTGTGAGGAAGGTCCCAGCGTGCGGCTCTCCACCCGCCGCACGGCCGCCGCTACAGTCCGTCGCGAGGGTCGGTACCAGGCAGTAGGTCTGCAGCAGGTCTATCGGGAGGCACAACAGATGGCGCGCGAGTCGGAGTCGGGGCTGCCCATTGAGCCGGTCTACGGACCGGACGCTCTGGACGGGTGGGATCCCGCCGAGAAGCTGGGCGAGCCGGGCTCGTACCCGTTCACGCGCGGTGTGTATCCGTCGATGTACACGGGCCGCCCCTGGACGATGCGGCAGTACGCGGGCTTCGGCACCGCGGTCGAGTCCAACGCCCGCTACAAGCAGCTGATCGCGAACGGCACGATGGGTCTGTCCGTCGCCTTCGACCTGCCGACGCAGATGGGCCACGACTCGGACGCGGCGATCGCCTCGGGCGAGGTCGGCAAGGTCGGCGTCGCCATCGACTCGATCGACGACATGCGCGTGCTGTTCGACGGGATCCCGCTGGACAAGGTCTCCACGTCGATGACCATCAACGCCCCCGCCTCTCTCCTGCTGCTCCTCTACCAACTCGTGGGTGAGGAGCAGGGCGTCCCGGCGGACCAGCTGACCGGCACGATCCAGAACGATGTGCTCAAGGAGTACATCGCGCGCGGCACGTACATCTTCCCGCCCAAGCCCTCGCTGCGGCTGATCGCGGACATCTTCAAGTACTGCAAGGCCGAGATCCCGAAGTGGAACACGATCTCGATCTCCGGCTACCACATGGCCGAGGCCGGAGCCTCGCCCGCGCAGGAGATCGCGTTCACCCTCGCCGACGGCATCGAGTACGTCCGTACCGCCGTCGCCGCGGGCATGGACGTGGACGACTTCGCGCCCCGCCTGTCGTTCTTCTTCGTCGCGCGCACCACGATCCTCGAAGAGGTCGCCAAGTTCCGGGCCGCCCGCCGGATCTGGGCGCGGGTGATGAAGGAGGAGTTCGGCGCGAAGAACCCCAAGTCGCTGATGCTCCGCTTCCACACCCAGACGGCGGGCGTCCAGCTGACCGCACAGCAGCCGGAGGTCAACCTCGTCCGGGTCGCCGTCCAGGGCCTCGCAGCCGTCCTCGGCGGCACGCAGTCGCTGCACACCAACTCCTTCGACGAGGCCATCGCCCTCCCGACGGACAAGTCCGCGCGCCTGGCCCTGCGTACGCAGCAGGTCCTGGCGTACGAGACGGACGTCACCGCCACCGTCGACCCGTTCGCCGGCTCGTACGTCGTCGAGAAGATGACCGACGACGTCGAGGCGGCCGCGCTGGAACTGATGCAGAAGGTCGAGGACCTGGGCGGCGCGGTCAGCGCGATCGAGCACGGCTTCCAGAAGAACGAGATCGAGCGCTCCGCCTACCGGATCGCGCAGGAAACCGACAGCGGCGAGCGGGTCGTCGTCGGCGTCAACCGCTACACGATCGACGTCGAGGAGCCGTACGAGCCCCTGCGCGTCGACCCGGCGATCGAGGCCCAGCAGGCCGAACGCCTGGCCAAGCTCCGCGCCGAACGCGACCAGGCGGCGGTGGACGCGGCGCTCGCGGAGCTGAAGAAGGCGGCGGAGGGCACGGACAACGTGCTCTACCCGATGAAGGACGCGCTCAGGGCGCGAGCGACGGTCGGCGAGGTCTGCAACGCACTGCGCGAGGTCTGGGGCACGTACGTCCCGACCGACGCGTTCTGATCCGGCGCGGTGGACCGGTCCAGTGCGGTACGTACACACCCGCAGACCTGCGGCGGCCCGCGTTCCGATTGAGGAACTGGAAGAGCTCGAACGTCTTCGGGACGAGGCCGACCTCGCGGAGGTGAAGGCCCGCGAGGCTGCTCCGGCCGGGCCTTCGATGACGCACGAGGCGTTCATGGCGCAGCTTGAGGCCGAGGACCGGCAGGCGGCTTCGTGAGCCACACGGTGGTGTGGGAGCAGCGGGCCATGGAGGAGTTCCGCCGCCTCCGCCGGTCACCGTCCACGTGGCCAAGGTGGGGCGCGTGGCCTGACGCGGTCTGAGTGTCAGCCGATCTTCCGGCATGCGAAACCCCGAAGCGGAGTGTCGTACCCACGTGCGACACTCCGCCTCATGCTGGGTGTCACCGATCTTCCGACCTATCTCGTGGGCCTCGTCCTCATCATCCTTCTGCCGGGGCCGAACTCGCTGTACGTGCTGTCCGTCGCCGCCCGCAAGGGAACGCGGACCGGATACAAGGCCGCCGCCGGTGTCTTCACCGGCGATGCGGTGCTGATGACACTGGCCGCGCTCGGTGCGGCCTCGTTGCTTCAGACCACGCCCCTGCTCTTCATGATCGTGAAGTACGCGGGCGCGGGCTATCTGGCCTGGATGGCGTACGGGATGCTGCGCGCGGCCTGGTCGATGTGGCGTTCGCGCGGTGAGGAGAGCGCGGGCCAGGAGGAGGCCGTGGCGGGATCCTCCGAGCGCCCGTACCGGCGGGCCCTGATCATCAGCCTGTTCAACCCCAAGGCGATCCTCTTCCTCATCTCCTTCTTCGTGCAGTTCGTCGACCCCGGCTACGCCTACCCGGCGCTCTCGTTCCTCGTTCTCGGCACCCTGCTTCAGCTCGGGAGCTTCCTCTATCTGACGATGCTGATATTCGGCGGTACGCGGCTCGCCGCCGCATTCCGGCGCCGCAAGCGCCTCTCGGCGGGGGCGACCTCGGCCGCCGGGGCGCTCTTCCTCGGTTTCGCGGTGAAGCTCTCCCTCAGCAGCACCGCTTGACCCTCACATCGTGTGAGGCCGTGTCGTAGGAGTCGTCATGTTCACCATCGGAGACTTCGCCCGGCACGGACGGGTGTCGGTCCGCATGCTGCGTCACTACGACGCCATCGGACTGCTGCGCCCGGCCCATGTCGACCCGCACAGCGGCTACCGCTTCTACGAGGCGGACCAGCTCGCCCGCCTCAACCGCGTCATCGCGCTCAAGGAACTCGGCTTCACCCTCGAACAGGTGGGGTCGATCCTCGACGAGCAGGTCGGTGCGGAGGAGCTGCGCGGCATGCTGCGGCTGCGCCAGGCCGAGCTGGAGACGGCCCTGGCGGAGGCGGCGGGACGGCTGGCCCAGGTCGGCGCGCGGCTCCGAGCCATCGAGAGCGAGGGACACATGTCCACGCAGGACGTCGTGATCAAGAAGGTTCCGCCGGTGCGGCTCGCCGAGCTGAGCGGGGTGGCGGCCGGGTTCGGCCCCGGCGAGATCGGCCCGGTCATCCAGCCGCTGTACGAGGAGCTGTGCGCGCGCCTGGAGGCGGCGGGCGTCACCGGGTTCGGCCCGGGGATCGCGTACTACGAGGACGCAGGCCGCGGCGACGGCTCGGTCGTCGTGCACGCGGGGATGACGCTCCCGGCGGGTACGGAGGAGGTGCCGGGCGTCGACGTCGTCGTGCTGCCGGGCCTTGAGGAGGCGGCGACGGTCGTCCACCGGGGTCCGATGGACGACCTCCTGCCGACCGTCCAGACCCTGGCCACCTGGATCGACGCCAACGGCTACCGGTCCCAGGGCTACAGCCGCGAGCTGTACCTGGAGTGCCCGGACGACAAGGCGAAGTGGGTGACGGAGCTCCAGGAGCCGGTCACCCGCGCGAACTAGCCTGCGCCGAGCGGGTCGTCGCCTGCGCGAACCAGGTCCTGTCCGGCCGATCATGGTCGTGGGGGGTCCGGCAAGATGCTCGGGCGAGCATCATCGTCGAGTTCTTCGCGGCTCCGGATGACGCGTCAGCGGCTCTGGTTCTTCAGGCCGGGCCGCGACGCGCATTCGAGTCGCTCTCCTTCGGCAACTTCGATCCCGAAGAGGCTGTGGTCGAGTGGGAGTGCCTTCTCGCCGACGGCAGCTTCGAGGAACTCGTCGAAGCCAGCGAGCCTCGTATCGTGACCGGCCAGGGCGATGATGGGTACGTGGTGTTCGCGATCTCGCCTCGCCTGACCGCAGCACTCGCCGTGGCTGGGCGGTGATCGAGCGGCCGCTACCGAGGGTGGAACGTCGGCCCCGGTACCCCGGGCGCAAGCGGCATCCGGACCGGCTGGTGTTCCAGGGCATCCTGTTCATTCCTGCACACCGGGATCGCCTGGGAACATCTGCCGCAGGAACTCGGCTTCGGCTCGGGCATGACCTGCTGGCGCCGCCTGGCCGAGTGGACCGAGGCTGGAGTCTGGCCCCGGCTTCACGAAGTCCTTCTGGCCAAGCTTCGCAGCGTGAACGCCCTGGACTTCTCCCGGGCGGCCGTCGACGGCTCCCACATACGGGCATTGAAAGGGGGATCCAAGACGGGACGAAGCCCTGTTGACCGGGGCAGGACGGGCAGCAAGCATCACCTGATCACCGACGCCACCGGTATCCCGCTCGCCGCCACCTTGACCGGCGGCAACCGCAACGACGTCACCCAGCTGATCCCGCTGCTTCAGGCGGTGCCGCCGGTGAGGGGCAAGCGAGGCCGGCTCCGGCGCCGCCCGGACGTGGTGCTGGGCGACCGCGGCTACGACCACGACAAGTACCGCCGCCTCGTCCGGGATCTCGGCGTGAAGCCGCTGATCGCCCGCCGGGGCACCGAGCACGGCTCGGGCCTGGGCACGCAACGCTGGGTCGTGGAGCGAGCATTCGCCCACCTGCACTGGTTCCGCCGCCTGCGGATCCGCTGGGAGATCCGCGACGACATCCACGAAGCCTTCCTCGCCCTCGGATGCGCACCGATCTGCTGGCGACGCCTGAACTCCCGATAGGAGTTCAAGACAGGCACGGCCAACGTTGATGGCCCGGTTGCCGACCTCAGGCCGGCTTGCGCCACACGGAGACGTGCTTCGCGGAGTCCTGGGTGAACGGAGACCCGTCCCAGTCCGCAACGCGACGTTCCAGCTCGAGCCCAGCGATCCGCGCCATCAGGTCGAGCTCCGCCGGCCAGGCGTACCGGTGCCGGGAGTTTTCGCGGCGGTAGCGGCCGTCGTCGCTGTCGCGGGTGAAGTGGTGCGAGACGAGCATCTGCTCGACCAGGTCGAAGGTGTCGAAGCCGAGATGCTGCTCAGAGACGTCGAACGGCACCGCGACCTGGCCGGGCGGCAGGAACCGCAGCGGCGGCACACCCAACTCGATGACGAACCGGCCGCCGGGCTCCAGATGCCGTGCGGCGTTGCGGAAGCACTCGACCTGCTCGTCCTGCGTGAGCAGGTTCGTGATGGTGTTGTAGACGAGGTAGACCAGGGTGAACCCGCCGGGAACGACGGTGGTGGCCATGTCCCCGATGACTACCGGGAGGGTGCCCTCGTCGATCTTGCGCCGCAGCACCGCTGCCATGTGCTCGGACAGTTCGATGCCCACCACCGGCACGCCGCGTTCCCGGAGCGGGACTCCCACCCGTCCGGTTCCGATGGCGAACTCCAGCGCCGGGCCGTCTCCGGCGAGCTCGGCGAGGAAGGCGAGGGTTGGTCCGAGAACGGCAGCCGAGGACGCTTCGGCTTCCTCGGCGTCGTAGCGGTCGGCGGTCGCGCGGGTCCACAGTTCACTGCTCGTCACGGCGGGCCACTGTGCCTGGTGCCGAGGGGCGCTGTCGACGCATTTAGTTCTCCGCGGCTCAGCGTGCACCGCCCACGACTCGTCGTCGCCTTGCCGCCACCGCCGTCATCATCCTGACCGCCGCCATGCCCGCCCAGGCTATGGCCCTCCCAGACACCGGCCCCGCCGGCGGACTCAGCTTCCTGAGCGACTCCGCAGACGCCATCATCACCTTCGTCAAGCAGGTCCTCGTCTGACTACCTCGGCGCGGCGGGTCGGCTGAGGGCATGTGGTCATGAGCGCCGGCTCCGGCCAGCACCAGCACGGTGCTGGCCGGGCTGGCGAGGCGGCCGGTGTGCCTGCGGGACGGCGCCTTGTCGGTGGGTGAGCGGTCGGGTTACGGCTGTTGCCCGTGATTCCTCATCTGCCCAACGGCAGCGTCCTCCGCACTTCAGGCGCAGGTGGGCGCCGACGCTGGGGGCTTCCCCCGTTCTCGCCGAGGAACACGATGCCGGAGCATCTGTGGTGGCACAGGACAAGAGGGCCCCTTCCCGCGGGAAGGGGCCCTCTGCTGTTCCTACAGGTACTGCGCCGGGTCAGTGCTCGGTGCGGGTCTGGCGGCGGCGCCACCAGACGAGTGCGCTGCCCGCGGCGGCCAGGGCGGCGGCGATGCCGCCGATGAGGCCGATGGGGGTGTCGGATCCAGTGTCGGCGAGGTCGCCGTCAGGGTCCTTCGGGCCGGGCCCGCTGGTGGCGGGCGGCGACGTCGGGTCCGTCGGGTCGGGATTGCTCGGCGTGGGGGTGGGCTTGTCGGTCGGGTCAGGCTTCCCGGGGCCGGTCGGTGTCGGCGTGGGGGTGGGGTCGGGCTTGCCGTCGTCGGTCTTGGCCGACCCGTTCCCGCCGAGGAACGCGATGTCGGCGTTCCGGGCGGAGGTCTCCGCCCGGACGGAGTCCTTCGTCTCCTTGGGGAGGGTGCGGTGCTGGGTCTGGAACTCTACGGGGGTGATGTTCCGCTTGGGGGCCTTGGAGAAGTCGACGCCGCCGACGAAGAAGGTGTAGATCCGCCCGTCAGCGAGGGGCCATTCGTAGGTGAAGTCACCCTTGGTGAAGGACTTCACCATCTCCTTCCACACGGTCCGCTTGTCCCAGTCCGCGTTGGGGGCACGCAGGGGCCACCGCTTCAGATCATTGCTGTTGATGATGGGCCGGAAATCGGTGGGCGTTTTGGCGTCCTGGAGGCGGATCCACTCGGCGGCCACGCGGGACTTGTAGACGCGCCGCAGGTCGGCGTACTTCGCCTCGGTGTTGATCTGCTTCTGCACGTGCGGGACGAGGAGACGCGTGATCAGGCTGTGGCTGTAGTCCTTCTCCGCCTTGGTCAGCTTCGTGTCGCAGCGCTCGCCGTTCGGCGGGGTGCTGAACTCCATCGCCGCGTGGTTGACCTTCAGCGGCGCGTCCAGGATGTAGATGCCGCCGTCCTGCTCGCGGACCTTCGCCCGGCCGGGGACGATCCAGTTACGGCCCGACCCCCAGCAGGGGACGCCGTTGACCTTGGGGGCGGCGTTCATGAACTCGCGTCCGGGGGACTTCTTGGGGTCCATGGCGCGGGAGAAGTCCCGCTTCATCTCCATGTCGGCTTCGAGGAGGACACGACCGGTGTCGGTCTCACCAAAGCCCTTGTCCATGATCGTCTCGGGCTGGTCCGGGTTAAGGTTCACCCACATGCGGTCCGGTGTGAGGGCCAGCCACGTAAACAGGGCGTCGGAGGCCAGTTCGAGCTTCGCCTGACCACCCCAGCCCGGGTTGGTGTCCTCGTCGTCCACGAAGTCGGCCTTCATGGAGTAGTCCAGGCCCTTGCCCTTGACGGGGTTGCCGACGTACTGAAGTTCCAGGGTGGAGAAGTCGACGCCACCGGGGCCGCGGCCGAGCGCACCCCGGGTGTCGATCTTGTTGTACTGGTTCTGGAGCTGCCGGGCCTCCGCGGGGTTCTTCCCCGAGCCGTAGGCGAGGGAGTTGATCGGCCCCTGTGTGCCGATGTTCGGCTTGGGGGAGAACGGCATGTACGTCTTCGTGTACTTCGTCTGCGGATAGACGCCCTTCGCGGTCGCGCGGCGTTCGGCGATCCGGATCGGGTTGTTCCCGGTGCCGCGCTCGCCGCGGAGCTTGTCGTTCTCCGCCTTGTACTCGCGGGTGGTGACCTTGTTGGGCTTCTCGCCGGTGAACATGGTGAACTTCGACTTCGTGAAGTCGTACTTCGCGTCCTTGTGGCGAAGGATGATCTTGTCGTTCGCGAACTGGCCCTTGATGCGCTTGCCGTTGGACTTGAACTCGCCCAGGTCGCCCGTCCGTTGGTTCCACGCGTCGTAGCGGCGGGAGGCGATCTTGTTGCCGTTCCTGTCGAAGATCTCGACCTTCACCTCACACAGCCAATCGGGCCCGATGAGGTTGTAGTCCTGGACGGTCTTCCGCTCGAAGACACCGCCCTTCTCGCGGACGTGCTGACCGCCGATCAGGTGCTGGGGCACCCACTTGGCGAACGGCTTCGGGGTTCCCTTCGTGTCCCGCTTGTAGCGGTTGTAGCGCGCCCAGATCGCGCGCTTCATGTCCTCGGGGTCCTTCGACGCGGCGTACGCCTTGTCCCACTTGTCGATGTCCGCCCGGCTGTACCCGGCCGCGTTCAGATCGGCTTGGGTGGGGGTGGGGACGTTCTCGAAGCCCTTGTAGAAGAGGTTGAAGTAGTACTCCTCGTCCGGGCCGGACCGGGTCCAGTGGTGCTGCCCGGTCGGAGCGCCGGAGTTGTTCGGGGTGCGGGGGAACGGCTTCTTTAGGTGCATGGTGTCGCACCTGCCGCCGGAGCTGACCTTGGCGTAGTCACCGGGCGCAGCCTGCGCGTCGGCCGGGAGACCGACCAGCATCATCCCCGCCGCCGCGGCGACCGCCAGACACGAAGTCAGGCGCCGCCGTATGCGGGTGGTCATGGATGTTCTCACGTACATGTCCCTGGGTGGGGGCTCATGGGACAGAAGAGGAACCGGGCGGCGTAAGGGCCCCCGTGGCTTGCCACCCGTTCGCCGGCCAGCCTAGCCACTGACGGCACGCCAGATGCAACAGGTTCCACACGGTGTGCGTGTGTCAACTCGGTGAAGAAAAAGGTCCGTTGGGCTTGTGTCAGCGCGGCCCGCTACCGTGACGTCCCATGAGCGACGACGTGAACCCCACCGAACACCCCACCCGTCACCCCGAGCTGGTGGCGTGGCTGGTGGAACGCCGGAACACCTTCCCGTCCTGGGCCGACCAGGCCGGGGGCGCCGCGCTGTTCGACTTCACCCCGGCCTCCCTCGACGTCCTCGACACCCTGATCCGCGAGACCGCCAGCGGCCTGGATCAGCTCACCGAGCAGCGCCGGACCCCGTTCGTGCAGGGCGCGGTGTGGTACGTCGGCGAGATGATGTGCCGCACCCACGGCATGGTGTGGCGATACACGCCGGAGCCGTTGGACGAGGGCGGCTATCCGCCGCTGTTCGATCCCGCGGACACCCCGGCCCTCGACACCCCCAGCGTCGCCTTCCCAGATGCCGGGCCGGATGAGGGGTTCTACCCGCTGAACATCCTGTGCCGGATCCTGGAAGACGAAGACTCCTCTGGTATGCCGATCGATGAGCGCCTGGTCGACGTCCTCGACCCCGCATACCTCAAAGACGACGACCAGGACGAAGACGACGAGGACGAGGACGAGGACGAGGACGACGAGTCGTGACCGCCCACACCGGACAAGGCGCCTCCCCGGTCCGGATGGACACCTTGCAGTGGCTCATGGTCGACGGGACCCTCGACAACGAGATCGCCACAGAGACCGTTGAGGGAGACGAGCGGAACGTCGTCGCCCTCGCCCGAAGCATCCGCTGACAAGGGCTGACACAATGAGGTGGACCTGGCCTGCTGGCCATGACCGGGACGGGAGTTGGGCGTTCGGCTCGGTGTGGGGACTGCGCCGTGGATCGTGCCCGATGAGCTGTGGGATCGCCTGGAGCCGTTGCTGCCGCAGCGCGAGCGGTGCTTCCCATACCCGGGGCGGAAGCCGTTGCCTGACCGGGAGGTGCTGTCCGGGATCTTGTACGTGCTGCACACCGGGATCCAGTGGGAGCACCTGCCGCAGGAACTCGGCTCCGGTTCGGGGATGACGTGCTGGCCCAGACTCCGGGACTTGAACGAGGCCGACGTGTGGGCAGCAGCTGCACGAGGTGCTGCTTGCCGAACTCAACGCTGCCGCGCGGTTGGACTGGTCGTGGTGCGTGATCGACTCCTCCCACGTCAGAGCGCGTCCTACGTGGAGCCCGTCTGGTGCCATCCAGTACGCGCGTCGATACAAGGCGGCGTTCGTGAATGCCGTCAAGGACGGCCGTTTCCCCGCCTCCTGAAGGCCGATACACCCCCGAACCGTGGTGGCTCGGGGGCGTGGCGCGGTCGGCGCTTACGGCACGTTCGGGCTTGACTCACACGCGGCGGTTGCGGTGTCGGTGCCGGCCTCGCCGTCGCAGACGTCCGGGGCACCGGTGCCGCCGTCGAGCGTGTCGTTGCGGGGGCCTGCCTTGATCGCGTCGGCGCCGTCGCCGCCGTCGAGGCTGTCGTCGCCGCCTGCGGTCCCTACGGTTGTGGTGGTCTCGAAGTCGGCATTGAAGCCGGCGTTGTCGCCGAACAGCCTGTCGTCTCCGCCGCCACCAGTGATCACGTCGTTGCCGGCGGAGGTGCGGGTGGTCCCGTCCGGTACGGAACTGTCGCCGATGAGCTCCTCGTTCGCGCTTCCGCCGATGATCCGGTCGTTACCGGCGCCGATCCCGGTCCCGCCCTGGGGGTCGAAGATGTTGTGATCCCCGAGGGCAAGGACCCCGCCATCAGCGCCCAGGTCCAGCAGGTCGTCGCCGCCGCTTCCGCGCGCATCCCTCGGAGCCTGGCTGTCGCCGACCATGAAGTCGAGGTCGGAGCCCCCGAAGAGCTGATCGTCCCCGGCGCCCGTGGCCCCCACCGTTGCCGAGGAGGAATCACCGAGCATGCTGTCGATTCCCGCATCGCCGAACAGACGGTCATTGCCGCCACCCGAGGCCGTGCCCCCGCTCTCGAAGGCGGTTCTACTGTCGCCGGTCAGGCCGTCGTCGCCGTTCCCGCCGTGGATCTCGTCCCTGCCTCCGCCGGAGGCGTTGCCGCCGAAGGCAAGGCTGTCGCCGATGATGCGGTCATTGCCGTCACCGCCGAACAGGATGTCGTTCCCGCCGCCTGCGGCGTTCCCGTCCGGGTTGAACCTGTCGCCGCGCACGCCGTCATTGCCGGCGCCGGCGTCGATCCGGTCGTTGCCCAGCCCGCCCATGAGGGTGTCGTTCCCGTCCAGGCCGCAGATCAGGTCGTTGCCGCCGCGGCCGTCGATCGTGTCGGCCTCCTCCGTACCGACGATCACGTCCGGGCCCTGAGTCCCCAGGGTCTCCTGGCCGGCCACCGCTTCGATCGTGAAAGCCTGCCCGAAGCACGTCGCCTGGGCAGTGGCGCTCGGCGCTCCGGAACCGACGATGAACCCCGCCGCGAGAACACCGGCCCACAGCATCGCCGCTGTGCGCCGCTTTCCCTTGGCGGCCACGGGCCGTGGCTCAGGGGTATCACGAGGAGTCATGCCAACCTCCGCTTGCTGAGCGCCCCCATCCGGGGCGGTGGGTGAGAGGAACCGAGGTAGGGCGAGAAGGTGTGAGTTGACCCTGCCCGGTCCTGTTCGCACCGTATGTCGCGCTCTGAGCCAAGGTCGTGGACGCCGAGCAGTGGGCCGGGAAGATCACCCGAGTGCTGGAGAAGCATCCTCAGGGCCTCAGAGCGGAGGCGCTGGCCGAGAAGGCCGGCCTGAGCGAGGCCCAGGTCAAGGCCGGGCTGAGGTGGCTGAACCTAGAGTTCACTCCTGGATCGAGCGCGCTTCGGCAAGAAGGACGGACCGGCCGACGAACAGCTAACCCCGCATGAACTCGTGGAGCTCAAAGAGCTTCCCCCGAGCCCCTGGCGCCTCGGTTACTCCCGCCTCCCCCATCACCGACCTGATCGCGGGCAGGAGCCGATCGCTCTCGAAACAGGACCTGGCCCGCGCCGAGCCGGTCGTCGCCCGCGCGAGCCGGCCCGCGCCGAAACGCTGCCGTCCCCGGGGCTCAGGCCCAGGGGGCGGCAGCGGGCCGGCCGTGCGGCGCCGTCACCCGTCCTCAGCTCACTTCGCCAGCGCCCGCTTCAGCTTCAGTGCGCGCCGCGCAAGCCGTCGGACCGTCGGGTGGCGGGGCACCGGTAGGCCGCCCGGGAGGCCCAGGACGGTGAGGCGGCGGCGCTTGAAGTAGTGCCGTGTGGTCTCCGCGAGCGGGCCCGACAGGTGACGTACCGCTGCACCCCGCAGATCCGGCCGGACCTTGGGCTGCATCGCGAAACCGACCGCCGCGACCAGGCCGGCCAGCGCCTCCCCGTCCGGGACCCGGGCGGCCGGCGCGTCGGCGGCCTCCAGGTCGGGGACGAGCGCGTCGACGAGGGTCGCCGGGACGCGGTTGCTGTTCTGGAACGGGGTCATCCGGTCCAGGAGCGTCCGCGTGCCGACGCGGGCCACCGGGATCCCGTAGAAGGTGTGCGCCGTCATCAGCCCCGTCGAGAAGCAGCCCACCACCAGCGCGGGCCGCTGCTCCCGGTACACGACCTCGGCGAGCACCGGCCGGTCGAGGACCGTCAGTTCGGCGCCGAGCGCCTCCGCCTCCCGGGCGAGCCGCCGCGTCCAGGCGTCCGGCGCCGTGGGGTGCGGCTTGAAGACGAGCCGCCGGTGCCCGCGGGCGACCGCGCCGCGGACCATCCGTACGTGCAGCTCCTCCTCCTCGGCCGGGGTGAGCAGCGAGAGCGCCGCGAGGTACTGGCCGAGCAGCAGCGCCGGGCCCTCCTCCCCGGCGGCGGGACCGGCCGAGTCCGCCAGCTCCGCGACCACCTTCGTGAAGGCCTCCGTCGGCACCACCTCGGCCGTCGCCCCGAACTCGCCCAGGAGCAGGGGCGCGAGACCGGGCACGAGGTCGAGATGGAGCAGCCGCCGCACCCGGTCGCCGACCAGCGGGTCGATCTTGTTACGGGTGGGGCCGTAGCTCATCAGGCCGTCGGCGTACACATCGAGCACCGCCTCGGGGAACAGCCGGGCGATCGTCAGCGCCGGCGCGACCTGGATCGACTCCAGGGCGAGCTCGATCCGGTCGTCGCCGAGATCCCACAGCAGCCGCAGATGGCGTTCGAGCAGCGGCACGTCGTCCGCGCGGGGCGACCAGCCCGCCGGGTGGAGCGGCTCGATCGCCTCGTTCCAGGACAGCACGTCGTCGAAGCGGCCGCGCAGCCGCTCGAAGCCGGGCATCTCGTCGAGGGCGGGCGTGGTCTCCGGTACCGCCGCGTTGTTGCCGACGAGCAGCAGGCGCCGGTCGGCGGGGCCGAAGCAGCCGCTGTCCAGGGCGGCGGCCAGCGTCGTCGCGCCATACAGGGTGGAGGCGTAGAAGATCTGGGTGGTCCTCACGCGGCGACCCCCGCGCCCGTGGAAGGGGAGGGAGAGGAGCCCGCGCGGCGGCGGCGCAGCCTGCGCAGCCCGCCCGCCCGCTCCTCGTCCATCGAGGCCAGCGCCTCGTCGAGCACGTCCTGCGGCATACGCCGCAGCGCCCCCGCACTCATCGAGCGCAATTTCTTCGCCACCGCCGGTTCGAATCGTTCCATGGAAGAGATGTGGTGCGAAATGAGAGCGCAATACGTGCGGACGGCTTTCGGGAGAAGCCGGTCCGCGTCCACGTCGTTCGCCGTTTCCTCGATCACCTGGTCGAATGCCCGGATGAAATCGAGCTGGCGGATATCGCCGATCTGCGTGAGCGAGGTGGCGACACCGCGCCGGTAGAAGATTCCGAGCGTGCTCACCGCGGCGAAGGAATCCGCTTCCCGGTGCAGCTTCCAGATCCACGGCCGGTCCTCCGCCGTCCGCAGCCCGGGGGTGAAGTGGAGCAGCCCGCGGTCGAGCAGTCGCCGGTGGTACATCCCGGCCCAGGCGTACGGATAGTCGACCGAGGTCGTCCGGTTGGCCGGCAGGATCGCGTCCCGGGGGCGCAGCAGCTCGCCCCGGCGCCCGATCGGGGCACGCTTCACGGACCGGGCGCGGCCCGTGTTCACCACGTGGTCGGTACGGAGGAAGTCGCAGTCCAGGTCGTCCATGGCGGCGACGAGCCGGGCGAGGTGACCGGGGGAGAGCCAGTCGTCGCCGTCGAGGAACGCGAGGTAGCGGCCCCGGGCGGCGTCGAGGCCGGTGTTGCGCGCGGTGGCGAGGCCCTCGTTCTTCTCGTGTCGGAGCAGAACGGCCCCCGGGATCTCGCGCGCGGCCCGTTCGAGGATCTCCGGCGTTCCGTCCGTCGAACAGTCGTCGACCAGAAGGAATTCGAAGTCCTCGCGGGCGTTCGCGCGCAGGCTTGTCAGGGTGTCGGGGGCATATGTCTGCACGTTGAAGAACGGCACGACGACGGAGAGCTTGACCACCCGGCCGACGCTAGGCGCCGCCCCGGCATTCGTTCTGACCGGCAGAGGGATGTTCGGTGAACACGAAGCGGCGGGCGCCTTAACCGCCCCCGATCCTGTTCGTTTTCAGTGCGCGGAGAGGCTCTGTTCACCGTTTGTTGTGGCTCAGTTGGGCCAGCGAACGGAATGCCTATCTAGCGTCCTCGACGTGCCATCACGTACCCATGAACGAGTACGCGTCGCCGTACTCGCCGACTCCGACACCCGGTGGAAATGGGGCGCGCTCACCGCGCGCCGTATCGCGGCCGGCGCGGCTGTCGCGGCTTCCGAGGAGCCCACCGGATTCGTCCTGCGCGGTCGGGCCACTCCCACCGCGCGCCAGCTCGCCGAGACCGGGGTGTCCACGACGCTCCCGCGCGAGGTGACGGGCGCGGAGTTCCTTCGTGAGGTACGGGACGGGGCGTACGACCTCGTCGTGCTCGCCCTCGTCGGTGGCACGGTCCGCGCGGTCCTCCAGGGGATCGCCGAACTGCGCCTGGAGCGCCGCCCGTTGATCGTCACCGGCTATGTCGGAGTCGTCTACGAGAAGCTCGCCGACGGTCTCCTCCTGCGCCACGGCGCGGACGTCGTCCTCGCCAACTCCCGCCACGACGCGGAGCGTTTCCGCGCCGTGTACGAAGGAGTGGGCGCCGACGCCTCCTCGGTGGTGGAGGCCGCGCTGCCTTTCCTCGGCGGCGCGCCCTACGCCCCCGAGGCCGGCCGGGACACCCTCGTCTTCGCCGCCCAGCCGTCCGTGCCGGTCACCCGCGCCGATCGCTCGTACCTGCTCCGCAGGCTCGTCGACCACGCCCGGCTGCACCCGGGGCGGGAGGTGCTGCTCAAGCTCCGCTCCAAGCCGGGCGAGCACACGACGCACCTGGAGGAGCTGCCGTACCAGAAGCTGGTACGCGACCTGGACCCGCCGCCCAACTTCCGCCTGGTGTACGGGCACATGGGCGAGGTCCTGGACCACACCGACCTGCTGGTCACGGTCTCCTCGACGGCCGCCCTGGAGGCGCTGCACCGGCGGATCCCCACGGCGATCCTCACCGACATGGGTGTCCGCGAGGTCCTCGGCAACCACCACTTCATCGGCTCGGGGCTGCTGACCTCGTTCGACCGGCTCGACGCGGACGTGCGGCCGGCAGCGGACGAGGAGTGGCTGGCGCGGCAGGGCGTCGCCTCGGACGGCTCGTACGAGAAGGCCTTCGACGCGGCGCGTGAGCGGGTCGCCGAGCTGCTCGCCGGGCCGGCGCTGCCCCCGATCAACCCCTACTACACAGCGGAGTCGGCCCCCGGCTACCTGCCCGGGATCCTCGCCCGCCACCGCCTGGACGTGACCGCGACGCAGACCCGCGACAGCGGGCTGCGCCGGATCGTCCGGGAGGCGGCGCGCGGCGCGTACCGCCACGGCGTGCAGCGCGTGGCCCCCGTCATCCGCCGTCTTGGAGAACTCTGATGACCACGAGCGTGCTTGCCGTCATCCCGGCGCGGGGCGGTTCCAAGGGCGTCCCCGCCAAGAACCTCGCCCCGGTGGCCGGTGTGCCGCTCGTCTCCCGCGCGGTCCGCGCCTGCCTCGGCGCGCCCCTGGTCACCGACGTCGTCGTCTCCACGGACGACGCGGCGATCGCCTCGGCGGCCCGCGCGGCCGGTGCGGAGGCGATCCACCGCCCGGCGTCGATCGCGGGCGACACGGCGACCAGCGAGTCGGCCGTCCTGCACGCGATGGACGCCTTCGAGGCGACGAGCGGCCGCCGCCCGGACGTGGTCCTCCTCGTCCAGTGCACGAGCCCCTTCATCACGGCGGAGGAGATCAACGAGGCCGCCGCCCACGTCACTTCGGGCATAGCCGACACGGCCCTGACGGTGGCCCCGAGCCACGGCTTCCTGTGGCGCGAGGGGCGGACCGACTGGGGCGCGGACGGCTCGGGCGCGCACGTCTCCGGCGTCGCGACGGGCGCCGTCGCCGACGCGACCGCCGGGCCGTCCGCCGTCGGCACGGCGACCGGGCCCGCCGGGCCGTCCGGCGTCGCCACGCGGACTGGCCCCGCCGGGCCGTCTGGCGTCGGCACGGTGACCGGACCTGGCACGGCAAGCGGCCCCGCCGGGCCGTCTCGCGTCGCCACGGCGAGCGGACCCGGCACGGCGACCGGGACCGCCACGGCGACCGGGACCGCCACGGCGACCGGGACCGCCACGGCATCCGCCGTCGGCGGACCCGCCGACGCCGCCCGCCCCGCAGGCGCCTATGGCGTCAACCACGACAAGGCGTACCGCCCCCGTCGGCAGGATCGGGAGGCCGAGTATCTGGAGACCGGGGCCGTCTACGCGATGGCCGGCGAGGGCTTCCGTACCCACCGGCACCGCTTCTTCGGCCACACCGCGCTCGTCGTCACCGACCCCGCACGGGTCCTGGAGATCGACGACCCGCACGACCTGGCCCGCGCCCGCGCGCTCGCGCCGCTGCTCGACAACCCGGTCACCCCCGCCTTCGACGACATCGACGCCGTGGTCCTCGACTTCGACGGCACCCAGACCGACGACCGCGTCCATCTCAACTCCGAGGGACACGAGTTCGTCTCCGCGCACCGCGGCGACGGCCTCGGCATCGCCGCCCTGCGCCGCGCCGGCATGCCGGTCCTGATCCTCTCGACCGAGCAGAACGCCGTCGTCGCCGCCCGCGCCCGCAAGCTCCAGATCCCCGTCCTGCACGGCATCGACCACAAGGACCTCGCCCTCAAGCAGTGGTGCGAGGAACAGGGCATCGACCCGCAGCGCGTCCTCTACGCCGGCAACGACGTCAACGACCTCCCGTGCTTCCACCTCGTCGGCTGGCCCGTCGCGGTGGCGAGCGCGCACGACTCCGTACGGGCCGCCGCCCGTGCGGTGACCCTCACCCCCGGTGGCTCCGGAGCCGTCCGCGAGATCGCGGCCTGGCTTCTCGGACCCGAGCTCCACACCCCCAACTCCTAAGGAACACCAGAACCATGACCACTCGCCTCCGTACCTTCGGCAGCAAGACCGCGGGCCCCGGCCACCCCGTCTACGTCACCGGTGAGATCGGCATCAACCACAACGGCGAGCTCGACAACGCCCTCGCGCTGATCGACGTGGCCGCCGAGGCCGGCTGCGACGCCGTGAAGTTCCAGAAGCGCACGCCCGAGATCTGCACCCCGCGCGACCAGTGGGACATCGAGCGCGACACCCCCTGGGGCCGGATGACCTACATCGACTACCGCCACCGCGTGGAGTTCGGTGAGGACGAGTACCGCGCCATCGACGAGCACTGCAAGAAGCGCGGCATCGACTGGTTCGCCTCCCCGTGGGACACCGAGGCCGTCGCCTTCCTGGAGAAGTTCGACGTCCCGGCCCACAAGGTCGCCTCCGCCTCCCTCACGGACGACGAGCTGCTCCGCGCCCTGCGCGACACCGGCCGTGCGGTCATCCTGTCGACCGGCATGTCCACCCCGAAGCAGATCCGTCACGCGGTCGAGGTCCTCGGCTCGGACAACATCCTGCTGTGCCACGCGACGTCCACGTACCCGGCGAAGGCCGAGGAGCTGAACCTCCGCGTGATCAACACGCTGAAGGAGGAGTACCCGAACGTCCCGATCGGCTACTCCGGCCACGAGACCGGCCTCCAGACCACGCTGGCCGCCGTCGCTCTCGGCGCCACGTTCGTCGAGCGTCACATCACCCTCGACCGCGCGATGTGGGGCTCCGACCAGGCCGCGTCCGTCGAGCCGCAGGGCCTGCAGCGCCTGGTCCGCGACATCCGCACGATCGAGACCGCGCTCGGCGACGGCGTGAAGAAGGTCTACGAGTCGGAGCTCGGCCCGATGAAGAAGCTCCGCCGGGTCCAGGGGCCTGTCGCCGCATGACCGGCCAGCTGGCGTTCGTCGAGAGCCCGGTCCAGCTCCTGAACGTCCTGGAGTGGGCACACGCCCAGTCCCTCACCGTCGGGGGCACCACCGCCCCCGACGGCCGGGGGCCCGCGATACTCGCGCCCACGACGTCCGGAGCCCCTGTGGACCGCGACGGCACGGAGCAGCCCCACGCGGCCGCCCGGCCCACCGGGCCCGGCGACGCGCAGGCCCCCGCCCCCGTCGCCACGCACGCCAGCGAGACCACCCCCGCCCCCGCCGTCACAGCCACCGACGGCCAGACGGCCACCGACAGCCGGGCGGCAGCCGCAGGCCCGGACGGCCGGGGGGCCGACCCCGGCCACTCGGCCACCGCCGGCCGGACGGCCGCCGTCGGCACCCACGGCCAGGAGGCCGTGGCAGCCGTCGGCCCGGACGGCCAGGAGGCCTCCGCCGACGCGGACCCCGACGGCCGCGAGGCCGCCACCGCCCCCGGCCGCGCGGCCACCGAGGCCGCCACCGCCCCCGGCCGCACGGCCCCCGCCCCTCGCGATCTCACCGTCGTCGTGCTCTCGCCGACCGATCCGATGTCGCGCGGCCAGCTGCGCCGGATGGCGCAGCTGGCCCGGGACGACGGGTTCGCCGTGCACTGGCAGGAGGCCCGGGGTGGGCGCGGGTCGCTCGGGCGGACGTTGCGGGAGCTCGCCCCGCTGCTGCGGGGCGCCGAGCGCGTGATCGTCGGGGACCCGTTCTCCCGGTACGTCCAGCTGCTGCTCACCCTCTTCGCCCCCAAGCGGCTGACCGTCGTCGACGACGGCACCGCCACCATGGAGTACGCCGCCCAACTCGCCCGTGGCGAACGCCTCGTGCGCTGGCACCGGCGCGGCAGCGGGGGGCCCCGCGAGCTCGTGCTCGCCCCGGTCACCGCCGCCGCCCGCCGCAAGCTCGCCCCCACCCGGCGCCGTACCGTCGAGATCTTCACCTCGCTCCCGGTGGAGGCGCCGCCCGGCACCACCGTCACCCGGAACACCTTCGCCTGGACCCGGCAGCGCTTCGGCCCGCCCCGCATCACCAAGGGCGCCGACCTCGTCGGGACCTCGCTGGTCGAGACGGGCGTCGTCGACCCCGACCAGTACGCCCTCGTCGTCGCCGAGCTGGCCCGTCTCCACGGGGCGACCCGCTACTTCGCCCACCGCCGCGAGGCCACCGAGAAGCTGCACCGGATCGCGGTGGAGACCGGCCTGGAGATCGTCCGGCCCGACCTGCCGCTGGAGCTGATCGCCCGGCGCGGCCCGATCGGCCGTACCGTGGTCAGCTTTCCCTCGACGGTCGTGCACACCCTCCCGCTGGCACTGGCCGGCACGGGCGTGAAGGTCGCCGTCTGCGAGATCGCGCCCGAGTGGCTGAAGGAGAACGCCTCCCCGCGCGCCCAGGGCTTCCTGGCCGGGGTCACGGGCACGGCGGCTCACGAGGTCGACCGCCTCACCGCCCAGGCCGCCCCGTCCTCACAGCGGCTCGAATTCGGGTGAGCTTACCCACACAGGGTGGTCGTCAAGCCTGGTGAACCGAGATTCTTTCCCCTATCGGGCTGAACTTTTCGTGATCAACGGGCAGTTGATCTCCGAAGGGGCCTACCCTTCAAAAGGTGAACCAGTTGAAGTCCCGTGAGCCCGGCTCCGTCGCTCTGCCCGGAACGCTGTCCGCGTCGCTGCGCGCCGAACTGATCGCCTTCCGCCGCGACTTGCACATGCACCCCGAGCTCGGCAACCAGGAGTTCCGTACGACCGCGGCCCTGAAGGCCCGCCTCGAGGCCGCCGGACTCGCGCCGAAGGTCCTCGCGACGGGCACCGGCCTCGTGTGCGACATCGGCACCTGGGACAGGAGCCGGTCCATGCTGGCGATCCGCGCCGACATCGACGCGCTGCCCATTCCGGACGTCAAGACCGTCCCGTACCGATCCACCGTGCCCAATCGGGCCCACGCATGTGGCCACGACGTCCACACCACCACCGTCCTGGGCACCGGGCTCGTCCTCGCCGAGCTCGACCGGCAGGGGTTGCTCCCCAACGCCGTGCGGCTGATCTTCCAGCCCGCCGAGGAGGTGCTGCCCGGCGGCGCCGCCGACGCCATCGAGTCCGGGGTCCTGGACGGTGTCGGCCGGATCATCGCCGTGCACTGCGACCCGAAGGTGGACGCCGGCCGGATCGGACTGCGCCCCGGCCCCATCACCTCCGCCTGCGACCGCCTCGAAGTCACCCTCCAGGGCCCCGGCGGTCACACGGCCCGCCCGCACCTCACCACCGACCTGGTCACCGCCGCCGCCCGGATCGCCACCGACGTCCCCGCCCTGCTCGCCCGCCGGGTGGACGCCCGCTCCGGCCTCGCGGTCACCTGGGGCCGGATCGACGCCGGTCACGCCTGCAACGTCATCCCGCAGCACGCCGAGCTCTCCGGCACCGTCCGCTGCCTGGACCTCCCCGGCTGGCGCGAGGCCCCCGACCTCGTGCACGCGGCCATCGACGAGATCGCCACCCTCCACCGCGCCAAGTCGACGATCAACTACGTCCGGGGCGTCCCGCCGGTCGTCAACGACCCGGTGATCACCGAGCTGCTCCGCGACGCCATGACCGCCCGCCGCGGACCGTATGCGATCGAGGACACCGAGCAGAGCCTCGGCGGCGAGGACTTCTCCTGGTACCTGGAGCACGTGCCGGGCGCCATGGCCCGGCTCGGCGTCCGTGCCCCCGGCGACACGACACGCCGGGACCTGCACTGCGGCGACTTCGACGTGGACGAGGAGGCGATCGAGGTCGGCGTCGAGCTCTTCACCGCCGCGGCCCTGATCGACTCCGCCCCCAAGCACTGACGCCCCGAAACGCCGTTCACCCGTTCACCCGTCCGGCCCAGCCGCCCGCGTGCCCTCGCGCGGGCCGCGCGCGCACCCGCGTACCAGGGTGTATAACCGACCGTGCCGGGTCGGACGCCGCCAGTCGCCAGCCAGTCGCCGGCCAGTCGCCACGCTGGCCGGTTCGCGACGATCCGATAACGACTCATGAACGGGTCTTTAACTGACATCTACGCGCGTTACGATCCACGCGAAACCAGCGCCGGAAGAGGCGCTTTCGGTCAGTCTCGAAGGGACCCTCCTCTTGCGCCGGGTATCCAAGATCGCTTCCGCGTCCGTAGTGACCGCGGCCCTCGCTCTCACCGCCACCGCCTGCGGCGAGTCCTCCACCGAGGACTCCGGCTCCCCCAAGGGCACCATCAAGGTCGGCATGGCCTACGACGTCGGTGGCCGTGGTGACAACTCGTTCAACGACTCCGCCGCTCGTGGCCTGGACAAGGCCAAGGCCGAGCTCGGTGTCGAGACCAAGGAGCTCACCGCCAAGACCGGTGAGACCCCGGCCGACCGTGAGCAGCGCCTCGCCTCCCTGGCCGAGGGCGGCTTCAACCCCGTCATCGGCGTCGGCTTCGCCTACAAGGACGCCATAGACAAGGTCGCCGCGAAGTACCCGAAGGTCAACTTCGGCCTCGTCGACTCGGTCTCCGAGGCGAAGAACGTCGACTCGATCGTCTTCACCGAGGAGCAGGGCTCGTACCTCGCCGGTGTCGCGGCCGCGCTGAAGTCCAAGGACGGCAAGATCGGCTTCATCGGCGGTGTCGACATCCCGCTGATCAAGAAGTTCGCCGCCGGCTTCCAGCAGGGCGTCAAGGACACCAAGCCGGACGCCTCGGTCACGATCCAGTACCTGTCCACCGGTACGGACATGTCCGGTTTCGGCGCCCCGGACAAGGGCAAGGCCGCCGCCAAGGGCATGCTCGACAAGGGCATCGACGTCATCTACGCCGCCGCGGGCGGCTCCGGCGCCGGCGCCATCGAGGCCGTCGCCGCGAAGCCGGGCACCTGGGCGATCGGCGTCGACTCGGACCAGGCCAAGGACCCGGCCCTGTCCAAGTACGCCGGCTCGATCCTGACCTCGGTCGTCAAGAACGTCGACACCGGTGTCTTCGAGCTCATCAAGTCCGTCAAGGACGGCAAGCCGCTGACCGGCACGCACGTCTACTCGCTGGCCCAGAACGGTGTCGGCCTGACCACCACCGGTGGCCACCTCAAGGACATCCAGGCCCAGATCGACGCGGCCAAGAAGAAGATCGTCGACGGTCAGATCAAGGTCGCCATGAGCCTCTGACACACGTCGGACGGGGGCCCGGAGAGCGGCTTCGGCCGACACTCCGGGCCCCCTTCACACGTATGTCCGCGGGCAGTTGAACGATTTTCCTGACGCTACGCGCGTAGCACGCGCCCCTCAGGGTATTTTTCGCCACCTACAGCGCCTGCGTCCCAGCCCGTTCAGCCAGCTCATCCTCCTCACGCTCCCTGCCTAGGAGAGTGCGTCATCAAAGCCTCCAGCCCCAGCAGTCCGAACGCCGTAGAACTCCGCGGCATCACCAAGCGTTTCCCCGGAGTCGTGGCCAACCACGACATCGACATCACCGTGCGCCGCGGCACCGTGCACGCCCTCGTGGGCGAGAACGGCGCGGGCAAGTCGACCCTGATGAAGATCCTCTACGGCATGCAGAAGCCGGACGAGGGCACGATCACGGTCGACGGCGAGCAGGTGACGTTCCACAGCCCCGCCGACGCCATCGTCCGCGGCGTCGGCATGGTGCACCAGCACTTCATGCTCGCGGACAACCTCACCGTCCTCGAGAACGTGGTCCTCGGCTCCGAGAAGCTGTACGGCATCGGCGACAAGGCCCGCGCCAAGATCAAGGAGATCTCCGACGCGTACGGCCTCGGCATCCGCCCGAACGCCCTCATGGAGGACCTCGGTGTGGCCGACCGCCAGCGCGTGGAGATCCTCAAGGTCCTCTACCGCGGCGCCCGCACCCTGATCCTCGACGAGCCGACCGCCGTGCTCGTCCCGCAGGAGGTCGACGCGCTCTTCGACAACCTGCGCGAGCTCAAGGCCGAGGGCCTGACCGTCATCTTCATCTCGCACAAGCTGGGTGAGGTCCTGTCGGTCGCCGACGAGATCACCGTCATCAGGCGCGGCACCACGGTCGGCACCGCCGACCCGAAGACCACCACCACCAAGCAGCTCGCCGAGCTGATGGTCGGCGCCGAGCTGCCCTCCCCGGAGACCCGCGAGTCGACGGTGACGGACGTGCCGATGCTGACGGTCCAGGACCTGTCGCTGAGCGCCGTCGACCCCGACGGCGTGATCCGCGCGGTCCTCGGCGGCATCACCTTCACCATCCACAAGGGCGAGGTGCTCGGCATCGCCGGCGTCGAGGGCAACGGCCAGTCCGAGCTCGTCGACACGATCATGGGCATGCGCCACGCCGACACCGGCGTGGTGACCCTGGACGGCCAGGACATCTCCGCCGCGCCGACGCGCAAGCGGCGCGAGGACGGCATCGGCTGCATCCCCGAGGACCGCCACCGGCACGGTCTGCTCCTGGAGGCCCCCCTCTGGGAGAACCGCATCCTCGGCCACGTCACCGAGCGGCCCAACTCCAAGGGCGCGGTCCTGGACCTCAAGGGTGCCCGCAAGGACACCGAGCGGATCGTCCGCGAGTACGACGTCCGTACCCCCGGTATCGACGTCACCGCGGCCTCCCTCTCCGGCGGAAACCAGCAGAAGCTGATCGTCGGCCGCGAGATGAGCCACGACCCCAAGCTGCTGATCGCCGCGCACCCCACCCGCGGCGTGGACGTCGGCGCGCAGGCGCAGATCTGGGACCAGATCCGCGCGGCGCGCCGCGAGGGCCTGGCGGTCCTGCTGATCTCCGCCGACCTGGACGAGCTGATCGGCCTCTCCGACACCCTGCGCGTGATGTACCGCGGGCGGCTCGTCGCGGACGCCGACCCGGCGACCATCACGCCGGAGGAGCTGGGCTCCGCCATGACCGGCGCCGCCGCCGGCCACCTTGAGCACGAAGAGCGCCCTGAGGGCACCGACGGCCCGGAGGACGAGGCCCGATGAAGAAGTTCGACAAGGAGCGGCTGCTCCTCGGCATCGCGGCACCGCTGCTCGCGATCGTCGCCGCCTTCCTGATCACCGCCCTGGTGCTCGCGGCCACCGGCAAGGAGCCGTTCAGCGCCTTCGGGATCATGTTCGACTACGGCATCAAGTCGGACAGCCAGGTCATCATCATCAACAAGGCGACGACGTACTACCTGGCGGGCATCGCGGTGGCCATCGGCTTCCGCATGAACCTGTTCAACATCGGTGTCGACGGCCAGTACCGGCTCGCGGCCTTCTTCGCCGGCGCCGTCGGTGGCGCGCTGACCCTGCCGGGCATCGTCCAGATCCCGCTGATCATCATCACCGCGATGATCGTCGGTGCCATGTGGGCGGGCATCGCCGGTGTTCTCAAGACCACCCGGGGTGTCAGCGAGGTCGTCTCGACGATCATGCTGAACTTCATCGCGACCGCGATCATCGGCTACCTCCTCCAGCCCGGCCGCCTCGGCCACCTGGATCCCTCCGGAACCAAGGTCGCCACGACCCCGATCCCGGAGTCCTCGCACTTCTTCGAGTTCCCGACCACGCCGGAGCCGATCATCGGCTTCGTCGTCATCGCGGTCCTCGCGGGCATCGGGTACTGGTTCACGCTCTCCCGCACCCGCTTCGGCTTCGACCTGCGCACCGTCGGCCAGTCCGACACGGCCGCCGCCGCCAGCGGTGTCGACGTCAAGAAGATGGTCGTCACCTCCATGCTGATCTCCGGCGCCATGGCCGGTCTGATCGGTATGCCGACGCTGCTCAACGAGTCGTACGAGTTCGGCGGCGATTTCCCCGTCGGCATCGGCTTCACCGGTATCGCCATCGCCCTGCTCGGCCGCAACCACCCGATCGGCATCGGGCTCGCCGCGATCCTCTGGTCCTTCCTGGAGCGCGGCGGCCAGAAGCTCGAGTTCGAGGACTACGACAGGGAGATCGTCGGCGTCATGCAGGGCGTCATCGTCCTCTGCGTCGTCATCGCCTACGAGGTCGTGCGCCGGTACGGCCTCAAGCGTCAGCAGCGCCAGGTCGGCGAGAAGCTCGCCGCCCAGGCCCGTTCCCACGACACGACGGAGGTGTCGGCGTGACCGCCACGGCGACTTCCACCCCGCCGCCCGCGGCCCCCAAGGTGGCCGGCGGCAAGGGCGGCCGCACCCGCCTCTCCCTCCCCTGGATCCTGCTGATCGTCGCGGCCGGGCTCCTCGCCCTCTCCGCCGTACGGGCCATCACCGGGGCGCAGGACCTCACCTCGGCCGGCCAGATCAGCGCCGCGCTCTCGCTCGCCGTGCCGATCGGCCTCGCCGGTCTCGGCGGCCTGTGGGCCGAGCGCGCGGGCGTGGTCAACATCGGCCTCGAAGGCATGATGATCCTCGGCACCTTCTTCGGTGCCTGGGCCGGCTGGCAGACCAGCCCCTGGATCGGCATTCTCGCCGGCATCGTGGGCGGCATGTTCGGCGGTCTGCTGCACGCGGTCGCCACCGTCACCTTCGGCGTCGACCACATCATCTCCGGTATCGCGATCAACATCCTGGCCGTCGGTTTCACCACCTACTTCGCCAAGCTGTGGTTCAACACCGGCGAGGCGGCAGCCAAGGGCGGCAGCCCCAAGCAGTCCCCGCCGGCCGAGGAGATCACCTCGATCACCATCCCGGGGCTCTCCGACTGGCTGGCCGACGTCGAGAAGCACCACTGGTTCCTGATCTCGGACCTGGCGGGCATCCTCGGCGGCCTGGTCACCAACCTGTCGCTGGTGACGATCCTCGCCGTGCTGCTTGTGATCGGCACGTTCTTCCTGCTGTGGAAGACGGCGTTCGGTCTGCGACTGCGCTCCTGCGGTGAGAACCCGATCGCCGCGGAGTCCCTCGGCGTCAACGTGTACAAGTACAAGTACATCGCCGTGATCGTCTCCGGCGGTCTCGCCGGTCTCGGCGGCGCGTTCCTGTCGCTGGTCACCTCGCACATCTACAACGAGGGCCAGACCGGTGGCCGCGGCTACATCGGCCTCGCGGCGATGATCTTCGGCAACTGGCGGCCGGGCGGCCTCGCCATGGGCGCGGGCCTGTTCGGCTTCGCCGACGCGCTCCAACTGCGCAGCGGCGGCCCGTCCGTGCACGCACTGCTCCTGCTGCTCGCCGGCATCCTCGTGATCATGGCGGCCTGGAAGGCGTACAAGAAGCGCTGGATCACGGCCGCGATCAGCGCCGTCATCGCGGTCGGCGTGCTGATCTGGTACCTCGCCACGGACACGGTCCCGGTCGAGTTCGTCAGCGCCACGCCGTACGTGGTCACGCTGCTCGTGCTGTCGCTCTCCGCGCAGCGCCTGCGGATGCCCAAGGCGGACGGCATGCGGTACCGCAAGGGCGAGGGCAAGTGACCACTCCCGTGACCGAGGCCGACTGGGAGACCCTCCGCGAGGCGGCACGGGACGCCATGTCCCGCGCGTACGCCCCGTACTCGGGCTTCCCGGTCGGCGTGGCCGCCCTGGTCGACGACGGGCGGACGGTCACCGGCTGCAACGTGGAGAACGCCTCGTACGGCCTCAGCCTGTGCGCCGAGTGCGGTCTTGTCTCGCAGCTCCAGGCGACCGGAGGCGGCCGGCTGACGCACTTCGTGTGCGTGGACGGCAAGGGCGAGCCGCTGGTGCCGTGCGGACGGTGCCGGCAGCTGCTGTACGAGTTCGGCGGCCCCGCGCTCGTCCTGGAGACCCCGGCCGGGCGGCTGACGCTGGACGAGATGCTCCCGCAGGCGTTCGGCCCGGACCACCTCGCCAAGTAGCACCTCGGAGCGGCCCTTCCGGCACGATGGGAAGGGCCGCTCCTCCTATACCCCTCTATGCGCGTAGAAAGAGGCACCACCATGGACGTCATCTCCGTCATCCGCACCAAGCGGGACAAGGGTGAGCTGAGCCCCGAGCAGATCGACTGGGTCATCGACGCCTACACCCGCGGCGAGGTCGCCGACGAGCAGATGTCCGCCCTGGCGATGGCCATCCTGCTCAACGGGATGAACCGTACCGAGATCGCCCGCTGGACCGCCGCGATGATCGCCAGCGGCGAGCGCATGGACTTCTCCTCGCTGTCCCGCCCGACCGCCGACAAGCACTCCACCGGCGGTGTCGGCGACAAGATCACCCTCCCGCTCGCCCCGCTCGTCGCCGCCTGCGGCGCGGCCGTGCCGCAGCTCTCGGGTCGGGGCCTCGGCCACACGGGCGGCACGCTCGACAAGCTGGAGTCCATCCCCGGCTGGCGCGCGCTGCTCTCCAACGAGGAGATGCTGCACGTCCTCGACACGACCGGCGCGGTGATCTGCGCGGCGGGCGACGGCCTGGCGCCGGCGGACAAGAAGCTCTACGCGCTCCGTGACGTGACGGGCACGGTGGAAGCCATCCCCCTGATCGCCTCGTCGATCATGTCGAAGAAGATCGCCGAGGGCACGGGCTCGCTGGTCCTGGACGTGAAGGTCGGCACCGGCGCGTTCATGAAGAACATCGACGACGCGCGCGAACTCGCGTCGACGATGGTGGGCCTGGGCACGGACAGCGGAGTGAAGACGGTGGCGCTCCTGACCGACATGTCGACCCCGCTCGGCCTGACGGCCGGCAACGCCCTGGAGGTCCGCGAGTCGGTCGAGGTCCTGGCGGGCGGCGGCCCGGCGGACGTCGTCGAGCTGACGATCGCGCTGGCCCGCGAGATGCTGGACGCGGCCGGGATCAAGGACGCGGACCCGGCGAAGGCGCTGGCGGACGGCTCGGCGATGGACGTCTGGCGCCGGATGATCGCGGCCCAGGGCGGCGACCCGGACGCGACGCTCCCGGTGGCCCGCGAACAGCACGTCGTCACGGCCCCGTCCTCGGGCGTCCTCACCCGCCTGGACGCGTACGACATCGGCATCGCCGCCTGGCGCCTGGGCGCCGGCCGCGCCCGCAAGGAGGACCCGGTCCAGGCGGGCGCAGGCGTCGAACTCCACGCCAAGCCGGGCGACCAGGTCACGGCGGGCCAGCCCCTGCTGACCCTCCACACGGACACCCCGGAGAAGTTCGACTACGCCCTGAAGTCCCTGGAAGGCGCGTGGGACATCGCGTCGGCCGACGCGAAGTTCACCCCGAACCCGATCGTCCTGGACCGCATCGCCTGAGGCATGTGCCCCTGGCACGTCCGGGTGAACGGGACCGGTGGACCACCGCCGGTCCCGTTCGGCGTGCTGGGCCCGTTCCTGGTCTAGGCCCCGCCCAACTCTCGCCACGCCTCCCGGCTGTCCGGGAGCCGCAGCCCGCGCAGGGTGATCTTCCGGTTGCCGTTCGTCGAGGCCCATAGCTCGTCCCGGGAGGCCAACTCTCGGGCCAGCGAGCGTTGCTCGGGCGTGGGTGCCTCCGGCCGGCCCTCCGAGAAGGCCACCTCCAGGTAGGGGCCCAGATCCGGGCAGGGGGCGATCCTGAAGGCGTACGGCAGCGCCGCACAGGCCGCCTCGTACAGCAGCGAGAGGTCCCTCACCCGACGCGACAGCACCGCGATCAGCGTCCAGCGCGGCGGCTCGCCCTCGAAGCGGGCCAGGCCCGACAGTGCGTCGAAGGCCGTCGGCGTACGGGCCATCGCCAGCAACTCCGCCCGCGCCACCGGGTCGTCCGCCAGCGGCGGGGTCATCGCCGCGGCGCACCGCACCAGCGGGCTCGGGTCGGCAAGGAAGGCGCTCGGGTCGCCGCCCAGTCCGCCGAGGTCCATGACCAGGGAGGCGCGTTCCTCGACCGACCGCGCCGCGCGGGCCGACTCGGCCAGCCGGGGAAGGAGTTCGGCGGTACGGGCCGCGGTCCGCGGGTGGTTCAGGAGCCGGGCCACCGTCGCCCAGGCGAGCGCGCGGGTCTCCGGTTCGGGGGAGCCGAGGAACTCCGACACCGGATCCACCAGCTCCGGCAACAGGTCCCAGCACTCCAGCGCCGCGCCCGCGAGCACCAGGTCACCGGTGCCGTCGTCGTCCGACCACAGGTCGACCTGGTCGTCCTCGTCGGCGGCCACGTACTCCGCGATCCACGCCTCCGTCGGCGCCGCGGCCACCCGGGCGCGGAGGTCGTCGGCCGCGTCGCCGACGTTCACCGCGCTCGCCACGTCGCGTACGAACCTCAACCCCAGCAGCGGCGACTCACGCAGCCTGCCCGCCACGAGGCGCAGTACCGGCGGCGTCGCCGGCCAGACCGAGCCCTGATGCAGGATCGCCGACCACAGGTGGGCCTCCGCGTCCGCCAGCGGGCCCCTCAGCAGCTCGCCCGTGTCCGTCGCCGTGCCGTACGCGTGGAACACGCGCGACCAGTCGACCGTGCTCATGCCAGCGACTCCCCGAGCAGCTTCGGCAGCTCGCTCATGTCGTCGAAGACCAGTGTCCGCGGGCCCATCAGGCGGTCCGCGCGGGTCAGGCCGCCGCAGTAGCCGAAGGCGCGCATTCCGGCGGCGCGGGCCGCCTGGACGCCGTAGGGGCTGTCCTCGACCACCGCGCAACGCTCCGGCGGGACGCCCAGCGTGGCCGCCGCGTGGAGGAAGAGGTCCGGGGCCGGCTTGCCGCGGGGCACGTCGCGGGCGCTGAAGATACGGCCCTCGAAGCGGTCCAGGAGGCCCACCCGCGTCAGGTTCCGGCGGATCGTGGCGTGGCTGCCGTTCGACGCCAGGCAGAAGGGGACCTCCAGCTGGTCCAGCGCGTCCGTGACGCCCTCGACCACCGTCAGCTCCGCGTCCAGCGCCTCGTCGTACAGGTGCCGGTACGCCTGGTGCCAGTCCGGCTCCAGGGGACGTCCCAGCCGCGCCTCGACGATCGCCGTCAGCATCTCGCTCGACGTACCGACGAACTGCTCGACCATCTCCGCCTCAGTGAACTCCGCGCCGAGCGAGGCGAAGACCTCGCGGTCGACCCGGCAGTAGATCCGCTCGCTGTCCACCAGGACGCCGTCACAGTCGAAGATCACCAGTTCCACCATGGGCCGCAGCCTAGGGGTTCCGATGAGTTCTGACCGTGGCGCAGGTCTCCCTGGTGTGGACACCAGTCAACCGCTCGTACTGACCCTTGCCGCCCCTGATGAGGCCGCCCGGCTGTGCGCCGTGCTCGAAGGGGCGCCGTCCGCCGACGTGATCTGCGACGTCGGCGGGCTGACGCACGCCGATCTCGGCGCCGTCGACGCCCTCGCCCGGCTGCGGCTCACCGCCCGGCGGCGCGGGCACCGGCTCACCTTCCGGGGGGCCCGGCCCGAGCTGCGCGACGTCCTCGCACTCGTCGGGCTCGGCCACCTGCTCTGATCAGGCCTCGAGCCGCTCCGGCAGGTCGAACAGCGGGAACCAGCGCTTGGTGTCCAGGAAGAAGTCCATCCCGCCGACCTTGCCGTCCCGCAGCTCCAGGACGATCAGGGCCCACGGGCTGTATCCGCCCTCCGGGTCCGGGTGGTAGTGCGCGAACGCCGGCGAACCGTTCGCCACGGTCGGCACCAGCTTCGAGTCGCGGCAGACGTCGCCGACCCCGAGCATCCAGCCCACGATGTCGTCGTGGCCGCGCAGCCACAGGTCGTACGGCGGCATGGACATCGTCGCGTCCTCGTGCAGAAGCGCGGTCAGCGCCTGCATGTCGTACCCCTCGAAGGCGGCGACATAGCGCTCCAGGAGCTCCTTCTGCTCCTCGTCCAGCGGGTCCGCCGGGTCCGAGGCCGCCGGCTCGTTCTCGGCGATCGTCGCGCGCGCCCGCTGGAGCGCGCTGTTCACCGAGGCGACCGAGGTGTCGAGCAGCTCCGCGACCTCGCTCGCCTTCCAGGCGAGCACCTCGCGCAGGATCAGCACGGCCCGCTGCTTCGGCGGCAGATGCTGCAGGGCCGCGACGAACGCAAGGCGTACGGTCTCGCGGGACACCGCCGTGTCGGCCGGGTCGGCCACCGACGGCAGCACCCGGCCGTCCGGGACCGGTTCCAGCCAGGTGATCTCCGGCCGGGCGGTCAGCTGCGCCTGGGCGACCGGCGTCGCGGGCGTCAGATCCATCGGCCGGGCCCGTCTGTTCCCGGCGTTGAGCGAGTCCAGGCAGACATTCGTCGCGATGCGGTACAGCCAGGAGCGCAGCGACGAGCGTCCCTCGAAGGAGTCGAAGGACCGCCAGGCGCGGACCATCGTGTCCTGCACGGCGTCCTCCGCCTCGAAGGACGAGCCGAGCATCCGGTAGCAGTAACCGGTCAGCTCCGTACGGTACTTCTCCAGCTCCTCAGTCATGCGGTCCACCCCACTCGCCCCTCATCGGCACCGGTTCTGTGCCGATGAGGGGAAGCTACCGCAGCCCACTGACAGCCAGGGTCAGGTTCCCGGCTTCCTGCCGTAGACGTACACGTCGTCGCCGTTCCGCAGCAGGTTCCAGTAGGCCTTGGCGTCGGCCGGCCGCATATTGACGCAGCCGCCCGAACCCGGCGGGTTCCACATCGACTTGGTGGTGGAGTGGAAGGCCTGCCCGCCGTCGAAGAACTGCGAGTACGGCATGGACACGTGGTAGATCGTCGACCAGTGGTTGATGTTCCGCCAGTAGATCTTCTTGGCGCCGGTACGGGTCTCGGTCCCGTCCTTGCCCGTACGGACCGGCACCGGTCCGTACTTCAGCCGGGACCCGTCCTGGATCCAGCTCAGCTGCCGGGTCAGGTCGACACAGGCGATCCGGCCCTTGTTGGTCGGGCACTTCCCGGCCTTGTTCGGGTTCGTGCCGGCCGCCCTCTGCGCCAGCATCGTGCTCATCGTCCGCCAGGTCACCGGACCGGCGTACCCCATGGTCGGGGTGATGCCGTGCGTGCGCTGGAACGCCTGGATGGCCTTGCAGTCGGCGAGCGACTGCCGCCCGTCGACGGTCCGCCCGAGGAACTTCTCCACCTGCTTCTGGTACGGCCCCGTCGTCACGTTGCACGACGCCGCCTGCGCCGTCCCCGCGCCGAGGGCGACCGTCAGCGGCACCACCATGGAGGTGATGCCGAGGACGATCCCCGCCCGCTTCCGTATACCGCTCATGATCACCAACTCCCCCTTGAGTCCTATGACTTAGGACGAGCGGGGGAGCGGTGTGGTTGTACGGATCCGCCACCGGATCGCCTGAGTGATCAGCACGCCGTACGGAGGTGGAGGCGCCGCGCCTCGAGCCGGGCGCTGTGGGTGCCGTACAGCGTGATCGACACGACGCCGAGGACCGCGACGAGGCCGAGGAGGACCGTGCCCGCCCAGCCGCCGGAGTGGAAGGCGACCGCGCCGAGCGTGCCGCCCACGCTGCTGCCGATGTAGTACGCGGACTGGTACAGCGCCGAGGCCTGTGCGCGGCCGGTCTTCGCGGTCCGGCTCACCGAGGAGGAGGCGACCGCGTGCCCGGCGAAGAAGCCGGCCGTGATCAGGACCAGGCCGAGCAGGACGGTGGCGAGGGTGTCGGCGAGCGAGAGCAGCAGACCGGCCGCGGTCGTGCCGACGGCCAGGTACAGCGCCCCGCGCCGGCCGAGCCGGCCGACCAGCTTCCCGGCCGCGGCCGAGGAGACCGTACCGACGAGGTAGACCAGGAAGATCGAGCCGATGACGCCCTGGGGGAGCGAGAAGGGGGCCTCGACCAGGCGGTAGCCGATCACGGTGTAGACCGCGCCGAAGACCGTCATGAACAGGGCGCCGATCGCGTACAGCCGCATCAGCAGCGGGTCGGCGAGGTGGGTGCGGACGGTCGCCGCGAGTGCCTTCGGGTTGAGCGAACCGGGCCGGAAGTGGCGGGCCTTGGGGATGAGGATCCGGAAGGCGACCGCGCAGGCCACCGCCATCAGGCCGACCGCGAGGAGCCCGGCGCGCCAGCCCCACAGCTGGGCCGCCCAGCCGGTGACGATGCGGCCGCTCATGCCGCCGATCGAGTTGCCCGCGACGAACAGGCCGATCGCGGCGATCAGCGCCTTGGGCCGTACCTCCTCGGCCAGGAACGCCATCGCGGACGCCGGCAGGCCCGCGAGCGCCGCGCCCTGGACGGCGCGCAGGGCGACCAGCCACTCCAGGCTCGGGGCGAAGGGGACGAGCAGTCCGACGGCGACCGCGACCGCGAGGGAGGCGGTCATCATCGTGCGCCGGCCGAAGCGCTCGGAGAGGGCGCTCATCGGGAGGACGAGGAGGGCGAGGGTGCCGGTCGCGGCGGAGACCGTCCAGGAGGCCGCGGAGGCGGTGGCGCCGAACTCGGCGGAGATCGCGGGGAGGAGGGCCTGGGTGGAGTAGAGGAGCGCGAAGGCGGCGAGACCGGCGGCGAAGAGAGCGAAGCTCATGCGGCGGTAGCCGGGAGCTCCGGGGGCGAGGCGGGTGTCGGCGGCCGTGCGTGTGGCGGCCGCCTTGGTACTGGCGGAAGGCATGGAACGACCGTAGGCCGCCGCGGTTTGATGCGTCCAATGCACGGAACTGCTGTAATCGTTCCCATGGTGCATGAGTACAGGTCACGGGTTCGGCTGTCACCGAACAGTAACGAAGAAGACATGGGGCTGGTGCTCGCGCCACGGCTTGCGTACTTCGCGGCGGTGGCGCGGCACGAGCATGTGACGAGGGCGGCGGAGGAGATGGGCGTCCCCCAGTCCACCCTGTCCCGGGCAATGGTCCGGCTCGAACAGGACTTGGGGGTCGCCCTGTTCGCCCGCAAGGGCCGTACGGTCTCGCTGACTCCGGCGGGCCGGACGTTCCTCGCCTCGGCGGAGCGGGCGCTCGCGGAGGTGGAGAAGGCGGCGGACTCGGTCCGGGCGGACGCGGACCCGACGGCGGGCCGGGTCGCGTTCGGCTTCCTGCACACACTGGGCTCGGAGACGGTCCCAGGCCTGATCCGGGCCTTCCGTGTGGACCACCCCCGGGTGCGCTTCACCCTCGTCCAGAACTACGGCGAGGCGATGATCGAGCGGCTACGGGCCGGGGACCTGGACCTGTGCCTGACGTCCCCGGTCCCGGACGCCCCGGACCTGGTGGCCCGCCGCCTCGACGAGCAGCGCCTGCGCCTCGTGGTCCCCGACGACCACCGGCTCGCCTCCCGGAAGCGGGTCCGCCTCGCGGAGGCAGCCGAGGAGACCTTCGTGACCCTGGAGCCCGGCTACGGGCTGCGCCGCATCACCGACGACCTGTGCACCGAGGCCGGGTTCAAGCCGCGCGTCGCCTTCGAGGGCGAGGAGGCGGAGACCCTGCGCGGCCTGGTCGCCGCGGGCCTCGGCGTAGCCCTCCTCCCCCCACCGGCGGTCCCCCGCCCCGGCGTCGTCGAACTCACGGTCACGGCCCCCCGCGCGGTCCGCGAGATCGGCGTCGCCTGGCTGGACGGCCACCCGGACACGGCCCCGGTGGCAGCCTTCAAGCGATTCCTCCTGAGCAAGAGGGGCACGCTGCTCCCGACCTAGCCCCCCGGCCCGGGCTACCGGGCGGCGGAGCCCCTGCGCGGCCTGGTCGCGGCAGGCCTCGTCCGCCCGGCCCAGGGCCCCGCCCCCGAGCTCACGTGGCGAGGCAACTGCGGCGCGCAGCTGCCGCCCGGGGTTCGGGGGCGGAGACCCTGCGCGGCCTGGTCGCGGCGGGCCTCGTCCGCCCGGCCCAGGGCCCCGCCCCCGAGCTCGCGAGGCGAGGCAACTGCGGCGCGCAGCTGCCGCCCGGTGCACGGGGTGCGCCCCCTCGTGTCCACGGTCGTCGCGTAGTGGCGCGACGCGCCGCGGCCGCCTCTGGTGCGGGGCGGGGCGCAGGGCGCACCCACCCGCACCGTCCCTCGCGGCGCGCAGCTGCCGCCCGGGCGCGGGTTGCGGCCCCTCGCGTCCGCGGTCCGTCATGTACTGGCGAGATCCACCGCGGCCGCCGGCGCCGTGGCCTACCCCACGCCCGTTCGACGGGCGTGGGGGCATGGGGGGTCCTGCGGCGCGCCGCGGCCGCCTCTGGTGCGGGGCGGAGCCCCGGGCGCACCCGTGCCGTCCCTCGCGGCGCGAAGCTGCCGCCCGGGGTTCGGGGGCGGCGCCCCCGGTCTCGTCAGGGTTTCGGGAAGGGGTGGGGTGGGGGAATTCCCGGCCCGCCGCCTACCGCCGCAGCGCCCGCCCGAACCCCGCCGCCAGCGGCATCCGCAAGCCCAGCGGCGGCGGAGCCGCCAAGGCGTCTGCCACCGGGCGGGCGTAGGCGCGGGCGAAGAGGGAGCCGAGGACGAAGTCCGCGGCCAGGGCGTGGATTTCCTCGGCGTACTGGCGCAGCGCGTGCCCGTCCGAGTGCACCTCGAAGCGGCACGTGTCGCGGTTCGCCTTCTTCGCCCGCTCCGCCAGCCGGTACGACAGCTCCGGATCCGTCCGCGCGTCGTTCGTGCCGTGCACGATCAGGATCCGCCGCCCCACCAGCTGCCGCACCGGCTCCGGTTCCGCCGCCACGTCGTCCTCCGGCAGCCACGGCGCCAGCGCGAGCACCGCGTCCACCGCCGCGTGCCCGGCCGCCCGCAGCGCCGCCCGCGCGCCCATCCCGTGGCCGGCCAGACAGACCGGGACGTCGCCGTACCGCCGTACCGCCTCCGCCACCGCCCACGCCGCGTCCGACGCCAACTGTGCGTCCGTACCGTTCCAGCCGCGCCCCCGGTACCGCACCACGTGCGCCACCAGACCGTCCCCGCGCCCCGCCCTGACCAGCCGTCGGCCCAGCGGCAGCAGCGCCGCGTGCGCCCGGACCGAGGCGCCCCGCGCGGACGCCACCTCCCCGTCCGGAAGGAGAAGGACCACACCGCCCACCGCCGTACCGGGGTGCGATGCGCCGACGGGCCGTCCGAGCCGGGGTGTCCGGCTGCCGGCAGTCCCTACGAGTGCGGAGTACGTCACGGCAGAACAGTCTCAGAAGCCGAGGTGTACGCCATCCGTACGTGCGGTCACTGTTACGTATCGACAGGCGAGTTGGGGAGAGGCGCTCTACGCGCGTAGGGGCTAGAGTGCGGCAATGACGAGCCCGACCCACAGCGTCCCCACCGCGGACCAGATCCGCCGCGCCCCGAAGGTCCTCCTCCACGACCACCTCGACGGCGGACTGCGCCCCGGCACGATCATCGAACTCGCCCTCGCGCAGGGCTACGAGCACCTCCCCGAGACCGAGCCCGACAAGCTCGGCATCTGGTTCCACGAGGCCGCCGACTCCGGCTCCCTGGAGCGCTATCTGGAGACCTTCGCGCACACCTGCGCCGTCATGCAGACCCGCGAGGCCCTGTTCCGGGTCGCCGCCGAGTGCGCCGTCGACCTCGCCGAGGACGGTGTCGTCTACGCCGAGGTGCGCTACGCCCCCGAGCAGCACCTGGAGGCCGGGCTCACCCTGGAGGAGGTCGTGGAGGCCGTCAACGAGGGCTTCCGCGAGGGCGAGCGGCGGGCCAGGGCGAGCGGCCACCGCATCCGCGTCGGCGCCCTGCTGACCGCCATGCGGCACGCGGCCCGCGCCCTGGAGATCGCCGAACTCGCCAACCGCTACCGCGACTCCGGGGTCGTCGGCTTCGACATCGCGGGCGCCGAGGCCGGTTACCCGCCCACCCGCCACCTCGACGCCTTCGAGTACCTCAAGCGCGAGAACAACCACTTCACGATCCACGCCGGCGAGGCCTTCGGGCTCCCGTCCATCTGGCAGGCCCTCCAGTGGTGCGGAGCCGACCGGCTCGGCCACGGCGTCCGCATCATCGACGACATCCAGGTCGCCGACGACGGCTCGGTGCGGCTCGGCCGGCTCGCCGCGTACGTCAGGGACAAGCGCATCCCGCTGGAGATGTGCCCGACCTCCAACCTCCAGACCGGCGCGGCGGCCTCCATTGCCGAGCACCCCATCGGCCTGCTCCGCCGGCTGCATTTCCGTACCACCGTCAATACCGACAACCGGCTGATGAGCGGTACGAGCATGAGCCACGAATTCGAGCTGCTGGTCGAGGCATTCGACTACACGCTCGATGACATGGCGTGGTTCACGGTCAATGCGATGAAATCAGCGTTCATTCCTTTCGATGAACGTCTCGCCATGATCAATGACGTCATCAAGCCCGGATATGCCGAGCTGAAGTCCGAATGGCTGTTCCAGCAAACGTCCACGACCAGCGAGTCTCCCGGTCAGGCGGACTGAGGGAAGGCCTGGGAGCAAGGGGTGAGGCGGTCGGGGAGCATGCGCCCGGCCGCCTTTCGGTGTTTGCGGGAGCGACATCCGGTGGCTAAGTTGCAAAGCCGCTCTGCATTCCCCGAATTCCCGCTTTTCCCGAAGCTCCACCATCCCCAAGATCCCCAAGGATGATTTTCTGATGAAGCAGTCTGCCGCCAAGACGCTCGGTGTCGCCGCTCTCGGTGCCGCTTTCGCCGCTGCCGCCGCCGGCACGGCCGCCGCCGCCCCGGCGCTGCCCGCCGGCCCGGACGCGCACGGCCTGGTCACCCAGACCGTGCCGCTGGGCGACGGCCTCACCGAGCTCCCCGACGGCGCCGCCGAATCCCTCCTGGGTGGCCAGGCCGCTCTGGGCGCAGGCCAGAGTGCGCTCGGCGAGGGCGTCGACCGCGGCGTCAAGGGCCTCCCGGAGGTCGCCGGCCAGGCCGCCGACGAGGCCACGCAGCACCTCCCGCTCGACGCCGCCAACGGCCCGCTGGCCAACACCCCGGTCGGCGGCCTGCTCGGCGGCCTGCCGGTGGGCAGCCTGCCGGTGAACGGCGGCCTGCCGCTCATGGGCTGATCACGCCGCACACGCCGATGGGGCGCTCACCCGGTCCGGGTGAGCGCCCCATCGGCGTGTCTCTACCAGGCCGCGCTCGCCGACTTCTCCGCCGGCAGCAGCATCCACAGCGCCAGGTACAGCAGGAACTGCGGACCGGGCAGCAGGCACGAGACGAGGAAGATGACCCGCATGGTGGTGGCCGAGGTGCCGAAGCGCCGTGCCAGCGCTGCGCACACTCCGCCGATCATGCGTCCGTCACGGGGGCGGGCAAGTGCGGCCATGGTGGGCTCCTTCAGGAGGCGTTGTCCGGAAGCCGCTCCGTCGGGCTTCCGATGACTCCATACTCGCCGCGGAGCGGGGACAAAGCGTCGGTCTACGGGGCGATCCCGACCCTGGGAATCGTCGGGGTACGCCCCTGAGGGGCCTCCTCCCGCAGCAGGGTCGAACCCCGGTCCGGCCTCGTCCGCCCGCGGGACCGGCCGGTCTTCGCGTCCCACCTGCGGCGCAGCCGCGCCCGCCCGGCGGGGACCAGCAGCACATGCGCGAGCGCCACTCCGGTGGTGTTCAGGAGCAGCGAGTCGACGTCCACGACCTGCCCCGGTACGGCGGTCTGCAGCAGCTCGACGGCGAGCGACACCAGCGCTCCGGCCGCGACCGTACGGGCCAGGGACGCCCACGGCGACACATGGAGCCGTCCCTCGGCCATCGGGAGCAGGACACCGAGCGGGGCCAGGAGCAGCAGGCCCTCGCCGATCCGCCGGGCCGCCTCGGCCGGGCCGAGGGCGAGATCCGCCTGGATCCCGGCGAGTGGGGTCAGGTTCGGCGCGGTCACCCAGGCCACGTCGCGTGGCCGGAGCGTGACCCAGGCGACGAGCAGCAGATGCGCGAGGAGGAGGACGAACCCCGCCACGCGTACGACCACGGCGGCACTGCCGCCCGAACCTTGACGCTGCACGCCCCCCAAGACGCGCCCCACCCCGAATTCGGTTCCGCCCCCCGGAACACCCGCTTCCCCCGCGGCCTCAGGACGCAATCCGCCCCGGGCCGCCATCCGGCCCGGGCCGCCATCCGGCCCGAGCCGTCGCCCGCCCCGGGCCGTCAGGACGCCGAGGGGCTGGGCAGGCTGAGCGTCGGGGCCGCGGATTCCGGGCGTTCCTTCAGTTGGGTCGTGCAGGCGTAGCGGCGCGGGGGGTAGCGGCCGGGGCCGCCCAGGATCACGCTTGCCTCGCCCGCGCCGGCCGAGCTGTGCGCGAAGGTGCAGACGATCTGCGACAGCGCCGTCGGCGTCAGGTCCTCCGGCTGCCGGCTCAGCCGCAGCGTGGCCGCCGGATCGCCCTCGTACCCGCCGGTGACGACCAGCGGCCCCTTCACGGCCGTGGAGAACCCCGCCTGCCGCTCGCTCTCCGACGGCTCGCTCAGCAACTGCGCGAGCAGCGCCGACGCCGTGGGCACCGGCTCCCCCGTCGCCTTCTTCTCCGGCAGCGGCGACCTCCGGTCCACCGCCTCCAACTGCGAACCGCACAGCAGGAAGACCCGCACCGGGATCCCCGTCGTCTGCGTCGTGACCTCGTCGCCCGTGACACTGCACGGCACCCGCGAGGGCGCCGGTCCCGCGTCCACGGGCACCGACGTCGTCCTGATCCCGCACCCGGAGGCGAGCGCGGCCACCACGACGGCCGCCGCCACCACTCCCGTACGGCGAAGCCGGCTCAACTCTCCTCCACCTCGTCCTCGCCCTGCTCGTCGTCCTGCGGAAGACGCAGGACGAACACCGCGCCGTCGCCGTCCGGCGAGTTCGCGGCGGTGATCGAACCGCCGTGGATCAGCGCGTTCTCCATGGCGATCGACAGGCCGAGACCGCTGCCGTCCGACCGGGGCCGGGACGCGCTCGCCTTGTAGAAGCGGTCGAAGACGTGCGGCAGGACCTCCTCGGGGATGCCAGGACCGTGGTCCCGTACCGCGATGACCAGCTCGCCGTCCTCCGTACGCACCGACACCCGCACCGGCGACCCGCCGTGCTTGAGCGCGTTGCCGATCAGGTTCGCCAGGATCACGTCCAGCCGGCGCGGATCGAGACGGGCCATGATCCCGCGCTCCGCGTCCAGCTCCACGGCGTCCAGCCAGGCCCGCGCGTCGATGCACGCGGTGACCTGGTCGGCCACGTCGACGTCGTCGAGGACGAGCCGGGCGGTGCCCGCGTCGAAGCGGGTCACCTCCATCAGGTTCTCCACCAGGTCGTTCAGCCGCCGCGTCTCGCTCACCACGAGCGCCACCGCCGGCGCGATCATCGGGTCGAGGTCGTCCTGCTCGTCCTCCAGGACCTCCGTCACGGCCGTCAGCGCCGTCAGCGGCGTACGCAGCTCGTGGGACATGTCCGCGACGAAACGCCGGCTGGACTCCTCCCGCGCGCTCATGTCCGCGACCTTCTTCTGCAAGGACTCGGCCGCGCTGTTGAACGTCCGTGACAGATCGGCCAGTTCGTCCGTGCCCGAGACCCGCAGCCGGGTGTCGAGTTCGCCCTCGCCCAGCTTCCGGGCCGCCTCGCCGAGCCGGTGCACCGGCCGCAGCACGGTCGTGGCCGCCGCCTGCGCGAGCAGCGCCGAGCCGACGAGCGCGAGCGCCGTCGCGATCCCCAGTGACCAGGCGAGCGAGTTCAGATCCGCCCGCTCGGCGTCCAGCGACTTGAACATGTAGCCGGTCGGCCCGCCGCCGGCGATCCGCGTCCCGCCGACGAGATACGGCGTCCGGCCACGCTGCGTCCGCTGCCAGAACAGGTGGTACGGGCTGGTGTCGCCCTCCTTGACCGGCCGCCGCGTGTCCACCGCGAGCCGCAGCGCGCCCGGTACGTCGGCCATCGTGAAGGTGTCCGGGTCCGAGGCGCCGACGATCGGCTTGCCCTCGTCCCGCTCCCCGATGAGCACCACGCTGTACCCGGCGCTGCCGCTCGCCATCTGCTCGGCGGTGCGCCGCAGATCCTCCTGGGTGGGACGCAGTGGCAGCGACGCGGCCCGGTTCTGCATCTCCTGCCGGAAGTCGTTCAGCGCCCCGTCCTGCGTCCGGGTCAGCACCGCCTCACGGTTCAGCCAGTACGCGATCCCGGACGCGGACACCGCGGCCGTGAGCGCCACCAGCGCGAAGACGACGACCAGCCGCAGACGGAGGCTGGTGAAGCGCAGCCCGGCGAATATCGCTCTTCTCACGCAGGGACGTCCAGCCGGTAGCCCACGCCCCGCACGGTACGGATCAGGGTCGGCGAGGACGGCACGTCCTCCACCTTGGCGCGCAGCCGCTGGACACAGGCGTCCACGAGCCGCGAGTCGCCCAGGTAGTCGTGCTCCCACACCAGGCGCAGCAACTGCTGGCGCGACAGGGCCTGTCCGGGCCGCCGGCTCAGCTCCAGGAGCAGCCGCAGCTCGGTCGGCGTGAGCTGGAGGTCCTCGCCGTTCTTCGTCACGGTCATCGCCGAACGGTCGATGACCAGCGAGCCGAAGGTCGCCGAGTCGGTGGACTCGCGTTCGCCGCGCCGCAGCACGGCCCGGATCCGGGCGTCCAGGACCCGGCCCTGGACCGGCTTGACGACATAGTCGTCGGCGCCGGACTCAAGGCCCACGACGACGTCGATGTCGTCACTGCGCGCGGTGAGCAGGATGATCGGCAGCTGGTCGGTGCGCCGGATACGCCGGCACACCTCGAAGCCGTCGATTCCGGGCAGCATGACGTCCAGCACGACCAGGTCCGGACGCTGCTCCTTGAGCAGCTTCAGGCCGTCCTCGCCCGTCGCCGCGGTGGCCACTCGGTGGCCCTGGCGTGACAGGGAGAGCTCGAGGGCCGTGCGGATGGCGTCGTCGTCCTCGATCAGCAACAGGAAAGGCACGGACGTCATTCTGTCCCATGCGGCCACCGGAGTTCGACTGTGTGGCCGGACCCGCCCCTGTGACAGGGCTGTGACAGTCGGCGGACACCCCGATGAAGTGGCCCGGGCAAGCTTCTTGGCACACGGACAGAAACACACTCCAACCGACGGGGGGCGCGAGATGAACGCACTGCACAGCACCACCACGAGCGCAGTTGTCACGCGTCTCCACGATGTCGTCGTGCGGAGCGCGGAGAAGTCCGGCGCGGTGAACGGGCGGGGGTGCGTTCGCAGCGCCGGGCGTCAGCACAAGGCGCCGTACATGGTCGCCGTGGCTGACGGGGGAGCGGCGTACGGGGAGGTCAAGGGGGAGCGGCAGTCGGCCTCGGAAGCGGAGTTCACCGCCTACGTCGCCGAGCGTCGCGCCTCCCTGTACGCCACCGCCTACCACCTGACCGGCGACCGGTTCGAGGCCGAGGATCTGCTGCAGAGCGCGCTGTTCTCGACGTACCGGGCGTGGGACCGGATCAGCGACAAGGCGGCGGTGGGCGGCTATCTGCGCCGCACCATGACGAATCTGCACATCAGCGCGTGGCGCCGGCGGAAGCTCAACGAGTACCCGACGGAGGAGCTGCCGGAGACGGCGGGCGACACGGACGCGATGCGCGGCACGGAGCTGCGCGCGGTCCTGTGGCAGGCCCTGGCCCGGCTGCCCGAGCTCCAGCGCACGATGCTGGTGCTGCGCTACTACGAGGGCCGTACGGATCCGGAGATCGCGGAGATCCTGGACATCAGTGTCGGCACGGTGAAGTCGAGCATCTGGCGCTCCCTGCGGAGGCTGCGCGAGGACGAGGTGCTGAGCTTCGGCCGTGACGAGGAGGAGTCCTTCGGCGAGCTGGTGGCCTGAAGGTACGGGGGAAACACGGGGGAACGTACGGGGGTACGGGGGAAAAGGCGCGGGTCGTACAAGCCGGGGGAGCTTGTACGACCCGCGTCGCTTTGCGCGTTACCGCGCCACCGGCGTGCGGTGGCGGCCCGCCGCCGCGGCGGCCAGGCGGCCCAGGGCCTCCTGTTTGGCGCAGGGGTGGGCGCCCAGTTCGGTCTGGCGGGTGACGATGGAGCGTTCCAAGCGCATCAGGCGCCAGCCTCGGCGCAGCAGGAACGGGACCGACTTGCGGCCCTCCTTGAGGTCGCGCAGGAGGCGGCGTCGGAACGTCGTCGAGGGGCGGCCCCGCAGGCACAGCGCGTCGGCCAGGACGCCGAGCTCCTGGCAGCGCTGCACGATCTCCGCCGCGAAGATGCCCTCCGCCACGAACAGCGGGGTCCGGCCGATGTCGAGGGCCTCGCGGTCCACGCGCGCGCTGGTGGCGATGTCGTACACGGGGATGTCCGTACGTCCCGTGGCGCAGAGCTCCACGATCGCCGCGACCGCCGCGTCCGCGTCCCAGGAGCCCGGGGAGTCCCAGTCGATGTCGGCGCTGCCCGCGACCAGCGGGAGCGTCGGGTCGTCGCCCTCCTTGTAGAAGTCGTCGAGGCGCAGGACCGGGAGGCCGGTGACGGCGGCGAGGGACGACTTGCCGGAGCCGGAAGGGCCCGCGAGCAGGACGACACGAGTCGGGATCGGTTGGGAACTCACGGGACACCAGTGTGAACCATTCCCCCGGGCAGGGGACCACCGAGGGAGGGGGTTGGTATCGAGCATCACACCTCAACTACGCTCAGTGTCTCCGTGATTACTCAACGTCTAAGGACTCTCATGGCGCGTCACAAGGAATCCAGGACCTCCCGCCGCGGCGCCCTGCTGAAGGCCGGGCTGACCGCGACGGCAGCGGGAGCGGCCGTACTCGGCGGCCTGGGCGCCGCGGGCGCCCAGGCGGCCCCGCTGCCGCTGCCGGTCGACTCGCTGGCCGGCAGCGACGCCGTCGCGGCCCTCGGCGCCACCGGTCACGTCGTGGGCCCGCTGACGAACCTTCAGCTCGACCCGCTGGCCAACACCGGCGTCGACCCGCTGGACAACGGAGTCGGCACCCAGGTCGCCGACTTCCAGCCGGTGGGCACGACCATGGTGACGGACCACGTCACGAAGGGCGGCGGTCTTGCCGACCTGCCGGTCGTCGGCGAGGCGACCGGGCTGCTGCCGACGGCGTAGCTCGCGCGGGCATGGCAAACGGCCCCTGGGGGATCCAGGGGCCGTTTCGGCGGGAATCAGTACGCCGAGCCGCTCGCGCCCAGCGAACCCGTCGGGTGCCAGACCGTCTTCGTCTCCAGGAAGGCCGTCATGCGGTCCGTGCCCGGGGACTCCGTGAAGTCCACCGCGCGCGGGCGCAGGACGCGCTTGAGGTTGTCCGCCGCGGCGATCTCGAGGTCGCGGGCCAGGTCCCCGTCCGCGCCCGTCAGGTCGATCGCGTTGACGTCCTGGTGGGCCGCCAGGTGCGGGCCCATCTCCGCGGCCTTGCCGGAGAGGATGTTGACCACCCCGCCCGGCAGGTCGGAGGTGGCCAGGACCTCGCCCAGGGAAAGGGCCGGGAGCGGGGACTTCTCGCTCGCGATCACCACCGCCGTGTTGCCCGTCGCGATCACCGGGGCGATCACCGACACCAGGCCGAGGAACGAGGAGTCCTGGGGCGCGATCACCGTCACGACGCCCGTCGGCTCCGGGGTCGACAGGTTGAAGTACGGGCCCGCGACCGGGTTCGCCCCGCCCACGATCTGGGCGATCTTGTCGGTCCAGCCCGCGTACCAGACCCAGCGGTCGATCGCCGCGTCGACGACCGCGGCCGCCTTGGCTGTGTCTGACTTTTTCGAGGGCGACAGGCCCTCCGCGTCCGCCACCTCGCGCACGAACTGCTCCCGGCGGCCCTCCAGCATCTCCGCGATGCGGTAGAGGATCTGGCCCCGGTTGTAGGCCGTCGCGCCCGACCAGCCGCCGAACGCCTTGCGCGCTGCGACGACCGCGTCACGGGCGTCCTTGCGCGAGGAGAGCGGCACGTTCGCCAGCCACTTGCCCTTCGAGTCCGTCACCTCGTACACCCGGCCGCTCTCGGAGCGGGGGAACTTGCCCCCGACGTACAGCTTGTAGGTCTTGAAGACGTTCAGGCGCGTCTGCTGCTCAGACATCGAGGTAGGCCTCCAGACCGTGACGGCCACCCTCGCGGCCGAAGCCCGACTCCTTGTAGCCGCCGAAGGGCGAGGTCGGGTCGAACTTGTTGAACGTGTTGGCCCAGACGACACCCGCACGGAGCTTGTTGGCCACGGCCAGGATCCGCGAGCCCTTCTCCGTCCAGATGCCGGCCGACAGGCCGTACTGGCTGTTGTTGGCCTTGGCGACCGCCTCGTCCGGCGTACGGAACGTCAGCACGGACAGCACCGGGCCGAAGATCTCGTCGCGGGCGACCGTGTGCGCCTGCGTGACGTTCGTGAAGAGCGTCGGGGCGAACCAGTAGCCGGCGGACGGGATGTCGCAGGCCACCGTCCAGCGCTCGGCGCCCTCCGCCTCGCCCTGCTCCACCAACGAGGTGATGCGGGCGAGCTGCTCGGAGGAGTTGATCGCGCCGATGTCGGTGTTCTTGTCCAGCGGGTCGCCGAGGCGGAGCGTGGACAGGCGGCGCTTGAGCGAGTCGAGCAGCTCCTCCTGGATCGACTCCTGGACCAGCAGGCGCGAGCCCGCGCAGCAGACCTGGCCCTGGTTGAAGAAGATGCCGTTGACGATGCCCTCGACGGCCTGGTCGATCGGGGCGTCGTCGAAGACGATGTTCGCGCCCTTGCCGCCCAGTTCGAGGGTCAGCTTCTTCGACGTGCCCGCGACCGAGCGCGCGATGGCCTTGCCGACCGCCGTCGAGCCGGTGAAGGCGACCTTGTTCACGTCCGGGTGCTCGACGAGCGCGGCGCCCGTCTCCCCGTAACCCGGAAGGATGTTGACGACACCCTTCGGCAGGCCCGCCTGGCGGCAGATGTCCGCGAAGAACAGGGCGGAGAGCGGGGTCGTCTCGGCGGGCTTCAGGACGACCGTGTTGCCCGTCGCGAGCGCCGGGGCGATCTTCCACGCCAGCATCAGGAGCGGGAAGTTCCAGGGGATGACCTGGCCGGCCACGCCGAGCGGGCGCGGGTTCGCGCCGTAGCCGGCGTGGTCGAGCTTGTCGGCCCAGCCCGCGTAGTAGAAGAAGTGCGCGGCGACCAGCGGGAGGTCCGCGTCGCGCGTCTCCTTGATCGGCTTGCCGTTGTCCAGGGTCTCCAGGACGGCCAGCTCGCGGCTGCGCTCCTGGATGATCCGGGCGATGCGGAAGAGGTACTTGGCGCGCTCGGAGCCGGGCAGCGCCGACCACTTCTCGAACGCCTTCCGCGCCGCCTTCACCGCGCGGTCCACGTCCTCGGCGCCCGCCTGGGCGACCTCGGAGAGGACCTCCTCGGTGGCGGGGGAGATGCTCTTGAAGACCTTGCCGTCGGCCGCCTCGACGAACTCGCCGTCGATGAACAGGCCGTAGGAGGGGGCGATGTCGACGACGGACCGGGACTCGGGCGCCGGTGCGTACTCGAATGCAGATGCCATGATGATCAGTCCACCGTCACGTAATCGGGGCCGGAGTAGCGGCCGGTCGCCAGCTTCTGACGCTGCATGAGCAGGTCGTTGAGCAGGCTGGAGGCACCGAAGCGGAACCAGTGGTTGTCCAGCCAGTCCTCGCCGACGGTCTCGTTGACCAGGACCAGGAACTTGATGGCGTCCTTGGTGTTGCGGATGCCGCCGGCCGGCTTCACGCCGACCTGGACGCCGGTCTGCGCGCGGAAGTCGCGGACCGCCTCCAGCATGAGGAGCGTGTTGGCCGGGGTGGCGTTGACCGCGACCTTGCCGGTCGAGGTCTTGATGAAGTCCGCGCCCGCCATCATGCCGAGCCAGGAGGCGCGGCGGATGTTGTCGTACGTGGAGAGCTCGCCGGTCTCGAAGATGACCTTGAGGCGGGCCTCGCCGGAGGCCTCCTTCACGGCCCGGATCTCCTCGTAGACCTTCATGTAGTTCCCCGCGAGGAAGGCGCCGCGGTCGATCACCATGTCGATCTCGTCGGCCCCGGCGGCGACGGCGTCACGGGTGTCCGCGAGCTTCACGGGGAGCGCGGCGCGTCCGGCCGGGAAGGCCGTCGCGACGGAGGCGACCTTGACGCCGGAGCCCTTCAGTGCGGCCTTGGCGGTGGCCACCATGTCGGGGTAGACGCAGACCGCGGCGGTCGTCGGGGTCGTACGGTCGGTCGGATCGGGGTTGACGGCCTTGGCGGCGAGCGCCCGGACCTTGCCCGGGGTGTCCGCGCCTTCGAGCGTCGTCAGGTCGATCATGGAAATGGCCAGGTCGATGGCGTAGGCCTTGGCCGTGGTCTTGATCGAGCGGGTGCCGAGGGACGCGGCGCGCGCCTCCAGGCCGACGGCGTCGACGCCGGGCAGCCCGTGGAGGAAGCGGCGCAGCGTGCCGTCGGACGCGGTCACGTCGGCGAAAGCGGATGCTGCGGATGCAGTGGTGGGCATGGTCACCAGTCGAGCATATCTACGCGCGTAGCGGCGTGTACAGCCCCGCGCTCGTACGCGCCTGCGAATCCCCAGGTGAGCGCGGGGGGAGCGCGGGGGCGTGAGGCCTGTCACACGCCTGTGACAGGGAGTGGACGGCTCCCGGATACAAGATCATTAGATTTCTTCTTGCAGCCAGCCAGAACTCACCGGCCCCACCCGAACGAGATGTCAGCGGCATGCGGCTCTTCCTCACCCGACCTGTTCTGATCCACAGGAGTCGTTATGCGCACCGCCCTTCGCACCGCCGTCGCCACCGCCCTCTTCGCGGGCGTCGTCCTCACCACCCCGGCCCTCACGGCCGGCGCCGCCTTCGCCGCCGACGGCAGGTCGAAGTCGACCCCCGCCGAGGACAAGCCGGTCGGTACCGCTGACAACCCCGTCGCGACCGCCGACAAGCCCGCCGGCAAGACCCCGGTCCGCACCGTCGCGCTGAACGGTGGACTGACCGCACAGGTCTTCGCCGAAGGCGAGCCGCCGTCGTACTTCACGGCCACCGTCCTCAAGGACGGCAAAGAGCTCGGCACGCTGAAGGCCGGCGCCGGTCACGCCCCGAAGGAGACCAAGGTCTTCGCCGGATACGCGGTCACGCTCGACTCCACCGGCGCGGTGACCTCCGTGCAGGACCAGGGCGGCGGCGGCCAGGGCCCCGTCACCCCCGTCGGTGACCTCCTCGGTCGGCACCAGCTCGCCGACGGCACGGTGGGCGAGCTGTGGCGCAAGGACAAGGGCTGGTACACCCTTGAGCTGCGGACGGCCGGTGGCAAGCCGCGCGGCAGCATCAGTGCAGGTGGCCCCGGCGGCGCCGCGGAGAAGGGTGCTCAGTTCGGCGAGATGTGGGTGACCCTCGACAACGCGGGTCAGGTGGGCTCCTGGCTCAACCGGAACCTCGGCACCGACTACGGCGACCGTACCAAGGGCTGCACGGTCACCCGGTACAGCGGCTCCGGATTCGACGAGGTGAGCCTGGCGCTGGTCAACAGCCCCTCGGGCGCGGTCGCCCGGGTCACCCGCGACAGCAAGGTCCTGGAGACCCTGACCCTCAAGGAGCCGACCGGACTGGCCGGCGGTGTGTGGATGACGCAGCCGGCCGGCGCGGCGGTGCCGCGTCTGCTCATGCGCACCGTCGACCCGAAGGTGAACTTCGACCTGGAGTTCCCGGCGCTGCCGAAGGGCTGCGCCGACGGCACCCCCGACCCCGCACCGAGCACGCCCGCGCCCGCCGGCTCCTCGGCCCAGACCACCGTCGTGCCCAAGGGCGGTGTCGCCGCCGGAGCGGAGACCGGGGCCGTGGAGCGCGCCAACGACACGGCGCTGATGGCCTCAGGCCTGGGCGCCGCCTCCGTCGTCGCGGCCGGTCTCGGCTTCACCGTCCTGCGCCGCCGGGCCGCCGCCCGCGGCTGACAGCAGACGCTCCACCCCTGCCCCTTGACCCGAGCAGGAGCATCACCCCACCCCTGCCCCTTGACCCGAGCAGGAGCATCACCCCACCCCGGGCCGGCCGCCGCACACACCGTGCGGCGGCCGGTCGCATCCCCGCCCGGAGCCGCCCCGTGAACCGCCGCCGTACCGCCCCCGCCCTGCTCGTCCTCGCAGCCCTGACCGCGCTCACGGGCTGCGCCGGGACCGCCGGTGCCCCGGCCGCCGCCGCGCCGCCCGCGGAGGTCGTGGAGACGGCCTCGCCCGCGCCCGCGGCGAGCCTCGCCCCGGTCACGCCGCTGCCGCGCTCCAAGCCGGTCCGCGTCCAGCTCCCCTCGGCCGGGATCGACACCCGCCCCACGGGCCCGGTCCTGGAGCTGGGGCTCGCCGCCGACGGGAGCGTCGAGGTGCCGTCCGTCGCCGACGCCGACCGCATCGGCTGGTACGACAAGGGCGTGACGCCTGGCGAGACCGGCCCCGCGATCCTTATCGGCCACTTCGACACGGCCCGCGGACCCGCCGTACTCAAGGACGTCGCGAAGGTGCGCGTCGGCGACGAGATCACCGTGACCCGCGCTGACGGCACCGCCGCCGTCTTCCGCGTCCGCGAGCTGGAGCAGGTCGACAAGAAGGCCTTCCCGACGCGGAAGGTCTACGGGGACACCGCCCGGCCCGAGTTGCGGCTCATCACCTGCGGGGGAGCGCTCGTCGACGGGCACCGCCCCGACAACATCATTCTCTACGCCGATCTGGTCGCCCGAGCCGCCTGAGCCGGGCGGCGGGCGCTGAGGCAGAATCGGCTCCATGACGAGCTCCCAGCCGCCCGCCGAGCCCACCGAGCCGGCCTTCGCCGACCGCGTCTTCCGTTCGCCCCTCGGGATCGCGGGCGGGGTCCTGCTGATCGGGCTGACCGTCTGGTTCTGCGTCGACGCGATGGTCCGCGGCACGGGGCGCACGCCGTGGCTGGCCCTCGCGAGTCTGCTGCTCGTGGTGCCGCTCGTCGTGGCGTTCACGATCCGCCCCGCGGTCTTCGCCAACGAGGACCGGCTGCGGATCCGTAACCCCTTCCGGTACATCACGCTGCCGTGGGCCTCGGTCGCGGACGTCCGCGCCGGGTACTCCAGCGAGGTGTTCACCAACGCCGGGGGCAAGTTCCAGCTCTGGGCGATCCCCGTCTCGCTGCGCCAGCGCAAGCAGGCGGCCCGGCGCCAGGCGCGTGACGCCCAGGGCGACCAGAGCGGGCGCACCTCCGTGCACCCGGGAGGGGACGACCACGGCAGGCTCGCCCCCGCCGACCGGACGATCGCCGACCTGCGCGAGCTCAAGGAGCGCTGCGCGGCGCGCCCGGAGGCGCAGGGGGAGCCGCGGGTGCGCTGGGCGTACGAGGTCATCGCGCCGGCGACGGCGGGGCTCGTCCTGCTCGTGATCCTCCTCATCCTCCTCGCGACCGGCTGAGGCCCGGGTCACTCTGGCCGGAACCACCTGATCGCGGGACGCGCGTCACGTCGACTGCCCGTACCGAATTCACCCGTACGGGAACGGCGTGAGGCCCGTACGGAACCGTTTCCGTACGGGCCTCACGCCTCAGAGGACGCCTCAGAGACCGGCCGCCTCCGACAGGTCCCGCTTGATCGCGGCGAGGATCTCGGCGCCCTTCGCGCGGGCCGTCGACAGCTCGCTCGCGTCCGCGACCGGGACCACGACCTCCAGGTAGCACTTGAGCTTGGGCTCGGTGCCGGACGGGCGGACGATCACCCGGGCCTTGTAGTCGCCCTCCAGGTAGTAGCGCAGACCGTCCGTCGGCGGCAGCGACTCCGTGCCCTTCGTCAGGTCCTCGGCCGTGGTGACCGTCAGACCCGCGAGGTGGACCGGCGGCTTCTCGCGCAGCGCGCTCATCGCGTTCGCGATGACGCTCAGGTCCTCGACCCGCACCGACAGCTGGTCCGTGGCGTGCAGCCCGTGGGCCACCGCCAGGTCGTCCAGGAGGTCCGTCAGCGTACGGTCCTGCGCCTTGAGCTCCGAGGCCAGCTCGGCGACGAGCAGGGCCGCCGTGATGCCGTCCTTGTCGCGGACGCCCTCGGGGTCGACGCAGTAGCCGAGCGCCTCCTCGTAGCCGTACCGCAGGCCCTCCACGCGGGCGATCCACTTGAAGCCGGTCAGCGTCTCCTCGTAGCCGACGCCCGCCGCCTCCGCGATCCGGCCGAGCAGCGAGGACGACACGATCGACTCGGCGAACACGCCCCGGGCGCCCTTGTGGACCAGGTGCGCGGCGAGCAGCGCGCCCACCTCGTCACCGCGCAGCATCCGCCAGCCGCCCTCGACCGTGCCGTCCGGCACGGCCACGGCGCAGCGGTCGGCGTCCGGGTCGTTGGCGATCACGATGTCCGGCTCCACGGCGACGGCCGCCTGGAAGGCGAGGTCCATCGCGCCCGGCTCCTCCGGGTTCGGGAACGCGACCGTCGGGAACGCCGGGTCCGGCTCGGCCTGCTCGACGACGAGCGTGGGCGGCGGGAAGCCGGCGCGGGCGAAGGCGGCCGTCAGGACCTCCTTGCCGACGCCGTGCATGGCCGTGTAGACGGTCCGGACGGTGCGAGGGCTTCCAGGGGTCAGGACGGCGTCCGTACGGGCCAGATAGGCCTCCAGAACCTCGTCGCCGAGGGTCTCCCAGCCGGCCGCCGGGCGCGGGACCTCGTTCAGCGAGCGGACCGCGGCGATCTCGGCGGCGATCTCGGCGTCGGCGGGCGGCACGATCTGCGAGCCGTCGCCGAGGTAGACCTTGTAGCCGTTGTCGCGCGGCGGGTTGTGGCTCGCGGTCACCTCGACACCGGCGACGGCGCCCAGATGCCTTATGGCGTACGCGAGGACGGGCGTCGGCAGCGGTCGGGGGAGCAGGGCCGCGCGCAGTCCGGCGCCGGTCATCACGGCGGCGGTGTCGCGGGCGAAGTCGGCCGACTTGTAGCGGGCGTCGTAGCCGATGACGACGAGCCCGCCCTCCTGGCCCTTGGCCTTGAGGTACGCGGCGAGGCCGGCGGCGGCCCGGATGACGACCGAGCGGTTCATCCGCATGGGCCCGGCGCCCAGCTCGCCGCGGAGGCCTGCGGTGCCGAACTGGAGGGTGCCGGCGAAGCGGGCGGCGAGCTCGTCGGTCGCGCCGCCGTCGAGGAGCGCGGCCAGCTCGTCACGGGTCTCCGGGTCGGGATCCTCGGCGAGCCATGCCTGGGCCCGGGTGAGGAGGTCGTCCTGGGTCACGGTGTGCCTTTCGGGGTGCGGGTGGGAGGGGCGCGGGGTGGTGGGCCGCTGCGCGGAGCCTTCCCCCGCCCCGCCCCTTCCCGAAACTGGGGGCAAGCCCCCAGACCCCCGTTGGGGGGGACCCCAGACGGGGTGAAGTTTCGCCCGGCGGGGGAAACTTCAGCCCCGCCGGCGACGAGGGCGCGGGGTCCGGGGCGGAGCCCCGGTCACGGGAAGGGGCGGGGTGGGGGAGGCTCCGCGCAGCGGCCCCGCCCGGCCCCGCCCCGGGGACGTCAGATGCGGTCGAGGACCCGTGTGAGCAGCTCGCCCATCCGGGCCGCCGAGTCGCGGCCCGCCTGGAGGACCTCCTCGTGGTTCAGCGGCTCGCCCGAGAGGCCCGCCGCCAGGTTGGTGACCAGGGAGATGCCCAGGACCTCGGCGCCCGCCTCGCGGGCCGCGATGGCCTCCAGGACGGTGGACATGCCGACCAGGTCGCCGCCCATGACACGGACCATGTTGATCTCGGCCGGGGTCTCGTAGTGCGGCCCGGGGAACTGCACGTACACGCCCTCTTCGAGGGTCTCGTCGACCTCCTTGCACAGCGCGCGCAGCCGCGGCGAGTACACGTCGGTGAGGTCCACGAAGTTCGCGCCGACGATCGGCGAGGCGGCCGTCAGGTTGATGTGGTCGCTGATCAGGACCGGCTGGCCGGGGCGCATGCCCTCGCGCAGACCGCCGCAGCCGTTGGTCAGGACGATGGTCTTGCAGCCGGCGGCGACGGCGGTGCGCACCCCGTGGGCGACGGAGGCGACGCCCCGGCCCTCGTAGAAGTGGGTGCGGCCCAGGAAGACCAGTACGCGCTTCGCGCCGATCTTGTACGAGCGGACCTTGCCGCCGTGTCCCTCGACGGCCGGCGGCGGGAAGCCGGGCAGTTCGGTCGCGGGGAACTCGGCCTCCGGAGCGCCGAGCGCGTCGACGGCCGGCGCCCAGCCGGAGCCCATGACGAGGGCCACGTCGTGGTTCTCGACTCCGGTCAGCTCGCGAAGTCGCGCGGCAGCGGCCTCGGCGGCCTCGTACGGGGTGGCAGTTGCGTTCACTGACTCTCTCGCCTCGGGGAGGGGGGTCCGAGGGGAGCCCCGGACGGATTTGTTACGCGCAGAAGCGTAGCCCGAGAATCCCTACGCGCGTAGATGACGATGCTGACGGACATCCGATCGTTGTGTTGTCGTTTCCGACGAATGCTCTGTCCTCGGCTGCGTCATCAGCCGTTGACGTCGGTGATCAGCACGTCCTTGTCGTTGAAGACCTCGACGATGAAGATCAGCAGCCGCCCCATGCTGACGCTGTACTCCACGAGGATGTTCTGCGTGAGCCGGATCGTACGGTCGTCGCCCGTCGCGCTTATGGGGCGCGAGACGTCGAGGAACGGGTCCCGGGCCAGGAGCGAGATGCCCTTGTCGAAGGCGGCGCGCTGACCGTCGTCGAGGCGGTCGCGGACCGCGGCGGCCTGCTCGGTGTAATACACCTGGTACGTCGGCACAGCTCTCTCCTCCGCCGGTCCTCCCGCCGAGTGTAGGGCGGCGACACCGCTCAGCACGGCCGCTTGCGCAGCTCCATCACGTAGTCGTGCGGCGCGCCCGCCGACTCCGCCGCGTCGGCGACCTCGCCCAGGTAGCGGGCCGAGGGCAGCCCGCCCTCGTACGCGTTCAGCACGTACACCCAGGCCGGCTCGTCGCCGTCCAGGGTGTGCACGCGCACCCGCATCCGCCGGTAGATGTCGAGGCCGACACCCTCCCAGCGGTCCATCGAGTCCTCGTCCATCGGCGCGATGTCGTACAGCGCGACGAAGACCTGGGAACGCGGGGCCTCGACGATGGTGGCCAGCGCGCCCTCCCAGCCCATCTGCTCGCCGCCGAAGGTCAGCCGCCAGCCGTTGAGCCAGCCGGTGCCGCGCAGCGGGGAGTGCGGGGCGCGGCGGGTCATGAGCCGCGCGTCGAGGTTGCCGGCGTACGCGGCGTAGAGCGACATGGGATCGAGGGTACGGGAGGGGAGAGGGTGTCCGCGGAAGTCCGTGGCGGGGCCGCGCCCCCGCGGGACCCCGCCCCGGCCCCCGGCCCGCGCCCCGCCCGAACCGCGGACGCGGCCGTACCGAGGCCCCGGCGCGAGAGCACCCCCGGCGTACGGGACAATGGGGTACGCACTTGAAGCGTGCGGGACAATGGCGTACGCACTGCAGCCCAGCGGGGGACCCCCCGGCAGAACGAGAGCGCGAGGCGTAGATCCCAGTGACCCGGATCGTGATCATCGGCGGCGGACCCGGCGGATACGAGGCTGCCCTGGTGGGCGCCCAACTCGGCGCGGAGGTGACCGTCGTCGACTGCGACGGTCTCGGCGGCGCGTCCGTCCTGACCGACTGCGTCCCCTCGAAGACCCTCATCGCGACGGCCGAGGTGATGACCACCTTCGACTCCTCGTACGAGGAGCTGGGCATCATCGTCGCCGACGACACCCCGCCCATGGAGCAGGCCGCCCGCGTCGTGGGCGTCGACCTCGGCAAGGTCAACCGCCGGGTGAAGCGCCTCGCGCTCGCCCAGTCCCACGACATCACCGCATCCGTCACGCGCGCCGGCGCCCGGGTGCTGCGCGGCCGCGGCCGGCTCTCCGGTCTCCAGGCAGCGGACGGCTCCCGCACGGTGATCGTGACCGCCGCCGACGGCAGCGAGGAGACGATCATCGCCGACGCCGTACTGATCGCGACCGGCGGCCACCCGCGCGAGCTGCCCGACGCCCAGCCCGACGGCGAGCGGATCCTCAACTGGACCCAGGTCTACGACCTCAAGGAGCTCCCCGAGGAGCTCATCGTGGTCGGCTCCGGTGTCACCGGCGCCGAGTTCGCCGGCGCCTACCAGGCCCTCGGCTCCCGCGTCACCCTGGTCTCCTCCCGCGACCGCGTGCTGCCCGGCGAGGACCCGGACGCCGCAGCCGTCCTGGAGGACGTCTTCCGCCGCCGCGGCATGAACGTCATGGCCCGCTCGCGCGCCGAGTCCGCCAAGCGGGTCGGCGACCGGGTCGAGGTCACCCTGGCCGACGGCCGGGTCATCTCCGGCTCCCACTGCCTGATGGCCGTCGGCGCGATCCCGAACACGGCCGGAATGGGTCTGGAGGAGGCCGGTGTCCGGCTGAAGGACTCCGGGCACATCCTGACCGACCGGGTCTCCCGCACCTCCGCCCCCGGCGTCTACGCGGCCGGCGACGTCACCGGCGTCTTCGCGCTCGCCTCGGTGGCGGCCATGCAGGGCCGGATCGCGATGTACCACTTCCTCGGCGACGCGGTGGCGCCGCTGAACCTGAAGACGGTCTCTTCGAACGTCTTCACCGACCCGGAGATCGCGACCGTCGGCTTCACCCAGGCGGACATCGACGCCGGCAAGATCGAGGCCCGGGTCGTCAAGCTGCCGCTGCTGCGCAACCCGCGCGCCAAGATGCAGGGCATCCGGGACGGTTTCGTCAAGATCTTCTGCCGTCCGGGCACCGGGATCGTGGTCGGCGGCTGTGTCGTCGCCCCGAAGGCGAGCGAGCTGATCCACCCCATCTCGATCGCGGTCGACAACAATCTGACGGTCGAACAGATCGCAAACGCTTTCACCGTGTACCCCTCCCTGTCGGGCTCGATCGCGGAAGTGGCACGGCAGTTGCACACCCGAAAGGCCGCGGGCGAGGGCTGAGCCGCCCTCGGGCCCGCTCTGGCCTGGGGCGATCTGGACAACCCCCGGCAAGGCGGGGCATAGAACGATCAACGACGGGGTCTCCCATACCACTTGGAGGCCCCGTCCGTGCGCATCTTCTGCAATTCGGCGCATAGTGCTGAAAAGTATCGGCGGGTGGGGTTACTGTCAGTTTCGTGTTCGCTGCAGAACGTCGTCAGTTGATCCTCGAAATGGTGCGCGCCAACGGAGCCGTGTCGCTCCGGGAGCTCGCCCGCGTCGTCCAGACCTCAGAAGTGACCGTACGGCGAGACGTGCGGGCACTGGAGGCAGAAGGACTCCTCGACCGCCGGCACGGCGGTGCGGTACTGCCGGGCGGATTCACCAGGGAGTCCGGCTTCCCGCAGAAATCCCATCTCGCGACCGCGGAGAAGACGGCCATCGCCGATGTCGCCGCGAGCCTCGTCGACGAGGGCGAGGCCATCGTCGTCGGCGCCGGGACGACCACGCAGGAGCTGGCCCGTCGGCTCGCCCGCGTGCCCGGTCTGACCGTGGTCACCAACTCCCTGCTCGTCGCCCAGGCGCTCGCCCACGCCAACCGGGTCGAGGTCGTCATGACCGGCGGCACGCTGCGCGGCTCCAACTACGCGCTGGTGGGCAGCGGGGCCGAGCAGTCCCTCCAGGGGTTGCGGGTCTCCCGGGCCTTCCTCTCCGGCAGCGGTCTGACCGCCGAGCGCGGTCTGTCCACGTCCAACATGCTCTCCGCGAGCGTGGACCGGGCGCTGGTGCAGGCGGCGGCGGAGGTCGTGGTGCTCGCCGATCACACCAAGCTCGGCACCGACACCATGTTCCAGACGGTGCCGACGGACGTGATCACCCGGCTGGTCACCGACGAGCCCCCGGCGCACGACGACCGGGCCGCGACGGAGCTCCAGGCGCTGGCCGACCAGGGCGTCCAGATCGCCGTGGCGGGCACCGGCGCGGGCGGTGACGCGGCGGTCCCCCCGCCCGGACGCCCCCGCCGCGACGTCCCGCTCCCGGGTCAGCGGGGCCGCCACCCCGGCGGTCAACTCCGCAGCGCGGGAGGGGCGTTGACAAGTGAGGTGCTCGCCCCCGAGCGCGCGGCGCGGGTGGCGGACATGCGCAGGCGCTGACCCGCCGGAGGGGCCCCTCCCCCCAGGGGGCGGCCCGAGGCTCACACCTTCAGGCCCCGCAGGGTCAGGGCAAGGAGGCGATCGGCCAACTTCTCGTCCTCCGGCGACTGTTCCGCCGCGAGCGCGATCGCGTTGGTGAGCTGCATCAGGTCGCCGATCGACACATCGTCACGCACCGTGCCCGCCTCCCGGGCCCGGAACAGCAGGATCTCGCCGGCCGCGCGCAGCGGGACGCTGCACTGCGCGAGCGCCGAACTCTCGTCGTGCGAAGCCGACATGAGCGCGCGAGCCAGCCCCCGGTACTCACTCGCATGGGTGACCAGGGAGCGCAGCCACTCCACGAGTGCCGGACACGGCTCCTCGGCCTCCGCCAGCTCCCGGCCCCGCTGCAGCAGTGCGGCCAGCGCGTCCTGGAAGACGGCGTTGATCAGCGCCTCGCGGGTGGGGAAGTGCCGGTAGAGCGTGCCGATACCGACCCCCGCACGCCGGGCCACGTCCTCCAGGGAGGCGTCGGTGCCGTGCTCGGCGAAGACGGCACGGGCCTCGGTCAGCAGCCGCTCGTGGTTGCGGCGCGCGTCGGCGCGCATGGGGCCTCCCCTCCGGATACGGGCGAAGGGCCCGCAGGCGGTGTGCCTGCGGGCCCTTCGTACCGTACCTGTGAGCCGATCAGTCCTTGATCTCGCAGATGGGCGCGCCGGAGGTGACGGAGGCGCCGACCTCGGCGGCCAGGCCCTTGACGGTGCCGGAGCGGTGCGCGTTCAGCGGCTGCTCCATCTTCATGGCCTCCAGGACGACGATCAGGTCGCCTTCCTTGACCTCCGCGCCCTCCTCGACGGCCACCTTCACGATGGTGCCCTGCATGGGCGAGGCGAGGGTGTCGCCGGAGGCCGTGGGGCCGGACTTCTTCGCGGCGCGACGCTTCGGCTTGGCGCCGGCGGCCAGACCGGTGCGGGCCAGGGTCATGCCGAGCGAGGAGGGGAGGGAGACTTCGAGGCGCTTGCCGCCGACCTCGACGACGATGGTCTCGCGGCCGGTCTCGTCCTCCTCGGCCTCACCGCCCGCCGGGGCGAACGGCTTGATGTCGTTGACGAACTCGGTCTCGATCCACCGGGTGTGGACGGTGAACGGGTCCGCGGTGAACGCCGGGTCGACCACGACCGCCTGGTGGAAGGGGATGGCCGTGGCCATGCCCTCGACCTTGAACTCCGCGAGCGCGCGGGCGGCACGCTGGAGGGCCTGCTCACGGGTGGCGCCGGTGACGATCAGCTTGGCAAGGAGCGAGTCCCACGCCGGGCCGATGACCGAGCCGGACTCGACACCCGCGTCGAGGCGGACGCCGGGGCCGGAGGGGGCGTTGAAGACGGTGACGGTGCCCGGGGCGGGGAGGAAGCCGCGGCCCGGGTCTTCGCCGTTGATACGGAACTCGAAGGAGTGACCGCGCACGGCCGGGTCGTCGTAGCCCAGTTCCTCGCCGTCGGCGATGCGGAACATCTCCCGTACGAGGTCGATGCCGGTGACCTCTTCGGTCACCGGGTGTTCGACCTGGAGGCGGGTGTTGACCTCCAGGAAGGAGATCGTGCCGTCGACGCCGACGAGGAACTCGACGGTTCCGGCGCCGACGTAGCCGGCCTCCTTCAGGATCGCCTTCGACGCCGCGTAGAGCTGCTCGTTCTGCGCCTCGGACAGGAACGGGGCGGGCGCCTCCTCGACCAGCTTCTGGTGGCGGCGCTGCAGCGAGCAGTCGCGGGTGGAGACGACGACCACGTTGCCGTGGGTGTCGGCCAGGCACTGGGTCTCCACGTGCCGCGGCTTGTCCAGGTAGCGCTCGACGAAGCACTCGCCGCGGCCGAAGGCGGCGACGGCCTCGCGGACGGCGGAGTCGTAGAGCTCGGGGACCTCTTCGAGGGTGCGGGCGACCTTCAGGCCACGCCCGCCGCCGCCGAACGCGGCCTTGATCGCGATCGGCAGCCCGTGCTCCTCGGCGAACGCGACGACCTCGTCGGCGCCCGACACCGGGTCGGGGGTGCCGGCGACGAGCGGGGCGCCGGCGCGCTGGGCGATGTGGCGGGCTGCGACCTTGTCGCCGAGGTCGCGGATGGCCTGCGGCGGCGGGCCGATCCAGGTCAGACCGGCGTCGATGACGGCCTGGGCGAAGTCGGCGTTCTCGGAGAGGAAGCCGTAACCGGGGTGGATCGCGTCCGCGCCGGAGTCCTTCGCGGCCTGGAGCACCTTGGCCATGTCCAGATAGCTGGCGGCCGGGGTGTCACCGCCCAGGGCGAACGCCTCGTCGGCCGCGCGGACGTGCAGAGCGTCCCGGTCCGGCTCGGCGTAGACGGCTACGCTCGCGATCCCGGCATCCCGGCACGCCCGGGCGACGCGGACAGCGATTTCGCCACGGTTGGCGATGAGCACCTTGCGCACGATGGCTCCCTCCTTGAAAACAAGCTGAGTTTAGGGACTGCCGACACGGCCTTTCGACCCGTCCCCAGTGGTGAGCTTGCCCACACGGAGCGTGATACGAGGCGTTCGGGGTCATGAAATCCCTTGTCGTACCACGGTACGCAGGACTCCTCTACGGCACAGTAGCTCCGAGGTGTGGCACAGGTCTCTGTTCGGGCGACCAGTGGACGATCAGGTTTCTTTGTCGAGTCCCTACGAATGGCGCAATGATTCTTTGCCCTGCCTTCGTCCGTCGCCGACCCTTGTCCGCGGGTTTACCCGGCAGTAGCCTTCGCGCTGTCGTACGTACTGTCGGTAACAGTCGTCATCAGGGGGTGGCCGAAATGGCCCGCAGACCGATAGCGCTCGTGACGGCGGGGGTGCTGTTCCTGGAGGCGCCGGGCATCGTCGCGCTCAACGCCGTCATGGCACGTCTTCTCGAGGCCCAGTCGATGTCCCTCGACGGGCTCGACCCGGACGCGATGGTCACCGGCACCTGGGTGCTCGGCATCGTTTCCGGCCTGCTGCTCGCGCTCTGCGCCACCGTCGCGCTGATCGCCGGCATCCGCGACCGGCGCCCCGGGCGCGCCGGCCGGGCCCTGCTCATCGGCTGCGCCGTCGTGCACGGGCTGCTGGGCGCGGTGACGATCGGTCTGATCGGCTGGGGGGCCTTCGCGTTCATGACCGTCGTGCTCGGCCTGATCGTCCTGACGCTCGTGACGTACGGGAAGGGCGCCGACGCCCCCGGAACCGACGCCCCCGAAGCCGACACCCCCGAAGGGGCACCGGCGCCCGCGTGACCGTCGGTACGCCGTGACGTCGTTACGTCGTTACGCCGTGACGTCGTTGGCCCACAGGTCGGTGATGGAGATCCCCAGCTTGCCGAGCAGCGTGCGCAGCATGGGCAGCGAGAGGCCGATCACGTTGCCCGGGTCGCCGTCGATGCCCTCGATGAACGGTGCCGAGAGGCCGTCGAGGGTGAACGCGCCCGCCACGTGCAGCGGTTCGCCGCTCGCCACGTACGCGGCGATCTCGGCGTCGGTGGGCTCGCCGAAGCGGACCAGGGTCGAGGCGGTCGCCGACTCGTAGCGCTTGGCGGCCGTGTCGTACACACAGTGACCCGTCTGGAGGATGCCCGCCCTGCCCCGCATCGCCTTCCAGCGGGCGGTGGCCTCCTCGGCGTCGGCGGGCTTGCCGAGGGCCTGCTTGTCGAGCTCCAGGACCGAGTCGCAGCCGATGACCAGGGCGCCGAAGGCCTCGGGGCGGGCGGCCACGTGGGCGGCCTTGGCCTCGGCGAGCGCGAGGGCGAGTTCGGCGGGCGTCGGGGCGTGCACCTTGTCCTCGTCGACGCCGCTCACGATGACCTCGGGGGCGAGTCCGGCCTGCCGCAGCAGTCCGAGACGGGCGGGCGAGGCGGAGGCGAGCACGACACGGCGGCGATCAGCAGTCATGAGGGAAGCGTAGCCAGTACGGAGGCTCCCGGCTGTACGCGGACGCTCCGGGCGCTCGCTCCTGGACGCCGACCACTCAGTGGACGCCCGCTCAGTGGACGCCCGCCACTCAGTGGATGCCCGCCACTCAGTGGATGCCCGCTACGAACATCGCCACCACCATCGCCAGGGCCAGCAGGATCGATGCGCGGCGCAGCATCGCCTGCATGTCGCGCATCTCCTTCGGCGGCTCGTTCTCCGGGTCGGACCACAGCATGCCTCCGATCCTGCTCGTGGGACGGCCGGGGCACCTGAGTACCCGTACTCAAGCGACCCGGTGCCGACGAACTAGTCACATCGAGGTGAACACCCCGGCTTCCGCCGCCGTCAGCGCCGCCCGGACCGCCCGTTCCGCGTCCTCGGGGCCCAGCGGCTCGCGCGTGATCATGAAGCGGTAGTAGAGCGGGGCCGAGACCGCGCGGAGCAGTTCCAGGCCGTCCGTCGCCGGTGGGATCTCGCCGCGCGCGGTGGCCCGCTTCACCACCGGGGCCCACTCCTCCAGGCGGGCCCGGTAGAAGCCGTTCAGCGCCTCGGCGCACTCCGGGTCGCAGGCCGCCGCCGCGATGACCGCGCGGAAGACGCCGCCCATCCGCGGGTCGGTGAGGGTCTTGAGGACGAGCGCGGCGTTGGCCCGGAGGTCACCGGCCAGGCTGCCCGTGTCGGAGGCCGGCAGGGACTGCTCCGCCATGTCGCGCAGCAGGTCGGCGACGAGGCCGACGGGGGAGCCCCAGCGCCGGTAGACGGTCGTCTTGCCGACGCCCGCGCTCGCGGCGACGTGGTCCATGTTCAGCCCGTGGAAGCCCGTGGCGGCCAGGGCGTCCTCGGTCGCCTCGAGGACGGCCCGGCGCACCTTCGCGGTACGGCCCCCGGGGCGCACGGTGCCGGGCACGGCCGGCTGGCTCTCACTCAAACGGGTCTCCTGTTCCATTAACGCTTCCGAGTCTGCTACGGTACGGGACATCTTAACGGAACCGAAAGCCCATTAAGGGGCCGCTCATGGTTGCCACCGATGCCACCGATGTCACCGACGTCCGGTCACAGGTCGACGCCCAGCCTGGCGTCCCGTCCGCCACCGCCCGTATGGACGGACGGATGCGGCTCGTCCTCCTCGTCCTCCTCGTCGCCCAGTTCATGCTGGCCGTCGACTTCTCGATCCTGAACGTCGCCCTGCCCGTCATCGGCGAAGGACTCGGCTTCTCCCTGGCGAACCTCCAGTGGATCGGCACCGCCTTCGCCCTCGCCGCCGCCGGATTCACCCTCCTCTTCGGGCGCGTCGCCGACCTCGTCGGACGCCGCCGCCTGTTCCTCGGCGGGATGGCGCTCCTCGGGATCTCCTCCCTCGCCGGCGGCCTCGCCACCGACCCCGCGGTCCTGATGGCCGCCCGCGTCGCCCAGGGCCTCGCCACCGCCGCCGTCACCCCCGCCGGGCTCTCCCTGCTCACCTCCTCCTTCCCCGAGGGTCCCCTGCGGGCCAAGGCGCTCGGCCTCAACGGCGCGCTCATGTCGGCCGGGTTCACCACCGGCGCGATCCTCGGCGGGGTCCTGACCGACCTGCTCTCCTGGCGCTGGGCCTTCTTCATCAACGTGCCCGTCGCCCTCGCGGTCCTCCTCGTCGCCCCAGCCGTCCTCAAGGAGAGCCGTCCGACCGCCCGCCCGCGCCTCGACGTCCCCGGCGCCATCACGGTCACCGGCGGACTCCTCGCGCTCGTCTACGGCCTCACCACCGAGCCCCTGGCCCTCCCCGTCGGCGCCGCGCTCCTCGTCGCCTTCTGGTTCGTGGAGCGACGGGCCGCCTCACCCCTCGTACCCGTACGGATCCTCACCCGCCGCACCGTCGTCTGGGGCAACCTCGCCGGGCTCGTCGCCTTCGTCACCGAGACCTCGCTGGTCTTCCTGATGACGCTCTATCTCCAGGACGTCCTGGGCTTCTCGCCGCTCGCTGCCGGGCTGTCCTTCGGCGTGCTCGGCGCGGGCACGGTCCTCGGCGGGGTTCTCGCGCCGCGCTTCATCGGCCGGTACGGGTCCCGCTCCGCGCTCGTCTTCGGCGGGCTGCTCCAGGCCGCCGCCACCGTCTCCCTCTACGCCCTCGGCGACGACCGGAGCTGGCTCTGGCTGCTGCTCGCCGCCACGTTCGCGGGCGGGGTCGGCAACATGCTCGCCATCGTCGGATTCATGGTCACCGCCACCTCGGGACTGCCCGACTCCGAGCAGGGCATGGCGACCGGCCTCGCCACCATGACCCAGCAGATCGGCATCACCATGGGCACGCCGATCATGAGCGCCGTCGTCGTGACCTCCACCACGGTCCTGGACGGCATCGGCCTCGCGGTCCTGGTCAACGCGGCGATCGTCGTCGTGGGCGCGGTCCTCGCCGGACTCTTCCTCCGCAAGGCGTGATCCGGGCACACGAAAGGCCGGACCCACGGGGTCCGGCCTTCGGCGTACGTGTCTCGCTACACCGGCCAGTAGGAGCGCGCCCACGAGCGCGGTCCCGGCCGGGGGCGTACCGAGCGGGCGATGCGGGCCGGGTCCGACCAGCCCTCCGGTGCCACCGGGCCGCCGCCGGCCGCGGTCGCCGCCGCCGTCGCCGCGGCCCGGGCCTGGACCACCGCCAGTGCGGCGGCCAGCTCCTCCGGGGTCGGGTTACCTCGTACGACCTTGATCATGTCGACTCCCTGAGGCCTAGAGGGGGATGTTGCCGTGCTTCTTCGGAGGCAGCGATTCCCGCTTCGTCCGCAGCTGACGCAGGCCCTTCACGATCTGCGGGCGGGTGTCCGACGGCATGATCACGCCGTCGATGTAGCCGCGCTCGGCCGCCGTGTACGGGTTGAGCAGCGTGTCCTCGTACTCCTGGATCAGCCGGGCGCGCTCGGCCTCCTGGTCCTCCGCGGCGGCGATGGTCCGCCGGTGGAGGATGTTGACGGCCCCCTGCGCGCCCATGACCGCGATCTGTCCGGTCGGCCACGAGAGATTCAGGTCCGCGCCCAGATGCTTGGAGCCCATGACGTCGTACGCGCCGCCGAACGCCTTGCGGGTGATGACGGTGATCAGCGGGACGGTCGCCTCGGCGTACGCGTAGATCAGCTTGGCGCCGCGGCGGATGATGCCGCCGTACTCCTGGTCCACGCCCGGCAGGAAGCCCGGCACGTCGACGAAGGTGATGACGGGGATGTTGAAGGCGTCGCAGGTGCGGACGAAGCGCGCGGCCTTCTCACTCGCGTTGATGTCGAGGCAACCGGCGAACTGCATCGGCTGGTTGGCGACGATGCCGACCGGGAAGCCCTCCACCCGGCCGAAGCCGGTGAGGATGTTCGGCGCGAACAGGGCCTGCGTCTCCAGGAACTCGCCGTCGTCCACGACGTGTTCGATGACGGTGTGCATGTCGTACGGCTGGTTGGCGGAGTCCGGGATCAGGACGTCCAGCTCGCGGTCCTCGTCCGTCGTCTCCGTCTCGGCGACCTCCGGGAAGGCCGGCGGCTCGGAGAGGTTGTTCGACGGCAGGTACGACAGCAGGGACTTGACGTACTCGATCGCGTCCTTCTCGTCACCCGCCATGTGGTGCGCGACACCGGAGGTGGTGTTGTGCGTGCGCGCGCCGCCCAGCTCCTCGAAGCCGACGTCCTCACCGGTGACCGTCTTGATGACGTCGGGTCCGGTGATGAACATGTGCGAGGTCTGGTCGACCATGACGGTGAAGTCGGTGATGGCCGGGGAGTACACGGCCCCGCCGGCGCACGGACCGACGATCAGGCTGATCTGCGGGATCACACCGGAGGCATGGGTGTTGCGGCGGAAGATCTCGCCGTACATGCCGAGGGCCATGACGCCCTCCTGGATCCGCGCGCCGCCCGAGTCGTTGATGCCGACCACGGGGCAGCCGGTCTTCAGGGCGAAGTCCATCACCTTCATGATCTTCTGCCCGAAGACCTCGCCGAGCGCGCCGCCGAAGACCGTGAAGTCCTGCGAGAACACGGCGACCGGACGGCCGTCGACCGTGCCGTAGCCGGTCACCACACCGTCGCCGTACGGGCGGGTCTTCTCCAGGCCGAAGGCGGTCGACCGGTGCCGCGCCAGCTCGTCGAGCTCCACGAACGAGCCCTCGTCGAGCAGGAGCGCGATCCGCTCCCGCGCGGTCAGCTTCCCCTTCGCGTGCTGCTTCTCCACGGCACGCTCGGAACCGGCGTGGGTGGCCTCGTCAATACGGCGCTGCAGATCCGCGATCTTGCCCGCGGTCGTGTGAATGTCGATCTCGTGTGGCTCTACCGACTCGGACATCGGGATGCGGCTCCCTGCCTGGTCACGGGGGGTTCGGTGGGTACGAATGGGCTACTGCTCGGCTACTGACCCGTAGCGTATCGACGGCGATACGGTTCGGCACTGCGGTCTTTGCCACACCTAAGAGTCGCCCCGCATGTCACCCAGTGGGGTATATACCCCAGAGTGTGAGCTGTTGCGGGATGCGGCCGGGGCGGGTAGCGGGCTGTCCAGCGTGGTCACGCGCGGGGCGTGGCTCATCCGGGGTCGCTCGGTACCGCCGTCCGGCGGTTCGGGGAGCAGAGGTCGCACAGCGCTGCCGTGAGACTGCCACGCGGCCCGACCGGCGAACCGGTTTCGGGCTCGGTGCGGTTGACTCCCGCAGGGCTTCTTCCAGCCCTCGTGCGAAGACGGTCTGTGCGTGCCGGGACAGACTGTCGTCCCGGTACGCGGTGGAGGGGTCGTCCGCGTCGGTGAGGCGGACGAAGGCGGCAAGGGCGGCGGACACCAGGTCCCGCTTGCCGGCCAAGCCGCAGGCAGGGCACCTGTGTGCGCGGTCCCGCAGCGACTTCGGGACGCGCTCCCCGCAGAGACAGTGCTGTGAAAGGGCTGTGCTCCACGTGGAGACTCGGACCAGGCGCCCGCCCGCCGCTCGGCATTCGCGGTCGAGCGCGGCGATCACGAGGCCGGGTGTGGTCTGAGAGAGGCGCCTGCCCCACAGTCGGTACCAGCTACGGATGTCGCAGTCCTCCACCACCAGGTTCGGGCCGTGGACGGTGATGATCTGCCGGGCCAGGTCACGGGCGCGGTGGCGGCGGTGCTCGGCCATGCCGGTGGCCTGCTCGGCCTGGCGTGCCCGCAGCTCCCGGTAGCCGTTCGAGAGTTGGTCCCGCCGGTGCGCCTGTTTCGGCGTTCCATCGGAGCGGGCGGCTCGGGCGCCGCCGGGCACGGAGACGACCTTGGGCTTGAGGGCCTTGGCTGCGCGCCGTTCGGCGCGCTCGGCCTGCTTCTTCGACAGCCCGTACTGCGCCGTGTTCGTCGCCCGGCGTGAGCGCTCCAGAGCCCGCGCTCGGCCTCGCTGCTTCTTCGCCTGCTGCTCCAGCAGCGTTCGCTCCTCCAGGCTGAGCGTGATCTCGGAGGACCGCGGCTGTCCTTGGGCGGGATCCAGACCGGCCGGGAAAGAGACGACGGAGATGTTGGAGACGTTGCCGTCCACCCCGCCGATCCGGTCCAGGGCGGAGGCCCGGTCCCGCAGGGCGCGGACGGCGGGGGCGGTGTAGCCGGGGCCGAGGACCATCAGGTGTGCCTCGTACACCCAACCTCCCGGAGCGCTGGTCTTGCGACGGCGCACGAGGTCCACCTTGTGCCAGCGTCCGGGATGGGAGAGGAAGTGTTGTACGCGGTCCCACTGGCCCGGACCTTGGGCAATGCGCACCGGCAGCACGAGGTCACCCGCCCTGCTGTCGGGGCCACCGGCGAAGACAACGGCGAGAGGGCCGTCGTGGTCCCACCATGTGGCCTTCCGCGTCCCTGGCTCTCCTGCGGCGGTCAGCCGGCCGGTGGCCATCCTGTGGTCTGGAACGGTGGGTTTCGGCATCCGGCGCGGCTGCCTCATCGGGCGCAGGACACCATCGGTGTACGCCATGGCGTGGCCGGGGAGGGTGCCGACCAGGCGGAATGTCTCCCACTTCCTGGCGGTGGTGTGGGAGCGGGCGCGGCCGGGGATACGGGTGAAGCCGTGCCACGTGCCGGGCTTCGGGCGCCCATGGTGGTGGCCGGTCGCGTCGGGGAACAGATGCCGCTGCACGCCGTTCCACACCTCGTCCGCCATGTGCATCGCAAGCGCCTTCGAGACGTGGTGTGCGAGATGGCCGGAGTTCTCCAGATGAGCGTAGGCACACCGCTCCAGGGCCTCACGGTTGAGGCCGAGGCGCTGCCGCACCTCCTTCGCCCCCAGCCGGCCACGCTCGCGCTTTGCTGCCCAGTAAGCATCGATCTTGGCGCGAGCATCCCGCTGCACAGCCCGTTTGATGCTCCACATCGCGCCGAACAGCTTCTCCAGACGGCTCAGGTCTGACGGGTCGGTGATGGCGAGCGGCAGCACCATCACCGAGACAAGGCCGTCGTTCCGCCAAGCCTTCCGCTTGTTCCTCCCCCGGAACTTCCGTGACTTCTGGGCGGTCTGTTTCACCGTCACCTCCCTGCCTCAAACTAGAGAGGGCTTTCGTACTGACAGGCGCACTTCGTACATGTTCATCAATGCTGGCGACTCGTCGCACGCGCATCCGTATTGCCCGGCTCTGCAGACGGCGATGCCGATGCAACCACCGGCCCCGACCTGCCCCGTCACGGCCTCCCGCACGCTCTACGCTGACGTGCATGACGTCCTCCGATGCCTCAGGAGCGCGGTGGTCCGACCTGGACCGGCCCCCGCTCAACGCCACCGCGCTGCGCCGCGCGCTCGTCCTCCCCGAAGGTCTGTGGACCTCCTTCGACCTGGTCACCACGACCGGATCCACCAACTCCGACCTGGCCGCGCGCGCCGACGAGCTGCCCGAGGGTGCCGTGCTCGTCGCCGAGGAGCAGACCGCGGGGCGCGGGCGCCTCGACCGTGAGTGGGTGTCGCCGCCGCGGGCCGGGCTCTTCTTCTCCGTACTGCTCAAGCCGGACGTGCCGGTGCACCGCTGGGGCTGGGTCCCGCTGCTCGCCGGCGTCGCGGCGGCGACCGGGCTCGCGAAGTCCGCGGGCGTGGACCTCTCCCTCAAGTGGCCGAACGACCTGCTGGTTTCGGTCGGAGGAGAGGAGCGGAAGACCGGGGGGATCCTCGCCGAGCGGGCGGGCGCGGACGGCATCGTCGTCGGGCTCGGCATCAACGTGACGCTGAGGGAGGACGAACTCCCGGTGCCTGCGGCCGGTTCCCTGCTCCTCGCGAACGCGATCTCGACGGACCGGGACACGCTGCTGCGGGCGGTCCTGCGGTCGCTGGAGCACTGGTACGGGGAGTGGGTGCGGGCGGACGGCGACCCCGCGGCCTCCGGCCTCCAGGAGGCGTACGCGGCGGGCTGCTCGACCCTGGGCCTGCGGGTGCGGGCGGACCTCCCGGGCGAGCGGATGCTGGAGGGCGAGGCGGTGGCCGTGGACGGCGACGGCCGTCTGGTGGTGGCGACGGAGGGCGGCGGCACGGAGGCGGTCTCGGCCGGCGACATCGTCCACCTGCGCGCGGAGTCGTAGGAGCGTTTGTGGGCACCTTCCGCCTTTGGCGGAACGGGTGCCCACAACCCCTGGGGACGTCGTAACGGCGTGAGCTGGCACACACCTGTCGTATCGTGGAGCGCGATCCAGGGCGACAGATCGGCAGGGCAGTGGGCAGGGAAACGGCAGGAGGCGGCCGGTGACCGTCGACGACGCGCACAACGGCGGCGGCGAAGCCGAACCTCCGGCGTACCCGACCCCGCACCACCACGTCGACCACACGGCCGAGCCGTCCGTCGACCCCCTCGCGATCCGCCTCGAACAGCTCATCCTCGGCGCCGACCGCCGCTACACCCCTTTCCAGGCCGCCCGCACCGCCGGCGTCTCCATGGAGCTGGCCTCCCGCTTCTGGCGCGCCATGGGCTTCGCCGACATCGGCCAGGCCAAGGCGCTCACCGAGGCCGACGTCCTCGCCCTGCGCCGGCTCGCCGGTCTCGTCGAGGCGGGCCTGCTCAGCGAGCCCATGGCCGTCCAGGTCGCCCGTTCCACCGGCCAGACCACCGCCCGGCTGGCCGAGTGGCAGATCGACTCGTTCCTGGAGGGCCTCACCGAGCCGCCCGAGCCCGGGATGACGCGTACCGAGGTCACGTACCCCCTGATCGAGCTGCTCCTGCCCGAGCTGGAGGAGTTCCTGATCTACGTCTGGCGCCGCCAGCTCGCCGCCGCCACCGGCCGCGTCGTGCAGGCCGCCGACGACGAGGAGATGGTCGACCGGCGGCTCGCCGTCGGCTTCGCCGACCTCGTCGGCTTCACCCGGCTGACCCGCCGCCTGGAGGAGGAGGAGCTCGGCGAGCTCGTCGAGGCCTTCGAGACCACCTGCGCCGACCTCGTCGCCGCCCACGGCGGCCGGCTCATCAAGACGCTCGGTGACGAGGTCCTGTACGCCGCCGACGACGCCGGCACCGCCGCCGAGATCGCCCTGCGGCTGATCGAGACGCTCAGCCACGACGAGACCATGCCCGCCCTCCGCGTCGGCATCGCCTTCGGCACGGTGACGACCCGGATGGGAGACGTCTTCGGTACGACGGTGAACCTCGCGAGCCGGCTCACCTCGATAGCGCCCAAGGACACCGTCCTGGTCGACGGGGCGCTCGCCGAGGAGCTGACCCGCACCGGCGACGCGCCCGTCTCCGAGACGCAGGCGACCGAGGAGGCGGCCCGCGCCGAGAAGGAGGGCGCTCCGCCACCGACGTACCGCTTCGCGCTCCAGCCCATGTGGCAGCGGCCGGTGCGCGGACTCGGTGTCGTGGAGCCCTGGCAGCTGACCCGCCGTCCCACCTAGGATCCCGGTGAACAGTCGTTAACACGCGTTAACCGGGAGGGTGCGGTCATGTCCGAGCAGCGGTTCGGTGAGTTCGTCGCGGTCCGTCGGCACGAGTACGTCGCCGAGCTGGTCCTCGACCGGCCCAAGGCGATGAACGCGGTCTCCCTGGAGATGGCCCGGTCGATCAGCGCGGCGTGCGCGGCGCTCGGCGCGGACGATTCGGTACGGGTGACGGTGCTGACGTCCTCCAACGACAGGGCCTTCTGCGTCGGCGCCGACCTCAAGGAGCGGAACTCCTTCACGGACGCCGACATGGTCCGCCAGCGCCCCGTCTCGCGCGGCGCCTACGGCGGCGTGCTCGATCTGCCGATGCCGGCCGTCGCCGCCGTCCACGGCTTCGCGCTCGGCGGTGGCTACGAGCTGGCGCTCGCCTGCGACGTGATCGTGGCCGACGCGACGGCCGTGGTCGGGCTGCCGGAGGTCTCGGTGGGCGTGATCCCGGGCGGTGGCGGTACGCAGCTGCTCCCGCGCCGGGTGGGCGCGGCGCGCGCGGCCGAGCTGGTCTTCACGGCGCGGCGGGTGAAGGCGATGGAGGCGCGTGAGCTGGGGCTCGTCGATGTGCTGGCGGAGGACGCCCGTACGGCGGCCCTCGAGCTCGCCGGGCGGATGGCGGCGAACTCGCCGGTCGGTCTGCGCGCCGCGAAGCGCGCGCTGCGGCTCGGGCTGGGCCTGGATCTCAAGGCGGGCATGGAGGTCGAGGACGCGGCCTGGCGTGCGGTGGCCTTCTCCGGGGACCGGGCGGAGGGCGTGGCGGCGTTCAACGAGAAGCGGAAGCCGGAGTGGCCGGGCGTGTGAGAATCCCGCACGTGTCACTTTCTGTGACACTCCGCACGTAAAACCGGACGAACCTCCCTAAACTGAATGAATGGGAGAGGACGTGCGGCTGCGGGCCGTAGTGGCGCTGGCGCAGGCGATGGCGGCGGCGCACACCCCGCGCGAGTTCTGGCGGGCCGCGGCGCTGGGCGCCCGTGACGGGCTCGGCGGGACCTTCGCCGCACTGTCGGTCTGGGAACGCGACCACGGCCGGCTGAAAGTGCTGGTGAACGCCGGGGAGCGGGCCGTGGGGGAGGAGGAGTTCCCCGACGCGGAGACGTACCCGGTGCACCAGTTCCCCGAGATCACCGAGTTCCTGCACGCGCAGTGGGCCGGCGGCGGCGAGCCCGACGCCTGGGTGGAGACCGCCGGCGACCCCGTCCCGACCGGCCGCGTCACCGGCCTTCGCACGCGCGGGCGCGGCTGCTGCGTGGTCGCGCCGGTCGTGCTGCACGGGCGGGCCTGGGGCGAGCTGTACGTGGCCCGCCCGGCCGGGGCGCCGGTCTTCGACCGTGACGACGCGGACTTCGCGGCGGTGCTCGCGGCCGTGGTCGCGGCGGGCATCGCGCAGGCGGAGCGCCTGGAGGAGGTACGGAAGCTGGCCTTCACCGACCCGCTGACCGGCCTCGCGAACCGGCGCGCCGTCGACACCCGGCTCGACGAGGCGATCGAGCGCTACCGGGCGGACGGGTCCGTGGTGAGCCTGGCGGTCTGCGACCTCAACGGCCTGAAGCGGGTCAACGACACCCACGGGCACGCGGTCGGCGACCGCCTGCTCGAACGGTTCGGCTCGGTGCTCTCCCGGTGCGGGGCGATGCTCCCGGGAGCCCTGTCGGCGCGTCTCGGCGGCGACGAGTTCTGCCTCCTGTCGGTCGGCCCGTCGGCGGACGAGGTGGTGGCGGTCGCGGACGAACTCTGCGTCCGCGCGGGCGAACTGGAGCTCGGCGAGGGCGTCGCCTGCGGTGTCGCCTCGACGGGCGACCCCATCGGCCCGGTCAAGTCCGCCCGCCGCCTCTTCCGCCTCGCCGACGCGGCCCAGTACCAGGCCAAGGCGGCCCGCTCGGCGAAGCCGGTCGTGGCAGGCCGCGACGGCACGGTCATCCCCCTGGCCGACGCGCCTCCTGGGGCGCGGGACCGTCGTCGCTTCCGGGACGCGCCGCCGGTGTGACGTGGCCGTGCTGTCCAAGGAGGCGTAGTAAGGACCCGTAGGCCGGTCAGCTAGTGACAGGTCGCTCTTCAATCCGTAGGCTGCTGAATATGGATATGCACTCAGTCGTCCTTGGCACGTCCGGAACCACCTTCCAGGACGTCATCGACGTCGCCCGCCACGGCGCCCGCATCGAGCTGTCCCCCGAGGCCGTGCAGGCGCTTGCCGACTCCCGTGCCGTCGTCGACGCGCTCGCCGCCAAGCCCGAGCCCGTGTACGGCGTCTCGACCGGGTTCGGGGCCCTCGCCACCCGGCACATCAGCCCCGAGCTGCGGGCGCAGCTCCAGCGCAACATCGTCCGCTCGCACGCCGCCGGCATGGGACCGCGCGTCGAGCGGGAGGTCGTGCGGGCGCTCATGTTCCTGCGGCTCAAGACCGTCGCCTCCGGGCACACCGGCGTCCGCCCCGAGGTCGCCCAGACCATGGCCGACGTCCTCAACGCGGGCATCACGCCGGTCGTGCACGAGTACGGCTCCCTCGGCTGCTCCGGCGACCTCGCGCCGCTCTCGCACTGCGCGCTCACGCTGATGGGCGAAGGGGACGCCGAAGGTCCCGACGGGACCGTGAAGCCCGCCGGCGAGCTGCTCGCCGCCGCCGGGATCCAGCCCGTCGAACTGCGCGAGAAGGAGGGCCTCGCCCTCCTCAACGGCACCGACGGCATGCTCGGCATGCTGATCATGGCCCTCGCCGACCTCGACACCCTCTACAAGTCCGCGGACATCACCGCGGCCCTCTCCCTCGAAGCCCTCCTCGGCACCGAGAAGGTCCTCGAACCCGAGCTGCACGCCATCCGCCCCCACCCCGGCCAGGGCGCCTCCGCCGCCAACATGCTCGCCGTGCTCAAGGGCTCCGGCCTCACCGGCCACTTCCAGGAGGAGGAGGCCCCGCGCGTCCAGGACGCGTACTCCGTGCGCTGCGCCCCGCAGGTCGCCGGCGCCGGCCGCGACACCATGGCCCACGCCCGCCTCGTCGCCGAGCGCGAGCTCGCCTCCGCCGTCGACAACCCCGTCGTCCTCGCCGACGGCCAGGTCCGCTCCAACGGCAACTTCCACGGCGCCCCCGTCGCGTACGTCCTGGACTTCCTCGCGATCGCCGCCGCCGACCTCGGCTCCATCGCCGAGCGCCGCACCGACCGGCTCCTCGACAAGAACCGCTCCCACGGCCTGCCGCCCTTCCTCGCCGACGACGCCGGCGTCGACTCGGGCCTGATGATCGCCCAGTACACCCAGGCCGCCCTGGTCAGCGAGATGAAGCGGCTGGCCGTCCCGGCCTCCGCCGACTCCATCCCGTCCTCCGCGATGCAGGAGGACCACGTCTCCATGGGCTGGTCCGCCGCCCGCAAGCTGCGCACCGCGATCGGCAACCTCAACCGGATCATCGCCGTCGAGCTCTACGCCGCCACCCGCGGCATCGAGCTCCGCCGTCACCTGACACCCGCCCCCGCCTCGCAGGCCGCCATCGACGCCCTGCGCGCCGCCGGGGTCGAGGGCCCGGGCCCGGACCGCTTCCTCGCCCCCGACCTGGAGGCCGCCGACGCCTTCGTCCGCGCGGGGAAGCTCGTCGCCGCCGTGGAGCCGGTCACCGGCCCGCTGGCGTAACGGGTAAGGACAGCGAGGAGGGCCGTCCCCACCGGGGGCGGCCCTCCGCTGTGTGTTCCGTACGTCTCAGTACGTCCCCGTACGTGCTAGTACGCCCGGCCGCCGCGTCTCATCGCCAGCGCCACGAACCCGGCCCCCACCGCGAGGAAACCCGTCCCGCCGATCACGTACGGCGTCGTGTCCGGGCCGCCCGTCTCCGCGAGGCGCGCCCCGCTCGCCGCGCGCTCCTGCTCGGTCGCGGTGACCCGACCCTCGTCGGTCGCGTTCGCGGACGGGACGAACCACAGAGCGAAGAGCAGCGCCCCGGCCGCCGTGGCGGTCAGCAGCGGACGTCGGGCGACGGACACAGAGATTCGATCCCCCTAGCGGAAACCGCGAATTGGTAGGTGCGCCGATGCTAATGAACACAGCGGGTCGCAGGAAAGTCCGGACCCCGGGCGGCCTACGCTCCGTCGTATGACTACTTCCGAGACATCACGTTATGTACGGCTTCGCGTGGAAGTCGTCCTGGAGATCGCCGGCCCCGAGGAGCTGACCGGGGCGGCCCTGGGGCGTATCGACACCGACGAGTTCATGCCGGAGGAGGAGCGCGTGCACGCCCGCTCCTCCGTACGCGAGGACAGCGCCGAGGCCCTGGCGTACCTCATCGAGCCCTTCGACCTCGTCCGGGACGTCCCCGGGGTCGACCTCGTCCAGGCCTCCTGGACCAGCGAGGAGATCGAGTACGACCCCGATGCCCAGGAGTGGGACCTCGACGAGGAAGATGAGGACGAAGAAGACGAGGAAGACGACGAAGTACCGGCCTAGCAGCGCATCCGCCCTGCTCGGAGCCCCGGGGCGACGTCGTGAGACGTTCGCGCGCCCCGGGGCTTCCCCGTGTCCGGCACCTGTACGGCAACGGTTTGGACTCGACCGTGCCGGTACCGGAACCGGACGCCCCGGACGCACGTGTGGATCAGTGGTGTTCCCCACAAACCCCCCGCTTCCGGAACCGGGCGGGGTGTCATGGATGTTCAGGCAAGTGTTGGCAGGGATTCGGCGACGATGGAGAAGCGTGTGATGACGGACAGCAAGCGCCGCAAGGGCCTGGCGGCTGCTGCCGCGGTGCTCGGCGGCGTATTGGTGCTCTCGGCGTGCGGCGACACGGACAAGGGCGGCGCGGCCGACGGCTCCAAGACGCCACAGTCACAGGCTCAGGTCGACGAGGCCGCGGCGCAGAAGACGTCGAAGGCCCAGATATCCATCGCGCCCAAGAACGGCGCCGACAACGTGTCGATCAACAACGGCACCGAGGTCAAGGTCACCGAGGGCACGCTCAGCCAGGTCACCATGACCACCGAGGACGGCAAGAGCGTCGAGGGCGAGCTGTCCGCCGACAAGTTCAGCTGGAAGCCCAGCGAGCAGCTCAAGCGCGCCACGGTCTACAAGATCAGCGCTACTGCCACGGACGCGGAGGGCCTGGAGGCGCACGAGAACGCCTCCTTCACCACCGTCTCCCAGGCCAACAGCTTCATCGGCAACTTCACGCCCGAGGCGGGCTCCACCGTCGGCGTGGGCATGCCGGTGTCGATCAACTTCAACAAGGCCATCACCGACAAGGCCGCCGTCCAGGGCGGCATCACGGTGACCTCCAGCAGCGGCCAGGAGGTCGTCGGGCACTGGTTCAACTCCCAGCGCCTGGACTTCCGCCCCGAGGACTACTGGACCGAGGGCTCCACCGTCACCCTGAAGCTGAACCTCGACGGCGTCGAGGGCGCCAAGGGTGTCTACGGCGTCCAGCAGAAGACCGTCACCTTCAAGATCGGCCGCAACCAGGTCTCCACCGTCGACGTGGCCACCAAGACCATGACGGTCAAGCAGGACGGCAAGACGGTCAAGACCATCCCGATCTCCGCCGGCTCCCCGGAGAACCCGACCTACAACGGTCAGATGGTGATCTCCGAGAAGTTCAAGGAGACCCGGATGAACGGCGCCACCGTCGGCTTCACCGACGACGACGGCAAGGGCGAGTACGACATCAAGGACGTGCCGCACGCCATGCGCCTGTCCACCTCGGGCACGTTCATCCACGGCAACTACTGGGGCCCGGACTCGATCTTCGGCTCCGCCAACACCAGCCACGGCTGCGTGGGCCTGAACGACGTCAAGGGCGCCGGCGACCCGAACCAGCAGGCCGCCTGGCTTTACAACAACTCGATCGTCGGTGACGTCGTGATCGTCAAGAACTCCAAGGACAAGACGATCGCCCCCGACAACGGCCTCAACGGCTGGAACCTGAGCTGGTCGGCGTGGAAGGCCGGCTCGGCGGTCTGACACCCGGGTATGCGTACGGTCCGACACCCGGGTACGCGTACGAGAACGGCGGCCCCCTCCGTATGGAGGGAGCCGCCGTTTCGCGTTCCCGCTACCGTACGGCGGGCTCCTCCACGCCCCACTGCGCGAGCAGCCGCAGCGCGTCCGCCGAGGCCGTCCCCGGCTCCGCGTGGTACGTCACAAGCACGAGATCCGGGTCCGGCCCGGCGACCTTCAGCGACTCGTACTGGAGGGTCATCTCGCCCACCAGCGGATGCCGCAGCCGCTTGGTGCCGTGCCCCTTGTCGGCGACCGTGTGCGCCGCCCACAGCGAGCGGAACTCCTCACTCCGTACGGACAGTTCGCCCACCAGCTCAAGCAGCGCCGGGTCCTCCGGATAGCAGCCCGCGTACAGCCGCAGCACGCTCACCACCTCGGTCGCCTTGCACTCCCAATCGAGGTAGAGATCGCGGGCGTTCGGATCGAGGAAGACCATCCGCGCCATGTTCCGGTCGCGCGGCTCCCACGTGGCGAAGTCACCGAGCAGCGCCCGGGCCATCCGGTTCCAGGCCAGGATGTCCAGGCGCCGGCCGACGACGAAGGCGGGCACGTCGTCCATCGCGTCCAGCAGGTAGGTGAGACCGGGCCGCACCTGCTGGGGCCGGGCGATCGTTGCCCGGTGCTGCTTCTTCTTGGCCGTCGGCTTCGCCAGATGCGTCAGATGCGCCCGCTCGGTGTCGCTCAGCCGCAGCGCCCGCGCGATCGAGTCCAGGACCTCCATGGACACATTGCGCCCGTTGCCCTGCTCGAGCCGGGTGTAGTACGCGACGGAGACCCCGGCCAGCTGCGCCAGCTCCTCGCGGCGCAGGCCCGGCACGCGCCGGTGGCGCCCGAAGTCCGGCAGGCCGACGTCCTCGGGCTTCAGCCGGGCCCGGCGCGAGCGCAGGAATTCGCTGAGTTCGGCACTGAGATCCATGCGTCCCGATTATCCCAGGTCGTACGACCGCACGGACGGCTGTTCCTGTCCCTGCCAGTGGTAGGCACGCTGGACGTAGGCAGAACAGAGGTCTGGGTAACCCTTCCGCGCTCCGGCAGGCTTGCCGCCATGACCACGAACGCCACCACTGTTCCCGCTTACGCCGCACCCGCCGCCAACGCCCCGCTGGAGCGCACCACCGTGCCGCGCCGCGCGGTCCGCGAGCACGACGTCCTCATCGAGATCAAGTACGCCGGCATCTGCCACTCCGACATCCACCAGGCCCGCGACGGCTGGGGCGAGGGCATCTTCCCGATGGTGCCCGGCCACGAGATCGCCGGCATCGTCACCGAGGTCGGCGCCGGCGTCACCAGGCACAAGGTCGGCGACCGGGTCGGCGTCGGCTGCTTCGTCGACTCCTGCCGGGAGTGCGCGTACTGCGAGCAGGGCCTGGAGCAGTACTGCGTCAAGGGCGGGACCGGCACGTACAACGCCCTCGACAAGAACGGCGAGCCGACCTACGGCGGCTACTCCACCCACATCGTCGTCGACGAGAACTACACCCTGCGCATCCCGGACGGCCTCGCCCTCGACGAGGCCGCGCCGCTGCTCTGCGCCGGCATCACCCTCTACTCGCCGCTCGCCCACTGGCAGGCCGGCCCGGGCAAGAAGGTCGCGATCGTCGGCCTCGGCGGCCTCGGCCACATGGGCGTCAAGATCGCCCACGCGCTCGGCGCCGAGGTGACGGTGCTCAGCCAGTCGCTGAAGAAGCAGGAGGACGGCCTCAAGCTGGGCGCCGACCACTACTACGCCACCAGCGACCCGAAGACCTTTGAGGAACTCTCCGGTTCCTTCGACCTGATCGTCTCCACCGTCTCGGCCCCGATCGACTTCGGCGCCTACCTGAGCCTGCTCAAGACGGACGGCGCGCTGGTGAACGTCGGCGCGCCCGAGGAGCCGATCGCGCTCAACCTGTTCTCCCTGATCGGCGGCCGCAAGACGCTCGCCGGCTCGATGATCGGCGGCATCGCCGAGACCCAGGAGATGCTCGACTTCTGCGCGGAGCACGGCCTGGGCGCGGAGATCGAGGTGATCAGCGCGGACCAGATCAACGAGGCGTACGAGCGGGTGCTGGCGAGCGACGTGCGGTACCGCTTCGTGATCGACACGTCGACGATCTGACGGGTTTTCGCAGGGCCGCGGCGACGTGATGGTGGTCGAGACGGTGCCGGGCATGACGTGCGAGGTAATCGACCCCGTACGGCATGCCCCGGCACGCTTGCGTCATGACCGCTTACGCCATCGGAAACCTGCACCCGAAGCCCGTCCTCGACGACGAGGTCCTCACCTACATCGAACGCATCCAGTCGACCCTCGACCCCTTCGGCGGCCGCTTCCTCGTCCACGGCGCCCCCGAGCGCGAGGTCCGCGAGGGCCAGTGGCCGGGCGCGCTCGTCATCATCGGCTTCCCGTCGATGGAGAACGCCCGCCGCTGGTACGAATCCGCCGCCTACCAGGCCCTGATACCGCTGCGGACCCGGCACATGCCGGGCGACGTCCTCCTGGTCGACGGAGTCGCCCCCGGCTACGACCCGACCGCGACCGCCGCACTGCTGCGCGCCACGGCCGACCCGGCGCCCGCGTCGGACGGCGATGGGCAGCGGAGGGTGTCGCCGGTGACGGGGGCGCCCTCGGCTGTGTTGCGGTCGTAGGTGACGGTCTTGACCGTGACAGGGCGTGTGCCGACGGCGACGTCGAAGTGCCTGTCGTGGTGGGCGACGGGCTGGAGGCGGGCGGTGGGCAGGGCGGCCGCGAGGGTGGCCGCGTCTGCCTCCCGGCCGGGGGCGTAGCTGATGACCGGTGGGCCGTCGGGGCGTACGGATGGTGCGGAGTGCGAGGTGTCGGTGACGACGAATCCGTTACGGCGCAAGGCGTCGGCGACGATCGGGTCGTCCACGCGAACCGCGATCAGAGCGGGGTTCGTCTTGACCGGGGTCTCCGGAACGGGCTGGATGCGGGGGTCGCCCGTGAGGGGGCGGTCCGCGCTCAGCGCGTTCCACAGGGCGGCGGAGCGGGCCTCGTCCCACACCAGAGTGGAACCCACTCCGGGCACGCGGTGGTCGAAGAGCCGGATCGGGACGGTGGCGAGCTCGATGTTCTCCGGCCGCAGGCGGCCGAGCGCCCGGCCGATGCGGACCAGGTCGCCCAACTCCGTTCCCTCGTCGGTGCGTACGGACCGCAGCAGGGCCCGGGCCGTGCGAGCCGTGCCCACCGGGTCGGACAGGGCGCCTTCGGCGGTGAGGCGGGCCAGCAGGTCGTTCACCATGCGTTGCTGGCGACGGACGCGGCCAAGGTCCCCGGGCGGGGTGAGGTGCCGGGCCCGGACGTAGCGGAGCGCGCCGTTTCCGTCGAGGTGGTGGACGCCGACGGGGATGTCGAGGCCGGAGCCGCTGTCCTTGAGGGCCTTGTCCGTGCACACGGTCGCACCGCGGAGGTCGTTGACGGCCTGCTCGAAGCCGGTGAACCCGGTCTCCAGGTAGTGGTCGATGCGCAGACCGGTGACCTTCTCGACGGTTCGTACGGTCAGGAGGCCCGCGCCACGCGCGAACGCCCCGTTGATCTTTCCGGAGGGGGCCGGCCCGGCGGCCGCGGTTGTCACCGGGGCGTCGGCGTACTGGACGTAGGAGTCGCGGGGGATGGAGACGATGCCGGCCCGCCGCCGGTCCTCGGAGAGGTGGACGAGCATCATCACGTCGGTGCAGTTGCAGCCCTTTCCGCCCACGTGGAGACGCTCCTTCTCGGCGGCGGAGAGCCCCGCGCGGCTGTCGATGCCGACGACGAGGATGTTCGTGCCGCGCCCGCCGCCAGGCGACTCACGCTCGCTGGAGACCGCCCGCGAGCCCGCGTAGGAGCCTCCGGCGAGGGCTGCCAGCAACGTGAGAGCAACGGTGATTCGACGCAACGCGCATCCTCGGAAAGAGTGCCGAAAGTCCGAATCGTGACGTTACCGGCACCCGCCCCGACCCCGGTCGCGCACACGACCAACCGGCACAAGAACCACCGTTCCGCGAACGACCTGACAGACCCGCAGTCTCGCTTACGGGCCGTCGTGGACGAAGGGGACCCAGAGCGTCGGGTCGGTGGGGTGCAGGGCGCGGAGTTCGCCGACGGCGCGGTGGAGGGCCCGGGCGGCGTCGGCGGAGGTCGGGCCGTCCGGGCCGGCGAGATGGCGGTAGAAGGCGGCGGCCACCTGGGGTGCGGCCTGGTCGTTGATGGACCACAGGGTCGCCACGACGTGCCGGAATCCCGCGATGCGCAGTGCGGCGGCGGTGTGCACGGCCTCGTCCGGGAGCTGCCCGGCGCCCAGACGGGTGTGGCAGGCGGACAGGAACGCGAGGTCAGCCGTGTCGAGTCGCAGGTCCGCAATGTCGAGGAGGTTGAGGTCACCATCCCTCAGGCAGAGGCCCGAACCGTCGGGTGCCGCCATGTCGAGCCAGCCGTGGCAGGCGAAGTGCGCCCAGGCATGCGCGGGCAGCTGTTGCCGTACTGCTGCCGTAGTGGCCGCGTCCTCGGCCAGAACCGTCAGCCGGCGGCGGCCGAGGATCTCGTCGAGCGCCCGGAGTTCCGCCGCCACTCCGGGCAGCACGGCGTGGCCGCGTTCGGTGTCGGTCAGCGCGACCGCCAGCAGCGTGGGATCCGCGGGCGCGGGCCGCCGCCGGGCGTCGACGAGGGCGGACAGTGTGGTGGTGTACGAGGACACAGCCGCGTACGGCAGGCCGACCGGTTCGGTGCGGTCGGCGGCGGCGCGCGGGTAGCGTCCGGCGGCGTGCAGCGGCAGAGCGGTAAGGGACGCCGTAGGGCACCACCACAGCCGGGGCGGGGTTGTCGACTTGGTCGGCCAGGCCAAGCGGTCGAGGACGGGCAGGGCGATGTGTTTCCACAGCCACTCCAGCGTGTCGTGCACAGTGTGCCGGGCACGCTCGCGTGTCAGGCCGGTGGCGTCCGACTCCATCGCTGCTGCTAGGTGGCTCATGTAGGTGTTGGCGACCGCGTCGATGCCCGGTACGTCCACGTCGGGCAGTTCCACGACGTCGATCCCTCCCTCCGGCAGCAGGAGGATCGCGTCGCAGCGGATGGTGCTGATGTTGACGATGACGACGGGCCCTTCCGCCGCGGCGGGGGCGAGTTCGTCGAACGCGGCCGGTCCGAGGAACGCGGCGAACCCGGGCAGCTCCCGTACCTCGCACACCAGTTGCTGCCAGCGCCGGGCCAGCCGCAGACGTTCTTCCCGGTCGAGTCCGCCATCCTCGTTGAGCGTTGCACGGACCTGCTCAAGCTCGGCGGCGCGAGCGGGGTCGTAGGCGGCGAGAGCGGCGAGATCCGCGCGCAGGTGCAGGGTCGAGCCCCACAGCACCGACCGGCCCTGTTCGAGCAGTTCCACGGCCAGTTCGGGCTGCCCGGTGGCGATTGCCAGGGCCGCCGCTACGCGCGGCATCGCCTTGCCGTCGTGGATGCTCTGCACCTGGTCGTCCCGGTCCAGGCCGGCCCAGCCGAACTCGCGGAGCAGTGTGACCGCGGCGCAGCCCGCCGCCAGTGCGTCGGCCTGGTCGTCGGCCTCGATCGCGACCCCGGCCCAGCAGCGCGCTGCGAACAGCCGGTCCTGGACGGAGGAGCCCGTCGCTTCCGTCGCGGCCCGGAAAGCCGCCACAGCCGCCCGGCGGTCCGATTCGTCCTGATGGCGGAGGAACCGGTCGACCAGGGCTGCGGCCTGGCCCGTCTTCACCTGGGCGTAGACGTAGTCCGTCTCGTCACACGCGGCAGCGGCCGCCGTGAAGGCTGCCAGTACCTCGTCCTCGTGGACGACGATCCCATGCTTGTCGGCACCCATCAGTACGTGGCCCAGCACCCGGTTCGTGTCGACCTCCGGCCTGCCGCCGGTCGCCAGGGCAGCCGCCTGTCGCGCCACCTCGACAGCCTCGCTCCACCGCCCGGCGGCCTTGAGCTCCTGGGCAAGCAGCGCCGCGACGAAGGGCCGCTCCACATGGGCCGGCGGCAGGGCGTCCAGCGCGCGCCGGGCCGCGTCCACGGCGGCCTCCCCTTGGGCGGCGACTGTCTCCTGCACCAGCCTCTGCGGGTGGCCCGCCGGCGCGCCCCGTAAGACCTTCCGCAGGTGTTCTCCGACAAATTCGGCGTCCCGCCTGTCCGTGGCCCGTCCGGTCACGTCGGCCCGCGCATGCAACGCTGCCATGAGCGTCGTCGCCGCCTCGGAGGCGTGCGTGGCGGTATCCGCTGCCCCAGCCGCGAGCAGCACCTCGATCGCGGCATTCAGATCGTCCAGTGAACCGCGCCCTGCGCCGCGGGTGATCAGTGCGACTGCCAGGTTGTTCCGTGACACCACGTCCGCGTCGCCGGAGGTCGTGCGTCCGACCGCCGCCCGGCCCAGGTCGACGGCCTCGTCCAGGAGCGGGTCCTCGTCGGCGTCCTCGGCCAGGGACGACAGTGCCCCGCAGAGGCTCGACTCCAGTGCCGCCCGGTCCTTCGGGGTGCCGCCGGGCTGTGCCAGGGCCGGTCTGCCGACCGCCTCTACGGCGGTGCGCAGCGCGCCCGCGTCTCCGGTCGCCCGGTACCGCGTGTGCTCCAGGGCGATCAGGAGCTGAGTGGCCCTCAGCCGCGCGAAGTGACCGGCCGGCAGGACGGACAGGGCCTCGTACGCGACGCCGAGCGCCTCGACGAGGTCCTCGGTCCGTCCCCGGTGGTCGTACCGGTCTCTCAGCAGGTCACGCAGTGAGGCCAGCATGAGGGTTCGGGCGGGAAGGTCCGAAGACGCCGACCGCACGCTCTCCCGGTTGAGGGTGACCGCCCGGTCCAGCAGGTCCACGTCGCCTGTGGCCGTGAACTCCCCGTACGAGCGCGCCGCGGCCGCGTAGAGCACCACCGGCTCGGTCATCGGCTGCCAGACGAAGAAGGGATCGCCGGGCTCGCTCGCAGTGTGGACCAGCCGGTAGATCTGGTCGGCTGCCTCCGGATGCCCGGCGGCATGCGCGCGGGAGAACCAGTAGAACGCCTCCGCGTACTGTTGCCGTCCCAACGCGCGCACGCCGCTCCGGTGGAAACCGCCGTACTCACCCTCGTCGACCGGCATGGCCCCCCTTGCCGCAGCAGATGGTTCGATGCGGCCCCAGCGTAGGCCGCCGCTCACTACAGTGATGCCATGTTCGAAGCAGCCGCCCTCGACTACGTGCTCACCACCGACTACAGGTGGACCGAACGCGCCTTCGAACTCCTGGGGACGGGCGAACTCACCATCACCCCGTACGCAGGGGGCGGCGCGCCCTGTTTCGTGGTCTCCGGTCGGTGCCCCCGCTGCGACCACCACCTGGTGGACCGTCAGGTCACCACTGCGCTCACCGGCCTGTCCGGGCCCAGCCGCGGCGAGGATGGCGAGCAGCCGGCCGTCGTGATGCTGGATGTGACCTGCGGCTGCGGCAGCGAGCACGGGAACGCCCCGGCGGGGGCGATCGGTTGCGGAGTCAGCTTTCGGATCGAAGTGGTCGCCGGATGAACCTCGTGCCCCGCCTGCCGGCGCGGCCGCCCACCGAGACGGATCTGGCGGAGCGCGACCGGTTCCAGGCGATGGTGCGCGAGTCGCTGCCGAGCGTACGGGCCAGCGCGGAGGCATGGCGCAACGGCCTGGCGGCCTTTGTCACCCTGGTCGGCGCCGCGGTCGTGATCAAGGGCCGGACCACCACAGCCGACCTTCCACCGCTGTGGCGGCTGGCCGTCACCGTGATGATCGGCGGCGGTCTCGCCCTCGCCGTGACGGGCCTGTGGCACGCCCTGGCCGCGCAGTCCGGGACGAAGCCGCTGGCGGTCACTCTGGCCGACATCCACCGCGAGTACGGTTCGGTGGACGGCTTCGAGCTCGCCACCGCGATCCGGGCTGCGCGCCGGCTGACGCTCGCCCGCCGCGCCGTCGCGCTGGCGCTGGCCTGCCTGTTCATCGGGACGGCCCTCACCTGGTGGGCACCCGGAGCGTAGCCGGTGAACCCTCCGGGCTGCGGGCCGGCCGCTGGTCGATCTCGACGCCGGCGAACGGCGGCGCACGTCGGACATCGCATGGACCTCCAGGGCCCGCTCAGCGCTTCAGGAAGCGAGGCTCCGGCCACGCGGTGATCGGCTCGCTGGACGACGAGTAGATCTCCAGGAGTGACAGGTAACCGTCCTTGGTGAATACCACCACCCCGGCGTCGTCAGATACGGCATACCAGGCGTCCGCGGCCGGATTCCGTGCTCCGGGGCCCGCGGCACGGCCGCGCGGTCCACCGTCAGGTCGACCGTCGCGCAGCCGCAGCCGCAGCCGCAGCCGCAGCCGCAGCCGCAGCCGCACCGGCCCGTCACTCGCGCATGCGGAATCTGAGCGCGCAGGGCGCTGCTCACCGGATCGGGACCGGCGAGCAGCGCGTTCAGCGTCGCTGTCGCGTCCGGAGGGAGGGGCTCAATCATCGGCCTTCGCGACGCCGATCGGGCAGGAGACGCCCGTGCCGCCGATGCCGCAGTAGCCGGCCGGGTTCTTGTCCAGGTACTGCTGGTGGTAGGCCTCGGCCGGGTAGAACGGGCGGCCCTCGGAGGGGAGGATCTCCGTGGAGATCGTGCCGTAGCCGGAGCCCGTCAGGACCTTCTGGTACGCGGCGCGGGAGGCCTCGGCGGCCGTGGCCTGGGCCGGGGTGTGGGTGTAGACCGCCGAGCGGTACTGCGTGCCGACGTCGTTGCCCTGGCGGAAGCCCTGGGTCGGGTCGTGGGACTCCCAGAAGAGCTTGAGCAGCTGCTCGTACGAGACCTTCGCCGGGTCGAAGACGACCCGGACGACCTCGGTGTGCCCCGTGAGGCCCGAGCAGACTTCCTCGTACACCGGGTTCGGGGTGAGACCGCCCTGGTAGCCGACCAGCGTCGTCCAGACGCCCTCGGTCTGCCAGAACTTGCGCTCGGCGCCCCAGAAACAGCCGAGGCCGAAGTCGGCCACCTCAAGCCCCTCGGGGTACGGGCCGAGCAGCGGGTTGCCCAGGACCGTGTGGCGCTCGGGCACCGCGAACTCGGGCTCGGGGCGGCCCTTCAGCGCCTGCTCGGGCGTGGGGAGGACGGGGGTGCGTGACAGGAACATGCGGCATCTCCTCGACGGTGGGCGTTACGCACAACGCCCGGGGGCCGGGAGGGATTCCCCCCGGCCCCCGGGCCCTCAGGCTCCTGCCACACGCACGCGCGCGGGACGGGCGGCGGCTACCGCGGCAGTGTCGCCGGGCTCCCGCCGTTCGCCTCGTACCCCGCCACCGCCAGGTTCCGGTACACCGTGTACTCCGCCGCCGGGTCGCCGCTCAGCGTCCACGGCAGCGCGCCCACGTGGCCGTCCACGTGCACCAGCTGGTGCATGGCCTCCGACCAGCGCTCCCCCCGGACCAGGAAGAGCACCAGCAGATGCCGGACGTGCGCGAGCATCGGGTCGTCGGGGCGGGCCGAGTGGACCGCGTACAGCGCGCCCTCCATCGCCTTGCGCACCACCTCGGTCCGGAAGAAGTCCTGGACCAGCACGATCTCGGGCAGGTGCTCGTACACCGCGAACAGCGGCAGCGCGGCGAGCAGCGAGCCCTGCGGGGCGCGGGCCGCGGCCGCCGTCGCGAAGCGGTCGGCGTCCTCGCGCGAGCCGTGCCACTTCTCGCACCAGTAGTGCAGCGCCGCCAGGTGCGCGCCCATGTGCTGCGGCGCGCGGTCGATGATCTTCGCCCAGACCTGGTCGAACTCCTCGTGGCTGTAGCCGAGTCCACGGGCGACGGCGAGCTGCGTGATGTACGGGACGGGGTCGCCGGGAGCGAGCAGCGCCGCCTCCTCGCTCACCTTCTTCGCCTCTTCGAGGATGATCCGGAAGTCGTCCGTGCCGGCCGCGGACGAGCGCCACGCCTGCTGCACCAGGAACTCGGCGTGCACGGCGGCCCCGCCCGGGTCCTTCGGGGAGTCCGCCCGCCAGGCGCGCAGCCACGCCCCGCCGACGCCGGGCTTCTGCTGGAGCTCCAGGGAGGCCGCGCCCGCGAACGCCTGCACGCGCTGCCAGCGGACCTCGCCCTCCTTCTCCGTCCCCGCGAGCAGCTGCGAGGCCGCCCGCCAGTCCTGGGTCGCCTGGACCACGTCGAGCACGTCGAGCAGGTCCTGGTCCGGCCCCGGCATCCGTACGTCCTGCTCCTCCTGGAGCAGGAAGCCGTACGCCTCGGGGTCGGCGGCGTCCGGCGAGCCGGGCGCGACCTGCTGGATGCCGACCCCGCCGCGGCGGCGCCTCACGTACGGGGTCACGACCGCGACCAGCAGCCCGACCGCGATCAGGAACCAGAGAATCTCCATGCGTCCATTGTCCAGGACACCCGGTGAGACGATGAGCGGCGGTCCCCGCCTCTCAGGACTACGCTCCTGAACCATGAGCGACGAGCACATCCACCAGAGCTTCGAGACCCGCGCGATCCACGCGGGCAACACCGCCGACCCGCTGACCGGCGCGGTCGTCCCGCCCATCTACCAGGTGTCCACGTACAAGCAGGACGGCGTGGGCGGGCTGCGCGGCGGTTACGAGTACAGCCGGAGCGCCAACCCCACGCGCACCGCCCTCGAGGAGAACCTCGCGGCCCTCGAAGGCGGCCGGCGCGGACTGGCCTTCGCCTCCGGCCTGGCCGCCGAGGACTGCCTGCTGCGGACGCTGCTCGTCCCCGGCGACCACGTCGTGATCCCCAACGACGCGTACGGCGGCACCTTCCGGCTCTTCGCCAAGGTCGTCCAGCGCTGGGGCGTGGACTTCTCCGTCGCCGACACCTCCGACGTCGAGTCGGTGCGCGGCGCGGTCAACGACCGTACGAAGGTGATCTGGGTCGAGACCCCGTCGAACCCGCTGCTCGGCATCACCGACATCGCGGCCGTCGCGGCCGTGGCCCGCGCGGCGGGCGCGAAGCTCGTCGTCGACAACACCTTCGCCTCGCCCTACCTCCAGCAGCCGCTGGCGCTCGGCGCGGACATCGTCGTGCACTCGCTGACGAAGTACATGGGCGGGCACTCGGACGTCGTGGGCGGCGCGCTGGTGACGGCCGACGAGGCGCTCGGCGAGGAACTGGCGTACCACCAGAACGCGATGGGCGCGGTCGCCGGGCCGTTCGACTCGTGGATCGTGCTGCGCGGCATCAAGACGCTCGCGGTCCGCATGGACCGGCACAGCGAGAACGCGGGCAAGGTCGCCGAGATGCTGACCCAGCACCCCAAGGTCACCCAGGTCCTGTACCCGGGGCTGCCGGAGCACCCGGGGCACGAGATCGCCGCCAAGCAGATGAAGGCCTTCGGCGGCATGATCTCCTTCCGCGTGCAGGGCGGCGAGGAGGCGGCCGTCGAGGTCTGCAACCGCGCGAAGCTCTTCACGCTCGGCGAGTCCCTGGGCGGCGTCGAGTCGCTGATCGAGCACCCGGGCCGGATGACGCACGCGAGCGTGGCCGGCTCGGCCCTGGAGGTCCCGGCGGATCTGGTCCGGCTCTCGGTGGGCATCGAGAACGTGGACGACCTGCTGGCGGACCTGCGCCAGGCGCTGGGGTAGTCAGCCTTCTCTCGTGGGGCGCCCGGGCCCTGTCACCAGCCTTCGAGCGGCGGCGTCGTCTCCGCCGGTGGTACGTGCCAGGGCTCGGCCACCGACGCCCAGACCGCGAACGCGAGCGTGGCCGCGACGAGCAGCGCCCACAGGGCCCGGCGCACCGCCCGGTCGCGGTGGAGCAGCCGGGCGCCGCGTGCGACGGCCCGGGCGACCAGGTCGGCGGGGACCTGCGGGTGCGGGGACTCCAGCATCCGCCGTACCTCGTCCTCCTTGTCCCCGTACCGGCTCACGAGGCGAGCCTCCCCGGCGGCTGCCCCCGCCGGTCCCGCAGGGCGGACACGGAGCGGGCGCAGATGGCCCGTACCCGCTCCTCGGGCAGGCCGAGCAGCGCCGCGGTCTGCTCCTCGGCCACCCCCTCGTACAGCCGCAGCACCACGATGAGACGTTCCTGCGGGGTGAGCGCGGAGAGGATGCCGCCCCGGCCGCGGTGGTGCCGCCAGGCGGTGCGCGCGAAGCGGGCGGCGAGGTCGGCGCGGGTGCGGTCGTACGGATCCTCGCCGCGCAGCCGGTCCCAGTGGGCGTAGGTGTGGGCGAGGGACGCGGTCAACAGGGCCTCGGCGCGCGGGCTGCGGTCGCGGGTCTCGGCGGTGAGCAGCGTCGCGGCATGCAGCAGCCGCCCCGCCGCCCCCGCCACGAAGGCCTCGAACTGCCGGGTGCGGCGGCGGTGTTCGCCCACCAGGCCGTCTCCTGGGGCTCCTCTTGGGCCGCCCTGTCGATCGCGCACGTCCTCATATGAGGACAGGGCGCGGCCCGGGTCAAGAGGTCGCGGCGGACTCCGTCTCTGCAGCGGGCGGCAGGCCCGACTGGCGCGCGGAGAGCGCCGAGTTGAAGCGGGTGAGCAGGGTGCAGAACGACTCGCGCTCGGACGCCGTCCAGCCGTCCGTCACCTGCGCCATCAGCTCGCGGCGCGAGGCGCGGACCTCCTCCAGGCGGGCCAGGCCGCGCGGGGAGAGCTGGAGCACGACCGCGCGGCCGTCCTCCGGGTGCGAGGTGCGCTTGACCAGGCCGGTGTCGACGAGCGGGGCGACCTGGCGGGTGACGGTCGAGGAGTCGATGCCCATGCCCGCCGCGAGCGCCTTGACGCCCATCGGACCCTCCTGGTCGAGCCGGTTCAGGAGCAGGTACGCGGCCCGGTCCATCGAGTTGCGGAGCTGCCCGGTGCCGCCGAGACGGGTCTGTTCGGCCCGCCGGGCGAAGACGGCCACCTGGTGCTGGAGGGCATCGAGGAGACCGGGGTCGAGCTGAGTCGTCATGTCCTGAGATGTGGGCATGGCTGCGGTGGCTCTCTCGTGCGGTGGTCGGTTGGTGGGGGACAGAGTACGCGGACCTTCGGGGGTGCGTACCTGCGCTGCGCAAACCTGCTGCGACGGCCGTTCCCCGGGCGGCCACGGGGCCCTTGAGCTGCGAGACTTGCTGTCATGAGCTTCCGTAGGCCAGACCCCTTGCATCCGCTGATCCTCGACGACGTCCGCGGGGCGCAGAAGATGCTGTCCGGGGTGGCCCGAGTGACCGCGATGGAGGGCAGCCGCCATCTGTCGTCGCTGGTGGGGGCCCCGGTCCACCTCAAGTGCGAGAACCTTCAACGAACCGGTTCGTTCAAGCTGCGCGGCGCGTACGTACGGATCGCGGGGCTGCGGCCCGAGCAGCGGGCGGCCGGGGTGGTCGCCGCCTCGGCGGGCAACCACGCGCAGGGGGTCGCGCTGGCCTCCGCGCTCCTCGGGGTGCACTCCACGGTCTTCATGCCGGTCGGCGCCCCGCTGCCGAAGGTCGCGGCGACCCGGGACTACGGCGCCGAGGTGCGGCTGCACGGCCATGTCGTGGACGAGACGCTCGCGGCGGCGGAGCAGTACGCGGCGGAGACCGGCGCGGTCTTCATCCACCCCTTCGACCACCCGGACATCATCGCCGGACAGGGCACGGTGGGCCTGGAGATCCTGGAGCAGTGCCCTGAGGTCCGCACGATCCTGGTCGGGGTGGGCGGGGGCGGGCTCGTCGCCGGTATCGGGCTCGCGGTGAAGTCCGTACGGCCCGATGTGAAGGTGATCGGCGTGCAGGCGGAGGGCGCGGCCGCCTATCCGCTGTCGCTGGCCGCCGGGCATCCGGTCGCGATCGCGTCGCCGGTGACGATGGCGGACGGGATCAAGGTCGGGCGGCCGGGCGACGTGCCGTTCGCGATCGTCCGCGAGTACGTGGACGAGGTCCGTACGGTCTCCGAGGACGCGCTCTCCTCGGCGCTGCTGCTCTGTCTGGAGCGGGCGAAGCTGGTGGTCGAGCCGGCCGGTGCGAGCCCGGTGGCGGCGCTGCTGAGCGACCCGAAGGCGTTCCAGGGTCCGGTGGTCGCTGTCCTGTCGGGCGGGAACGTGGACCCGCTCCTTCTGCAGCGGATCCTGCGCCACGGCATGGCGGCCGGGGGCCGCTATCTGAGCCTACGGCTGCGGGTGACGGACCGGCCGGGCACGCTGGCGACGCTGCTCGCGGTGCTGACGGTGGTGGACGCGAACGTGCTTGACGTCAGCCATGTGCGTACCGATCCCCGGCTGGGCCTGACGGAGGCGGAGGTGGAACTGCACCTGGAGACGAAGGGCCCGGAGCACTGCCGCGAGGTGGAGGCGGCGCTGCGGGAGGCGGGGTACGTGGTGATGACGTAACGGGCGGGCACGGCTCACCGGAACCGGCGGCGCCGGGGATCGAGGAATCGATCCCCGGCGCCGTTCTCGTCGCGCGCGAAAACCCTCTTGTGTATCGCGATGTATCGCGTTAGCTTTGTGGGGCAGGTCACCAATTCGCTGGGCGGCACCCGCCGTTCAAACCTAAACTTGCGTGGAAAACGCCCAATTCACTGGGAGAACCCACATGCCAGGCGCGATCTACGCCGAAGGTCTGGTGAAGACATTCGGCGACGTACGAGCTCTGGACGGCGTGGACCTCGACGTACCCGAGGGCACGGTCCTGGGCCTGCTCGGCCCGAACGGCGCGGGGAAGACGACCGCCGTGCGCGTACTGACGACGCTTCTCCAGCCGGACAGCGGGAAGGCCCTCGTCGCGGGAATCGACGTGCTGAAGCATCCCAACGAGGTGCGGCGCTCGATAGGACTCTCCGGCCAGTTCGCGGCGGTCGACGAGTATCTGACCGGCCGCGAGAACCTCCAGATGGTCGGGCAGCTCTACCAGCTGAACGCCAAGCGGGCGAAGGCCCGGGCCGACGAGCTGCTAGAGCGGTTCAACCTCGCCGACGCGGCCGACCGCACCGCCAAGACGTACTCCGGCGGCATGCGCCGCCGCCTCGACCTGGCAGCAGCGCTGGTCGTCTCGCCGCCCGTGATGTTCATGGACGAGCCCACGACCGGCCTCGACCCACGGAACCGCCAGGCGCTCTGGGAGGTCATCCAGGAACTCGTCGCGGGCGGTACGACCCTCCTCCTGACCACCCAGTACCTGGAGGAGGCCGACCACCTGGCCCACGACATCTGCGTCATCGACCATGGCAAGGTCATCGCCCGTGGCACCTCGGACCAGCTGAAGGCCCAGACGGGCGGCGAGCGCGTCGAAGTCGTCGTCCACGAGCCCGACATGATCGACCCGGCGCGGAACGTCCTCGCCCGCTACGGCGTGGCGGGCATCGGCCACGGCGAGGTCTCCGTCGAGAACCACACCCGCAAGCTCACCGTCCCGGTCACCGGCGGCGCCAAGCTGCTCGCCGAGGTCATCCGCGACCTGGACACCGTCGGCGTCGAGATCGACGACATCGGCCTGCGCCGGCCCACCCTCGACGACGTCTTCATCTCGCTGACCGGCCACGCTGCCGAGGTCGCCGAGGAGAACGGCGACGCCGCTGCCGGAGAGCCGCACCGTAAGGCCAGAAAGGAGGCGGTGAAGTGACCGCAGTGACCGACGCCGTGACGGCCCCGAAGCCGCGCGGCGGAATCGCCCAGTCCATCAGCGACTCGCTCGTCGTGCCCAACGCGTGGGGGGAGCAGGCGAAGTGAGCACCATGAACGACTCCCTGGTCATCGCCCGGCGGAACTTGATTCGCATGACCAGGATTCCCGAGATGATCCTCTTCGGGCTCATCCAGCCAGTGATGTTCGTGGTCCTCTTCACGTACGTCTTCGGCGGCTCTATGAGTATCGGTGGCACCACCGACCCGGATGTCTACAAGAACTTCCTGATGGCGGGCATCTTCGCCCAGACGGTCACCTTCGCCACGGCCGGCGCGGGCGCGGGCATCGCCGACGACATGCACAAGGGCCTGATCGACCGCTTCCGCTCGCTGCCGATGGCCAGGGGCGCGGTCCTCACCGGCCGTACGCTCGCCGACCTGGTGCAGACGGCGCTGACGCTGATGGTCCTTGCGGCCGTCGCGCTGATCATCGGCTGGCGACCCGGCTACGCGGAGCCGACAAACTTCGGGAAGGTCATGGCGGGCTTCGCCTTGCTCCTCCTCCTCGGCTACGCCTTCACGTGGATCGGCGCGCTCATCGGTCTGTCCGTGCGCACGCCGGAGGCGGCGACGTCCGGCGGCCTGATCTGGCTGTTCCCGGTCACGTTCATCTCGAACGCTTTCGTGGACTCCAGCCAGATGCCGTCCTGGCTCCAGCCGATCGCCGAGTGGAACCCGTTCAGTGCCACCGTGCAGGCGTGCCGCACGCTCTTCGGCGACCCGGGCCTGTCCCCGTCCGACGCATGGCCGATGCAGTACCCGGTGTGGGCGTCGCTGATCTACTCGGTCCTGATTATCGTGGTGTTCAGCACCCTTGCGGTACGGAAGTACCGCCGCGCAGACGGTTGATCGCAGCAGCCCGGACCGAAGGCCGGAGGAACTGACCCTCCGGCCTTCGTCGTTGTGGGGGGCCTGCCTTCCCAGGGCATACCCTGGACTGGAGGTGATTCGATGTCGTCGCTCAGCGAGAACGTCCGTAAGCACCGCCGCCGGACCGGAATGAGTCAGGAACAACTCGCCGAGGCTGCCGACCTGTCCGTGGGCCTCGTCCGTAAGGCCGAGCAAGGCGGGAACCTCTCAGTCGAGTCCATCCATGCGCTCGCTCGCGCCCTCGGCACGACGACTTCAGAACTCTTCGCCACCGAGGCCCCTGACCCCGTCCACATCAGCGCAGGCGATGGCCCGAAGCTCTCCGAGCTGCGCCGTGCACTCATGCCGCCGGTCGGCCTGCGTGAAGTGCTCGTCGAGGCCGAGGAAGCGCCCGTACTGTCCTCGGTGCAGCGGGACATCGACGACAGCCACGCCCTGTACCAAGCCGACCACTACGACAGCGTGGCCAAGAAGCTGCCAGGCATCTTGCGCAACGCCGAGGCCGCCGTGAACCTCGCCGAAGAAGCGGAGGCCCGGCACGACGCCATCGTCGTGCGCGCCGGCGCCTACCTGCTCGCCGGCAAGTACCTGACGCAGGTCCGGCGCTACGACATGGCCTACCACGCCCTCTCGCTGGGCATCAGGGACGCTCGCGACGCTGACAAGAAGCACATCGCGGCTACGGGCGTTGTAGGCATGGCCTGGCTCCTCCTGCGGCAGGACCGCTTCGACGAGGCCGAGCACCTGGCCACCGTGACGGCTGAGGAGATCGAGCCGCGCATGTCCAAGGCCGCCCCGGGCGAACTGGCCCTCTGGGGTGAGCTTCTTCAGCGTGTGGCGTCCGCCGCCATGCGGAACAACCGCCCTGACATCGCCCGGGAGGCCCGGCGCATGACTGCCACGGCGGCAAGCGGCCTGGGTCGCGAACACGTCGACTTCCGGCAGCACTGGACCACTTTCGGGCCGGTGACGGCCGAGGCGAAGGCGATCGAAGACCTCGCGCTCATCGGAGACTACCGAGGCGTGATCAGCAGGGCTGACGAGGGCCCCATCGGGCCGAAGGGGCTGAAGAAGTTCGGCCGGCCGAGCGCCAACAACTGGGACAGGCACCGCCTTGATGTCGCAAGGGCCCACGCCAAGCTCGGGTCACACCAGGATGCGATGGACGAGTTGGGCACGATCAAGGAGTCGTCTCCCGAGTGGCTGCGGCACCAGGCGATGGCCCGCTACATCATGACCGACATCCTGGAGCGCCGTAAGAGGACGCTGACTCAAGAGATGCGCAACATGGCTGTTCACCTGGGGATTTCCGGCTAACTACCACGGCCCGTAGCACTTCCTGTCGACGCGTCAGGGAATCGCTACGGACCGTACTTGGTCGCTCACCCGCAGCGACCCTAACTTCGTGGCCATGACGAGCGACGAAGAAACGAGGCGTCCCAAGGTCGGTGAGCTGGGTAAGGACATGGCCACCGGGATGACGGGCGTGATCATGGGCGATGTAGGGGGCCGGTACCAGATGCGGCCCGTCAATGGTGGAGTCGAGTGGGACGCGGTGCCGGAGCATGTCGACTTCCTGTCGGCGCGGGAAGAGCTGAGCGTGCGCCTGGCAGTCCGTAACGCGATCTCGGAGAACGCCCTGTGAGCCCCCAGGCGATCCTTCGGGTCGCCATCTACCTGCGCGTGTCCACTGCGCAGCAGCTCGAAGGCTACGGACTGAAGGTCCAGAAGGATCAGTGCCGAGCCTGGATCGCGTTCGCGCTACGAGGGGTCAAGCACACCATCGTGGACGTATACGTGGACGGTGGTGTCTCAGGCAAGCTGGCCGGCCGCGACGACCTGGACCGCCTGACCGCTGACGCCATGGGCGGGCGCCTCGACCTGATCGTCTTCGGCAAGCTCGACCGTATCGGCCGCACGATGCACAACATCCACCGCTGGGTCTACGACGTGACGGTCAAGGGCATCCGAGTCGCCACCGCAGACGGCCGGCTCGACTCCGACGATGACAAGTTCGGCACCCAGCTCTCCCTCCTCGCCTACATGGCCGAGGTCGAACACGCCCTCATCCTGGAACGCACGACGGGCGGCCGGATGCAGAAGGTCGCGGTCGGGGGCTGGCCCCTCGGCGAGCCGCCGTTCGGCATCATGCTCGACGGCGACGGAAAACCCGTCCTGAACCCGGCCGAGATCGAGCAGGTCGAGAAGGCCGAGGAACTCTTCGTCCAATCCGATGTGACGCCCACCCGTGAGGAGGTGGCCCGTCAGCTCAACGCCCTCGGCTACCGCACGCGTCGGGGGAAGGAGTGGGAGGGCGGGAACCTCGCCGCGCGCCTGCTCGCCGGCCTGAAGGGCTACGTCGACTTCGTCTTCACTGGCGAGAACGAGGATGGCGAGGAAATCACCACCTCGTACCGCGTCGACGTCCCCAAAACCCTCCCGGACGACCGCGCGGAGGAACTGAAGGCTGCCCTCGCCCGTGGCTCCCGCTCCAAGAGCAAGCACAGCACGTACATGCTCTCCGGCCGCCTCTTCAGCACCTGCGGGAGCCACCGAACCGGCTCGATCGTGCCCGACACGGGTGATCGGTACTACCGGTGCATGGGGACGCGCGAAGGTGTTGAGAACCACGACTGCTGGGAGATCCCGGTTGACGCAGTGGACGCCGCAGTCTGGGAGGAGGCCAAGGGTCTCCTGGCCGACAAGGACAAGCTCCGCGGGCTGATCGAGGAGAACCTGGGCACCATCCCGGATCGCGCCGAGTCCTACCGCAAGCGTCTGGGCGAGCTGGACGAGCTGATCGAGAAGAGGCGCGGCGCCCGTAAGCGCAAGATCGCCCTCCTGCTTGCCGCCGCCGAGGGGGAGGACGAGGACGACGCCAAACTCGTCGAGGAACTGAAGGCGGAGATGAAGGAGCAGGAGGCGGAGCTCGTCCAGGAGCGCGACCGCGTCGCCGACTGGCTTCACGAGGTGGAGGGTCAGGAGGATCGGGCAAGGGAGATGCTGGCCAGGGTCGACAAGCTCGACGACCGTCGCCTCGACGACTTCACCCTCGACCAGAAGACGGGCCTGCTCGACCTGCTCGACGTCCGGGTCCAGATCACTGGCAAGGGGATGCCCCGGCACAAGGGACTGGCCGACCCGATCGCCGAATGGCACCGCAAGACCGGCGTCACGATCCCGGTCCACATCACCGACGATCAGTGGGCCCAGGTCGAGCCGATCCTTTCCGGGAACCGGCAATGGAAGGACGTACGCGGCGGGTTCGAGGTCATGCTCGACAAGCTGCGTACCGGGCGGGCATGGAACGAGTACAGCGGATGCGAGGCCATCGGAGGACGCAGCTACGGGGCCCTGTACCGGCGCGTGCACCACTGGTGGGGCTCGGGCGAGTACGCGCGGGCGCTGGAGGCTCTGGCGCCCTACGAGGGGAGTCCTGTGCCGCCGCCCTACGTGCTCCCGCCGATGGAGGTGACCGGCTCGGCCGATCCGAAGTACACCGTCGAACATGCGGCTCAGGGAGGCTGATGCCGACCGCGCTCACGGTCGTCGTGCTCGCGATCGTCGTCCGACGCGTGGCCGATGCAGCACCCGGTGTGGGCGCCGATCCTCTCAAGTACCGCTCGGCTACGGCCTGATCGCGGGGATCAAGGGGCGTAGCCCGACACGATCTGGCCGTCGAAGGTGGTGACGAAGAGCGCCCCTCCGGCGGCCAGAACGCTGTTCGCGCCGTCGTTGACGGATCCGCCCGCCGCGGTCTCGAGCGCGACGATGTTGCCGGCGTCGTCCGAGGCCTCCGGATCGTCCAGCGGCATCGACCCGATCGCCGTGCCGCTGACGAGCAGGAGCCGGTCGCCCGCGAAGGACAGCTGCTCCGCGGCCGCACGCTTCGGGTCGGTGTCGCTCCAGCGCTCCTTCCCCGTCGCCAGGTCGTACAGGTGGAAGCTGTCCCGGTCGCTGAGCGCCACGACCCCCCGCTTGTTCACCGCGAAGCCGCCCCAGCCCTGGATCCCCCGGGCGAACATCCGGACGTTCTTCAGCGTGCCACCGTCGAAGACGGCGACCCCGCCGCCCTCCCCGGCCTGGCAGAGCACGGACTCCCTGTGGACGACGAGGACGAAGCAGCCCTTCGCGCCCGTGTTCCGCGCGGTCTCCTCGCCGGTACGGGCGTCCAGCGCGATCGGCATCCCGTTCCCCGGCACGTAGACCCGCCCGCCCGCGGCCACCGGCCACTCCGGGACGGCGTCGAGCCGCGTGCTCCACAGCACCCGACCGCCGTCGCCCAGCCGCACCGCGGTGACCAGACCGGACTGCTCGTCCGCCACGTTCACGTACGTCGTGTAGAGCACCCCGTCCAGCAGGTCGGTGCCCTTAACGGCCCAGCCGCCGTCCGGTACGGGCGTACGGCTCCGTTCCCCGCCGTCCTCCAGGCCGTACGCCGTCACGCCGTCCGGCCCGGTGACGTACACCTGGTCCCCGACGACGGCCGGGTGCTGGGCGGTCGGGCGGGGCAGCTCGCCGCGTGCGGGACGCGACCAGAGCGTGGTGCCGTCGGCCGCCTTCAGCGCGACGACCGCGCCGCCCTCGCCCGTGCAGACGAGCACCTCGGGGGCGAGGGCACACGGGCCCACGCCCTGGTCGGCCTTCACCGACCAGGGCGACCACCCGGCCGGCCGGGCGCTGCGGTCGGTGCCGTCCTTCCCGTAGTCGTTGGTGTGGCCTTCGCCGCCGTACGGCTGCACGACGTGGTCGAGCGCCACGGGTTTGTTCCCGCCGGTCGGCGTGGCCCCGCCGGAGCCGGAACCGGCCCCTGCCGAGCTCCCGCCGGACGAACTCCCTTGCGCGTCACCGTTGTTGAGGAGCGCCGCGCCCACGCCCGCCAGTACGGCGACGGCGACCACGCCCGCCGCCACCGCCGCCCACGGGCGGCGCCTGCGCTGCGGACCCACCGGAGGCGCGCCGGGCCGGGAGGTCATCGCGGTGGGGGAGTACGGCACCTGCGGGGCCACCGTCGGCAGGTCCGCCACGCCCGCCCCGGACGCCGCCGCCTCACCGGCACGCCGCGCCGCATCCCCGTACTCCGCGAGGAGCGACAGCACCCCGCCTGGCCACGGGAACACCGTCGGCACCTCGGCGCCAAGCAGCTCCACCAGCTTCGCCGCCGACGGCCGCTCCGCCGGGTCGAGCCGCAGACACCGCTCCACGACCGGCCGCAACTCCTCCGGCACACCGCACAGTTCGGCCTCCGCCCGGCTGATCCGGAAGATCACCGCGGCCATCTCGTCGTCGTGGAACGGCCCGCGCCCGCTCGCCGCGAACGCGAGCACCGCGCCCAGACAGAACACGTCCGACGCGGGCACCACGGCCCGGCTGCCGACCAGATGCTCCGGTGACATGAAGCCGGGCGAGCCGACCACAAGACCCGTCGATGTCAGCGCGGTCGCCTCGAAGGCCTGCGCGATACCGAAGTCGATCAGCTTCGGCCCGGCGGCGCCCAGCAGCACGTTCGCGGGCTTCAGATCCCGGTGCAGCACCTGCGCCCCGTGCACGGAGTCCAGCGCCCGCGCGAGCGCCGCGCCCAGCGCCCGTACCGCCGCGACGGGCAGCGCCCCGGACCGTACGACGGCCTCGGCGAGCGAGGGGCCGGGCACGTACTCGGTCGCCAGCCACGGCACGGACGCCTCGGCGTCCGCATCGACGAGCAGAGCCGCGTACGGACTGGAGACCGCCCGTGCCGCCGCGATCTCGCGCCGGAAGCGGGTCCGGAAGTCCCCGTCGACCTCCAGGTCCTCCCGTACGGTCTTCACGGCGACCATCCGGTACGGATCGGCCGTCGGCGCGTCCGCCCGGCACGCCACATGGACCTCGCCCATACCGCCCGCCCCGAGCCGGGCGAGCAGCCGGTAGGGGCCGACGAGGCGCGGGGGCTGCCCGGCGGGCAGTGCTTCCAGCACCGAACACGTCCTTTCCGTACGTCACTTGGGAAGCTACGTCACTTTGGGTACGTCACTTGGGCAGCTCTACGGAGGCGACGACGCCCTTGTCGTAGACGATGTGCGCGATCCCGCCGATCGGCAGGACCTCGGGCTCGCGGGTCATCTTCTCGATGATGTAACCCCAGTTGATGTCGTACGCCTTCTCCGGGGCACGCGGGCCCGGCGCGCCCGGCACGGCCGTGGTCGCGAGCCTGGCCGGCCTGCCGTCCTTGCCGAGCCGCACGGTGTACAGCGCGCTGTAGTCGGCGTAGACGACCTGGTCCCCGGCGAGCATCGGGGTGGACCAGCGCTGCTCCAGGCCCTTGGGTGCGGCCTTCGCCGCGTACGTTCCGGTCCACTTTCCGTCGCGCGGGTCGTGGATCTTGAGGCCGCCGTCGAACGTGATGGCGGCCGTGGGGGTGATGACGTCCGGACGGAGTCCCGCGATGGGCGTGGCCAGGCCGCCCTTGGAGGCCAGGGTGGCGGAGTCCAGGAGCATCAGCTTCGCCTCCGGGTCCCGCTGGGAGAGGAAGGACTCGCAGGAGGCGTTCGCCCCGACGATCTTCAGCTCACTGCAGTTCTCGGCGTCCTTGTCGACCTGCCCGCGCACCTCGCCGGTCTTCGCGTCGTACGCGACGAGCCCGCCGTCGCTGAGCGCGTACACCTGACCGTGGGCGAAGGCCACCGGCTCGTACGGGCGGGTGTCGGAGTTCGGGGTGGTCGCGTTCGTGAGCGCCTTGGTCCACAGCTCGGTGCCGTCGGCCAGGGAGTACGCGGTCATGCCGACCCGCTCCCCGCTCTGCTTCTCGGTCGCCTTGGTGGCGGCGAAGACGACCCCGCCGCCAACGATCGGACGGGAGGCGGTGCCCTGCGTGCCCCAGGCGGGCTTCTCCCAGCGGACCTTCCCGCTGCGGGCGTCGCGGACCTGGAGCAGCTCGTCGGCGGCGAGGACGACGGCGTCGCCGTGGACGGTCGGCCGGGTCGCGCTGTCGGCGATGAGTACCGCGCCACTGGGGCTGATCGTGCTCCGGTCCGTCTCCGTGCCGCCCAGGTCCGCCGACCAGAGCTTCGTCCCGTTCGCCGTGTCCAGCGCCTCGTACTGCCCGTTCGTCAGCCGGCACACGAGCACCGTCGTGCCCGCCGCGCAGCCGTAGGCGGGCGCGGACAGCTTGCCCGTCCAGCTCTTCCAGCCCTTCGGCCGCTGCGCCGGGTTCTGCGGCACGACACCGGAGGAGTCCGCGAGACCCTTGAAGTCGACTCCGGGGATCGTGGGCCCGGCGGGCGGGGCGGCGTTCCCCGGCGCGGGCTTCTGCGTCCCCTGCGGCCAGAGCAGGTACGCGCCGAGTCCGCCGCCCACCAGGGTCAGCGCGACCGCCGCGGCGACGAGCGCCCGGCGCCGCTTCCGAGGAGGCTCGGGCGACGGCGTCGGCGCGACCGGCGGCAGGGTCGGCAGCTGATCGGGTGCGGGCGCGGCTGCGGGCGGCGCGGGGGCGGGCGCGACCAGCGCGATGCCCGCGGCCACGAGCTGGGCCAGCTCACGGCCGTACTCGCCGATGTGCTCCTGGACGCCGCCCGGCCAGCCGGGGGCCGCCGGAACGCCGCCAAGCAGCTCGACGAGCCGCTCGGGCGTCGGTCGCCGCGCCGGGTCCGCGTCCAGGCAGGCCGCGATCACGTCCCGCAGTCCGCCCTCCTCCGGCACCCGGCCGAGGTCCGCCTCCGCCTGGGAGACCCGGTAGAGCACGGCCGCGACGGGCCCGTCCCCGAAGGGGTCCTCGCCGGTCGCCGCGTAGCAGAGGACCGAGCCGAGGCAGAAGACGTCGGACGCGCCGGAGACGTTCCGCGCGCCCGCGACGTGCTCGGGCGACATGAAGGAGGGCGTGCCGACCATCACCCCGGTCGCCGTCATCGTCGTCGCGCCGGTGCTGCGGGCGATGCCGAAGTCGATCAGGCGGGGGCCGTCCACGGCGAGCATGACGTTGCCGGGCTTGAGGTCGCGGTGCAGCACCCCGGCCGTGTGCAGATCGGCGAGCGCGCGGGCGAGAGCGGCGCCCAGCGCCCGTACCGCCGGCACCGGCAGCGGGCCGCTCCGCCGCACGGCCTGGGAGAGCGTGGGCCCGGGGACGTACGCGGTCGCCAGCCACGGCACCTCGGCGTCGGCGTCGCCGCCGACCGGCGCGGCCGCGTACCGGCTGGCGACCAGGCTCGCGACCTTGATCTCGCGGCGGAAGCGGTCCCGGAACGCGGGCTCGGCGGCGACGTCCCGCCGTACGGTCTTCACGGCGACGTACGTCCCGCCGCCGTCGCCGCCGGCCTCGCCCGACCTGGCGAGGAACACCTCGCCCATGCCGCCGGCCCCGAGCCGGGCCAGCACCTCGTACGGTCCGATCTGCCGTGGTGCCCCGTCGCGCAGCGGTCCCAGCACGTCTCCGATCCCCCCTTGTTGATCTTTCCGTCCGCATCATCGCATGTGCGTACGGAGGGAGTTGGGGACATGCGTGAGGGCCGGACCCACGGTGGGGTCCGGCCCTCACAGGGCGCTCGGGACTGGGCTCAGCCGGTGTACGGCTTGGCGTCGAGGATCTTCACCGCCGCCTTCCTGCCGTTCGGCAGTTCGTACTCGGCATCCTCGCCGACCTTCTTGCCGTTGACGCCCACGCCGAGCGGGGACTGCGGCGAGTAGGTCTCGATGCTGTCGCTCGCATACTCGCGCGAGGCGAGCAGGAAGGTCATCGTGTCGTCCTCGTCGCCGTCGAAGGCGATCGTGACGACCATGCCGGGCGCGACCACACCGTCGTCCGCGGGAGCCTCGCCGACCTTGGCGTTCTCGAGGAGCTGGGTCAGCTGGCGGATCCGGAGCTCCTGCTTGCCCTGCTCCTCCTTGGCCGCGTGGTACCCGCCGTTCTCGCGCAGGTCGCCCTCCTCGCGCGCCGCCGCGATCTTGATGGCGATCTCGGTTCGCGCGGGACCAGACAGGTACTCCAGCTCGGCCTTGAGCTGGTCGTACGCCTCCTGGGTGAGCCAGGTGACGTTGTCGCTGGTCTGGGTCACAGGTGCTCCTCGTAGGTACTGGGAATACAAAGCATCGCCCTACCCAGAAGGATTGTCCTTCCTGAGTGGGCGAAACCACGAGCCTAACAATTAGTGGCGAAAAGGGGGAGGACATAAACCATAAAGATGGCGTCACTCCTGGTCAGCGCGTCGAAACCGCGGCTCGGCGCGCCACCGGGTCCTCTACCCACCGCTACCTGGCGGTACACCCGATGAGCTCGGCGCTGGTCGCCCTGGCGGTCGTACGGATGGTCACGACGCGGTCGATCCGGTCGCTCGCCTCGTCGAAGCGGACGTCCTTCCTGCCCACCTCGGCCCCGTCCTCGGAGCGCGAGCGCAGCGTGCAGACGCCCTGGGCGTCGACGTCCTTGCGCACCTCCAGGTGGACCTGCACCTCGGTGTCGCTCACCACGTCGAACTTGATCGTCTCCGCGCTGATCCTGCTGTCGACGACGTAGTACCAGCCGAACCAGCCCATCAGCCCGAGGAACAGCGCGCCGAGCACGGCGCCCGCGATCTTGAGCTTGCGGTCGGCGCGCTCGTCCCCGGAACGCCCGTAGCGCCCCTCGGGCAGCCGCTCTCGCACGCCGCTCATGATCGTTCCTCTCGCCGCGGGGGTGGGAATTTTTGCGCCCCCCGGTTCCGTCACTATAGAGACCTGCCTCCACGCCACATCACAGAGGATCGAGCCTTGACTGAGCAGCTGCGACTGATGGCCGTTCACGCCCACCCCGACGACGAGTCGAGCAAGGGCGCGGCGACGATGGCCAAGTACGTGTCCGAGGGGGTGGACGTGCTCGTGGTCACGTGCACGGGCGGCGAGCGCGGCTCCATCCTCAACCCCAAGCTCCAGGGTGACGCCTACATCGAGGCGAACATCCACGAGGTGCGACGCAAGGAGATGGACGAGGCCCGGGAGATCCTGGGCGTGAAGCAGGAGTGGCTGGGCTTCGTCGACTCCGGGCTGCCGGAGGGCGACCCGCTGCCGCCGCTGCCCGAGGGCTGCTTCGCCCTGGAGGACGTCGACGTGGCGGCCGGTGCGCTCGTCCGCAAGATCCGCGCGTTCCGCCCGCAGGTGGTCACGACGTACGACGAGAACGGCGGGTACCCGCACCCCGACCACATCATGACCCACAAGATCACGATGGTGGCGTTCGAGGGTGCGGCGGACGCCGAGAAGTACCCGGAGGCCGAGTTCGGATCGGCGTACCAGCCCCAGAAGCTCTACTACAACCAGGGCTTCAACAAGCCGCGCACCATGGCCCTGCACCAGGCGCTGCTCGACCGGGGCATGGAGTCCCCCTACGGCGAGTGGCTGGAGCGGTGGAAGGAGTTCGAGCGCAAGGAGCGGACGCTGACCACGCACGTGCCGTGCGCGGACTTCTTCGAGATCCGCGACAAGGCGCTGATCGCCCACCGTACGCAGATCGATCCGGACGGTGGCTGGTTCCGGGTGCCGATGGAGATCCAGAAGGAGGTCTGGCCCACGGAGGAGTACGAGCTCAGCAAGTCGCTGGTCGCCGTCTCCCTCCCCGAGGACGACCTCTTCGCGGGCATCCGCGACAATGCCTGACATGAGCGCACACCTGGCACTGACCCAGCTTGTCCCTCTCGCCGCCGAGCTGGACAAGAACAAGGTGACCCCCGGCGTCCTCGGTTTCGTCGTCTTCGCGGTGATGGCCGTGGCCGTCTGGATGCTGATGAAGTCGATGAATCGCCACATGGGCAAGGTCTCCTTCGAGGAGACCCCGGACCCGAAGGCGCCGGCCTCGCCCAAGGCGACGGCGCAGACGACGCAGGAGTAGGGCGGAGCCCGTCCGGGCGGTGAGCCGACGGCCCACCGCCCGGACGGGCCTCGGCCGCGTCGGCGCCGTGCGTTCCGGGCGCATCAGCCCGTCGGCGCCGTGCGCCCCGCGTCCGCCTCCCGCCCCGGGAGCGGGACGCCCATCACCTCGCGGGCGTGGCGGGTGGGGACCATGTTCAGTTGCCAGGCCTGCCAGCCCGCGTCCAGCTGGACGCCCCGCTCCAGGACCAGGGCGTACGCCTCCGCGCAGTCCTCCACCTTGCCGTCCCGCGCCGGATGCCGGTCCTGGATCAGCAGGGCCAGTTCCTCCTGGGCCACCGCCGTGCCGACCTCCACGCCGCCCGGGGAGGCGTACGGCAGCAGCGTGCAGCGCAGGAAGCGGGCCCAGTCGGCGCCCCGCCGGTCGCCGTACGACAGGAAGAGCCGCTCCGACTCCCCGCACAGCTCCAGGGCCTGCGCCGCCTTGCCGTTCCCGGCGTCCACGATCGCCAGCTCCAGGCAGGTCCAGGCCTCGCCGTGGGCCACGCCGACGCGGTGGAAGTCCGCGCGGGCGTCCACCAGGAGCTGCCGGGCGAAGCCGGAGTTCCGCAGGTTGCCGGTCTGCGCCGCCCGCTGGTCGCGGGTGACGCGCCCCGAGTGGTGCCGGGCGCACGCGAGCCCGTACACGTCCCGCATCCGGGAGAACATCGTGCGCGCCCGCTCCAGCTCCCGTACCGCCTGGTCCAGATCCCCGCGCTCCTCCAGGGCGTGCCCCAGGTAGTACAGCGTCCAGGCCTCGCCCCGCGCGTCCTCCTGGTCACGGTGCCGGGCCAGGGCCTGGCGCAGGCCCTCGACCGCCGCGGCGAACTCGCCCTCGACGAGCCGCGCGCGGGCCAGCTGCGTCAGCGCCCACGCCTCGCCGCGCCCGTCGCGGGTCCGCCCGTACTGGTCGAGGGCCACGCGCAGCTCCGCGTCGGCCCGCTCGGCGTCGCCCATGCGCAGGCACACCTGCCCGAGCTGGAAGTGCGCCCAGGCCTCGCCGTGCAGGGACTCGTTCTCCCGGTGCAGCTCCAGGGCCGTGTGCAGCAGCGTCAGCGCCTCGGCCAGGTTCGCCCGGTCCCGCTCGACCGCCGCGAGGGCGTGCAGGGTCCAGCCCCGGTCGGCGGCCAGCGACTCCGGCTCCTGGAGCACCAGCGCCTCCCGCAGCTTCGCCGAGGCCTCCGCCAGATTGCCCTGGTGGTGCAGGGTGATCCCGAGCGAGCAGAGCGCGAGCGCGGCCCCCGCGTCCTGGTGCGCCTCCTGGTAGAGGGAGACCACCGAGGTCAGCGTGGTGCGGGCCTTGTCGAGCTCGCCGAGCTGCCGGGCCGCGATACCGGTCCGCCACTGCACCGACCGGGAGAGCAGCCCCTGCCCGACCGCGTCGGTCAGCTCGTTGATCTCGCCCAACCGGTAGAGGTCGCCGCGCAGCAGGCAGTAGTCGCAGAGCGCGCCGAGCAGGTTCAGTACCGCCCGCTGGTCGACGCCCTCGGCGTGCCGCAGCGCCGCCGTGATGAAGCTCGACTCGTCGTCCAGCCAGCGAAGCGCCGCCTCCAGGGAGCCGAAGCCGTGCCCGTCGAACCGGTCCGCGCGGGTCGACATCTTGCCGTCGACCATCCGGATCACCGCGTCCGCGAGCTCCGCGTAGTTCTGGATGAGCCGCTCCTGCGCCGCCGCGATCGCCGCCGCGTCCTCCTCGTCCGTGAGCCGGGCTGACGCGAACCCGCGCACCGCGTCGTGCAGCCGGTACCGCTCTCCCCGGACGTGGTCGAGGAGACCGGCCCGGGCCAGCTCCGCGAGCAGCCGCGCCCCCTCCTGCCCGCTCGCCCCCAGCAGCGCACCGGCCGCCGCCGCCCCCAGCGAGGCCCGCCCGGCGAGCGCGAGCCGCCGCAGCAGCCGCCTGCCGTCCTCGTCGAGATCGGTGAAGTACCGTACGGACAGCGCCCGTTCGACCGGATCCCCACCCCAGGGCCGGGCCAGCAGATGCGCCAGATCGGCCATCGAGCGGCGGCCCAGCGAGGAACCGGCGGCCCGCAGCGCCAGCGGCAGCCCGCCGCACAGCTCCCGGATCTCCTCGAAGGCCTCGGAGTCGTACGGCTCCGAGGCCGGCGCCCCGGCCGCCTCCCGCAGCAGCTCCTCCGCGCCCGCCGCGTCGAGCGCCGCGACCGGCAGCCGGTGCACGGACGCCGGCACCTCCGCCCCCAGATCCAGCGGCTCACGGCAGGTGACCAGGACCAGGCTGTCCGAGCGCTCGGGCAGGAGCGTGCGGACCTGCTCCGCCTCCACCGCGTCGTCCAGGATGACCGTCACCGGCAGCCCGGTCAGATGCTGGTGGTACAACTCGGCCAGCCTCCGCACCTGCTGCTCGGCGGAGGACCGCTCGCGGAACAGCAGCTGCTCGCGTGGCGCGCCCAGCCGGTTCAGCAGATGCAGCAGCGCCTCCCGCGTCGACAGCGGCTTCTCCCCGCGCGTCCCGCCCCGCAGGTCCACCACGCATGCCCCGCGGAACTGGTCCCGCAGCGCGTGCGCCGCCCGCACCGCGAGCGTCGTACGGCCCGAGCCCGGCTCGCCGTGGAGCATCACGACCGTCGGCCGGGTCCGCGTCGAGGCCCGCCCGGCCTGCACCCACTGGGTGATCTGGGCCAGCTCGGCCCGCCGGCCCGTGAACGGACCTCCCGGATCGGGCAGATGACCGAACGACTGCTCGAGCACGGTCCGCCGCCGGGCCGCCGCGCTGCGGTCGGCGCCCCTCAGCTGGGACACGACCTTCTGTGCGGGCTGCGGCGCCGTCGCGATCAGCACCCGCTGCTGATCGAGGAACGGCCGTATGCCCCGTACCTCGAGCGCCGTCAGCCACTGCAGCCGCAACTGCTCGGGGCCGCCCGGCTGGCCAAGCGCACCCGCCCGGCGGTGCGCGGCGGGCCAGTGCCCCGCGGTCACCTTCAGGACCGTGGCCGCCGCGCCCGCCACCGCCACGACGGCACCGGCGCCCAGCGCCGTCCCGGTCGCCGTCCCGAGCGCCAGGTCCGCCCCGAAGGCCGCGGCCGCCGCGACGGCCGTGACCAGCGCGGGGGTTCCCACGGCGGCTCTGCTGAACCGGTCCCCCAGGGACCGCTGCCCGGCCTCCGCCTCCTCGAGGGCCCGCAGGTAGGCCTCGTACTCCTCGCCCGCGCTCCCCGCCATGGTGTCCAGCGCGGCCCGGCCGCGTGCCAGCAGAGCCGTGGCGTCGAGGCGGCCCCCGGAGCGCCGCACCTCCTCCTCCACGGCGCGTACCAACAGCCGTTCGGCTTCGGCCCGGTGGCTGTCCCGCATGTGCGTCCCCCTCCGAGAGCTTCCGCTTCCGGCCCCAAGTGTCCTGCGGGACGCGCGTCGGCGCGAGGGAGCAGGGCGACCGGCGTACCGAACGCCTGCCCCTCGACACCGCGTCCGATGGCGTTCATCTGCCGAATACCGCGTCCGAGTGACGCCCCGGAACCAATCCATTTTCCGGCAGTTGATCAGCGTGCTTCGGCTAACGGAGCATTCCAGGGCCCTCCAGCTCAAGAAGGAAAACTCGTGATCAAGAAGGTTCTTGCCACGGCGGCGGTTGCGGCCTCCGTCGTCGGAATGTCGGCTGCCACTGCGTCGGCTGCGGGCGACGACGGCAACAGCTCCAACGTCGTCGGCAACACGTCGAAGCAGTCGATCGGCTCCAACTCCACCAGCGGTTACATGAGCCCGAACTTCGGCCTCATCAACGGTGGCGTTCTGCACTGCTTCGACATCCAGAAGCTCCAGGCGCAGGTCCCGGTCGGCGTCATCGCCGTCCCGGTCGCGGTCCAGGACGTTCTGGGCAACGACATGTCGAACCAGACCTGCACCCAGAACTCCGTGCAGCAGACGGGCGACGACCCGCTGGCGAACGTCCTCAGCGAGGTTCTGTCCGGCAACGGCAACGTCTCCGGCTGACACCTGCCGCACCACTGAAAACGGCCTCGTTCCTCGCATTCGACCTGCGAGGAACGGGGCCGCTTTCCGTACGACCATCACTGCCCCGTTCGCGCGCCGCCACCCGTGGCGTACGACCGGGGCATCGTCGTGTGCGCGAGGATGGAGACATGCCGAACAGACTGGCCCATGAGACATCCCCCTACCTCCTCCAGCACGCCGACAACCCGGTCGACTGGTGGCCGTGGTCGGCCGAGGCATTCGAGGAGGCGCGCCGCCGCGACGTTCCCGTGCTGCTCAGCGTCGGCTACAGCAGCTGTCACTGGTGCCATGTGATGGCCCACGAGTCCTTCGAGGACGAGACCACCGCCGCCCAGCTCAACGAGCACTTCGTCGCCGTCAAGGTCGACCGCGAGGAGCGCCCCGACGTCGACGCCGTCTACATGGAGGCCGTGCAGGCGGCGACCGGGCAGGGCGGCTGGCCGATGACCGTGTTCCTCACGCCCGACGCGGAGCCGTTCTACTTCGGTACGTACTTCCCGCCCGAGTCCCGGCACGGCATGCCCTCCTTCGGCGACGTCCTCGACGGCGTCTCCCGGGCCTGGACCGAGCGCCGCGAGGAGGTCGGCGAGGTCGCCGGGAAGATCGTCAGGGACCTGTCCGGCCGCTCCCTCGCCTTCGGCGGCGAAGGCGTCCCCGGCGAGCAGGAGCTCGCGGAGGCGCTGCTCGGCCTCACCCGCGAGTACGACAGCCGCAGCGGCGGCTTCGGCGGGGCGCCCAAGTTCCCGCCGTCGATGGTGCTGGAGTTCCTGCTGCGCCACCACGCCCGTACGGGAGCCGAGGGCGCCCTCCAGATGGCCGCCGACACGTGCGAGGCGATGGCCCGCGGCGGGATCTACGACCAGCTCGGCGGCGGCTTCGCCCGCTACGCGGTGGACCGCGAGTGGGTCGTCCCCCACTTCGAGAAGATGCTCTACGACAACGCCCTGCTGTGCCGCGCGTACGCACACCTGTGGCGGACCACCGGCAGCGATCTGGCCCAGCGGGTGGCGCTGGAGACGGCCGACTTCATGGTCCGTGAACTGCGCACTCCCGAGGGCGGTTTCGCCTCCGCGCTCGACGCCGACTCGGATGACGGTACGGGCAGGCACGTCGAGGGCGCGTACTACGTGTGGACGCCAGAACAGCTGAGCGCCGCTCTCGGCGAGGAGGACGCCCGGTACGCGGCCCGGTACTACGGGGTGACGCCCGAGGGCACGTTCGAGGAGGGCGCCTCCGTCCTCCAGCTCCCGCAGGACGCCGGGGTCGCCGACGCCGACCGGGTGGCCTCGGTCAAGGAGCGCCTGCTCGCCGCCCGCGACCGGCGCGCGCGCCCCGGCCGTGACGACAAGATCGTCGCCGCCTGGAACGGCCTCGCGATCGCGGCCCTCGCCGAGACCGGCGCCTTCTTCGACCGGCCCGATCTGGTCGAGCGCGCCACGGAGGCCGCCGACCTGCTCGTACGGCTCCACATGGGCGAGGGCGCGCGGCTCTTCCGTACCTCCAAGGACGGCAAGGCGGGCACCAACGCCGGGGTGCTCGAGGACTACGCCGATGTCGCCGAGGGCTTCCTCGCGCTCGCCGGGGTGACGGGCGAGGGCGTCTGGCTGGAGTTCGCGGGCTTCCTGCTCGACATCGTCCTCGACCAGTTCGTCGCCGAGGGCGGGGCGCTGTACGACACGGCCCACGACGCCGAGGCCCTGATCCGCCGCCCGCAGGACCCCACCGACAACGCGACCCCCTCCGGCTGGACGGCCGCCGCCGGCGCACTCCTCTCGTACGCCGCCCACACCGGCTCCGAGGCGCACCGCGCCGCCGCCGAGGGCGCGCTCGGCGTGGTCAAGGCGCTCGGTCCGCGCGCCCCCCGCTTCATCGGCTGGGGGCTTGCCACGGCGGAGGCCCTGCTCGACGGGCCGCGCGAGATCGCGGTGGTCGGCCGCGGTGACGACGACCTGGGCCGGGCGCTGCACCGCACCGCGCTGCTGGCCCCGGCGCCCGGTGCCGTGGTCGCCTTCGGCGCCCCGGACAGCGAGGAGTTCCCGCTGCTCAGGGACCGCCCGCTGGTGGACGGGGGAGCGGCCGCGTACGTCTGCCGCCACTTCACCTGCGACGCGCCGACGACGGACCCGGCCGAGCTGGCCCGGACGCTCTCCCGCTAGCCGGGTCGGCGACTAGGGCGCGTATGTCGTATCGGGTGTCTCACCGTCCCAGTTCCGGCCTCCTGGTACGTCACGCTCTGGGGCGGGTGAGGCACGTGGAGCCGACGTGAGCCGACCGGTGCACTGATGTCCGGGCGGGGACTCATGGGACATGGCCCGGCACCCGGCTCAGGTTCCGGGGAGGATACGGCGCGTTTCGTAGGCCCACATCGCGATCTCGACCCGGTTGCGGGCGCCGAGTTTGGCCATCAGGCTCGCCAGATGCGTCTTCACCGTGCTGAGGCTGATGTGCAGCGCGTCGGCGATCTCGGTGTTGGTCAGCCCGCGGGCGACGGCGAGGAGCACCTGCTCCTCGCGGGCGGTGACGGGGGAGACCGGCTGGGCCGCGGGCCGGCCGGCGGGCAGGTCCGCGAACGCCTGGAGCAGACGGACGGTGACGCTGGGCGCGATGAGCGCCTCACCGTCGGACGCCGACCGTACGGCCTGGGCCAGAAGGTCCGGTCCCGTGTCCTTGAGGAGGAATCCGCGGGCGCCGGCACGCAGTGAGCCGTAGACGTACTCGTCGAGGTCGAACGTGGTGATGACGACCACGGCCAGCGGGTCGGCGACGCCCGGGCCGGCGATCAGCCGGGTGGCCTCGAGCCCGTCGAGCACGGGCATGCGGATGTCGAACAGGCAGACGTCGGGGCGCAGTTCGCGGGCCAGACGTACCGCTTCGTGTCCGTCGGCGGCCTCGCCGACCACCTCGATTCCGGGCTGGGCGTTCAGCATGATCCGCAACCCGGTGCGGATGATCGCCTGGTCGTCAGCGACGAGGACGCGAATGGCCACGGTCGCTCCTTGCTCTGGGCAGCTCGGCTTCGACATGCCAGCCCTGGTCGGCGCCCGGGCCGGCTCGTAGTGCGCCGCCGAGCAGGGCCGCGCGCTCGCGCAGTCCGGCAAGTCCGTATCCGTCGCGACCTCGGCCGGTGCGTTGGCCGTTGTCGCGCACGCTCACCCGTACCGTGTGCCGTTCCGCGGTGACCCGGACGACGACCTCGGTCGCGCTGAGCGCATGGCGCATCGCGTTGGTCACCGACTCCTGCACGATGCGGTAGACGGCCGCGTCCAAGGCCGGCGGCAGCGAGTCCAGCTCGCCGTCGAGCCCCAGGTCGACCTTGAGGCGACCACCCGGCGTGCGCACCAGGCGCTCCAGATCCGCGACGCCGGCAGGCGGCGCCAGCTCGGCGCCGACCCCGCGGTCGCGCAGCGCGGCGACCATGGCTCGCATTTCCTCCAGCGTGCGCGCCCCTTCCTCCTCGACCCCCTCCAGCGCCTCGACGGCGGCGGACGGGTCGGTGCCGGCGAGCACCCGGCCCGCCTGGGCGCGGATCACCATGGCCGACACGTGGTGGGCCACCGTGTCGTGCAGTTCCCGGGCGAGCTGCTCACGCTCGCGGGAGCGTACCTGCTCCAACTGCCGCTCGCGAGCGGTCCCCCAGAACCGCACGGCGGCCCCGATCAAGCCGGGCAGCGACAGGAAGACGAAGCCCCCGACCTGTTCGGCGGCCGGGGTTTCGTCCGTGACGGCACACAGCGCGAAGGCCGCCAGGATCACCGCGCCGCCCAGCACGATCTCCCGTCCCGATCCCCACCGGGGCAGCGCGTACACCAGCACGAGCACGACCGCGCCGGTGTCCAGGCCGACGGGCTCGCGCGGTGCGGCGACGAGCGAGGCCACCTGGAGCAGCATCGTCGAGCCGAACGCCAGCGTGACCATCGCCAGCGGGCGGGTCCGGCGCCACAGGGGCAGCAGGCACAGCCATACGGTGAAACCCACCGCCACCGGCCGCCACACGACGTTCTCGCGCAGGGTGGCCTCCAGCACCACACCGCCCAGGCCCGCGGCGAGCAGCGCCCAGTCGCGCCGCACCCGGGCAGGCGCGTCGCGCGGCCGGGGTTCGGTCCACAGGGTTCGCAGGTCGTCTCGCAGCACGGTTCTCAGCGTAGGGACCGCGCCGTGCCGCGCATCGGCCGAAAGGACGGGGCGTCACTCCGACTTGGGGCCGACGGATCCGTGGCCCGCGAGCCGATGCCGCAGAGCGCCGTGGCGACGAGCCTCGGCATCGGCGGCCGTACAAGGACGGCCGACGAGGTGGTTGGAGGACCCGATGCTCTCGAAAGCCCTGTTGCGCCTGGGCGCAAGCGCCGCCCGCCATCCCTGGCGGGTGATCGCGGCATGGCTGGTCGCCGCCACGCTCGCCGTCCTCGCCGCCGTCGCCTTCGGCGGGCGGAATGCGGATTCGATGACCGCTCCGGGACTGGACTCCCAGCGGGCCGCGGAACTGATCGAGCGGGCCGGCACCGGCCAGGAGGGGATGACCGCCCAAGTGGTCGTCACCCCCCTCGACGGCGCTGCGACGTTCTTCGACCACGACAGCGCGCGCACCGCTCTCACGCGGCTGCAGACCGAGGTGAAGCGGCTGCCGCACGTGCTCGGCACGAGCGACCCGGCGGGGGCGCTCGACGCGGGCGGGGACACCGCCGTGCGCGGCGGCCTCGTCTCGGCCGACGGGCGGATCGCGGTCGTCCGGGTGCAGTACCCCGACCAGAGCCGGCTGTCGGCCGAAGACCTCGACGCCCTAGTCGATCTCGGCGACCGGCTGCGCGCCGAACTGCCCCTGCGCATCGAGATGGGCGGGAACCTCTTCTACGCCTTCTCCGACCCCGACGGCGGCGTGAGCGAGTTGATCGGCCTCGTCGCCGCGGCCGCGATCCTGTTCCTGGCGTTCGGTTCGCTCGTCGCCGCCGCGCTGCCGATCGGCATGGCGGTCTTCGGACTGACCGTCGGGGTCGCCACGATGACGGTACTGGCGGGGGTCACGGACGTCCCCACCTTCGCACCGGTCCTGGGCAGCATGGTCGGGCTCGGAGTGGGCATCGACTACGCGCTGTTCGTGCTCGCCAGGCACCGGGAGTACCTCGCGCGCGGGCTCGATCCGCACGAGGCGGCCGGACGAGCGGTGGCCACGGCGGGGCGGCCGGTGGTCTTCGCCGGCGGAACCGTCGTCGTATCGATCCTCGGCATGGCGGTCGCGAACGTGCCGTTCATGACGGTGGGCGGGCTTGCCGTCTCGATCGTCGTCCTGACCATGGTGCTCGCGTCGGTGACGCTGCTGCCGGCCCTCCTCGGCGCGGCCGGCCCACGCCTGGGCCGGGCCGGTCGGATCGGCCGGGCTCTGCAGACCAGGAAGCTGGGCCGACTCGCACGGCGGCGGGACCCGGCGGCAGGCGCCGCCCACGCCGCCGGGTGGCGTCGCTGGATCGGGCACGTCAGCCGGCACCCGGTGCCGTACGCGGTCGGCGCGGCGGGGCTGCTGCTGACCGCGACGCTGCCCGTGCTCGGCCTGCGCGTCGGCCTGCCCGACGACGGCTCACTGCCCCACAGCCGTACCGAGCGCCGGGCCTACGACCTCGTCGCCGAGGGGTTCGGCCCGGGCACCAACGGTCCCCTCGTCATCGCCGCGGACCCCACCGGTGATCCGGGAGTGCTGGACCGACTCGTCGCAACGGTCGCGGCGGATCCGGGCATCGCATCCGTCGCGCCGACGCACATCGATCGGGCCACCGGCATCGCGACCCTCGTGGTGTTCCCGACCACCAGCCCTCAGGACAAGGCCACGGCCGACACCATCGCCCGGCTGCGCACCGACGTGCTGCCCACGGCGATCGGGCACGGCCCGGCCAGGGCCCACGTCGGCGGCGCCGCCGCGAGCCTGTCCGATGTGGGCCAACGCACCAGCCAACGCCTGCCGGTGTTCGTCGCCGCCGTGCTGGCGATGTCCTTCCTGCTGCTGATGCTGGTCTTCCGCTCGATACTCGTACCGCTCAAGGCGGTACTGCTGAATCTGCTGAGCATCGGCGCGGCCTACGGCATCATGGTCGCGGTCTTCCAGTGGGGCTGGGGAGGCGCACTCATCGGGCTGGAAGCGACGGTTCCGATCGTGTCGTTCATCCCGATGTTCCTCTTCGCCATCCTGTTCGGCCTGTCGATGGACTACGAGGTGTTCCTCCTCTCCCGCGTACGCGAGGAGTACCTGCGCACCGGCGACAACGGCACGGCGATCGTTGAGGGCGTCTCGGGCACCGCCCGGATCATCACCTCGGCCGCCCTCATCATGGTGGCGGTCTTCCTGTCCTTCGCCGTCGCCGAGGACCCCTCCACCAAAATGTTCGGGCTCGGCCTGGCCACCGCGATCGTCATCGACGCCACGGTCGTACGCATGGTGCTGGTACCGGCGACCATGACACTCCTCGGCCGGACCAACTGGTGGCTGCCGAAGTGGCTGGACTGGATGCTTCCCCGCGGCCCGGTCGGCACCGACGACACCGACGCGGAATCCACGGGTGAGGCCCCGCGTCCACGGCTGGTTGACCGTTGACTCAACTCCTGCCCGCCCTTGGCGTCCGGCACCTCGGCGCGTCACCTAGGGGCATATCGAGTCGTGATCATCGGGTGGCAGACGAGGGAGGCGCCTCCGGCCGGCCGGTAGTCGCCCAGACCTTGCGGGATGCTGCTCGTCGAGTTGGGGCGGGCGGCGGGTAGTGGGCGGTCGGAGCGCAGCGCCTCGAAGATTTCCGCCGCGTGCTCCTTGTCCCAGGCGACCGTGGACCCCACGCCCTGGATGACGGGGTTGAAGCGGCTGACCGGTACGGTCGCGAACTCCGTACGGGCCGGGGTGAGGCCGCGCAGCCGTGCGGCGAGCAGCAGCATCTCGGGCACCGACAGGGAGCGTTCGACCGTCGCCGTGCCGCGCAGAGTCGAGGCGAGGAGACGCAGCCGGGCGGGGTCCTGGAGCAGGCCCTTCCGGATCGTCGCCAGCGTGTTGACGACGAACTTCTGCTGCTTCCGCATCCGGCCGAAGTCCATCGCCCCGTCACGCCGCGACCGTACGTACTGGAGTGCCTCGCCGCCCTGGACGTGCTTGGTCCCCGGCGCCAGGTCGATTCCGGTGACCGGGTCCTTGAGTGGTTTCTCGGTGCAGATCGGCACGCCGCCGTCGATGCGGTTCACGCTGTCGATGAAACGCCGGAAGTCGAGCTCCAGGTAGCGGTGGACGGGTGTGCCCGTCATCCGTTCGACGGCCTCGACCGTGAACGCCGGTCCGCCTTCCGTGTGAGCCGCGTTGATCTTCGCCGCGTGCGGTGTGTGCGCCGCGCCCGTCCGCCGGTCGACGTGGTTCTCGGGGAACTCGGTGAGCGAGTCGCGCGGCAGACTCACCACGCTGACGCGGTCGTTCGCGGCGGAGATGTGCACCAGCATCATCACATCGGTGCAATCGCAGCCCTTGCCGCCGGCCCGGTACCGCTTCAGCTCGTCGGCCGTGAGGCCGGCGCGGCTGTCCACCCCGGCGACCAGGATGTTGAGCCCGTACCGGGGGGACGGCAGGGCCGGGGTCCAGGCGATCGTCCCGGATCCCAGGGCCACGAGCGCCGCGGAGGCGAGCATGATCCGTCCCGGGCGAAAGAATTTCCTGCCGGACTTCGTGAAGGGGTTCCTGACGGTCACGTGCACACCACCGAGTTCGGAAATGGGATGACCGCACCGTAAGTCGATGTGCGTCGCACACAGGTTCGCGACGCGACATGGTCAGCGGGAATCACTCTCCTGCGGGGTGTGTGTAATGATGCGTGAACGACCGTGGATGGGAGGGAAGATGGCACCCGATCCCGGGAAATGGGAGCGGCTGGCCTTCATTCCGAAGAGCCGTTATGTGGCGGACCCGCCACCTGTCGACCGGGGGCCCTTCCCCGTGTATTCCTCGCTGGTCCAGCAGTGGGCACTGGCCGGGCGCACCGTGCCGGGGATGCCGGACCGCGAGTGGGAGCGGCTCATCGCGATGCCCGTCTGGCCGCGTTGAGGGTGGGAGCTTGGGCTCAATGGAGTGAATACCGCCCGGTCGGCGACAATCGGGTTTCCTTTTCGGGGCATGGTCGTTGTGATGTGTGCGGCGGAGGCCGGGGGGCTGCGATGTCCACCGGCGATTCGCGAAATCCGTGAAATTCCGTCCGCCGCGGAAAGGACTTAGACGAAATGAAGTGCAAGAAGGCTGCGGTCGTCGTCGCCGGTCTGTTCATGGCTCTGGGTGCCGCCGCCCCCGCGATGGCGGACGCCCACTCCGAGGGCTGGGCCGTCGGTTCGCCGGGCGTGCTCTCGGGCAACCTGGTTCAGGTTCCGGTGCACGTTCCGATCAACGTCTGCGGCAACACCGTGAACGTGATCGCCGCGCTGAACCCGGCGTACGGCAACACCTGCGTCAACGCCTGACGCACGCTCAGGGCCGGTCCCGCAGACGTCTTCGACGCCTTGCGGGACCGGCCCTTCGTCATGCCTGCACGGCCGACGCGCCGACGACAGTGCCCCAACCGGGCGATGAAATACACCAATGGACTACTGATCAGAGAGGACGTGCGTTCACGGTCGGCTCATTAGGAATACTTTCTGAGTATCTGACTGACGGGTCATCACGAGGCTTGGAAAGTGAAGGAGTGGCCATGGCCAACCGGAAGCGGAAAACATCGAGTGTGTGGCTGGGGGTGTTCACCGCAGGTCTCGTCGCCTCAGGTTCCGTCGTGCTGTCGTCCCCCGTCCACGCCGCCGAATCCGTCACGACACGGGACCCCGCGCCGGCTCTCTCCACCGCACTGGGCGCGTTCCTCGAATCGGGACCGGTCGGCGTCAACCGGATCGGCCAGCTGGAGCGATGGCTCGGCGGACGGGAGCTCCGCGTCGGGCACACCTACCTCCCCGGCGACCTCTGGTCGAACATCGAGAGCCCCCCCGGCTTCCTGGACGCCTGGGCCAAGTGGCGCAACGAGCGGGCCGACCGGCTGTTCGTCCTCAACGTGCCGATGCTGGAGCGGAACGAGGCCGGGGTCTCCGACTACGAGGTCCGCCGGCAGCTCCAGCTCGGCGCGGCCGGGTACTACGACGACCACTTCAAGACGCTGGCCGAGCGGCTCGTCGCCCTGAAGGCCACGGACACCGTCATCGTCCTCGGCTGGGAGATGAACGGCACGACGTACACGCACCGGTGCGCACCGGACCCCACGGCGTGGAAGAAGTACTGGACGCGGATCGTCACCGCGATGCGGTCCGTTCCCGGCCAGAAGTTCCGCTTCGACTTCAATCCGAGCCGGGGGACGGACGCCATTCCGTGGACGGAATGCTATCCGGGTGACGACGTGGTCGACATCATCGGCATGGATTCGTACGACCAGCCGCCCGGGTCGAGTTTCGACAAGCACGTCAGCGAACCGTACGGGCTGCAGAAGCAGGTGGAGTTCGCGGCCGAGCACGGCAAGCAGATCTCCTATCCGGAATGGGGGCTCTTCCGGAACGGCGACAATCCCGAGTACATGCGGCGGATGATCGAATGGATGGACGAGCACAAGCCGCTGTACCACACGATCACGGACTACTGCCCGCACGGCGTCTGGCAGTGCGACGACAATCCGCGGTCCTCGCAGGTGTTCCGGGACATGCTCTCGGGCGCCGAACCGGAGGAGCCGGGGGAGCCGGAGATCCCGGAGATCCCGGAGGAGCCGGAGCTTCCGACGGAGCCCGAGGAGCCGGAGCTTCCCAAGGACCCCGGGTTCCCGGAGCTTCCGGAGGACCCGGGGTTCCCGGAGCTTCCGGAGGACCCGGGGTTCCCGGAGCTTCCGGAGGACCCGGAGTTCCCGGACTTCCTGGACCTGCCGGAGTTCCCGGACGTACCTGATGTTCCTGAGGTACCCGCCGAGCCCGAGGTCCCGACGGCCCCCGAGCCGAAGCCGCAGGCCCCGCCGAAGCCGGAGCCGAAGCCGGAGCCGAAGCCCGAGCCCAAGCCGAAGCCGGAGCCCAAGCCCCAGCCGAAGCCTGAGCCGAAGCCGGAACCCAAGCCCGAGGCGAAGCCGGAGCCGAAGCCGGAGCCCAAGCCCGAGGCGAAGCCGGAACCCAAGCCCGAGCCGAAGCCCGAGGCGAAGCCGGAACCCAAGCCCGAGCCGAAGCCCGAGGCGAAGCCGGACCCCAAGCCCGAGCCGAAGCCCGAGGCGAAGCCGGAACCCAAGCCCGAGCCGAAGCCCGAGCCCAAGCCCCAGCCTGAGCCCAAGCCCCAGCCGAAGCCCGAGCCTCAGCCCAAGCCCGAACCCAAGCCCGAGCCCGAGCCCAAGCCCGAGTGCTGGACCGTGAATCTCGGTTCGTGGGTCGAGAGCTGGATCGGTGGCCCGGTCTGCGTTCCCAAGGTCGACTGGAAGAGCGACTTGATGGACGACGACGAGCCCGAGGTCGAGGCGGAGGTCAACGAAGCCTGGGAGGACATCCTGGACAGCGAGACCTGGCCGTTCTGACGGCACCCCCCACGGCGGCGGCGGAGATCATCCGCCGCCGCCGTTCGTCCGTCCCGGCAGCCGCCCGAGCGCCCGCCCCACCCACTCCCGTTCCCGCGCCTGCCGGGACGCCCAGCGCCGCCCGTCCGCCGCGCCCGCGCGCAGCCACAGCAGCGGGGCCGTACCCCGCCCCGCGAGCATCAGCCGCTGGTTGGGGACGGTCTCCGGCCGCCAGTGCTGCTTGTACGGTTCCGTGCCCCGCAGCATGCTCAGCGTCGCCCGCCCGCTCCCGCTGGTCTCCCGGGCCCCGTGCCGCAGCAGCATCGTCGCCACGTCGATCTTCCGCTCGCGCAGCACGGGATCCGCGCCGTACAGATAACCGCCCGCGAGGCGCGGCGACATCAGGGTCAGGTCGGCCGCGACGACGTCCCCGCCGAGCCGGAACTCCGTGACCCGCGCGTCCCCGCGCTCCACCATCGGCCGCACGGCCCGCGCGAGATGCTGGGCGAACCGGTCGCTGGTGTGCTCGACGGTCACGCCCCGCCCCCGCCACTGGAGTTGATGCAGCTTCAGAAGCCGGTCGAGCGCCGCCGGCACCTCCTCCCCGGGCACGATCCGCTCGTCGATCCCGAGCGCGTCCAGCTTCCGCAGCTTCGCCCGCACCCGCTGCGCCTTGCCCGACGGGATCCGCTGGAGCAGGGCGTCCATCGGCACCGCGGGCAGCTCCAGGCAGAGCGAGTCCGGAAGCCGTCGGCGCGGTCCCTGCCAGCGGGCGAAGACCTGCTCCGCCGACGCCCCCGGCCGGACCTCCCGCAGATCGACCACCGCGCCGCGCGCCGCCCTGGCAAGCGCACGGGCCAGCGCGGGCGCCGCCTCCGGGCACGCGTCGTCGAGCAGCACGTCCGTGAAGTCGGTGATCGCGCCCCCGAGCTGGGTCAGGACCGGGAGCGGGCCGCGGGCGCGCATCAGGGGCGCCGCCGCGACCAGTTCGCCGTCCTCGCGCCGTACGAGCACCACCCGCAGCGCGCCCGGGGTGCCGTACGACACCCACCAGGAGTGCAGCCACGCGTGGGACTGGAAGGGGGTGGCCGTGGAGCAGCGGGCGTACAGCGACGCCCAGCGCTCGCCGAGCCGGCCGAACTCCGCGCTGTCCCGGCAGACCTCGCTTCTCATCCCGCCCTCCGTCACACCGCCTCCGGTTCCGGCTGGTGCCGGGCGCCCGCCGGGCCGGGGACGGCGGCGGTCGTGGTCTGCCGGGAGTGCCGGTCCTCCGCCTGCGCGGCCCGCCGGGGCCGTACCAGCAGTGCGAGGCCGCCGAGCAGGCCGCCCGCGCAGCCGCCGACCAGCGCCGAGAGCGGGGCGGAGGGCGAGACGGGCTCCACGGGCCTGGTCGCCCGGGCGAACTGCACGACCTTCACGCCCGTGCTGCCCGAGACGTGCGCGCTGTCGAGGACCAGGGCGCGGGCGACGCCGTCCGCCATCGACACGGCCTTGGCCGGCGTGGCGGACCGCGCGGTGATCGAGATCATCGGCGCGTCGGGGGAGGTCGCCGCCTGCACGCTGGAGCGCAGCGTCGCGGCGGACACGCCCGCCCACGCCTGCGCGTCGCCGGTCACCGCGATGTCGGTGGCGACCCTCCCGTACGCCTGGGCGAAGCCGAGCGCGGCGGCCGGGTCGGACTTCTCGCCGGGGACGACGATGACGTAACTCGTGGCCGCGTACTGCGGGGTCTTCACGGCCCCGTAGCCGCCGCCGAGGACCGTGCCGACCAGCACGGACGCGGGCAGCACCCACCAGCGGCGGGGGGTGCGCAGGGCTGTCGTGAGACGGGAGCGTTGAGGACTCAAGGACATCGGTGACATCGGTGACTCACTTCGCGGGGAGAGGGGTGCCGTGGACGGCCTGTTCGTAGAGGGACATCAACTGCCGGGCGCTGTGCGCGATGTCGTAGCGGCCGGCCGCGGCCGGCTGGGGCAGCCGGGCGAGCCGGGCGTCGCGGATGCCGCGCAGCGCCGAGATCAGTTCGGGTACGGACTCGCCGACCCGCCGGGCGCCCGGGGCCGCGTCCGGCGGCAGGTCGTCGATCGCCGGGCACGCCACGTACAGCGCCGGCAGTCCGGCGGCCAGCGCCTCGACGACCGCGAGCCCGAAGGTCTCGTCGGGGGAGGTGGAGACGAAGACGTCCATCGCCGCGAGCAGCGACGGCAGGCCGGGCCCCGGGGATGCCGCCGACGGCGGATCCTCGCAGGCGCCCGCGAGGAGCACCCGGTCGGCGGCCCCGCACTCGCGGGCCACGGCGAGCAGCCGCGCCCGCTCCTCGCCCTCCCCGACCAGCAGCAGCCGCGCCTGCGGGACCGACGCCACTGCCCGTACGAGACGGTCGAAGCGCTTGCCCGGAGCCAGGCGTCCCACCCCGCCGACGACGAACGCGCCCCCCGGCAGGCCGAGCAGCTTCCTGGTCGTGCGGCGCGCGTCCTCGTCGAAGCCGAAGCGCGCCCGCTCGATGCCGTTGGGGACGACCTGGATGCGGGACGGCGCCACGCCCCAGGTCTCCAGACGGCGGGCGACGCTGGGCGAGACGGCGACCGTCGCGGTGCCGAGCCGCTCGGTGGCCAGATAGAGCGCGCGCGTGCCGGCTGACAGCGGCCGGCCCTCGATCTGGGTGTCGCCGAGGGAGTGTTCGGTCGCGAGGACCGTACGGACCCCGGCGAGGCGGGCGGCGATCCTCCCGTACACGCACGCCCGGTACAGGTGGGTGTGGACGAGGTCGTACCGGCCGCGGCGGACGAACCGCGCCAGCCGGGGCAGCGCGCCGAGGTCCCGGTTGCCGGTCATGCCGAGATGGGTCACCGGGACCCCGTCGGACTCGATGCCGCGGGCGACGGGGCCCGGGTTGGTCAGCGTGACGACCTCGCTGCGCACCGGGAGATGACGGAGCATCAGCCTCAGCTGCTGCTCGGCGCCGCCGATCCCGAGACCGGTGATGATGTGCAGGACCTTCATGACGTCTCCTGGATCGCGCGGCGGCGCAGCGGGTGCAGGACGCGCTTGGCGGTGAGCCGCCAGGGGGTGTCCTGCTCGCCGATGTGGACGCGGGGCAGTGCGTGCGCGCAGGTCAGCGGGCCCGGGTCGATGGCGCAGCCGTAGCGGTAACCGGCCGCTCGTACGGCCTGGACCGTGCGGGCGTCGACGTGCCCGTACGGGTAGCAGAAGCCGTGCACGGGCGCGCCCGTGATCTCCTCCAGGAGTTCCCGGCTGCGCGCCGTCTCCTGTTCGAGCGTCGCGGAGTCGAGCGTGGGCAGCGAGACGTGCCGCAGGCCGTGCGAACCGATCTCCATGCCGGCCCCGGCGATGCGCAGGATGCCGTCCTCCGACAGCAGCGGCTTGCGCGGACCGTCGCCGTCCCAGGCGTTCACGCCGTCGAGGCGGCCGGGCAGGACGTAGACGGTGGCGGTGAATCCGTGGCGGTGCAGGAGCGGCAGGGCCGATTCGACGAAGTCGGCGTACCCGTCGTCGAAGGTGAGGCCGACGAGCCCCTTCGCGCGGCCCGCGGCTCGCGCGGCGAGCAGCTCGCGCACGGAGACACCGCGCAGCCCCCGGTCGTTCAGCCAGTGCAGCTGCCGGGCGAACCGCACGGGGGAGACGGTCACCCGGTACGGGTCATCCGTGGTGTCGGCGATCGAGTGGTACATCGCCACCCACGGAGGCGGTTTTGGCAGCAGTCGACGGATCGCGGCGGCGCGGGGCGCCGTGGCAGCGGGCATGGGCGAGCCTTCGTGACGCGGTGCGGGTGAGGGGCGGGATGTCCGGCGCGCGGGCGGCGCAGGCGAGGAAGAGCAGGAAGACGGCGACGCAGACCACGCTCGCGACGGTGAGGGAGAGGAGCGCGGGGGTAATCAGGACCGAGCACAGCCAGCCGGCGGCGGTGGCCCACGCGGCGGCGGTGGCGAGCCGCAGCAGCCCCTCGCCGAGGTAGCGGATCCGGACCGGGATGGCCTGGCGGCGGGCGCCGAGCAGCATCATCACGGCGGTCAGCGTGATCCCGAGGGCGTTGGCGGCGGCGATGGCCGCGGCGCCCCACAGCCGGGCGCCGAAGACTCCCGCGACGGCGGTGAGGGTGAGACCGGCGGCCATCGCGACGGCCGGGTACCAGAGCGGGCGGGAGACGGAGAAGTAGCAGCGGACCAGCGTGCCGACGGTCGTCTGGCCGAGCAGACCGAGGGCGTAGACGCGCATCACGGCGGCGGTCGCGGCGGTGTCGCCGTGGTCGAAGGCGCCGCGCTGGAAGAGGACTTCGACGATCTGGGGGGCGGCGGCGATGACGATCGCGGTGCCGGTGAGGACGACGACGGCGGCGAGCAGGAGGTCCCGCTCGACGCGGCGGCGGGCGCCGTCCGTGTCGCCTGCGGCCATGGCGCGGGCGACGAGGGGGAAGCTGACCGTGCACAGCATCAGGGAGAGGATCATCGGCATCTGCGCGATCTTCTGCGCGTAGTTCAGATGCGAGATGGCGCCGGCGGGGAGGGGCGAGGCGAGGAAACGCTCGATGAGGATCTGGGACTGGCGGGAGACGGTGAAGGCGATGACGGGGGCGATGAGCCCGAGGACGAGGAGGCGCCCGTCGCCGACCGCCGGCCCGGCGTACGGCGCGGGGCGGCGGCGCAACTCCCGTACGAGGTAAGGCGCCTGGACCGCCACCATCAGCACGCCGCCGACGGCGACCCCGGCGGCGGCGGACCGTACGCCGAAGGGCTCGCGCAGCGCCACGATCGTGCCGATGATGCCGGTGTTGTACGCGACGTAGATGGCGGCCGGGGCCAGGAACGAGCCGTGGGCGCGCAGGGCGGCGGAGCAGTAGCCGGCGAGTGCGAACGACAGGACGCAGGTCGCGGTGAGCCGGGTGCAGTCGATGGCGAGCCGCGGGTCGGGGAGGCCGGGCGCGAGGGTGGCGACGAGCCGGGGCGCGGCGAGGATCAGCACGCAGGCGAGGGCGGACGTCGCGAGCACGAGCCGAGGCAGCGTGGAGCGTACGAGGGCGCGGACGGCGCCGCGCCGGGTCAGGGCGCGGCTGAACGCGGGTACGAGGATGAGGGCCATCGCGTCCTCGATGAGCAGCGTCGACGCGAACTCGGGCACGGTCCAGGCGACGAGGAACGCGTCGGTCTCGGCCCCGGCGCCGAAGAAGTGCGCGAGGCTCTGGTCCCGTACGAGCCCGAGCACGGCCCCCGCCGCGGTGAGCCCGGCGGTGACGGCCGCGGCCCGCGCGAGAAACCCCCCGGACGCGGCGGCCTTCCGCGGCCGGTCCCCCAGCGGCTGCCCGCCCGCCGCCGCGGAAGCGGACCGCCCGACTGCCGCCGCGGCAACGGGCCGCCCGACCGCGCTGCGCGCCGGGCGGACGGCCCGCATCCCGCGCGGCCGCCAGTCGACGGGGTACTCCACGGCTGCCCAGCGGCCTTCGTCCGCCCCGGCCGCCAGACCGCGGACTTGCGGCCGGTGGCCGCCGGGCCGACCGGCCGCCGTGCCGTCGGCTTCGCCGTACGGCGTGCCTGGGGCGGTTGCCCCGGGTCGGCCTCCGGCCGGGCTTCCGGCGTGCGGCCGGTGGCCGCCGGGCCGACCGGCCGCCGTGCCGTCGGCTTCGCCGTACGGTGCGCCCGGGGCCGTTGCGCCGGGTCGGCTTCCGGCCGGGCTTCCGGCGTGCGGCCGGAAGCCTGCGGGATCGCCCGGCCCCGGGGGGTTGGCGACCGGGACGGCGCCGTCGGCTTCGCCGTACGGCGTGCCTGGGGCCGTTGCCCAGGGTCGGCTCCCGCCGTGCGCCCAGAGGCTGGCGGGATCGCCGGGCGCCGGCGGGTCGGCGACAGGCACCATGCCGTCGGCTTCGCCGTACGGCGCTCCGGCGGAGGCACCCCCGCTCGGGGTGCCGTGGACGCGTGAGGCGGCCGTACGGGGCCAGGGCTCGGGGCCCTGATCCGCGGCGGACGCGGACGTGGCGGTGCGGCCCCGGTCCGTGGCGCTGCGCCCATGGCCTGTGGTGGGCGCGGACGTGGCGGTGCGGCCCCGGTCCGTCGTGGACGCGGACGTAGCCGCGCGACCCCAGGCCGGCGTGGACGCCCCCGCCCTCGTTGCCTCCGTCGGGGCCAGGGAGGGGGTGCCTGCCCAGCGCCAGCCGCCTTCGGTGGTGGACCAGGGGTCCGCCCAGACGGGGGTGCCGGGGGGGTCCGGAGGCGGGAGGCGGTCCGTGGGCTCGGGCTCCCCGCCCCAGGGGTCACGCACGTTTCACCTCCGCAAGCGACCACCAGGCCGCGAGGCCGAGGACGACCGACATCAGGACCGTCGAAGGGCCCCCGATGTCCGCGTAGAAGAAGTCGATGAGCTGCCACGACAGCAGGCCGATCGCGACGAGGCCAAGGCGTCGCACCGCCCCCACGAGCAGCGCCGCCCAGCTCCCCGCGAGCGCGAGCAGCCCCACCAGGCCCTGCTCGCTCAGCACCAGGAGGTACATGTTGTGCGGGGACAGCAGCGGCTGCCGGTGGAACGACGCACCCGCGCCCGCCGTGTCGCTGCCCGAGGACAGCGCCAGCGAGGCGTGCGAGTCGCGGTACGCCGGGAAGCCCTTCAGGCCCACCCCAGTCAGCGGATCCGACCGCCACATCCGCCCCGCCGCCGCCCACATCGTGTACCGGTCCGTCACCGACTGGTCCGGCGCCCCGGCCACCTGCGTGATGCTGGCGACCCGTTCCTCCACCATCGCCGAGCCCACCCCGAACCCGCCCACCAGCACCACCCCGAGGGCCCCCACCACGAGCGCCACCCGCCCCGCCCGCCGCAGCCCCGACAGCACCAGCTGGATCGCGATCGCGAGCACCGTCGCGATCCACGCCCCCCGGCTGAACGAGAGCACGAGTGGAACGACGAGGAGCGCCGCACACGCCAGCGCCGCCGTACGCGCCCGGCCCCGCCCGCTCCCCAGCGCGATCCCCGTCACGATCACGAGGCCGTACGAGACGACCGTCGCCATCCCCATCACATCCGTCGGCCCGAACGTCCCCACCGCCCGGATGTCCTCGCCCTGGTACGACGCGCCCGTCCCCGTCAGGTACTGCGTGACCCCGACCGCGCCCTGCAGCAGCGCCAGTCCGACCAGCGCCCATGCCACCACCGCGAAGTCCCGCCGGTCGCGGATCATCAGCAGCACGGCCGCCGGCACGAGCACGAAGACCTGTACGTAACGGGCCACCCCAGGCAGGCTCGCCGCCGGGTCGTTCGACGTGATAGCCGCCAGACAGATCCCGAGCACCGGCAGCCCGAGCACCACCGCCGCCCCCCGGGTCAACGGCCGTGCTCCGCTGCGCAACACCCGCACCAGACAGATCAGGACGAGCAGGCCCGAGGCCGCGTCCGCGACCGTCCCCGTCCCCCCGGTGCCACCGTCCGCGCCGCCCCCGCCCGGGACGAGCAGCAGCGCGATCACCGCGAGGACCGGCGACAGCGCACCGGCCCGGCGCGCCCAGTCCCGTACTTCGGTCCCGGCCGCCCAGGGAACCACCCCGGTCGCCGTCGTCATCATCAGCTCCCCGCCGGCCGGACCAGGCCGGCCGCGGTCCGCAGCAGGATCCGGACGTCCTGCCAGAGCGACCAGTGGTCGATGTAGTGGTTGTCGAAGCGGCAGCGATCCTCGATGGACGTGTCGCCACGCAGCCCGTGCACCTGCGCCAGGCCGGTCAGCCCGACCGGCATCCGGTGCCGGTCCGCGTAACCGGCGTGAATGCGGCTGAACTGCGCGACGAAGTACGGCCGTTCGGGCCGCGGCCCGACCAGGCTCATGTCCCCGCGCAGCACGTTCCACAGCTGCGGCAGCTCATCGAGCGAGGACCGCCGCAGGAAGCTGCCGACCGCGCTCATCCGCCGGTCGTTGGCGACGCTCCACCGGGTCGCCGACTCGGTCTCGTCGGCCGGGCGCAGCGTACGGAACTTCAGCAGCGTGAACAGCCGCCCGTGCTGCCCCACCCGCTCCTGCCGGAACAGCACCCCGGGCCCGTCGGAGAGCCGTACCGCCAGCGCGCACAGCAGCAGGACGGGCAGGGCCAGGGCGAGGGCGGGACCGGCCAGGACCAAGTCGAGCGCGCGCTTCGCGGTCAGCCCGCGCCGCTCGCCCATCGGGACCAGGGGGCGGCAGGCGTACCCCCACAGGTGGTCGCCCATCGGCCCGCCCTGCCCCCGGCCGCCCACCCGCCAGGTGGCGCAGCCGTAGTGCTGGAAGAGCGTCACCAGGCTCGGGTCGTCGGTCAGGAACACGGCGTCGCGCACCGTGTTCTGGATGACCGCCCGGTGGATCTCCTCGGCCGACGTGAGGAACGGAAGGCCCGGCTCCCCGTCCTGCCGTGAACCGACGATCCCGACCGGCCGGATGCCGTACTCCGGGTGCTGCGCCAGCGCCGCCGCGAACCTGCGCGCGGCGGCCGGCCCGCCGACGACCAGCGCCGAGCGCGGATGCGCCCGGGCCGTACGCCGCCTGCGGGCGTGCACCGTCGCGCGCACCAGGCAGACCGCGCCGAGCTGTGTCGCGTACGCGGAGCAGAGCGCGACCGGACCGATGGCCAGGGCGGGGGCGAACGCGGCGACGGCCGCGGCGGCCACACACCAGGCGACCCCGGCGCGGGCGGCGAGCGCGGGCAGTTCGTCCAGTACGGCGGTGAGGGTGCCGGGCGGCCGGTACAGCCCCGCGTGCGCGTCGAGGACGAGAACGCAGACGGCGACAAGCAGGAACAGCCGGAGCCCGCGCTGCGGTTCGGGCAGCAGCCCGGCCGCGAGCAGCACGGCGAGACCGTCGGCCGCGATCAGCGGCACGGCGGCGAGCCGCCGCAGCGGCGCCGGCCGGCGTGGCGGCAGCGCGAGCCGGTCCGGCGCGCCGCGCTGCGGGGCGAGTGAGGCGAGTCCGAGGGCCGGGCCCTGGTTCGCCGAGGGCCAGGGGCCCGCTGAAGGAGGAACGCTGGTGCTTTCCGTAGTCACGGCGAAATCGGCTCTCTGTGCTCGGTGCACCGCACTCCGGTCAGCTCGCGGTACACGTCCGCGACGGCCGCGCCGGTGCGCCGCACATCGAATCTGCTGAGTACGTGTTCGTGGGCCTCGCGGCCCAGGGTTCGCCGCAGTTCCGGCGGGCCGAGCAGTCGGCCGACGGCGGCGGCGAGGGCGGCCGGGTCCTCGGGCGGGACCAGGCACAGGGGTTCGTGGCCGGGCGGCAGGCTCTCGCGCGCTCCGTCCACATCGCTGACCACGACGGGGCTTCCGCTCGCCATGGCCTCCAGGGGCGCGAGCGCCATCCCCTCCCAACGGGACGGCAGTACGACGAGATCGGCCGCCCGGTACCAGGGCGCGGTGTCGTCGACGTTCCCGGTGAAGCGCACGGACGGCGGAGCGGCGGCCCGCAGCCGCTCCCCGTCGGGCCCGTCGCCGACCAGCACGAGCCGGGCGCCGGGCGCGTGTTGGAGCACCGCGGGCCAGGCGGCGAGCAGGACATCCTGCCCCTTCTGCCGGCAGAGCCGCCCCACACAGACGACGAGGGGCCCGTCGTGGTGCCGCGCGGGCACGCCGGCCACAGCGCCGCCGTCGGCACACGTGCCAGGCCTGCCGGGACCGGCAGCCGAGTCGCCGGGACCGGCAGCCACGGCAGCCGAGTCGCCGGGCTTCGGCAGGTTGCCGTCCGCGTCGGGGCCGGTCGCCCCGGCCCTCGCGAACCGCGCCACGTCCACCCCGTTGTGGATGACCGACCACGGAGCCCGTACGCCCGCGGCCTCGCCCGTACGGCGTTCCGCCTCGCTGACGCAGATGATCCGGTGCGTCCAGCGCGCCGCCCACCCCTCCCAGCGGCGGGCCAGCGCCGCGACCGTGCCGTCGACCGCCTCGAACGACCAGGCGTGCGGCTGGTACACCGTCGGGATCCGCCCGCGCAGGGCGAGCCGGGCGCACAGCCCCGCCTTGGCGCTGTGCGCGTGGACCAGGGCGGGGCGGACCGTACGGATCACCCGGGCGAGGTCGCGGGTCTCCCGCACCAGGCCGGGGCCGGGGTCGCGCCCGGCCCGCCAGGCGAACAGGACCGCGCCCTCGGCTTGGATGGCCGCGGCCAGCCGGGTGCCCGGCGGGCAGGCGACGGCGACCCGCAGCCCCGCGCCGAGCTGGGCGCGCACGAGGTCGACGACGACCCGCGCGACCCCGCCGTCACCGGGCTGGACGGCGTGCAGAACGGAGAATGACAGCACGTCAGCGCCGGACAGTGTCCGCGGAATGGGCGCATTCCGAGAGCAGGGCCGGCAGCGTGGCGGACAGGGCCGCACGCGACGGGGCGCACAACAGACCGCGGCGCACAGCACGAACCGCTGAATTCCGCATACAGGTTCTCCGCTTTGATGAGAGAAGCAAAGGAACACCCGTGAAGACCGGGGGAGATGGCGATGTCGACCGTGCGAAAAGGGTGTTCGCGCGGCTGGACGACCGGAAGCGACGTTCGGGATCGTTATAACCCCGACGCCGAGCGATAGTAAGCATTAGATGCTCACAAACGCTAACTCCCGTATCTGTTCGGCATTTTCCTCGTTGGACGTGTTGTGCCATTCCTCGACCACTCGCCCGAACAGCGCTCTTATGGCCCAAAGATCGGTTGAACGTCACCCGTTCGGGAGAGCAACCGTTGAATTGCGCAAGCGTTGTTGAAGGGGCCGGGCAAATCCGTCCGCGCCGTCTCAGTGGTCTGTCAACAATCGAGGAGCGCTTCTCCATGTCCCGTATCGCGAAGGCTGTAGTCCTGTCCATGGGTGTCGCCGCGTCCGTCGCGGGTGCCGCCGGTGTCGCCGCTGCCGACGCCCACAGCGAGGGCAAGGCCGTGCACTCCCCGGGTGTCCTGTCGGGCAACCTCGTGCAGGTCCCGGTCCACGTGCCGGTCAACGTCTGCGGCAACACCGTCAGCGTCATCGGCGCCCTGAACCCGACCTGGGGCAACACCTGCATCAACGCCTGATCTCGCACGCCGGATCGCGGTCCTTCCGAGGCCGGCGCGCCGCCCCTTCCCCGGGCGACGCGCCGGCCTTCTGCTCATTCGGACGCACCCTCGTGCGCCGTACCGGTGCAACGGCGTACGCCCCTCGGAGGACCAGGTCAGGGCGACGGATTCACTCGAACGGAGGGGTGGCGCTCCGTAGTCCTCTCGTTGCGGAGCGTTATGTCCGCAGGCACGGTGGTCGAGATGTTGTCCGGCGCATACGGAAAAGGAACAGACATGCGTCCCCTGGCTACAAGCCGACTCACCGCCCTGGCGATATCCGCCGCCATCACCCTCGGCACGGCGGGCCCCGCCCTGGCCGACGTACACCACCCGTCCCGCCCATCCGCCGTGACCGCCGAGGCGCCCCTGCCCGACGCCACGGCACTGCTCGGCCAGGTCGGCGCGCTGGGCAACCTGGGCTCCGTGATCACGCCGGTCACCGGCCTCCTCGAGGCCACCCTCAAGGCCGACGACGGCCAGCTCCCCGCAGCCGACGCCGATGCTTTCAAGGCGAAGGTCGCGGCGGCCGTCGAGGCCGCCAAGGGAACCGCCCCGGCGCCGCTCCCCGAGACCCCGGCCGTCGAGGCCCCCGCTGCCGAAGCGCCGGCCGTCGAGGCCCCCGCTGCCGAAGCGCCTGCCGTCGAGGCCCCCGCTGCCGCGGTGCCGGCCGTCCAGGCACCCGCCGCCCAGGCGCCTGCCGCCCTGCTCGTCGCCGGTGGGGCGAAGGCCGAGGCGGCCGCCCCCGCCGACCTCATCGGCGACGCACTCGCCACCATCGAGAAGGCCGTCGCCGATCTGCTGGCGGCGGTCACCTCGGGCGAGGCCACCGGTGTCGTACCGACCGTCACCGCGACCCTGACCTCCCTGGTCAACCTGGTCGTCTCCACGTTGCTCGGCAGCGGGCTGCCCGCGCCGGACCTCGAGGGCCTGCCGACCCTGCCGACACTCCCGGTCGAGGCGCCCGAGGTGCCGGTCGAACCGCCCGTCGAGCTTCCGGCGAAGGCGCCGCTGCCCGTCAGGTAGCCCCACCCGCACCACCCGCACCACCCGCGCCGTGTCGCCCGGCTGTCCGCCGGACGGCACGGCGTCCAGGTATCCGATAGGCAAATAGCACCGGGCCCATTCATTCGAGTGCAGTGGGGAGAAATCCCCCCTCCCGGAGTTTCCGGGGAGCGCACCTCTCGTTACAGAAGGCAGAACGACGTACAGGAATCGGCCAAGAGGCCTGTACGGCAAGCGACTTGCTTGCTTCACAGTGACGCGAAAGAGGAAAGGACTCGATTGATGAAGCCCACCAAGGTTGCCGCGGTCGTCGCCGGTTCCGTCATGGCCCTGGGTGCTGCCGCGCCCGCCATGGCCGCTGAGCCGATGGCGACCCCCACCAGCCTGAACGGTGGTCTCTCGGCGCTCACCAGCGAGGGTCTCAAGACGGACGCGCTGAGCAGCACCACCGACGGCTCCGTGGTCAAGACCGTGGGGGACACGGCGAACCAGCTGAACCAGACGACCAAGAGCGCGCCGCTGCTCGGCGGCCTCCCGGTCGGCGGCTGACGCACACCCCGCACACCCGGCACCGCCGCTCCACCGCGCACTTCGATCCCGCCTCGTGGCGAAGCGTCAACAAAGGCCCCCACCTTCACCGGTGGGGGCCTTCGCATTGCTGCAACCAGGGGAATTCAGCGACGTTTCTCCGGGCGGGCTCGTTCTCAGGGCGCAATGCCTCAGTACCGTCGACACTTGCTCTGAAGGGCCTACGCAGTCATGAATCTGCGCTCTCACGCCGGCATGGGAATCCTCATGACCGCTCTCGCCTCCGCGGCCATGGCCTCCCCCGCCGTCGCCGCCGACGCGCCGGTCGTCGTTCCGCTCCAGGGGCTGGAGCCGGTGATCCCGATGGACGCCCCCACCGTGGCCACCGGCGTACCGCTGCCCGTGCCGGGAGGACCCACCGGCTTCGCGGAGGGGCAGTCCGGCGTGCTTCCGGACGTCACCCTGCCGCGCGTGCCGCTCACCAGCACGCTCCCGGAGACCGTCCTGGCCGCCCCGCTGCCCGAGGTCGTCGAGGGCAGCGAGCCGGGCAAGGCCCTCTTCACCACCCCGCGCTCGGAGATGGCGGCCGCCACCCCCGGTGCGACGGTCGGCAACCCGGTCGTCACGCCGCGCGGCGACCGGCTCGGGCTGCCGGACCTCGCCGTGCCGCAGGCCGGCCTCGTCGCCCCGACGCTGCGCGGAGCGCTGGACTCCCAGCTGGGTCTGGCGCAGCCGACGGCCTGACCGCGTTCGTTTGTACGACCAATTACCCGGCGGGTGAAGACACGATTCTTCCCCGCCACCCGAGGGGTCGTTGCTCGTTGCAACAGAAGGCTGGTCGCATGGCCGTGGCCCGCAGATCCCCGGTTCGTTCCGTCGTATCCGACGGCGGGCGGCCCACCGGTTCTGCGGGCCTTTCCTTCGACTTTCCGTCCCGTCCGGCCTAAAGGCCGTGACCCGTGCGCCATTTCGGCGTTGAAGGGGAACGACGGCCGTGATTCTCGCGGTCGGCTTTCCACGTCCAAGGAGTTCTTGATGTCTCGCATCGCGAAGGCTGCCGCTGTCCTCGCCGGCACGGGTGCCGTTGCCCTCAGCGGAGCCGGCATGGCCGTCGCCGAATCGGGCGCCCACGGCGTCGCGGCCCACTCGCCCGGCGTCGCTTCGGGCAACGCCGTCCAGGTGCCGATCCACATCCCGGTCAACCTGTGCGGCAACACCGTCAGCGTGATCGGCCTGATCAACCCGGCGTTCGGCAACACTTGCGCGAACATCGACGGCAACGGCAAGGGTGACGGCGGCTACGGCGGCTGACCTTCCCACTCTCGTCGGAATGTCCCCCCGGCCCGTCGGCCGGGGGGACGTTCTGTCATGCGTACCGGTAGATCGCGCTGTGGTCGAGCATCTCGGCCGGGGTGACCCCCCAGGGCCCCATCTTCTCGTCACGGGCCGCGATCCTGCGGTACTGCGACTCGCCCAGCTGCGGCGGCTCGACGGGGAGATAGCCGGCCCGCGGGTTGCGCTGCTGCCAGCGCGACCAGAGCAGGTCGACGAAGGAGTGGTGGAGCCAGAAGACCGGATCGTTGACCGACGCTCCGCCGAGCATCAGGCCGCCGACCCAGCGGTGCACCCGGTTGTGGATACGGAACCGGTCGTTGCCCCGGCCCGGGGCCCAGCCCTCCAGCGCGTTGCGGAACCCGGACCGGCTCATGGAGTTCCACGGCTCCACGTCGTACACCGTCTCCCGCATCACCTCGTCCAGCTGCGCCTTCGTCGGCAGCGCGACCGGGTTGTCGGGGCGGCCGAAGTCCCTGGTCAGGAAGCGGCCTTCGGTCATGTTGTGCTTCACCGTCCAGCGTCCGCCCGCGTAGGCGAAGGGGCCGGTCATCACCTGGAGGTCTCCGCGGCGCCCGTTGCCGCCCATGAAGTCCTCGCTCCACAGGGAGGCCGCCGGGGTGTTGTCCCGGGTCCAGTCCCAGTACGGCACGGTCACCGTCGGGTCGATCCGGCGCAGCGCCCGCTCGAACTCCAGCAGGAACTTGCGGTGCCAGGGCAGGAAGCTGGGGGTCATATGGGCCACGCGGAGCCGGTTGTCGCCGTCGGCGACGTAGTAGTCGATGTGTGTACGGACGAAGTCGTCGTACTTTCCGCTGCGCTTGAGCTCCAGGACGGCGGAGACGAACTTCTTCCGCTCGGCGCTCGTCAGATCGCGCTGGTTCTTACGCGTGTAGGCCACGCGGGCTCCCTCCCGGGTGGACGCCGTGGGCGGCGGCGTAGCGGGTCAGCGGGGCGGACCCCAGCTCGTCCACGGCCGCGCGGGTGGCCGCCAGTGGTGTCGCATGGGACTCGTAGTGGTCGATGGGGGTGAGATAGCCGCCGTCGGCGCGGCGCATCAGGTGCAGCGGCCGGCCGTCGACGAGGACGAGCGGCTCGCCCGACGGACCGGCGAGGCCCCGGATGTGCCGCCCGCGGTACATCTCGTCGAAGGCGTCGGACGTCTCGTCGGAGGCGCGAGGGTGCCGCTCGCGGGGTGCGGCGGCGATGCGGGCCAGGGTGCCGCCGGTGAAGGCGGCGACGGCCAGGGTGAAGAGGGACCGCAGTGCGAAGCGGCGAGGGACGATCATGAGTGATCTCCAGGTGGTCGGAGAATGCCCTCAGGGGACAACGATCGAAACCCGGGTTCGTTGCGAGGGAAATGCCAGCCGGTGGAATGTCGGCCGATCGAGTGAATTCGGCGCGGGGCGGCGGCCGTTGGACCACTAGCATCCGGATGCATGACCACTCCAAACGTCGTTTCCGCGGCGCGCAGCGACAATCCGCTGGGAACGCTCACCGTCGTTCCGTGGACCATCGGTCCCACCGCCGACACCCCCGTCACCCCCTTTCTGATGGTGTATTCGCTCGGGGACGGCCGTGACGGTCCCGAGGCCGGCGAGGAAGCGATGCGGGCCGCCCTGGAAGGCATGGGCCTGCCGCTCGGGGACCGTGTCCTCGACGCCTCCCAGGAGCGCGCGACCGGCGCCCACCTGCTCGTCGAGGCCCAGCGGGCCGTGCTCACGATGCCGTTCATGAAGGCGCAGTGCCCGGTGCCCCCGGAGTGGGAGGCGGCCGCCAAGGAGAACGGGCACGTCTACCTGATCTGCTCGGTACGCCCCTGGCCCGACGCCGTGCCCGGCGAGCCTGTCACCGAGGAGCGGCTGAAGTCCTTCGTCACCGACGACGAGGTCGTGGCGGCCGCAGCCCACGTGCTGCTGCCGGTGCGGCGCCTGCAGGGCTGAGCGGAGACGACGGAGGGAGGGGGCGGCGGCATGGCGACGGTGAACGTACGGGGCGGAGAGCCGGGGCAGCGGCAGGAGGAGTCCCGGGAGGGCGCCGGGACGGTCGGTGCGAGCCGGGCGCTCGGCCTGCTCCTCGTGATCACCGGGGCGGCCGGGGTACTGGCCGGCTGGGTCATCACGATCGACAAGTTCAAGCTCCTGGAGGACCCGAACTTCCAGCCGGGCTGCAGCCTGAACCCGGTCGTGTCCTGCGGCAACATCATGAAGAGCGAGCAGGCGGCGGTGTTCGGCTTCCCGAACCCGATGCTCGGTCTCGTGACGTACGCGATGGTCGTCGCGATCGGTGCCGGGCTGCTCGCCGGTGCCCGCTACCGCGGCTGGTTCTGGCTCGGGCTGAACGCCGGGATGGTGTTCGGCGTCGGGTTCTGCACCTGGCTGATGTACCAGTCGCTGTACGAGATCAACGCGCTCTGCCTGTGGTGCTGCCTCGCCTGGGTCGCCACCCTCGTCATGTTCTGGTACGTGACCTCGCACAACGTCCGTACGGGTGTGCTGCCGGCGCCCGCCGCCGTGAAGGGCTTCCTCGAGGAGTTCACCTTCGCCCTGCCGGTGCTGCACGTCGGGATCATCGGGATGCTGATCCTGACCCGATGGTGGGACTTCTGGACCAGCTGACGTGACCCTCTTCTCCTGGCCGCGGGCCGCACTGACCGTGCTGCTCGCGGCCGTTCTCGCGCTCGCCGTCCTGGCCGCCGGCCGCCTCGCGCCCGGGGGGCCCGAGCCCCGGTCCGTACCGGAGCGGTGGAACGTTCCGTCCGGGTTCTTCACCGGCTCCGACGCGGCCGGGGTGGCGCGGATCGCCGAGGTGGAGCGCTGGCTCGGCGGCGGGTCGCTGACCGTCGGGCACACCTACCTGCCGGGCGACCGGTGGTCCAACATCGAGGGCCATGCCGCGCTCTTCGGGCCGTGGGCGCGGTGGAAGGAGCAGCGGCCCGGGCGGCTCTTCGTCCTCAACGTGCCGCTGCTCGACCGCAGCGAGGAGCGGCTGGCGGACGAGAAGGTCCGGGCGGGGCTGCGGCGCGGGGCGGCGGGCGCGTACGACGGCCACTTCCGCACCCTGGGGGAGCGGCTCGTCGCGCACCGGCTCTCCGACGCCGTCCTGGTCCTCGGCTGGGAGATGAACGGCACCACGTACAGCCATCGCTGCGGTCCGGACCCCGAGGCCTGGAAGGCGTACTGGAAGCGGGTCGTGGGAGTGCTGCGGGAGGTGCCGGGGCAGCGGTTCCGCTTCGACTTCACGGCGAGCCGGGGGCGGGACGCCGTCGAGTGGCCGCGCTGCTACCCGGGCGACGCGTACGTCGACATCATCGGTCTCGACGCCTACGACCAGCCGGAGGGGCTCGGGTTCGAGGAGCAGGTGACCGAGGACTTCGGGCTCGCGCACCATGTGGGGTTCGCGGCGGAGCACGGCAAGCCCGTCTCGTATCCGGAGTGGGGGCTCTTCCGCAACGGGGACAATCCGGCGTACGTACGGGGGATGCTCGACTGGTTCGCGCGGCACCGGCCCGTCTACCAGACGTTCACGGACTACTGCCCGCACGGAGTGTGGGGGTGCGCGGACAATCCGGAGTCGGGCGAGGTGGTCAGGGGTGCGCTGGGCGGCCGGCCGTGAGGGTCACACGTTGTAGGCGACCAGGGAGATGCCGACGTAGTGGACGATGAAGGCCGCGAGGGTGAAGGAGTGGAAGACCTCGTGGAAGCCGAACCAGCGGGGGGACGGGTTCGGGCGCTTCATGCCGTAGATGACCCCGCCCGCGCTGTAGAGCACCCCGCCGACGATCACCAGGACCAAGACGGCGATGCCGCCGGCCCGCATGAAGTCGGGCAGGAAGAAGACGGCGGCCCAGCCCATCGCGATGTAGCAGGGCGTGTACAGCCAGCGGGGGGCGCCGACCCAGAAGACGCGGAAGGCGATGCCGGCCGCGGCGGCGACCCAGACCGCCCACATGAGGGGCCGGCTGGTCGAATCGGGGAGAAGGAGCAGGGTCAGCGGGGTATAGGTGCCCGCGATGATCAGGAAGATGTTGGCGTGGTCCAGGCGCCGCAGTACCGCCTCGCCGCGCGGTCCCCAGGTGCCGCGGTGGTAGAGCGCGCTGATGCCGAAGAGCAGACAGGCGGTGAGGGCGTAGACGCCGCAGGCGATCCGGGCCCGGGGCGAGTCGGCGAGGGCGACGAGCGTGAGACCGGCGACGATCACGGCCGGGAACATGCCCGCGTGCAGCCAGCCCCTGAGTCGTGGCTTCAGCGCGTGCGACGGGTGGGACGAGGTGCGGTCTATCCGGGTCACGTCCGGCACGGCAGAAGTCATGAGCCGAATGCTACCTACGCGTCCGTAGGTCCCGGATACGAGTGGTGATGCTCACGTGTGCGGCCCTCTGGACATATGGGCACTTGCGTCGGATGATCAAATGAGTGTGGTCGGCACCGGATGAGCAGCTACGACGCGTCCGGGTCGCAGCCCCCACGGGGCAGACATCAAAAAACCCCTCATCAAGGAGCAATCGTGGCGCGCGACAACGCGGCTCCCACCACCGCCGTCCCCACTCGGCACCAGGAACTGGTCGCCTGGGTGAACGAGATCGCCGAGATCACGCAGCCGGACAGCATCGTCTGGTGCGACGGATCCGAGGCCGAGTACGAGCGCCTGTGCGAGGAGCTCGTCGCCAAGGGCACGTTCAAGAAGCTCGACCCGACTCTGCGCCCGAACTCGTACTACGCCGCCTCCGACCCGTCCGACGTCGCGCGCGTCGAGGACCGGACCTTCATCTGCTCCGAGAAGGAGGAGGACGCGGGCCCGACCAACCACTGGAAGGCCCCGGCGGAGATGAAAGAGATCTTCCGCGGTGAGCAGGGGATCTTCCGCGGCTCGATGAAGGGCCGCACGATGTACGTCGTGCCCTTCTGCATGGGCCCCGTCGGCTCGCCGCTCTCCGCGATCGGCGTCGAGATCACCGACTCCGCGTACGTCGCCGTCTCCATGCGCACCATGACCCGCATGGGACAGGCCGTCCTCGACGAACTGGGCGAGGACGGCTTCTTCGTCAAGGCCGTCCACACCCTCGGCGCCCCGCTCGCGGAGGGCCAGGAGGACGTGCCGTGGCCCTGCAACACCACCAAGTACATCTCGCACTTCCCCGAGACCCGCGAGATCTGGTCGTACGGCTCCGGCTACGGCGGCAACGCCCTGCTCGGCAAGAAGTGCTACGCGCTGCGCATCGCCTCCGTCATGGCGCGTGACGAGGGCTGGCTCGCCGAGCACATGCTGATCCTGAAGCTCACCCCGCCGCAGGGCGAGGCCAAGTACGTCGCCGCCGCCTTCCCGTCCGCCTGTGGCAAGACCAACCTCGCCATGCTGGAGCCCACGATCTCCGGCTGGACGGTCGAGACCATCGGCGACGACATCGCCTGGATGCGCTTCGGCGAGGACGGCCGCCTGTACGCGATCAACCCCGAGGCCGGTTTCTTCGGCGTCGCGCCCGGCACCGGCGAGCACACCAACGCCAACGCCATGAAGACGATGTGGGGCAACTCGGTCTTCACCAACGTCGCGCTCACCGACGACGGCGACGTGTGGTGGGAGGGCATGACCGAGGAGGCGCCCAAGCACCTCATCGACTGGAAGGGCAACGACTGGACGCCGGAGTCCGGGACCCCGGCCGCCCACCCGAACGCCCGCTTCACCGTTCCGGCCGGGCAGTGCCCGATCATCGCGCCGGAGTGGGAGGACCCGAAGGGCGTGCCGATCTCGGCGATCCTCTTCGGCGGCCGCCGCGCCACCGCCGTCCCGCTGGTGACCGAGTCCTTCGACTGGCAGCACGGCGTTTTCCTCGGCGCGAACGTCGCCTCCGAGAAGACCGCCGCCGCCGAGGGCAAGGTCGGCGAGCTGCGCCGCGACCCGTTCGCCATGCTGCCGTTCTGCGGCTACAACATGGGCGACTACATGGCGCACTGGCTCAAGGTCGGCAAGAACGCGGACCAGGCCAAGCTGCCGAAGATCTACTACGTGAACTGGTTCCGCAAGAACGACGCGGGCAAGTTCGTGTGGCCCGGTTTCGGCGAGAACAGCCGCGTCCTGAAGTGGATCGTGGAGCGCCTGGAGGGCAAGGCCGAGGGCGTCGAGACCCCCATCGGCATCCTGCCGACCGCGGACGCGCTCGACACCGACGGCCTGGACCTGCCGGCGGAGGACCTGGAGTTCCTGCTCAAGGTCGACCGTGACGTCTGGCGCGAGGAGGCCGCTCTGGTCCCCGAGCACCTCAACACCTTCGGCGACCACACGCCGAAGGAGCTGTGGGACGAGTACCGCGCGCTGGTGGAGCGCCTGGGCTAGACCCGCACCCCAAGACTCGTGGCGAGTCGCCCCGAACGCCGCCCTGACCAGTGGGGTCACGAACGGCTCGCCGCGATGCACGCCGGCCCCCGGAGCCCCCTCACGGCTTCGGGGGCCGGCGCATGTCCTCCTACAGGATCGGCTGACCGGCCTCGACGGTCGCGATCGCCCGGCGGCAGGCGTCGCGGAACTTCACGAACTCGCCGTTCCAGGTGGCCGCCCGGCCGCCGCGGCTGTCGGGGTCGTCGAACAGGCTCCTGCGCAGCTCGGTGGTGAGCTCCAGCTGGCCGCCCTTGCCGAGCATCGTCCTGTTGGTGGGGTTCGAGATGTGGTCGCCGTTGTACTCGGTGAGCTTCGCGGCCCACTCGGGGGACAGGGAGTCGATCGCGGGGAAGCCGGCCGCGTTCAGCTCCTTCACGAGCTCCTGCCGGAAGGTCGCGTTGAGCCCGCCGACGACCGCGACCCGGCGGTCCCCGGTCGGCGGGTACGTGGCCGTGGGCAGCGCCAGCTGGTCGAACGTACAGCCGTGCAGGCTGAGGACGTTGAGATGGCTCGCCGCCGTCGACAGGGCGACGTGGTCGTCGCAGTTCTTCGAGGTGACGTGCAGCGCCCTGTTGCCGGAGGAGAGCAGCCCCTCGAACATCCAGTAGTCGTGCACGACCGGCAGGACCGGGGCGCCCGCGGCGTCGCTCGGGCTGTAGCCGGCGATGCCCAGGCAGAGTTCGCTGGTGCCGGTCTCGATGCCACCGCCGTGCAGGGCGAGGATCGCGGTCCGGCGGAAGGGGGCGACGGTGGTCATCGAGGTGTCGAACTGCTCGTGGCGCCGGAAGCGTCGGCTGAAGGTGGTGCCCTCCTGGCCGGCCAGCTCCTGGTACATGGCGGTGTTCGAGGGGTACTCGGCCTCCTCCGCGTACGCGGGCGCGGCGGAGGCCAGGTGGGCGAGCAGCGGGGAACCGACCGTGGCCGCGGCGGCGAGGGCCGTGAGCACCGTGCGGCGGGAGGCGGAACGAGGGGCGGAGGCATGATCCATGGTCATGGCCGGAACATAACCGATCGTGACGACGTAGGGGGATCTTCCGCCGTCAGGATTTTCCACGTTCCTCCAGGTAGCGCGTGTGCGCCTCCTGCCGGATCGCCTCCGCGTCCTGGAGCGCCGCCGCGATCCCCGCCGCCTCCTCGTGCAGCGCCGCCAGCTGCCGCTCGAGATGGCGCTCGGGCGGCTCGGAGCCCGGCGTGACCCTGCTCCACCAACGCGTCCGTACGAAGGTGTCCACCGCCTCCGGAATGTCCTGGCGCACCGCGCGGGCCAGGACGTGCAGATGCTCGGGATCGCTGACCCAGCCCGGTTCGAGGAGCGCCTCGACCAGCGCGTCGAGATCGGTGAGACGGCCGGCCGCGGCCGGCGGCAGCTCGACCTCCGTGAGATAGCCGCGCAGGGTCACGAAGTCCGCCCGCAGGGCGTCGAGCTGCTCCGCCGCGTCCGGGAACGCCGGGGCCGGCGGCCGCTCGGGCGGGGCGATCAGCGCGCCGGCGGCGTACAGGCCCACGACGACCAGCGGCCAGAGCGCGCCGGCCGCGCCGGTGAAGGAGAGGGCGAGGCCCGCGATCCCGCAGGCGCTGCCGGTGAAGTTCTTGCGGGACTCCAGGTACCGCAGGACCGGACTACTGGTAGCCACGGATCTCCTCGAAGGCTCCGTCGAGCGAGCCCTTCGTGGCGTCGAAGAGCCGGCCGCCGGTCAGGGTCGCGATGTGGTCGAGTGCGGCACGGTCGGAGTCCCCGAAGAGGATCGGGAAGACCGGCGTCCGCTGCCGGCCGGGCGGCAGGTCCCGGTAGAAGGCGTCGAACGCGCCGGCCGGGTCGCCGTCGGTGTTCTCGCCGTCCGTCATCAGCACGATCGACGTGAACACCTCGCCGTCGGGGGCGCTGCCGAGCTGCTCGTACGCCTCCTTCAGGCTGGAGTAGATCGCCGTACCGCCCGAGGCGGAGAGCCCGTTCGCCTGGGCGCGCATGGCGTCGATGGCCTTCCGCGGGGCGGCCGGGTCGACCGTGTACGTACGGACCTCGTCCCGCTTCACCGCGCTGCCGAAGGGCATCAGGGTGACCGTCTCGCGGTCCCGGAAGTCCCCGGTCAGCTCGGCGAGCGCCGACCTGAGCCGGGTGAGCCGCTCGCCCGCCATGGAGCCGGAGGTGTCGAGGACGTAGACCGTACGGGAGGGGCGGCGGAGCTTGTTCTCGTACGCGTCGAGGAGGCCGTCGGCGACGGCCCGGCTGCCGGGGAACGGCAGCTCGCGGCGCTGGTCGGCGGTGAGCGGCTTCGCGAGCTCCACGCCGGGGACGACCGGGCGGCGCAGGGTCCGTTCGGTGATCATCCGCTGCGCGGCCGGCGTACGGAGATGGGCGGTGAGCCGCGCGGCGGCCTGCTTGGCGTCCGGGCTCGCGGAGGTCAGGAGCGTGAAGGGGTAGTCGGCGGTGACGACACCGTCGGCGGGGCGGACGACCGTGAGCTTCTCGGCCGTCTTGAGCAGCACGGACTCGTAGTTGATCAGCGCGTCGACGTCGGTGCGGCGGGACCAGGCGGTGGCCAGCCAGCCGGAGGAGCCGGAGGTCAGCTGCTGGCCTCCGAAGAACTCCTTGAGCTTGGGTGTGGCCGCGGCGACGTCCTTCTCGGTGAGCGCGGACTGGGCGCCGGAGAGGCCGGAGGCGACGGAGACCAGGGCGGAGAAGCCCGAGTTGGAGCGGGCCGGGTCGGTCATGCCGTAGCCGAGCTTCTTCTCGGCGACCGCCTGGTGGATCTGCGACCAGGTGACCTTCGCGGGGTCCCAGCCGAGCTCCTTCACCGCGCCCGGGCGGATGCCGAGGGCGACCGGGGAGGTCATGACCGGCGTCTCGGCGGTGATCTTCTTCGCGGTGTCGGGGCGCAGCCGCAGATAGTCGTTGGAGGAGAGCCAGACCGCGTCGTACGACTTCTCCGCCGCGCCGGACGCGATCTGCTCGACGGCATCGAGAGTGCCGGCGTAGGTGGGCCTGACGGTGACACCGGTCGCCTTCCGCGCCTCTTCGAGGACGGGCTCCATGTCGGCGAGTTCGGAGGAGGCGAGGACGCGCAGGGTGTGGGGGGCGGCGGCGTTGCCGTCCCCGGTTTCGCTGCCGGTCCCGCCGTCGGCGGTGCAGGCGGCGAGGGTCAGGGCGGTCAGGAGGGCGAGGGCGGCCGTCGCACGGCGGGGGAGGGATCTCATGCCTCGGGGGACGGATCTCATTCGGGGCCGCCTTCCAGGGCGCTCGTGCGGCGGGTGCGGGCGAGGTAGGCGCTGGCCGTCTGGAGCTCCGCGGTCAGGGACTCGACCGTCGCCGCCATCGACTCGGTCGCCTGGACCTTGTACGTGTCGATGGCGTCGAGGGTCCGGTAGATCTGCTGGAACGCCGTGCGCAGCGTCTCCGCGCCGACCGCCGGGTCCGCCGCGATGCGCTGGATCTCGCCGCTCTGGGTCGCCAACATCTCCGCGTTGCCGCGGATCAGGTCCTCGGTGGTCGAGCGGAGGACATTGACCTGCTCGGCCACCTTGCGCTGGTTCTCCAGCGCGGAGGAGAGCATGACCGCGATCCGCAGCGCCGAGACCGTGGTCGTCGCAGCCCGGTCGACGCCCTTGATCAGCTCGTCGTTGTTGCGCCGGACCACGTCCATCGCCAGGTATCCCTGGGCACAGACGGCGAGTTGGGTCAGCAGGTCCTGGTGCTTCTGGCGGACCGGGAAGAGCACGTCGGAGCGGAGCGCGTCCGCCGCGGCCGGGTCCGGGGTCAGCGCGATGCGCTCCTCGACGGCCGCGTCGAGGGCCTCGGTGAGCACCGCGTACTCCTGGAGCTTGCCCATGGTCTCCCAGAGCCGGGCCCGTTCGGTCTGCAACGCCGCGTTGTCGCGGCGCAGTTCGTCCTGGCCGCCCCGGAGCGTACTGACGATCTTCGTCAGCGTGCCCTGCGAGGAGGCGTACGTGGCGACGTGGTCGCGCAGCTTGTTGCCGCCCGGCAGCTTGGACAGGAACTTGTTGATTCCCTTGCCGGGGGCATCGCGCGGGTCGAGGTCCTCGACGGTGCGGCGCAGCTCGACCAGCGAGGCGCCGACCCGGGACTGCGCGTCGCCGCCGCCCTCGCTCAGCGAGCGGACCGTGCGGTCGAGCATGCGGTTCGACTGGGCGGCGGCGCTGCGCATCTCGCCCGCCCCGAGGGCTGCGATCTCCCCGATGCGGCCCGCGAACTCGGGCGAGCGGGTGTCGAGTCCGGCGAGCGAGTCGACGTACTCGACCGCGCGCCTGCTCATCTCCGTACGGACGGACTCCTCCAGCGGGACGAGGCCGGAGGCCTGCTCCGCACGGACCGGGGGCACCGGCTCCGGCGGGGTGAGGATCAGCTGCGCGGTGGCGGGGTCGTTGGGCGTGGTCATGCGGTGTCCCCCTGGTTGCGGGCCCGCCGCGCCATGTCGTGCAGCACCTCGCTGGTAGGCACGGGCGCCTGGCGGACCCCGGTCAGTGTCTGGTTGAGGCGGTCCTCGAGACCCTTGGTGCCGGCCGTGAACTCGGCGGCGGCACCCTGCGGGCGGAAGCCGTGGCGTACCGCCAGCTCCCGCAACTCCGGGTCGATGGTGAGGAGTTCGCCGAGCTCGCGGCCGCTGTCGGTGAGCGGGACGACCGTGTGGTCGCTGATCACGGTGGTGTCCGGGTAGAGCACCACGAGGTCGCCCATCTGCCGCTTCGCGAGGAGCTGGGAGGCGACCTGGGACTCGTACACGAGCACCAGCTGGTTGCCGACGCCGCTGATGAAGTCGCGGAACGGGGCGTCGGAGCTGGACTGCTGGGCGCCCTGGACCTGGATCAGCTTCCGCAGCAGCGGTGCCGTGCGGTCCACAGCCGCCTTGTCGCCGGCCACCTTGCCGCCGTCGGCGACGAAGCTCGCCGCGGCGAGGTAGAGCGCGCCGGAGTTGGAGGCGATGGGGTCGGTCGAGGTGATGAAGACCGTGCCGCTCAACTCGGGCCGCCCGGCTACCCCCTTGAGCTGCTGCCAGGTCCGGTCGGCCTTCGCGGCGGCCAGGTACGGCTCCATGCGGAGCGTGCCCGTCTGGCCCCCGGAGCCGAGCGTGGCCAGGCCGTTTCCGGCGAGGACCTCGGCGGCGCCGCGGTGGGCGACGACGACCAGCGGCGAGTAGAAGGGCCGCAGCGGGGCGCCCTTCACCTTCGCCTTGGCCCGCAGCTCGTCGGCGGGTGCCTTGGAGGATGGGAACGCGAAGTCGTAGCCCGTGAGGGGCAGTTCCTCCATGTCCCAGGACCCGGAGGTCTCCGTCCGCACGGTGAAGCCCTTGTCGGCCAGGGCCTTCACCACCTTGGGATCGGCGAAGAACTCCGCCTTCTCCGATCCGATCACTCCTCGCACGGTCTTCGTTGCCGTGCCCTTGTCCTTGGTGTCGCCGCCCGCCACGAGGACGGCGGCCACGCCGCCCAGGAGCAGGACGGCAAGGACGATTCCCAGGATGCGTCTCACGAGGGCAGGTTGCTCGCGGAAGCCCACATTCCAGGGGGAGTTGGGTGGACGGGGGGTGAAGTGGTGATCCCGGTACAGAACCGGAGGGGGGTGCTGTGGGTGGCGTCGCCCCGGAGGCGGCCGGTGGTGTGGGTGGCGCCCCGGAGGCGGCCGGTGGTGTGGGTGGCGCCTCGGAGGTGGGCCGGTGGTGTGGGTGGCGCCCGGGCCGCGCGGCGGTGGCGCGCGCGGACCGGGGCCGTCAGAGGGCGCCGGCCGGCTCGGGCGAGGTCAGTGCCGCGGTGTGCGCGTCCATGCGCTCGGCGGCGAGGATCGCGGCGGCCGTGTCGGCCCGGGAGGCGGCGACGACCAGGGCGCGGCCCGCGAGGGCGTGGGCGCGCCGGTGCAGAGACGGGGTGTCCGAGCCGCTCAGTCCCGCGTGCCGGGCGGGCGGCGCGCCGCGCAGCCGGGCGACCTGGCGGGCGATGAGGTCGCCGGCCTCCGCGTCACCCAGCTCGTCCGTGACGGCGAGCAGCGCGGCGAGGTGTCCGGCGAGCTGGATGTCCAGCTCCTCCTCGCGGGAGCGGTGCGGGTACGCGTTCTGGTCGTCGTCGGCCATCCGGTGGACCGACTTCGTGCGGATCGGCTCGTACATGGGGATGGCCTCCTGAGGTATCTCTGGATCCATCCTAGCTTAGATTCAATCTAAAGTTGAGTGCGGTCTCGGGCGCGGCGGCCGTTACGGCTGGCTGTAGCCGTCCAGGAACGTGCCGATCCGGGTCACCGCGTCGGCGAGGTCCTTGGCGTTCGGCAGCGTGACGATCCGGAAGTGGTCCGGCTCGTGCCAGTTGAAGCCCGTCCCGTGGACCACCATGATCTTCTCGGCCCGCAGGAGGTCGAGGACCATCTGACGGTCGTCCTTGACCTTGTAGACGCTCGGGTCGAGCCGCGGGAAGAGATACAGGGCGCCCTTCGGCTTCACACAGGTCACGCCCGGGATCTGCGTCAGCAGGTCGTACGCCACATCACGCTGTTCGAGCAGCCGCCCGCCCGGCAGCACCAGGTCCTCGATCGACTGCCGGCCCTGGAGCGCGGCGGCCACCGCGTGCTGCGCCGGCATGTTGGCGCACAGCCGCATGTTCGCGAGGATCGTCAGGCCCTCGATGTACGAGGAGGCGTGGGCCTTGGGGCCGCAGACCGCCAGCCAGCCGGAGCGGAAACCGGCCACCCGGTAGTTCTTGCTCATCCCGTTGAACGTCAGGACGAGGAGATCGGGGGCGATGGCCGCGGTCGGAGTGTGCGTGGCGCCGTCGTAGAGGATCTTGTCGTAGATCTCGTCCGAACACATCACCAGGTTGTGGCGGCGGGCGATCTCCGTGAGGGAGCGGAGCATCTCGTCGTCGTAGACGGCGCCCGTGGGATTGTTCGGGTTGATGATCACCATCGCCTTGGTGCGGTCGGTGATCTTCCGCTCGATGTCCGCGAGATCCGGCATCCAGTCCGCCTGCTCGTCGCAGCGGTAGTGCACGGCCGTGCCGCCGGCCAGCGCGACGGAGGCGGTCCACAGCGGGTAGTCCGGGGCGGGGACGAGGACCTCATCGCCGTCGTCGAGCAGCGCCTGCATCGACATCTGGATCAGCTCGGAGACGCCGTTGCCGAGGTAGATGTCCTCGACGGAGAGCGGGATGCCCTTGGTCTCGTAGTGGCTCATCACCGCGCGGCGGGCGGAGAGCAGGCCCTTTGCGTCGCCGTAACCGTGCGCGTCGTGCAGATTGCGCAGGACGTCCTCGAGGATCGCCGGCGGGCACTCGAAACCGAAGGCGGCCGGGTTTCCGGTGTTGAGCTTGAGGATGCGATGACCGGCAGCCTCCAGCCGCATCGCCTCTTCGAGCACCGGGCCCCGGATTTCGTAACAGACGTTGGCGAGCTTCGTGGACTGGATCACCTGCATGTCCTGAGCTTACGGCGGGGCGGCGCGGGACGCTTCGTGTTTTGGGACACGTCGGGCGGAAGGGAGAGGTCGGACGTGCGGTGTCGGACGTGCGCCGCCGGGTGCCGGACGGGGCCGTCGGAGGTGCGCCGTCGGGTGCCAGCCGCCCGTCGTCGGACGCCTGCCGTCGGATGCCGGACGGGGTCGTCGGACGCCAGCCGTCGGGCGTCGGACGGGGGCGTCGGACGACTGCCGTCGGGCGCTCGGCCCGAATGTGACCTGGGTCGCTGGGCGGGGACCCCGCTCCGTAGAATTCGCGGCCATGAGCCACCAGGACGACCGTGCCGAAGGCGCCCCCGGGCGCCGCCGCCGTCATGCCTCGGCGCGACGGGGCCCGGGGCCGCGCCTGCTGCTGGCCGGGGGCGGGATCCTCGGCCTCGGGCTGCTGGTCGCGGTCGTCTCCGGGGCGTTCCGGTCCGGTCAGGCCGGCGGGTCGGCGCCGACGGGCGACGACGGTCGTCCGGGGCTGCCGGCCCTGATCCAGGCCGATCCCACGGACGGCCCGTCCCGGGAGTCGTCGGCCACGGGGGTCCCGACGCCGACCGGGGCGAAGGCGTCCGCGTCCGCCTCGGATGCCGCTGCCCGGCCGACCGAGTCCGGCGAGGCGACCGAGCGGCCGACGGCCACGGGGGACGGCTCCGACGGTTCTGACGGTTCCGACGGCTCCGACGCTTCGACCGGTGTCAGGCCCGGGAAGTCGGCCTCGGCCCCGGGGAAGACGAAGCGCCCGCGGTGAGGCGTCCCGTCTTGAGCGCCGTCTTCGACGCCTCCGGGTGCCGGTGGCTCGGTGCGATCGGATCGCTCGCCGTCGCGGTGGGCGGCTACGCGGCCGGGACGCTGCCGGTGCGTGAGCCGTGGGGGGTGTGGGTGCCCCAGGGGTCCGGACCGACCGTGGCCGCTGCCCTCCTCGCGTACGTCGGGCTGACGCTGCTCGTGGCGGCCTGGTGGCGGTACGGGGTGCTGCTCGCGCGCGGGGCGCGGGAGCGGGTGCTCGGCACGCTCGCCTGGTGGACCGCTCCGCTGGTCCTCGCGCCACCGCTGTACAGCGCGGACGTCTACAGCTACATCGCCCAGGGCGCCATGGTCCTGGAGGGGTACGACGTGTACGGGGCGGGTCCTTCGGTCCTCGGCCCCGGGGACCTCGGCGTGGACGCGGCGGCGAGCGTCGGCGGGCACTGGACGGACACCCCGGCGCCGTACGGACCGGTCTTTCTCGTGCTCGCGCAGGCCGTGGTCAAGGTGACCGGCGGGGAGATCGTCCCGGCGGTCCTCGGGATGCGGCTGATCGCGCTGGGCGCGCTCGCGCTGATCGTGTGGGCGGTGCGGGGGCTGGCGGGGCCGGGGGGTGGTGGGGGAGCCCTGTGGCTGGGCGTGCTCAATCCGCTGGTGCTCATCCATGTCGTCGGCGGGATGCACAACGACGGGCTCATGATCGGGCTCATGCTGGGCGGGGTGCTGCTGGCGACCCGCGGGCGGTGGGTGCTCGGGAGCGTGCTCGTCGGGCTCGCGATGATGGTCAAGTCGCCGGCGGCGGTCGCGTTGCTGTTCATCGGCGTGATGGTCGCGCGGGGCGGCGGGGTGCGCGGCCTGGTCAAGGGCCTCGTCCTGCCCGGGGCGGTCGCGGGGGCCGTCGCCGCGGCGGCCACGGTCGCCGCCGGAACCGGCTTCGGGTGGCTGCGGACGCAGAGCGTCGCGGGGACGATTCACACGGCGCTGTCCGTGACGAGTGACGTGGGGGTGGGGCTCGGGCTGCTCTTCGGGGACGGCTCCGGGGCGGTGAAGGGCGTCGTGCAGCAGCTGGGGCTTGTGGCGGCGGTGGTGATCATCCTGGCGCTGGCGTGGCGGGCGTGGCGCGGGCGGATCGATCCGGTGCGGGGGCTCGGGCTTGCGTTGGTGGCGTTGGTGGCGCTGTCGCCGATGGTGCAGCCGTGGTACCTGCTGTGGGGGACGGTTGTGGTGGCGGCGGGGGCGTGGCGGGGGCGGGTGGGGCAGGTGCTGGCCGTTCTCTCGGCGGCGCTTGTGTACGAGACGGCGCCGTCGGGGCACACGCCGTGGTACGGGTTCGTGGTGGCGGGGGTTGTGCTGGCGCTGGGGCTTGTGTGGGTGCGGTGGGCGCCGGAGGCGCCGGGGTTCGGGTCGGTGCGGGTTCCCGTGGTGGGCGGGCACATGGAGCGGACGCGCCCGTAAGGGCGCCGTCCCGTGTGCCCACCCGTCCCGCCCTGCGGGACGATTGCCCACAACGGGGTGGGGTGGGGTCAGGGGGATCGGCGGATTGATCTGCCCGCCAGGGCGTCCGTCCGCTTGCCGTTCTCGATCACGAATCTGCCGTTGATCAGGACGTGCGGGATGCCCGTCGGGAGCGTGCGCGGGGTCTCGTATGTCGAGCCTGCTGCCACCGTCGTCGGGTCGAAGAGGACCAGGTCCGCGACGTAGCCCTCGCGGATCAGGCCGCGGTCCGGGAGGCGGAGGCGGGCTGCCGGGCGCGAGGTCAGGTGGGCCACGCACTCCTCCAGGGAGAGGACGCCCTCGTCCCGTACGTACTTCCCCAGGTACTCCGGGAACGTGCCGTACGCCCGCGGGTGCGGCTTGACCCCCTGGAGGATGCCGTCCGAGCCGCCCGTGTGGACCCGGTGGCGCATGATCGTGCGGACGTTCTCCTCGTGGCCGACGTGCTGGAGGATCGCCGAGCCCAGCCTGTCGTCGACCAGGAGGCGGCGGGCCGTGGCCCAGCCGTCCAGGCGGCGGCCCACGACGCCCGCGAGGCCCGGGTCGCTCACACCCGAGATCTCGATCGTGTCCCACTCGACCGGCACCCCGTGGCAGCCGTCCGAGCCGGTCTCCTCCAGGTCGTGACGGATCCGTTCCGACGTCTCCTCGTCCCGGAGGCGCGCCAGGACCGCCTCCGGGCCGCCCTCGCTCGCCCAGCTCGGGAGCATGGCGACCAGGGTCGTGCAGCCGGGGGTGTAGGGGTACGTGTCCAGGGTGATGTCGGAGCCCTCCGCCAGGGCCCTGTCGAGCAGGGCCAGGAGGTCCGGCGCCTTGCCCTTGTTCACGCCGAAGTTCATCGTCGCGTGCGCCAGGTGCAGCGCGCAGCCCGCGTCCCGGGTGAGGGCGACCATCTCCTCGTACGCCTGGAGCGCACCGGCGCCGTACGAGCGGTGGTGCGGGCAGTAGTAGCCGTTGTACTGGGCCACCACGCGGCAGAGGTCGGTGAGTTCGGCGTCGGGGGCGTACATGCCGGGCGTGTACGTGAGGCCGGAGGACATGCCTACCGCGCCCTGCTCCATGCCCTCGGCCACCAGCTGTCGCATCCGGTTCAGCTCGGACTCCGTCGCCGGGCGGTCGTCCCAGCCCACCGCGTACATCCGTACCGTGCCTTGAGGGATGAGGTACGCCGCGTTCACCGCGATGCCGCGGTCGAGGCGGTCCAGGTACTCGCCGACCGTGCGCCAGTCGACGTCGATGTCGGAACCGTCGCCGTTCCAGCCGGTGATCGCCCGGCGGACCTCCGCGAGCGTGCGGTCGTCGACCGGGGCGTACGACAGACCGTCCTGGCCGAGGACTTCGAGGGTCACGCCCTGCGCGGCCTTCGCGGTGTGCTCCGGGTCGCGGAGCAGCGCGAGGTCGGAGTGCGCGTGCATGTCGATGAAGCCGGGGGACAGGGCCAGGCCCTCGGCGTCCAGGACGCGCCGGGCGATGGGGCGTTGACAGCCCGCCGCCGCGCCCTCCTTGACGATGGCGGCGATACGGCCGCCGTCGACGGCGACGTCGGCGCGGTACGAGTCGCCGCCGGAGCCGTCGATGACGTCCACGTCGCGGATGACGAGGTCCACGGCGACCGGCTCCTTCGGTCAGAAGAACGTACGGATGTAGTCGACGACCGTGCCGTCCGCCTCGACCAGCGGGATCAACTGCCACTTGTCGAAGGACGTACAGGGGTGGGACAGGCCCATGCCGAGCCAGTCGCCGACCTCGATCTCGGCGCCCGGCTCCGTGCGGACCCAGCCGTGCTGGTCGGAGAGGGCGGTGATGGTCATGCCCGTGGCGGGTCGGACGGCTCCGGTGCGGGCGTCGCGTACGACCTCAGCCTCGGGGAGACGGAGGTCGTACGCCGCGTCGCGCTTGCCCGCGTTGGTGAACGCCTGCTCGGGGGTCGGGCGGGAGACGACCTGGGCCCAGAGCCGGAACGCGGGCTCCAGCGCGCCCTCTTCGGGGACGCGGTTGAAGGGGGTGAGGTCGCGGTAGTGGCCGGAGTCGTGCGAGACGTACGCGCCCGAGCGGAGCAACTTCAGTACGGGCAGGGAGAGTTCGGGGATCTCCGCGAAGACGTCCGCGACCGCGTCGAACCACTCGCTGCCGCCCGCGCTGATCACGATCTCCTCGATCCCGGGGGAGAAGAGGCCGGCCTTGTCGAAGTCGGCGGCGAGGGAGACGAGGCGGTTCAGCCAGGACTTGACGCGCTCGGGTGTGGCCTGCGGCACCTGCGCCTCGTATCCGGCGACGCCGACCAGGCGCAGGGTCGTGGTCGCGGCGACCGCGTCGGCGACGGCGGCGCAGTCGGCTTCGGTACGGGCTCCGGTACGGCCTTCCTTGCCGGCGCCGAGCTCGACGACGACGTCGACGGGGCGGCGGGCCCCGGCCTCGGTCAGCGCCGCGTCCATCAGCTCGACCCCGCGGACCGAATCGACGTAGCAGATGAAGCGGAAGCCGGGGTCGGCATCGAGCTCGGAGGCCAGCCAGCGCAGGGCGGGCGCGTCGACGAGCTCGTTGGCGAGGAAGATCCGGGCGATGCCGTACGCGCGGTAGACGCGGGCCTGGTGCGGGACGGCGGCGGTGATGCCCCAGGCGCCGTGCTCCAGTTGGCGGTCGAAGAGCTGCGGGGCCATGGACGTCTTGCCGTGCGGGGCGAAGGCGAGGCCGTGGCGCTCGGCGTAGGTCTCCAGGAGGCGCAGGTTGTGCTCGACGGACTCGGCGGAGAGGGCGAGGACGGGGGTGGTGAAGCCGCCCGTGAAGAGGTTGCGGCGCTGGGCGGCCAGTTCGCCGACGGTCAGCCCCTCGGCGTCGGGCGGGAGGGCCTTGAAGCGGTGGTCGACGCGCTCGTCCGCCAGTTGCCGGGTGGGGGTGGGCTGCATGAGGTCTCCTGTGCGTTGCATTCTGTGCAACGTTCATTGCGTATGTCGCTTACGGGTGTCTAACATCCGGGCCAGCGCGGGTCAATGGACCTACATGATCGACGAGGAGCCCGTACGTGGCCATGACCGGGAGCCCGCCGTTGGACGTCGTCTGCCTCGGCGAGTCCATGGTCACCTTTCTGCCCTCCCGGCCGGGCCGCCTCGCCGACGTGCCGTCCTTCCGCCGCGCCATCGGAGGCGCCGAGTCCAACGTGGCCTGCGCGCTGGCCGCGGCGGGGCACCGGGCGAAGTGGGTGAGCCGGGTGGGGGTTGACGGCTTCGGCGACCACCTGGTGGAGGCGATCGGGGCGTACGGGGTCGACGTGTCGGCGGTCGGGCGGGACGGCCGGCGGCCGACCGGGGTCTACTTCCGTACCGCCACGGACCGGGCGACGGCGGCGCATGAAGTCGCGTACTACCGGGCGGGGTCGGCGGCGTCGGCGATGTCGCCGGAGACGGTGCGGTGGGAGGCGGTTTCGGATGGGCGGATCCTGCACCTGTCCGGCATTACCGCCGCGCTGTCGGACGGCTGCCTCGCGTTGATGCGCGAGCTGACCGCGCCCCGGGCCGGTCGCCCCCTGGTGTCGTTCGACGTGAACTTCCGGCCGGGGCTGTGGCGTGACGCCGCGGAGGGTGGGCGGGTGCTGCTTGAGCTGGCGCGGGGGGCGGATGTGGTGTTCGTGGGGGAGGACGAGGGGGAGTCGGCGTGGGGGGTGGTGGGGGCGGGCGCGATCCGGCGCGCGCTCCCGGAGCCGGGGGTCCTGGTGGTGAAGCGGGGTGGGGCGGGGGCGGTCGTCTTCGAGCGCTGCGCGGCTTCTTTCCCCACCCCGCCCCTTCCCGAACTGGGGGCTGAATGTTCAGCCCGTCCGGCGTTTGAGGACACGGCCGAAGGCCGTACGGGGTCTGGGGCGGAGCCCCAGTTTCGGGAAGGGGCGGGGTGGGGGAAGGCCCCGCGCAGCGGCCCCCATGCCCCCACGCCCGCACCCCCACCCGCACCCGCACCCGCACCCGCCCCCGATACCGTCACCTCCGTCCCCGCCCCCCGCGTCGACGTCGTCTCCCCCGTCGGGGCCGGGGACGCCTTCGCCGCGGGTTTCCTCTCCGGGACCCTTCGGGGGCTGCCCGTACGGGAGCGGATGCGGCACGGGCATCTCATGGCCGCCGCCGCGCTCACTGCCGAAGGAGACCTGGGCGCCCCCGCCCGGACCGTGCACGCCGACCGGCTCGTCGGGCTCGACGACGAGGGCTGGGGGAGACTGCACCTCGGCCCCGGCTGGACGCGGACCGGGGAGGACCAGGAGGTACGTACGCCATGAGCCAGACCGTCGACCGCGCGCTCAGCATCCTGCCGCTGCTCGCCCAGGGCCCCGCCGACCTCGGGCAGGTCGCCGACAGTCTCGGCGTGCACAAGTCCACCGCCCTGCGGCTGCTCCGCACCCTGCACGAGCACGGGCTCGTCCACCGGCAGCAGGACCTGCGCTACCGCCTCGGCGCCCGCCTCTTCGCCCTCGCGCAGGAGGCCGTCGAGAACCTCGACATCCGGGAGATCGCGCACCCGCACCTCGCCGCGCTCAACGAGCAGACCGGGCACACCGTCCACCTCGCCGTCCACGAGGAGGGCGAGGTCCTCTACATCGACAAGGTCGAGAGCCGCTACCCGGTCCGGATGTACTCCCGTATCGGCAAGCCCGTCGCGATCACCGTCGCCGCCGTCGCCAAGCTGCTGCTCGCCGACCTCCCCGAGCCCGAGCGGCGCGCCCTCGCCGCCAAGCTCGACTACCCCATGTACACGCCCCGTTCGACCCCCGACGCCGCCGCCTTCCTCAAGGAGCTGGCGACCGTACGCGAACAGGGCTGGGCCACCGACCTCGGTGGCCACGAGGAGTCCATCAACTGCGTCGGCGCGCCCATCCGCGGCGCCGACGGCCGTGTCGCCGCCGCCATGTCGGTCTCGGCGCCCAATGTCGTCGTGACGGCCGAGGAACTCCTCACCCTGCTCCCGCTGGTGCGCCGCACCGCCGACGCCATCAGCCGTGACTACTCAGGCAAGGACCACGCATGACCGAGAAGATCGCGCTCACCCCCGCCACCCACACCGCCCCGCCCGCGAAGTTCTCGCACGGCGTCAAGAAGGGCAACATCCTTCAGGTCGCCGGCCAGGTCGGCTTCCTGCCCGCCGAAGAGGGCAAGGCCCCCACGCCCGCCGGGCCCACCCTGCGCGAGCAGACCCTCCAGACCTTCGCCAACGTCAGGGCGATCCTGGAGGAGGGCGGCGCGAGCTGGGACGACGTGATCATGATGCGCGTCTACCTCACCGACGTGGACCACTTCGCCGAGATGAACGAGATCTACGACGCGTACTTCGAGGAGCAGGGCCTCAAGGCCCCCGCCTCCGCCCGTACGACGGTCTACGTCGGCCTCCCCAAGGGGCTCCTCATCGAGATCGACGCCCTCGCCGTACTCGGCTGAACGTACGCCGACCCGTTTCCGCCCCGGAAGCGGCCGGTGTCCGACCGGGCGGTCCGGTGCAATGGAGGGGGAGAGAACGAGGCTTGTGAGCTGGGCGGTGGCGGTGCGAAGCTTGCCGTCATGCCTGCTCACTCCCTCGTGCCGGAACTGCCGGAACACGGATCGGTCCTCGCGGAGGTGAGACAGGTGAGGCGAGCGGGCGTCGTCAGGCTGCGTGAGCTGTCCCTGCCCGGACTCACCCGAATCGCAGGCGAGTTATCCACCGCCGGTGTCGAACAGCTGTTACGGACCGCGGTCTCCCGGATCGGCGGCGGATCCCTCCAGGCCGCGGCCGAGTACAGCCTCGGCCTCGCGCAGGGCACCCGCGACTGGCCCGCCTCCGACCGGCGACGGCGGGCGGCCCAGGTGTACGGGGTCAGCGTGGAGCGGTTCCGCAAGCACCACGAGCTGATGGTGCTCGGGCAGATCACCGAGCAGATCATCGTGCTCGCCGGCCGGCCGAACGCCGGTACCGCACGGCCGCTGGCCCCCGTGCACCGGTCGCTGCGGCTGCGGATCCACGGGCGGTCCGAACCGGTGACCGCGCGGATCCACGTCCACTCCGTCGATCTGCTGCGCGACGTCGACGTCGTCCTCTCGCCCTCCAACACGTATTTCGCCCTCCCCGCGCCCTACAAATCGTCCGTCTCCGCCACGCTCCGGCGTGCCGGAGCACGGCTGGACCCGGCCGGGGGACTCGTCGAGGACCACATCCACGACGAGCTGGGGGAATGGGCCGCCCGGCGCGGAACGGGGGGTCGGGCGGCCCTTCCGGGGACGGTCGCCGTCACCTCGGCGGGAGCCCTCGCCGACCAGGGCGTGCGGCGGATCTACCACGTGGCCGTCGCCCAGCCCCGGCCCGGCACCAACGACTACGACGTCCAGCCGGCCGACGTCACCCGGGGCGTGGCGCGGGCCTTCGCGGTGCTCGCCGAGGAGGCGCCCCGCTTCGACCCGCCCCTCACCTCCGTGTGCTTGCCGCTGCTCGGCGCCGGCCGGGGAGGGCTCACCCCGCTGGAGAGCTTCGGCGCGCTCTGGCCGGCCGTCGAGGCGGAGCTCGCCCGGCGCCACGACTGGGAGATCCACTTCGTCGTACGCGCCCACGAGCGCGCGGATCTCATCGAGCGCCTCCTCGCACCCCTCGCGGCCCCGACCGCCCCGACCACCCACCACGACAGGGGGACAGCGTGAATCCGTACGCCGTGCTGGCGGCCGCGGCGGCCCACTGGGAGCATGTCGTCGACGGCCTCCACGGACCGCTGCGCGAGCGGCTGGCCGGGCACCTGGCCGCCGTGCGCCGCGCGCAGGACGCGGGCGACCGTGACGCGGCTGTGGAGGCGGCCGTCGAGGTGCTGCGGGAGGGGCTGCCGGAGGAGTTCGGCGAGGCCGAGGCGCAGGGGCGGTTCTCCGCCGACGTCCTCGACGACGTCTACCGGGGGTTCCGCGCGGAGGACCTCGCGGTCCTGGTCCTCGACGGGCACCGCATGGTCGGGCCCGTACTCGGACCGGTACGCGAACGGCTCCTCGCGGCGCCCGCGCTGAACGCCGACACCGTACTGCGGCGCGGGGGCGACCCGTACGCGCGCGAACTGATCCGGCTGCGGGGCGCGGGAGGCGTGCTGCGGCTGCCGCGGTTCCAGTTCGCCGAGGAGAGCCTGCCCTGGATGGCCGTACTGGAGGTGAACCGGCTCCTGGAGGCCGACCGCGACCCCTGGGGCGCGGCGGACTGGTGGCTGTCCCCGAACGCCTGGCTGGGCGCCGCGCCCGCCGAGCTCCTCGGGAGCCCCCGGGAGCGCCAACTGTCCGACCTGGCACTGCTCCTGATGGAAGGGGAGTAGCCGTGCCCCACTACCGGCCGCCGGCCGCGATGACCGGCACCCCCGGCAAGGTCACACTGTCGCGGGGCACCATCCTGTACCGCGTCCACGCGGCCCACCGCGACGCCGCCGCGTTCAACCCCGTGCCGGCCCACTGCCTGTACGGCGGCGGGCGGTTCGACGGCACGGCGTGCGACCCGTACGGCTATCTGTACGCGGGTCTCGGCGCCGAGGCGGCGCTCTGCGAGACGCTGCTGCGGTCCCTGCCGTTCGACCCGTCCGGCGGGCCCCGGCTGCTGCCCCGCGTGAGCATCGCGCGGCGGAAGCTGTCCCGGCTCCGGCTGGCCGCGGACCTGGACGTCGTCCCCCTGGTGTCCGCGCGCGACCTGGCCGCCGTGCACCAGGACAGCTGGCTCGTCCACACCGAGGCGCACGACTACGCCTACACGCGGGACTGGGCGCACTGGATCCGGCGGCACACCGAACCCTGGGCGCAGGGGCTGATCTGGTCCTCCAAGAGGGAGCCGGGCGACCGGACCGTCGTCCTCTTTGGCGACCGCTGCCCGCCCGACGCGATCGAGACCGTTCCCGAGGGGGCCGTGGACTTCTCCACGCCCGAGGGCGAGGAGTGGCTCGACTCCGTACTCCAGCCGTACCACGTGAGGCTCGCGACCTGACCATGAACGGACAGCAGGACTTGACCGACCTCGAACCCACCGACGATCTCACCGACGAGGAACTGGCCGCCGAGCGGGACGCGTACCTCGACCTCCTCTCCCGTACCGCGCCGGACGATCCCGAGGCACCCGAGCACTGTGCGCGCGTCGGCGCGCTGAGCGCCGTGCTCTTCGCACGGCTCGGCGAGCCGGAGGACCTGACGCTTGCCGCCGAGGCGTTCGAGCTGGCCTTCCATACCCCGGGGGACACCGCCCTCTGGGCCGCCTGGCGCGTCCGGTACGGGTTCGTGCGCGCCTGCGAGTACGACAGGGACGAGAACCCCGAGCTGCTGGAGGAGGCCCTCGACCTCGTCCGCGAGGGGTTCGCGAAGCTGCCCGAGGACGAGGAGTACGACCAGGAGCGCCTCATGGGCCTCCAACTCCTCGCGAACGGCACGAAGACGCGCGTCCTGGGGCTCGCGGAACAGGACGGCGACGGCCGCCGGGCCGAACTCCTCGTGGAGTCGATCGCGTTCCACGAGGCGGTGCTGCCGCTGCTCGAACCGGGCAGCCAGGACGAGGTGGAGCTTCACGAGGCCCTGGGCTGGCTGCATCTGCAACGGGCCTCGGGCGGCGGTGGCGACGTGGAGGACGCCGCGGCCTCGGCCACGCACTACCGCGCGGTCCTCGACGCCGCGCTGCCCACCAGCGACCTGCCGCTCGTGCGGAACAGCGTCGGCCTGGCCCTGATCATCCAGGGGCGGGCGACGGGCAGCCGGGACCTCCTGGAGGAGGCGAGGGAGGCGTTCGAGGCAGCGGTCCAGGAAGCCCGGCGGTCCGGGGAACGGCCCTCCTGGGCCTGGGAGGCGGAGATCCGCGCCACCTTCGTCCGCGCCATGATCTGGTCCACCTGGAAGGACCAGGCCCAGGGCGCCGCGGCCGAGGTGGAGCTGAACGGCCTGCTCGCCGAGCCGGACGCCGTCGACCAGCTCCTGCCGCACTACCTCGACGGCTTCGGGCGGCTGCTGTTCGAGCGGGCGAGCGTCCGGGGCGACGGCGCCGGACAGGACCGGGCGATCGGCCTGCTGCGGCGGGCCGTCGAGGGGTGGCAGCCGGCCAGAGACGGAAAGATCACCGCGACCGCCTTCTTCCTCGCGGCCTTCCAGCAGGGCCGCTACCAGGACGATCCGGACCCGGAGCGACTGCACGACGTCACCTGGGCGGCCGCTCTGGTCCTGGAGGACGACGAACTCTCGGACGACATGCGCGACATGGCCCGGATGATGGGCGGCTGGGCCTGGCTCACCCTGGAGGACCACGGTGTCCGCCCGGAGTCCCCGGAGGACGTGCCCGAGGGGATGCGCCTGGCCCAGATGGGAAAGTCCTACCGGCGGCTCTTCGAGGAGGTCGGGCAGGGGCGCAGCTTCCTGGACTTCAGCGAGACCGACGACGACTTCCCCGGTCTCCTCAAGGCGACGGCCCATCCGTCCCGGCTGCGGACCGCCTTCGACGAGATGTACGCGCGTTGGCTCGGCATGGAACCGGACCGCAAACGCGCCGAGTTCGCGCTCGCGCTGCTGTCCCATGTGATGATCTTCGACCCGCACGGCACCCACATCACGGCGGAGCAGAAGACCGCGCTGATCACCTGCGTCCTGGAGGTCGAGGACGACGACCCGAACTGGCAGCGCCGCGCGCACGCCGGTGTCGCGCAGGTACGGCTCTGGGAGGAGATGACCGGCCTCGGCGGCGCGGGCACGGACGACGTGATGGACCACCTCTCCCGCGCCTCGGCCGCCGCCGGCACGACGCCGGCGATGGGGAACGCCATCGACCTCACCCGGATGATGGCCACCACCCACCGCGGGCAGACCGCGGGCGCCATCGACGACGTGGAGGCGGCCGGCGCGACATGGCAGCGGCTGCGCGAGGACCCGGACATCTCGCCGTACGTGCGCCGGATGATGGACGCCCACCAGGCGGGCATCGACGCGCAGCGGGCCCTCCAGGCCGGTGACCTCGGCGCGGCGGACGGGTATCTCGCCCGGATGCTGGAGACGCACGCCGCTCTCGACCCCGAGGATCCCGCCCGCATCGAACTGTGGACGGCGATCGAGAACGCCCGCATGGGCCGCGACGATCTGGCCCGCAGGATCGGCGCCCCGCCCGGTCCGCCACTCGCGGGCCGCCCCACCGTGACCGAGCTGCGCCGCGCCGCACGCCGGCTCCCGAGGGACCACGCCGCCTGGGTGCTCGGTGACAACGGCGTCGCCCTCTTCCAGCGCGCGGTGAACAGCGGGAACGCGGTCGCGTTGCAGGAGGCCATGGGCCTGCTGCGGGAAGCCCACGACATGGTCGACGAGGGCACCGACAGCCGGCTGCGGTACGCCTCCGTCCTCGGCGTGGCGCACTGCGGTCTCGCCTCCGTGCAGCCGAACCCGGTCGCGCGGTCGCGCGAACTCGCCCAGGGGATCGCCCTCCTGGAGATCGCCTTCCGTGGCGTGGGCGGGCCCGAGCACCGGCTGTACGCCTCCACCGGGCTCGCCCTCGGCCGCGCCTACCGCACCCGCAACGAGCTGCGGCGCGACGACCGGACGACGGGCCGCCACGTCGGCCTCGACTCGCTGCGCGGCCACACCTGGGCCGCGCTGCTCCAGTCCGGCACCGACCACGCCACGAACGCCGCCCTCCAGGCCACCTCGGCCGCACGGGAGGTCGCGGCCTGGTGCCTGCGGGACAACGCCCTTGAGGAGGCGGTCCAGGCCCTCGACGCCTGCCGCGGCCTGGTGCTGCACGCCGCCGTCACCTCCCGCCAGGTGCCCGAGCGGCTCGTCGCGGCGGGCCACCGGGACCTGGCCGAGGAGTGGCGCGCCACGGGTGTCACCGCGGAACCCGCCGCGGACCCCCTGGCCGCGGCGCAGGCACCGCTCTCGATACCGAGCACGCTCCGCCGCCGCGTGCTCTCCGCCCTCACCGGCGCGGAGAGCAGCCAGGACCGCCTCCTCGACCCGCCCACGGTCGAGGAGATCGCCACGGCGCTGCGCTCGCTGCGCAAGGACGCCCTGGTCTATCTGGTGCCCGCCTCGGACGACGCGGGCGGGACCGCGGTGGTCGTCACCTCCGGCGGCGACGTCCATGCGGTGCCCCTTCCGCGCCTCAAGGAGGACGCCGCACCCCTGCGGGACTACGCCCAGGGGCCCGCGGGCGCTGGCCGCGATCTGGGGCCCGTACCCGGCGGAGGGCACGCCGTCCCGCGCGCCGCGTCCCTCCGCCAGCAGCTGGAACGGCTGGGCGGCTGGGCCTGGTACGCGGGCATCCGGCCGCTCTTCGACGCCTTCGCCGCCCCCGCCGATCCGGATCGGGTTCCGCGTCTGGTCCTCGTGCCGATGGACGCCCTCGGGCTCGTCCCGTGGCACGCCGCCTGGGAGGAGGGCGCGGACGGCCGCCGTCGCTACGCGGTGCACGAGGCGGAGATCTCGTACGCGGCATCGGCGCGGCTCCTGTGCGACGTGGCGGCCCGCACCCCCGCGGAGCACACCGGCCGTGCCCTGGTGGTGGGGAACCCGACGGGAGACCTGCCGTACGCGGGCGAGGAGGCCGACGCCGTGCAGCGGGTCTTCTACCCGAGGGGCACGTTCCTCGGGCGGCGGGCCGACGGCACCGCCGACGGCCCCGGCACCCCGGGCGACGTGGTGGCGTGGCTGGCCGACGGCGGTGCCGACGAGGGCGGCGTGCTCCATCTCGCCTGCCATGCCGCGATCGCCCGCGACGCCCGCCGGACGGCTCATCTGTCCCTGCACGGCGGGGAGTTGGCGGCCGAGGAGCTGACCGAGGCGATCGGAGCCGGCCGGAGCCGGCTCGGCCTGGTCCTGCTGGCGGCCTGCCGCAGCCATGTGTCGGGGCGCGGTCACAACGAGGCGTACAGCCTCGCCACCGCGTTCCTGGTGGCCGGTGCCCGCTCGGTGATCGGCTCGCTCTGGCCGGTGCCCGACGACGCGACGTCGGTGCTGATGTTCCTGACCCACCACTTCCTGCGCCGGGAGGGGGAGACGCCCGCGAAGGCCCTGCGCCGGGCCCAGTTGTGGATGCTGGACCCGGAGCGCCGCCCGCCGGCCGGGCTGCCACCGCTGCTCGCCGAGCGGGCCCGGCGGGTCGACCCGCACGATCTGAGCGCCTGGGCGGGCTTCACGCACCTGGGCCAGTAGGCACGACCGTACGGAGGGGGATGGTGCGCGCCGTCCAGCGGCCCCGGGGCCCGCTCACGCGCCCCAGCGGCCGCGAGCCGGACGCCCACGGATCTGGGTCCCAGGCATCCATCAGGTAGGGGGCGGTGTTGAGTTCCCTCTCGGCGACGATCAGTTTCAGCCAATCCCGGACGCTCGCTCCGGGTACGGCGGGACGGGTCGGCGGCAGGGAGAGCTGTACGGCGTCGCCGTCGAACGCGTACCCGGTGCGGCCGGGACCGATGAAGTGCCCCGGGTAGAGCAGCGTATGACTGGCGTAGCGGTCGGTCATTTCGATCAGGACGCACCACAGGGTCCGGTCGGCCGAGCGGTTGTGCAGCCGGATGGAGACCCGGGGCTCCTGGAGGCCGGCCGGGCCCGTCGCGTACGAGCAGACGATCTCGCCGCTGCCGTCGGGGGTCAGCGGCCGGTCGTCCGGTGCGTCCCAGGGGCTGATCTCGACCCGTACCAGACCGTCCAGCGGGGAGGGGCCTGGCGTCAGATCGCGGATCTGGTGCCAGCGGGCCAGGTGGGTGAGGCAGTCGGCCACCCGCGCGGCGTCCTCGGGGCGCCGCAGTGGAAGCGGCTCGGTGAACGGGGTGCCGTCGCGGCGCAGGACATGGGCCAGGTCGCCCTCCGCCTGGATGCGGAAGTGGAGGTCGCCCGCATCCGCCGGGTCGTCGAGCACCCGCAGGAGGGGAGAGGCGGCGACGGCTTTACGGACCGCCTCGTACAGGTGGGCGCCCGGTCCGTCCGGGCCGGGGAGCGACACGGTGGCGGGCGGCTGCGGCAGCGCGGAGAGCGCGACCGGGTAGACGCGCGTGGGTACGGGAGTCCAGCCGACGGGCTCGACGAGGGTGTGCGCGGTGTGCACCGCCCGCGCCCGGAGAGCGGGCGCGGGGACGGGGAGGTGACCCGTTTCGCCGTCCGGTACGACGGTGAACTCGGCGCCCGGGAGGTCCGGGCCGTCCGCTCCCTCCGCCAGACCGTGGACGGCGCCGCAGTCCACCTCCCAGCCGTGCGCGCCAAAGCGCAGCAGATGCGGACTCACCCGGCGGGCCGCCGCGCCGCCGAGGAACGGGGTGTCGGCGATGCCTCCGTACTCCGCCGGGTACAGCACCGGCTGCTGCTGCCCCCCGGAGCGCTGCAGCCGGGCGTCGGCGGAGGCCATCAGCTCCCGGTACGAGACGTCGGGACCCGCGTCGCGCACCGCACCCAGGAGGGCGTGCGTGAAGGCGCCGTGGCGCCGGCCGCCGTAGTCGCCCTCGTACGAGTACTGGTTGAGGCGGGCGGCGGCAAGGAGCACATGGAGCTGCCTGCCCTGCCCGTCGCCGACCGAGGCGTCCCGGGGCGCCGTCGACGTGCCGCCGGGGTCGTCCAGATCCCACTCCGGGGCCGGGCGCGCGTAGCGGGCGACGAATTCGTCCCGGGTGGCGCCGCCGGAGAAGCAGCAGTCCAGGACGGCGGCGACATGGGCGCCGCGGGCCGCCACCTCGTCGAGGAGCCCGCCCAGGCGCTTGTCGAGCAGCGGTCCGTCGATGCAGACGATGGCCTGGTTCCGTCCGGTCGCCTCGATACGGAGGTGGGTCTCCTCCGTGGCGAGGGACTGCGTGCCGTGCCCCGAGAACCAGAACAGCGCGGTGTCCCCGGCGCCCGCCCGGCCCAGGTGGCTCCGGAAGGCGTCCTCGACCGCGTCGCGCGTGGCCTCGTGGTCGAGCAGGACACGGACGTCGACATCGCCCGCGGCGCGCTCCTCGAGGAGACGGCGGCCCTCCTCGATGTCGTTGAGGCACCCGCGAAGCGGCGGGGCGGTCTGGGGCGGGTAGTCGTCGACCCCCACCAGCAGTGCGTAGAGCGAACCCATACGGAGAGTCTTCCAGCAGGTCGGAGGTCGAGGATCGCCGGGGGCGGCCGGAAACTGGTCGTGTTCTGGGCGCAGTCCGGAATCGGCCGCCACAATATGGCCTTCACCGATCACTATTGACGAGGTGTCATACACCTCTGTGCGGCACGGCCACGCCCGTGACCAGTGGTGACAGAAGTGGTGACAGAACAGACGTCATTCGGGGGACACATGGGTCACATCGAACGACCACGACGCGTCGTGCGGTCCGGCGAGACGGAGACGCCCGGTCAGGTGCGCCGGAGCGGACCCGCCCGTCGGCTCACCACGGGCCCGGCAGGACCCGTCGCGCGTCCGGGCGCCGCGTCCGGCGGACCGGCGGCGCGCGCGCTCTACGAGCGCAGGTCCGAGGGGCTGCGCGGGGCCGTCGCCCGGCTCGACGCCGGTCTCGACGAGGCCGCGCGGGCGCAGTTGGCCGACTGGGCCCGCGAGGAGTACGCGGGCGCCCACGGCACCGTACCCCTGGGCTTCGTGGCCCGCTGCTACCTCGGCCCGCCCTACGTCGACCACATCCTGAACCTCTTCCATGTGATCGTCCAGCACTTCACGCCGGGCGAGCAGATGCCCGACCCCTTCGCCCAGGCAAGGATGCTGGCGCGCTCCGACGGCTACGCCTACATCGAGATCTACGACAACGGACTGATCCTTCCCGTCCTCACCGACGGCACCGTCGTCCGTCCCTGAACTCCCTGAAACTCCCTGAACAACCCCTCGCACACCCGCACTCCCCATCCCGAACGGAGATCCGACGCAATGGTCGACGTGGACATCGCCCTTCACCAGAAGGTGCGGGAGGTCGGCAACCTCGTGGCCCGGCTCAGCGAACAGGTGGGCTCGGTGTCGGGCCAGGTCCAGTCCGTGGAAGCCAGGCAGCAGCAGACCAGCAGCGAACTCCAGCAGCTGCGCGCCGACTTCCTCGCCTTCATGCAGACGTCCCAGCTCATCGCGAACGTACAGCGCGCCGAGACCCGGATCGGCGTCATCCAGGACGAACTGGACCACGAGTACGGCCACCACAAGTCGGTGCGGCGCACCGCCGTCGGCATGCTCCAGGCCTTCGACGTGGGCATCGTCTCCGAGGACAGCGTCCGCGCGGTCAGCGATCAGCTGATGCTCCAGACCCCGCGCTACTGGCTGGCCCCCGCCCTCGTCGCGCTCGCCTCCTGGTCGTCCGACGACCGGGACCTGTGCGAGCGCGCGGTCGACGAGGCGTTCCGCCGCTCCCCGGGGCGTACGTCCCTCTTCTTCGCGCTCGTCCTGCGCCGGCAGAACCGGCGGCAGGGGGCGGTGCGCTGGCTGAGGCACTACCTCCTCGCCCAGGACCCCGCGCGCCTGGGACGCGAGTTCGCGGTCATCCTGGAGTCGATCGCGCAGGGCGCCTTCGGCCCGGAGGGGCGCGAGATGCTCACCAAGACCCTCGGCGAGTGGCGCGAGTTCCTGACCGGGGACTCGGACAGCCGGGCCCGGCAGGTCCAGCGCTGGCGCGACGAGATCGAGTCGCTGCGCGCCCCGTCGGCGAAGAACGAGTTCCCGAAGCTGTCCGTCCTCTCCCCGCAGTGGCCCGAACTCGACGGGGTCCTCTCCGCCGCCCGTACACACCAGCACGTACTGGACAAGTACCGGGGGATCATGGAGCGGGAGCCCGAGCCGACGGGGCGCCTTGAGGACACGGTCGACGACATCCTCGACCGGCTGGTCTCGGAGTACGACAACGACGAGCTGCCGCTCCGCCGCGACCTCGCCTTCAACAAGAAGGTCGTCGAGCTGGGCGGTGACCTCGACTCGGCCCGCAAGGACACCGACGCCGACTCCGCCTCGTACGAGGAGACGCTCGACTACCTGACGGTGCAGAGCGCCGCCGCGCTCAACCCCTCGGCCATCGGCACGTCGGGAGCCACCCAGCGGCTCGCGGTCGCCGCCTGCCACGAGTGGTTCTTCCAGGCGCACACCGGGTTCACCCGTGACACGCGCGGCGCCGTGCCGCAGGACGTCCAGGCGGTCTTCGGCACGACGCACTCCGTCGGCGCGCAGACCTTCCAACTGCCCCCGTGGCAGGGCTCCTTCACCCAGCCGCTGGCAAGCAACGAAGCCTCGCTCGCCGCGCACTGGGACCAGCACATGGCGCCGTTCATCGCGGCGCTCGCCTACCCGATGGCGAAGAAGGTGCTGCCCGCCGCCCTTGTGGTGGCCGGCATCCTGTTCATCATCGGCCAGATCAGCCTCCCCTTCGCCCTCGTGGCCGCCCTGGTCACCGGTGGCATCTGGGGCCTGGTCATCCAGAAGCAGGCCAAGGCCGCGCAGAACCACCAGGACAACGCCCGCAGGCTCCTGGAGCAGGCCAAGCTCGACTCGCTGCACCAGCTGCGCGGCGCCGCCGCCGAACTGACCGACTGGTACGAGAAGTTCCGCGCCGCCGACGCCGTCGAGGCCCAGTGCCGCGAGCTCATCACGTCACTCGAGACCGCCCACCACGGTGCCTCCCCGTTCGAGGGCCGTACCGTCCTGAAGGAGGACCACCGGTGAGCACCCCACAGGTACCGCGCCAGCCCGCCGCCCGGCCGCGCGCCGCCTCCGCCCCTCCTGTCCCGCCGCACGGCGCGCCTGTCCCGCCTGTCACGCCGCAGGCCGCGCCCGTGCCGCCGCCGCCCGTCCGCAGGCCCGTCGCCGACTCGCCGTGGGGGAACCAGCGGCCCGCCTCGACGGAGCGGTCGACCAGCCGGCTGCGCCGTGTCGTCGAGGGACTCCCGGACTGGGAGCCGCTGCCGCCCGGGGAGACGCTGGTGCGCCGGCCGGGCGTCGGGCTGTGAGCGGGTTCTGGGGGCACCAGGGCCCGTACGAGGAGTGGGTGACGTTCCTGCGCTCCTGGGCAGCGTTCGAGCCGGTGGACCCGGCACGGCTGCCCGCGATCCCGGCGGACGCGTACGACGGTGACACGGTGGCCCGGCTTGCCGACCACCTCAGCGAGGCCCTGAGCACCCGGCTGCAGACCTGGGCCGACACGCTGGTCCGGGCCATGGACGCGGCCACCGACGAGTTCTCGGCCGGGCGCGAGCTGGCCCAGGCGCGGACCGGGCTGCGCACGATCAGGGACCTGGCCGGCCACCCCGGCCTTCCGGAACGGCTGCGCGAGCGGCTGACCGAGATGGTGGACCGGCAGATCCCCGAACTCCAGGCACAGCTGGAGCGGCTCCTCGAGCAGGCGGCCCACGACGAACCCGGGGCCCGCTGGGTCGAGGAGCGCCGCCGCACCCTCCGCGACAACGCCCTCACGGCCGTCCTGTCGCAGCCGCCGCAGCCGCCGCAGCCTCCGTCGTCGGCGCCCCGGCCCGGGGCCGCCGCCGACGCCTGGTCCTACGATCCGGCCGCGACACCCCGCCGGCGGATCCTGAGCGACTGACCCAGCACCGGCCCGCTCCCTCCGTCCGTCCTCTTCCCTCTTCTTCCCGCTTCGAGACCCGAAGGTCCGGATGTCGAACTACGCCGATTGTCTGCAGCACCTCGACAGTTACATCTCCGCGCGCGTGCCGGTCATCGGCATGCGCACCATCGAGCAGGAGCGGGCCCTGCGTCTGCTCAGGGAGGCCGCCACCCAGCCGCGCCGGAGCAGCCTGCCCTTCTGGATCTACACCAGGGCCACGGGCCTGCGGGACCTGCGTACCAACGCGACGGTCATCGACGACCGCTCGCTGACCGGCGCGATGGACTTCGCCGCCTCCCAGTTCACCAGCCGGGCGAACGCCACCGTCGTCTTCGTCGACCCGACGGACCTGGAAGTGGACACCCCGGTCGCCCGGCACATGTCCGAGCTGGCGCGACTGGCCGGAAACAACATGGGCAGCATCGTCGTCATCACCGACAACCCCATCTGGAGCGGACTCCAGCGGCTCGGCATGAGCCTGCACCTCGACCTGCCGCACCCGGAGGAGATGTACGAGATCCTCAGCGCCTTCCTCTCCGACCACGAGGGTCACATCCCGGTCCGCTGGGACGAGAGCGACGCCCGCCGCGCCGCCGAGTTCCTGCGCGGGGTCACCGAAGCGGAGGCGATCAACCTGATGGCCACCGTGGCGGCCAAGGGCGCGATCGAGAAGCAGGACGTGCTCGGTCTCGCCCAGGCGAAGGACCGGATCTTCAGCGATCTGACGGGCCTGGAGCGCGTCCAGCTGAAGGACGAGGACTACTCGATCGGCGGGCTCTCCAGCCTGCGCAAGTGGCTCCAGGTCAAGCACCAGCTGATGCACGAGGACCTGCGGGAGACGAAGCTGCGCCCGCCGCGCGGGGTGCTGCTCGTGGGTGTCCCGGGCTGTGGCAAGTCCCTGTCCGCCAAGGCCATCGCCCATGAGTGGCAACTGCCGCTCTACCGACTCGACATGGGCAGCATCCACGGCAAGTACCTCGGCGAGTCGGAGGGCCGGTTCCGGGAGGCGCTGGCGATGGCGGACCGGGTCGCGCCCTGCATCCTCTGGATCGACGAGATCGAGAAGGGGCTCGCCGGGCGGGACGACGGCTCGGGCGTGCCGCAGCGCATCATCGGCCAGTTCCTCTTCTGGCTCCAGGAGTCGGACTCCCGCGCGTTCGTGGTCGCCACCGCGAACGACGTCCGCAGTCTGCCGCCGGAGCTGCTGCGCAAGGGCCGCTTCGACGAGCTCTTCTTCGTCGACCTGCCGGACGCCCAGGACCGCAGGGAGATCATCCAGCTGTACCACCGCCTCTATCTCCAGCAGGAGCCAGAGGCGGAGCAGCTCGACCGGCTGGTGGACCTGTCCGAGGGCTTCGCGGGCTCGGACATCGCGGCTGCGCTGCACGACGTGGGTGTCGAGGCGCACCTGAGCGGCGGCGCGGGGCACCTGAAGCCCTCGCTCATCCTGGACACGTTCGCCAACACCGTTCCGCTGAGCAGGGTCAACCCCGAGCAGATCGAGGAGATCCGGGCGTGGGGCCGCGAGCGGGCCGTCCCGGCCGGCCGGGCGGCGATGGCGGCGGCGACTCCGGGCGCCGGGGGCCACCGCCGGATCGTCTTCCGGGAGGACTGAGGCAGAACGCGGGAGCCGGTCCGTCCCGAGGGCATCGGGACGGACCGGCCCTGAAGCTGCGTCAGCTGGCGCAGTACTGCGAGGCCTTGCCGATCGATCGGTACATGCAGTCCGCGTTCTCCAGGAGCTGGAGGACAGCATCCCGGTTACGGCTCGTCTCGCGCTCGATCACCTCGTCGGGCGGGTAGAAGCCGCCGTTCCAGGACGAGGCCGGATACATCTCGAAGGTGTAGCCGAAGATCTTCTGCGCGCCCCAGAGGTAGTCGTCGATCGACCCGTCCGTGATGTACAGGTCGCTGGACTGCTCGGCGGTGTAGCCGTTGCTCGCCGCCATCTTCTGGCCGACCGTGGCGAACGCGTCGCGGTCGTCCTGGGTCATGCCCGTCGCGGTGTCCGCCGTCGTCCAGCCGAAGGGCCAGAGGACGAGTTCGCTGTACGTGTGGAAGTCGATCGCCGCCTTGATCTGCTGCTTTCCGCCCACCACCCGGGAGCGGACGAAGTCGGCGACGACCTTCACCTCGGGGGCCGACTCGGGGGCCGCGCCCCGGTATGTCGAGGAGCTGAACGAGCCCGAGGAGCCCCCGCAGCAGCCCCACTTGTAGTCCCAGTTGCGGTTCATGTCCGTACCGATGTACGAGGAGCCGGAGTTGGGCTGCCGGTTCTTGCGCCAGCTGCGGTAGGAGCCGGAGGCGATGTCGTACTCGCCGCCGTCCGGGTTGAGGTCCGGCACGATCCAGATCTCGCGGCTGTTCACCATGCTCGTGACGCGGCTGTCGGAGCCGTAACCCGCGCCGAGTTCGCGCAGCAGGTACAGCGCCATCTCGACGGTGAGGTGCTCGCGGGCGTGCTGGTGGTGGGTGAAGAGGACCTCGGGCTCGGCCTCGTCGGTGGCCACGTTGTCGCTGATCTTGATCGCGACGATGTCCCTGCCTTGGTACGTCTTGCCGATGACCCGCTTGTTCATGATGCTCGGGTACTGGGCGAGGCGCTGGTCGATCTCCGCGTTCATCTCGGCGAAGTTGTGGTACTTCGCGTCGGCGGAGGGGAAGTCGAAGGGTTCGACGGCCAGGCCCTTGGCCGTCCGGTCGGGCGGGGCCGGGAGCGCCTCGGGGCGGTGGCCGAGCGCGCGGAGCTTGCGCAGCTGGGCCGAGTTGGCGCTGACGACGACGCTGTGGGCGTCGGCCTCGTCGATCGAGACACCGGTCGCGGCGAGCGCGCTGCGTTCGGCAACGGTGGACGGGCCGTGGATCTCGTACTGGCGGATCACTTCTTCGGCGGCGGGGGTCGGTTCGGAGTCGGCTCCGGCCTGGTACGCGCCGGCGGAGAGCGGCGCCGCGAGGGCGAGCGCCAGAAGGGCCGCGAGGGTGGCGGACCTTCTTCCGCGGGTTCGAAGTCGCATGCTGTCTCCTGGGTGGGGAGTGTGGGGGTGTGCGACAGGCTGTGCGGGGTGTCCGGGCACATCGTCCGACGGTGACATGAACCGGTCAAGTAGTAGTTCGGCCATGTGCCCTCTTGCGCTGCCGCGCCGCACCCGCTTTGGTGACCTGGGTCACACAGAAGATCACAGCGGACGGGTGAAAGGCGGTCGGACATGGCGGAGATCACTCAGGAGGGGGGCATCGGTGACGCGGATGCCCGCCCGCGCAAGGCTTCCTGGCGGTACATCGGCCCCGGCATCGTGGTCGCGGCCACCGGGGTCGGCGCCGGCGACCTGGTCGCGACCCTGGTCGCCGGCTCGAAGTTCGGCTACACCCTGCTCTGGGCCGCCGTCATCGGCTGCCTCGTCAAGATCTTCCTCGCCGAGGCCGCCGGCCGCTGGCATCTGGCCACCGGCCGCACCCTGTTCGACGGCTGGCGCAGCCTCGGGGCCTGGACCACCGTCTACTTCGTCGGCTACGTCGTCGTCTGGGGCTTCGTCTACGGAGCGGCCGCGATGTCCTCCAGCGCCCTGCCGCTCGGCGCGCTCTTCCCTGGCCTCATGGACCTCAAGGCCTGGGCCGTGCTGTGCGGTCTGGTCGGTCTCGTCTTCGTCTGGTTCAACCGCTACGCCGTCTTCGAGAAGGTCATGACCGTCCTGGTCGGCGTGATGTTCGTGGTCACCGTCTATCTGGCGGTCCGCGTCACGCCCCACCTCGGCGAGGCCTTTGCCGGTCTCGCCCCGGTGCTCCCCGACGGCTCGCTCGTCTACACCCTCGGGCTGATCGGCGGCGTCGGCGGCACCATCACCCTGGCCGCGTACGGCTACTGGATCAACGCCAAAGGCTGGCGGGACACCGGCTGGATGAAGGTCATGCGGCTCGACAACCGCGTCGCCTACATCACCACCGGCCTCTTCGTCGTCGCGATGCTCTTCGTCGGCGCGGAGCTGCTGCACTCCTCCGGCATCGCGCTCGCCAAGGGCGACAAGGGTCTGCTCGACCTCAGCGGCATCCTGTCCGAGCGGTACGGGAACGCCACCGCCAAGCTCTTCCTGATCGGCTTCTTCGCCACCTCCTTCACCTCGCTCATCGGGGTGTGGCACGGCGTCAGCCTGATGTTCGCGGACTTCGTGGCGCACTACCGGCCCGCCCTCGTGCCCGCCGGCACGGACCGCGACAGGTCGCTGCCGTTCCGCGCGTACCTGCTCTGGCTGACCTTCCCGCCGATCTCGCTGCTCTTCCTGGACCAGCCGTTCGGCCTGGTCATCGTGTACGGAGTGATCGGCGCGTTCTTCATGCCGTTCCTGGCGCTGACCCTGATCCGGCTCCTCAACTCCACCCGTACGCCCGCCGAATGGCGCAACGGTCCGCTGAGCAACGTGATGCTCGGGGCGGCCGGGCTGCTCTTCGTCGTGCTCTGCGTCCAGCAGGTGCGCGAACTGCCCTGGTAGGCCGGACGTGGCGCAGCGCCGCCGGTTCCCCCGGCGGCGCTGCGTGTATCGCGGTTACCGGTGTTACGGGAGGTTGTGGACGTGCGGGCCGACCGCGTTGGACCAGGCGTTGCCGGCCGTCGCGTCCCAGTTGGTCGACCAGGTCATCGCACCGCGCAGGTTCGGCCAGGTCTGCGAGGGCTTGAAGGAGCCGCAGTTGGTGCCCCGGGCCAGGCAGTCGAGGGCGTTCTTCACGATCGACGGGTCGACATAGCCGCTGCCCGCGCCCCGGGTCGAGGCCGGCACGCCGAGCCCGACCTGGGAGGCGTCGAGGCCGCCCTGGAGCTGGATGCAGGCGAGCGCGGTGAGGAAGTCCACCGAGCCCTGGCTGTACACCTTGCCGTCGCAGCCCAGCATCGAACCGCTGTTGTAGTACTGCATGTTGACGACCGTCAGGATGTCCTTCACGGCCAGCGCGGTCTTGAAGTACTCGGTGCCCGTGTTCTGCATGTCGATGGTCTGCGGGGCCATCGTCAGGACCAGCGACGAACCGGCCTTGGCGGAGAGCTGGCGCAGCGCCTTCGTCAGGTACGTGGAGTTGATGCCGTGCTCCAGGTCGATGTCGACCCCGTTGAAGCCGTACTCCTGCATCAGCGCGTACGCGCTGTCGGCGAAGGCGGTCGCCGAGGCGTCACTGTTGATCGTGACGTTCCCCTTCTCGCCGCCGACCGAGATGATGACCGACTTGCCCGCTGCCTTCTTCGCGGCGATGTCGGCCTTGAAGTCGGCGACCGAGGCGTAGCCGACGGCCGGGTCGAGGTTGAAGACGATCTGGCCGGGCGTCGTGGTCGAGTCGGCGAAGGAGACGGCGATGATGTCGTACTGCGCCTGCACGTCCCGCAGCTTCTGGACGGTCGCCCCGTTGTTGAAGTTCTGCCAGTAGCCGGTCAGGGCGTGCTTGGGGACGGACGGGCCGGGGCCCGGGTTGGTGGCGCTCGTCCGGGCGGAGACGGCGGTGGACTTGGCGGACTCGCCCGCCGCGTTGGTCGCGGAGACCTGGAACTGGTACGTCGTGCCGGCGGCGAGGCCCGTCACGGTGGCCGAGGTGCCGGAGGCGGTCTGCGCGAGGGCGCCGTCGCGGTACACCTTGTAGCCGGTGGCGCCGGAGACCGCGTTCCAGCTCAGGGCGACGGATGACGAGGTGACCGTACCCGCGGCGAGGCCCGCCGGGGTCGACGGGACGACCGGGTCGGGGTCGGTGCCGCCGCCTCCGTCGGGACCGAAGACGGAGACGTCGTCGACGTGGATCGGGGACTGGCCGTACCACCCGTGGGTGTAGACGGTCACCGAGGTGGTGCTCGCGCCGGTGGTGAAGCTGGTGGTCAGCTGCTTCCAGGTGGCGCTGTCGGGGGTCCAGGTGGAGACGTCCGTGGTCCCGGTCCCGGTCGCGCCGAGGTAGGCGTACCCGCCCTGCACCCAGGCGCTCAGCGTGTACGTCGAGTTGGGCTTGACGGTGACGACCTGGCTGCAGCGGGCGTTGTCCTGGCCGGCGGGGGTCGCCTTGAGGGCGCCCGCCCCGGTCCGTACGGGCGAGGAGACGGCGGTGCCGCTGCCCGCGGTGCAGGTCCAGTTGGCGGTACCGGACTCGAAGCCCGCGTTCTTGGCCACGTTGACGTCCGCGGCCTGCGCGGTGCCTGCGCCGCCGACGAGCACGAGCCCGGAGCCGACGGCGAGCGCGAGGGCGCCGCCGATCCATCTGCGCGAGCGTGTGGTGGTGCGGTCCACTTGCTGCCTCCGGTGGGGGATTCGGGGGAGGGGAGGGGTCGGGAACGGTGGCCACCGCTGAGGGAACAAGCTGGTCCAGACCAATCGAGTTGTCAAGTCCTGTGGAGCGAAGGGGAGTTGGGGGCATGGGCCTCCGGACCCATGCGGGGCCTACGCGAGGACCCACGCGGGGACCTATGTCCGGGCCTAGGACCAGGCCCATCACAAGACCCATTCGGGCCCAGATTTCTCGTTGTGCTTGGCGGATTGTGTGTTCACCACCCCGCAGGTGGTGGATAAAGTGCAGGAGCATCGCGCTGTGCAGTAACGCAGTGAACGCAGTGAGTCATGGGGACATGGGACATGGGGACGGGGAGCCCGACGTGCCGACAGCGATCGCGGTCACCAGTGCCGACCTGGTGCTGCCACCGACCGACCAGCAGACACCCACCGCCGCCGTCCTGCCCGCACTCGAGACCCGGTCCCTCGCCTCCGCCGTGGCCGACCTCCAGCTCCTCCTGGACCGCTACGGCCATGTGGTCGTGGTCTGCCCGACCTCCCTGCCGACCGTCGCGGAACAGCGACTGCACGCCGTCCGCTCCCTCCTGGAGAGCGACCGGATCGCCCTGGTCAAGACCGACCTGCCGCCCCTCGGCACCGCCGTACTGGCCCGGCAGCTGCGCCAGCTCTCCGTCTGCGACTTCAGCCCCGGCGTCGTCGCCTCGGCGGCAAGGCTCCTCGCCCACTACATCTACGCGGGAGCCGTCCTCGGCTCCGTCGCCAAGCTCGACCGCGTCCCGGTCGGCCTCACGTCCCACCTCAAAGGCTGGCTGCCCGGCGCCCAGTTCGCCGTACTCGCCGGGCCCGTCCCGCAGCTCGTCCGCATCGGACCGGGCGCCGAACCGCCCGCGGGCCCCGAGTTCGCCACCCAGCTCCTCCTGGCCAGAGGGCAGTTGCAGACCGACTGGCCCACCGGCACCCTCGCCCCGCGCTGGCAGGTCCAAGCGGTGCAGGAGGCGCCGCTGCCCGCCGAGTCGCCCCGCTGGTGGGGAACGGGAAAGCTGGTGGAGTTCGCCGCGTACCTGCCGGACATCGCCGTCCTGCACCGACTGGTCTCCTCCGTACGGCGCGAGACCTGCCACTGGTGCCGGATGGAGCTCATCGGCGACCGCTGCGGCTTCTGCTCCGCCCCGCTGACCTCCGAGGTCCCGGCCGCCGGTACCCATGCCTCCGGGCCGCGCGCCATCACGGCGGCCGGCCGGCGGTCGGCACGGGCGCTCGGGCCGGCCAGTTCACCCCGCGCGCTCACGTCCCCCGTCCGCTGAGCCACACGTACCCCGAACGAGGTTGTCCGGCAATGAACTCCCGCCAGCGTCGTGGCGTCATCCTGCTCCTGCTGTCCGTCCTGTGCGCCCTCGGCGTCTTCGCCGGTGTCCTCTCGGTGATCGGCGACGTGAACTCCAAGGTCGGACCCGAGGTGACGGCGTACCAGGTCAAGGAGAAGGTAGCGCCCTACACCCCGCTGAGCGCGGAGCAGTTCGAGAAGATCACGATGCCGAAACGCTGGCTTTCGGACACCGCCGTCACCGATCTCGACCAGATCAAGGGCAAGATCGCCGTCACCACCCTCAAAGCCGGCTCCCTCCTCCAGTCCGACATGATCGTCCAGCGGCCCGCGCTCCAGCCCGGCCAGCAGGAGATCGCCATCATGATCGACGCCGCCACGGGCGTGGCCGGCAAGATCACCCCCGGCGCCACGGTCAACATCTACGCCACCTTCGCCGGCGAGAAGGGCGGCAAGGCCGCCCAGTCCAAGGTCATCGTCAGCAACGCCCGCGTCCTGGACGTCGGCAGGCTCACCCACATCCAGGACACCACCGACCGGAGCAGCCGTCCCACCGAGGCCGTCCCGATCACCTTCGCGCTCTCCACCCTCGACACCCAGCGCGTCGCGTACGCCGAGTCCTTCGCCGAGCACGTACGGCTCGCCCTCGTCGCACCCGGCGGCGAGCCCGCCCTCGGCCCCGGCGACCGCACCTACACGCTCGACAAGGACAAGTGAGGCCCGGTATGACCACCAGGATCCTGCCGGCCGTCGCCGACCCCGACGCGGCCCGGGCCGTCACCACCCTCCTCAGCCAGCTCCCCGACGCCGAACCCGCCCCGCCCGTCGCCGACTCCACCCAGCTCGTCGACACCCTCGCCCGGCTGGCCGCCGAGTCCCTCGACGAACTCCCCGAAGTCGTCCTGGTCCACGAGCGGATCGGCCCGGTCCCGGCCCTCGAACTGGTCCGCGAGGTCGCCCTCCGCTTCCCCGCCGTCGGCGTCGTCCTCATCACCGCGGACGCCAGCCCGGTGCTCTTCTCCGCCGCCATGGACTCCGGCGCCCGCGGCCTGGTCACCCTCCCACTCGGGTACGAGGAGCTGGCCAGCCGCGTCCAGGCCGCCGCCCAGTGGTCCGCCGGCGTCCGCCGCCACCTCGGCGGCGGCGCGGACGTCCTCTCCGGCCCCGGCGGCACCGTCGTCACCGTCAGCGGCGCCAAGGGCGGCGTCGGGACCACCGTCACCGCCGTCCAGCTCGCCCTCGCCTCCCGGGCCTCCGGCCGGAGCGTCGCCCTCGTCGACATGGACCTCCAGGGCGGCGACATCGCCTCGTACCTCGACGTCCAGTTCCGCCGCTCGGTCGCCGACCTCGCGGCCGTCGACGACATCTCACCCCGCGTCCTCCAGGACGCCGTGTACGTCCACGAGACGGGCATCGCCCTGCTCCTCGCCCCCGGCGAGGGCGAACGCGCCGAGGACGTCGCCGACCGCTCCGCCCGCCAGATCGTCAGCGCGCTGCGGACCCGCTACGACGTCGTGGTCGTCGACTGCGGCACGTACCTCAACGGCGCCAACGCGGCGGCCGTCGAGATGGCCGACACGGCACTCCTCGTCACCACGCCCGACGTGGTCGCGGTGCGGGCGGCGAAGCGGATCGTACGGATGTGGGACCGGCTCCAGATCCGCAAGGCGGAGGAGACGACGGTCCTGGTGAACCGGTACGCGCGCGCCACCGAGATCCAGCCCGCGCTCATCCAGAAGATCACCGGGACCCGGATGGCGGGCGTGGTCGTGCCCGCCAACTTCAAGGAACTGCAAGGCGTTGTCGACGCGGGCCGCATGCACGAGCTCGACGCCAAGTCGAGCGTGAAGCAGGCCCTGTGGTCGCTGGCCGGGGAGCTGGGGCTTATCGGTGTTCCGGGGCAGGGGGCCGCGGGGGTGGCGGCGGGCGGGTCGGGGAAGCAGCTCGCGCGGCTGACGCGCGGCAAGGGCGGGCGCTGAGCCATGCCGGCTTCCGGGCGTACGCGGAGGGACGACAGGGGGCAGGTGGCCGTCGAGTTCCTCGGCATGGTGCCGCTCATCCTGATCACGCTCGTCCTGCTCTGGCAGTGCGTCCTGGTTGGCTACACCTTCACACTGGCCGCCAACGCGGCGGACGAGGCGGCACGGGCGGCGGCGGTGGGCGGCGACTGCGCGGAGGCCGGGAGGCGGCACGTGGGCGGGGCGTGGGAGGCCGACGTGCGCTGCGGCCCGGACGGGACCGACATGGTGCGGGCGACGGTGGTGCTCCAGGTTCCCGTCCTCTTCCCGGGGGCGATCAGCTTCCCCTTCAAGGTGACCGGTGAGGCCGGATCCGTACGGGAAGAGAGGAACGGGTCATGAAGCGACGCGACCGGGGCCAGGTCGCCGTCGAGTACCTCGGCTTCCTGCCCATCCTCCTCTTCGTCGCCCTCGCGGGCATCCAGCTCGGCATCGCCGCGTACGCCGCCCAGCAGGCGGGCACGGGAGCGCGCGCCGCCGCCCGGGCCGCCTCGCACGACGACACGACCCTCGGCCCGGAAGCGGCGGGCACGGCGGCGATGAGCGACTGGATCGCCGAACGCGCGCGGGTCTCCGTCAACGAGGGGGGCGACGAGGCTGTGGCGACCGTCACCGTACAGATCCCGTCCGTCGTCCCCTTCTGGGACTTCGGTCAGGTGGAGAAGAGCGCCACCCTGCCCCTGCCCGAGGAGGACGAGCAACCATGAGTCTGCGGGCCCGTATCAGCACCCCCGAGGAGAACGGCGCGGGAGCCAGGGAGGACGGCCACCTCGTCGCCTCCTTCCGCGCCAAGCTCCTGGAGGAGATCGACCTCACCGAGATGTCGGCCCTCGCCGCCGCCGAGCGGCGGGCCAGGCTCGAACGCGTCCTCGGCCACATCATCAGCCGCGAGGGCCCTGTCCTCTCCACGGTCGAACGGGCCCAGCTGATCCGTCGTGTCGTGGACGAGGCGCTCGGCCTCGGTGTCCTCGAACCGCTCCTCGAAGACGCGTCCATCACCGAGATCATGGTCAACGGCCCCGACCAGATCTACATCGAGCGGGCGGGACGCGTAGAACTGCTCCCCCTCCGCTTCGCCTCCCACGAGCAGCTGATGCAGACCATCGAGCGGATCGTCTCCACCGTCAACCGGCGCGTGGACGAGTCGAATCCGATGGTCGACGCCCGGCTGCCGTCCGGCGAGCGCGTCAACGTGATCATCCCGCCGCTCTCCCTGACCGGGGCGACCCTGACGATCCGCCGCTTCCCCCGCGCGTACACCCTGCGGGAGATGATCGGCCTCGGCTCGCTCGACGAGCAGATGCTCTTCTTGCTCGCCGGACTCGTCCAGGCCAAGTTCAACCTGATCGTCTCCGGCGCCACCGGCACCGGAAAGACCACCCTCCTCAACGCGCTCTCCGGACTGATCCCGGACGGCGAACGGGTCATCACCATCGAGGACTCCGCCGAACTCCAGCTCCAGCAGTCCCACGTCATCCGCCTGGAGAGCCGCCCCCCGAACATCGAGGGCCGCGGCCAGGTCACCATCCGCGACCTCGTCCGCAACTCCCTGCGCATGCGCCCCGACCGCATCATCGTCGGCGAGGTCCGCGGCGGCGAGACCCTCGACATGCTCCAGGCCATGTCCACCGGCCACGACGGCTCGCTCGCCACCGTCCACGCCAACTCGGCCGAGGACGCCCTGATGCGGCTCCAGACCCTGGCGTCGATGTCCGAGGTCAAAGTCCCCTTCGAGGCGCTGAGGGACCAGATCAACAGCGCCGTCGACGTCCTCGTCCAGCTCACCCGGCATGCCGACGGCACTCGCCGTATCACCGAGATCGCCGTCCTCGCGTCGAACGGCCGCGAACGCTTTACCCTCGCCACCGTCTGCGCCTTCCGCGCCCAGCCGATCGCGGCCGACGGACGGGTCTACGGCGTGTACGAGTACCACCCGCTGCCCCGCCTGGTCGCCGACCGGCTGTACCTGGCGGGCCAGCCGATACCGCAGGCCTTCGGGGTCGCCGCGTCCGAGGACCAGCTCGCCACCCGAGAAGCAAAGTAGGGGGGATCGTCCGTGAACGACCTGACGTGGCTGGTGACCGGCGCCGCACTGCTCGCCTGCGTCCTCGGCGTGCTCGGCGTCCACACCTACGCGCGCGGGTCCGCCCAGCGCGCGGAGCTGGTCGCCCGGCTCACGCAGAGCGGCGAGCCGGAGGGCGCGGGGCGCCGCAGACGACGCTTCCGCTCCCTCGACCGGCGGGTACGGCGTACGGCGTTCGGCCGGAAACTGGAGCTGCGGATCTCCGCCACCGGACTCGACGTGACACCCGGCGAGTTCGTCGTCGCCATGACGGTGACCGTGGCCGTGCTGTGGATCGCGGGTCAGGCCGCGCTCTCCCCGTTCTTCGGCCCGATCTGCGGCTTCCTCGGCGTGTGGGTGGCGATCGGCTTCCTCAACTGGCAGCGGCAGAAGCGGATCGAGAAGTTCATCAACCAGCTGCCCGAGCTGTCGAGGATCCTCGCCAACGCCACCCAGGCCGGACTGGCCCTGCGGATGGCGCTGAGCATGGCCGCCGACGAACTGGAGGCACCGGCCGGCGACGAACTGGAGAAGGTCGCCCAGCAGCTCGCCGTCGGCACGTCCATCGACGACGCGCTGGGCGAACTGGCCGAGCGACTCCCCTCCCGCGAGCTGGTCGTCCTCGTCACCACCCTCGTCCTCGCCAACAAGGCGGGCGGCACGGTCGTCTCCTCGCTGCGCAACCTCACGGAGACGCTGGAGGAGCGGAAGGAGACACGCAGGGAGGTCCGTACGCAGCTATCGCAGGTGAGCATGACGGCGTACGCGGTCCCGGTCATCGGGGTCGGCTCCCTGCTCCTCATCGACAACATGCAGCCGGGGGCGCTGGACCGGATGACGGGTTCGGGCCTGGGCCAGTTCGCGGTCGTGAGCGCGGTGGTGCTGTACGTGGTCGGCTTCGCGGTGATCCGCCGCTTCTCGAAGATCGACGTGTGAGGTGGATGGGCATGGATCTGCTCCTCGCGCTGGCCGCCGGCCTGTCGGTAGCCGGAATCCTCTACGGCGTCCGCCTCTACCGGGCCGACGCCAAACTCCCCGACGACCTGCGACTCGCCCTGGAGGTCGGCTCCACGCGCACGGGTGCCGTGGACTCGGTGGTGGACCGCCTGGGCATGCGGTACTCCCCCCTTGTGCTGCGCCTGATGGGCCCCAAGCGCGTCAACGCCGTCCGCCGCAGGATCGACCTGGCGGGCAACCCCGGCGGGCTGACCATCGACCGGTACGGAGCGAGGCGCGCGGTCTACGGCTTCCTGGGCGGCCTGGGCGGCCTGGTCATGCTCTCCAACGGAGACGTCCTGGTGGCCCTCCTTCTCTTCGCCTTCGGCGCGTTCTGGACCGAGGTCGGCATCTGGTCGGCGATCCGCATCCGCAAGGACCAGATCGAGCGGACGCTGCCGGACTTCCTCGACGTGCTCGCGGTGGTGGTGTCGGCCGGACTCGGCTTCCGGCAGGCGCTCGACCGGGTGGCGGAGAAGTACGAGGGCCCGTGGTCGGACGAACTCCGCATCACCCTGCGGCAGATGGACATGGGCGTGAGCAGGCGGCAGGCCTTCGACGAACTGCGCCGGCGGAACGACAGCGAGCAGGTCGCCCAGTTCGTCACGGCGCTCCAGCAGGGCGAGGAGCTGGGCGCGCCGATCGTGGAGACGCTGATCCAGATCGCCAACGACATGCGGCGGACGGACGCGCAGAACGCGCGCAGGAAGGCGGCGAAGGCGGTCCCCAAGGCGACGATGGTGATCACGACGCTGATGGTCCCGGCGACGATGATCCTGCTGGGCGCGGGGCTGTTCCTGGGCACGGGCACGAACTTCGGCTCGATCACGGGAGAGTGAGGGCGCCCGTGTCCGTCTCTGTGTCGCTCGAGGTGAACGCCCTCCAGGCGCTGTGCCGGCAGATCTTCGGCTTCCGGCTGGCGATGATCGCCCTGGCGAGCCCGAGCGCACTGCTCGGGGCTGCTTCCGGCCTCGCGGTGTGGCTGGTCGGCGCGGCCGTGCTCGTCACCTTCATGGGCTCGTACGTGATGTTCCGGGACTGGGAACGGTTCGGCCCCCTGCTGCTCCGCCACCCGGCGCTGCTCGGGGCGGACACCCTCTTCGGCTCGCTGCTCCTGATCACGGCGGGCCCGGACAGCACCCTGGGGTACGTCAGCGTCTGCACCCCGCTGCTCGCGGGCCTCGCCTACGGCTGGCGGGGCGCGGCCTTCTTCGCGTGCCTCCAGTCGCTGATCCTGCTGGCGGTCTACGCAGCGGGCGTGGGCGGGGCGACCTTGCTCCCCGGCCTGTGCGTGATCACGGGAGCGCTCGGGGTCACGATGCGCAAGCTCCTGCTGCGCTTCGGCGCGGCGACGCAGGCCCTCGCGGCGGCCCGAGCGGCGGCCCGTGCGGCGGCGGTGGAACGGGCGCGCCTCGCCCGCGACATGCACGACACGGTGGCGAAGACCCTGCACGGCCTGGCACTGGCGGCGGACGCCCTGGCGGTCGTGCCGGACCCGAGAGAGCAGGCGCGGGTGGTGGCGCGCTCGGCGCGGAGGGCGGCGGCGGAGTCGCGGGAGCTGCTGGCGGACCTACGAAGCCATGCGTACTCCGGCTCGGAGGTCGACCTGCCCTCAGAACTCAGCGACCGTGTAAGGGACTTCGGGCGGCGATCGGGCATCGAGGCGCGGTACGTGGGTGAACCATCCGTCCCGCCAGTGCCGTATGCGGTGGCTCGACAATTGTTGACGATCGCCTCGGAGGCGCTGGAGAACGCGGGTCGGCACGCGCGGCCGACGCGCGTGGACGTCTCGGCGGGCGTCGTCGCGGGCCTCCTGCGCATCAGCGTCTGCGACGACGGCCGGGGCCTGCCGCCGGGCACGACCCTGGACGGCCTGCGCAGGACGGGCCACTTCGGCCTGGTCGGGATGGTGGAGCGGGCGGCCGGGGTGGGCGCGCGGATCAGGATCGGACGGGGCAGCGTGGCGCGGGGCACGGAGGTTCGCCTCGAACTCCCGCTGGAGGGGGTTCCGCGATGACGCTCACGGTGGTCGTCGCGGACGACAACCCGGTGGTCCGCGCGGGCCTGCGCGCCCTGCTCGACGCGGCCGGCACAGGCCTCCGGGTCGTCGCGGAGGCCCCCGACGGCCGCACGGCGATGGACGAGACACGCCGCCACCGCCCGGACGTGGTCCTCCTCGACGTCCGCATGCCGATCGTCGACGGCCTGACAGCCCTCCCGCACCTGGTCCGGGTGGCCCCGGTGCTGATGCTGACGTACAGCGGGGAGACCGAGGTGGTCCAGGAGGCGCTACGCCTCGGCGCGGGCGGCTACCTGGTCCACGGCGAGTTCACGGCGGAGGAGTTGGTGACGGCGGTCCGCGATGTGGGGGCGGGCCGGGCGCGGTTCACACCGACGGCGGCGAACGCGTTGCTGGGGTTGGTGCGGGGTGCGACTGCACACGACGATGTAAGACCAATCGTCTCGACTTCATTGCGATTTGGCGGAATGTCTTCGCAGGTGCAACCAGATGTGGCACGGTTTGGACTGAGCGTGAGGGAGGGGGAGGTGATGGACTTGATCGCGTCGGGCCTGAGCAATCGCCAGATCGCCGACACGTGCTTCATCAGCGAGAAGACGGTCAAGAACCACATCAACCGCATCTTCGCCAAGCTCCACGCCACCTCGCGCAGCGAGGCGATAGCAGCCTGGCTGGGCACGAGGGCGGCGTCGTGACCGGAGAGACGAGGTGGGCCCGGGTTTGGGCCTACGGGCCCTGTGGGGAGGAGGGCACAGGGGCGTACGGTGCGCGTGCCTACACATCCGGAGGGGACCACCATGAGCGACGTGCTGCTGAAGGCCGTGACGAGGGCGAAGGTCCACTTCGGCGGCTGGGTGCGCGCGAGGGCGAACGACCGGGGGCAGACGGCGGTCGAGTACCTGGGGATCATCGTGGTGGTGGTGGCGATCGTGGTGGCGATCACCGGCACGGATATCGGCCAGTCGATCAAGAACGCCATCAGCACCAAGATCGCCAGTCTTACCGGCGGTGGCGGAGGCGAGTGACCGATCGCCGAACCGGCGATGCGGGGCAGGCCTTCCCCATCTACATCACGGTAGTGGCGGGGTTGCTCTTCCTCTCGTTCGTGTACTTCGCCGTAGGGCAGGCTGCCGCGACCCGCAATGGAGCGCAGACGGCCGCAGACGCCGCTGCTTTGGCGGCGGCACAGGACGCTCGGGACCAGCTCCGGGACGGCTGGTTGGGAGTCATCCTCGACCCCGCGCAGTGGGGCGAGTTCCTCTCGGGTGCGGACTACGACAAGTACGCCGCCTGTCAGCGCGCGGCTTCCTTCGCAGCCAAGAACGACGCGGAACTCTGGGGTGAGGGATGCAACCCCCTTTCCTCCGGCGAGCAGGGATTCCGCGTGGAGGTGCGCACGCTGAACTCTGTCGGCGAATCCGTCATCCCGGGCACGGAGAACCAGCACGCAACGGCGACAGCCACGGCCGTGATCGAGCCGCTGTGCACCTTCGAGGCTCCCGAGCCGACCGAGGAACCGGCACCTGACCCCGTGCCGGATCCGCGCCCCACGCCGACGGAACCCGCCCCAATCCTGGGCCTGTCATGCGACGGTGATCCCTGGGAGATCGATCCGGAGCGACCGCAGTTGCCCAGCGCCGCTGATCTCTTCACCGTTCGACTGGCCGACTGACAAGCAGAGGAATCCCGACTCATGAGTGTTCGCTACGCGACGAAGACCCGCAGGGGGATGGTCGCTGTCGTCCTTGCGGCTGGTCTGACCCTCGGTGCCGCCGCCTGCGGCAGTGACGACGAGCCTCCGCAGAAGGGCACCTCAGCGAGTTCTCAGCCCCCCAAGACCCCGGAAGGCAACAAGGGCGCACAGACTGAGGAACCCACCGAGGTCCTGGCCGTACTCAAGGGACAGCAGGGGCTCGAGTTCAGCGTCGAGTCGGCGAAGCGCGACGTTGGAGGGTTCCTGACCGTCAGCGGCAAGCTGACCAATACCTCCGATGGGCCTCAGATCATTCCGGCACAACTGGCGGGCGGCGAGACCGAGATCGTCAAACACGGGAGTTCGCTCGGCGGTGCGACTCTTGTGGACTCCGTCGGCAAGAAGCGCTACTACGTCCTGCGGGACACGGACGGCCGACCGCTGACGACGACCGGCCTGACGGACCTCGGAGCGGGTCGTTCGACGAACGTGTTCATGCAGTTCCCCGCGCCTCCGGCCAACGCCTCCGAGGTCACGCTCCAGCTGCCCACCTTCCGGCCCGGCACCATCAAACTCTCCTGACGGACGCCGCCATGACTCCCCACCGCCTCGCCGCCCTCGCCGCCGCCACCCTCCTCCTCTACGCCGGCGGAGCCGGCCCCGTCCTCGCCGACGATCCCCCCAACTCCACATCCGCCGCCTCCCCGCCCCCCGAGATCGACGCCAACTCGCCCGAGCTCATGCTTCCCGACGGGGCCACCCTCGCCGCGCCGAAGATCCTCGACATCAAGCAGGTCGTCGAGGAGGAGGGCGGGGAGCAGCGGCGGGAGGACACCAATGTCGACGTGACCTTCGCGCTTCAGGCCGAGGTCCTCTTCTCCAAGGACAGCGCCAAGCTCAGCCCCGCCGCCACCTCCCGTATCGCCGCCATCGCGATCGAGATCAACAAGCAGAACTCCAGCCGGGTCCGCGTCTTCGGGTTCACCGACAACCTCGGGACCTACGAGCACGGGCTCAAGCTGTCCAAGCAGCGCGCCGACGCCGTGCAGCAGGAGTTGGCCAGGACGCTCGCCCCGGGGAAGACCTTCGACATCCGCGGCTACAGCGAGGACTACCCGATCGCCGACAACGCCACGGAGGAAGGCCGCACCAAGAACCGCCGCGTCGAGATCTCCTTCCCCCGCACCACGACCGGGTAGGTCTCCGCACGATCCTGCTTCAGTGACACTCAGTGTTTTCGACAGGGTGAACGGGTGCCACTTGGGCAATGGGAACGAGAGCCACGTTGCTCCATCGGTGAAGGGGATGGGCACGACACAAGCCCGTGATCGGCAACAAGAAGGGGAGCCACCCCTATCGGGTGACATCCGGCCATGCCGGGATGGGGCGGGAGTGTCCGCTGTAGCGATGTCGCGGTTCAGCAGGACCCGGCTCCGTTATGGAGGGTCAGTATCGGTGAGTCCAAGAGGGGCCATGGGATGATCTTGAAGTCCCGGTTCTGCTGTGATGACGTTCGCGCCTCGACCGCGTGGGAGGCTTATGACGATCCGGGGGCGTTGGCTTCAGCTAGGCGCTTGATGTCGTGCAACATCCTGGCGGTCTCGCGCTGCGTCAGTCGCTTCGCGAAGGCCGCCTCGAGCAGCCTTCCTAGGGGTCTGAACCGCGGCGTCATCTCAAACTCAAGAGCTTGTGTAACTCGGGTGGAACCTGCGTCCACCTCATCGAAGGTCCAGGTCGCCTCAGCTGCCATCGAACTCTCTTTGCTCACGTGCACCAGCTTGCGCATTGGATTGAACGTCGTGATCGTCCAGTTGCTCTCCGACTTCATGAAACCTGGCCCGCTGCGCTCCCGGTACACCGTCCCCTCACCGATCTCGCCCTCGCCAACTAGCGTGACCTCGTTGACGAAGGTCCCGAATTCCGTGTGTCGGCGCGGGTCGGCGAGCAGGTCCCACACGACTTCTCGAGGAGCAGCAACCTCGACGGAGCCCTCAACGCGCGGCATCCGTTTCCTCCTTCGCGTGTTCATCGACGGCGATGGCGTCGATGGAGCTAACCAGGCAGGCGGTAGGGTCGATATGCAGGTGCTGGCAGCACAGTCGGTCCTGCAAATTGATGACGCAGCACAGCGTGACCGGCTAAACAGCCCAAAGCCACTATTACGCCATCAACGGCATGTCACACACCGTCAGAGAGGTTGGCTCCCAACCTCATTGCCGACGCGGTGGCTCTCAATCTCACCGCCCCACGCGGTGACTCCCGTTCTCGGGTTCTGGCTCGCTATTCCGTGGAGGGCTGACGGCGCGTGATGTCAGTGCTCTGTCGTTTCGTAGGCGGACTCCGTCTTTGCCCAACAGTGGGCTGCCCTGGCCGCTGTCTGCTGTGGTCGCATCCGATCAGGTGGCATCGCCGACCGGGTCGGTGTGCCCATCAAGCGGCTCACGGGCTTGGGCCTACGTTGACAGCCGGTAAGGGAGGAAGCGATGACTGATCACCCGCACATCGGTGTGTTCCGGCGCGCCATGGAGGCCTTCTCAGCAGGCGACATGAAGGCGCTGGCGGAGGTCTTCCACCCCGACGTCGTCTGGCACAGCGGGGGTCACGGGCCGCTGTCGGGGGACTTTCACGGCCGAGAGGCCACATTCGAGATGTTCGCTCGTGACTTCGAGCTGTCAGGTGGCACGTACCGCCCTCAGCTCCACGATGTCCTCGCCAACGATGCCCATACAGTCGCCCTGCTCCATGCCACTGCGTCGCGCGAGGGCAAGCAGCTCGACATGGACTACGCGATCGTCTTCCACATCAGCGACGGCAGGATCGTCGAAGGTTGGGAGCTCTGGGCTGACCAAGCAACGTGCGACGAGTTCTGGTCGTAGAGAATGTAAGAGGCTGCGGTGGCCTCCACGATGACGCGCGCCCGCCGCCACCACAGCAGCACCGATGCGGCGTCGTTGATGTACGCCCGGGATGGCACTACGCGCACGGACGGGCCGGTGCATCACGGTCGGTCATGTCGACGTCCGAGGTGAGGATGATCCGCGGCCGGGCGAGTTGCTCAACGCGGTAGCCGCGACGACGGCGGCAATGGCGTACTTGTGTCCGTGCAGGTTCGCGTTGCGGAGCAGGTCGATGGAGCTCCAGGTGACTGGCTCGGTGACCGGCAGCACTTCGAGCCGTGACACGTACCAACGGAATCGGGGCATCTGGATCCGAGCGTGCCACGCCTCGATCAGGGTCAGATTGCTCACCGCGACCAGGAGGTCCTTTTCCTGTGCGGCCTTGATGAAAGCGGTCACCAGGGGGTCGGCGTTCACGGCTTTGGAGAGGCCCTCGCTGTCGAGCAGCAGGATTCCGTGGCTCAACTGTCCGGGCGGTCGCGCCATTTCTCGTCCCCCCGATTGACGTCCTCGCTGTTCTCCATGGCGGCGAGACTTTCAGCGGTGAGGATTGCCTCGGCGGCGCGGTCTCGCATCGCCTGGGGGGATCTCGCCGGTTTCCTGCTCGCTCGCTCGGATGAGCTCATCCAGAAGATCACGCTGTATCTGCCGCTCGACGGCCGCGCTCACGTACGCCGAGAAGCCCCGCGCTCCCACGCGGGCCTTCACGGCCGCGATCCGCCCGGCCGGCATCGAGAGGCTGACCTTCTGTGCGGGGCCTTCGTCCGGCCCGTACTCCAGGGGACTGTCCATGAGCCCAGAGTGGCAAAGCTGGTAGCAAATGCGCGTGCGACTTTTGTGCTCTCTACAGCAGGGACCGGCGCTTCGGCGTAGTTGACCGTTTGCCCGGCCCGTAACTGCTGGCCACGAAGCTGGCCAGGTGCGGAAACTGCGTAGCTGCCGAGTTCGCGGTGCCGGTATCGTCCGGTCTCCCGCCCCGCCGTACCGGCGGCCTACGTTCAGAGAGCGATGCACATGACCAGCCGGCAAGCAACGACGACCTTGTGGCGCCCGACCGGCCCCAAGGAGCTGGATCTGGTCCGGGAGCTGAACTGGCGTGCGTGGCCGCCCCGGCTGCCCGAGCAGCCGATCTTCTACCCGGTCCTCAACGAGGACTACGCGATCAGGATCGCGCGGGGCTGGAACGTGAAGCACAGCGGCGCGGGCTTCGTCACCCGATTCGAGGTCGAGTCGGAGTTCTTGAGCCGGTATCCCATCCAGCAGGCAGGCGGGCAGACGATCCTCGAGCTCTGGGTTCCGGCCGAGGAACTGGACGACTTCAACGCCCACATTGTCGGCGAGATCCAGGTGGTCCACGAGTTCCGCTGAGGCGGGGAGGGCCTGCTGACGGGGCACGCAACGCCATGCGCGACATCGCCCGGATGCACGGAGCACTTCCTCGCCTTCGTCGGCATAGCTGCAGCCCTCATCTGCCACCGCCGCCTCAACAGGTGAACAGCACCCTTCACAGGGAACGCTGCACGATGATGAATCGGGTGAACAGAGCTCATGCGCCCGAAGCTGTCGTGGCCCACTTGTGGCAGCAACACATGCGCGCGCCGTTCCCCGCCGGACTACGCGGTGCGGAGCGGGCAGGCATCGACCTGGTACTACTCGACGCCGGCATCGCCGGCTGCGTGTCCAGCTGGCAGAACAACGACGGTTCTCTCGATGTAGAGCGCCGCAGGATCCTGCGCACCCGCATCGCAGACCTGGAGCAGATCCTGCCGTTGCTCAGCGCAACAGAGGACCCCCCTTACTGGCAGCGCCTGCATCAGCTGGCTCAACTCGTATCCGAAGCAGGTCCGCGACCCACCAAATGAAACGACGTCCAGGAAGAACATCGTGGGCGCATGCCTGCCGGCTGCTCGCGGGATTTCGGCTCTGTGATCGACAGCCGGGAACAACGCGGCCGGCCCGCGTCCACGAGCCGGATATCCTCCGTGCCGTAGGTCCTGGGGAGGGGCCGCAGTGTGGGGAGGAAACATGGATGCCAGCGGTGACGTGCGGTCGAGGACCGCATTGGCCTCCAGAGCGTGCCCCGAGTGCTCGGCCTTGCTGCCTGCGGACGCCAACTACGTGCAGTGGTGTGCCTCCTGCGACTGGAACGTGGATCCGGGGGCTCCTGATCCGGAGCCCGGACGGATCGCGGCGGCGCGGCGTCGGCTCGCGCATCGGTACGGGCAGGAGCTGGCCAGGGAGATGGAGGGGGCCGCGGTCGCACGGCCTGGGCGTGACGCCGCCGCTGTTCTCGCGCTGACGCTCTCGATGTTCGTCCATGGGCTCACCGTCTTCCTCGCCGTCGCCGGAGTCATGCTGGTTGCGCTCGGGTGGGATTCCGGTGCCCTGCCTGTCGTGGGGGCGCTGCTCCTCGCGGTCGCGGCGGTGCTGCGACCGCGGTTCGGGCGCCTGCCCAAGGACGCGTTGGTGATGCACCGCGCCGACGCGCCGAAGCTGTTCGCATTGATCGACGAGGTCGGCGCTGTGGCTGGAACGACCGGGGTGGACACCGTGGTCGTCGATGCCAAGGCCAACGCGGCGGTCACAACGTACGGCCTGCGCAGCCGACGTGTGCTGTACCTGGGGCTTGGGCTCTGGGAAATGCTCGATCCGCAGGAACGCGTGGCTCTGCTGGGTCACGAGCTCGGGCACTTCGCCCACGGCGACATCCGCCACGGAACAGTCACCAGCGGTGCACTGCGCTCGCTGCACCTGTGGCTCTACTTCCTGGCACCCTCCGAGCCAGAGGGGCTGATGGACCGATTCGTGAATGCCATGACCTTCCTGCCCCGATGCCTGGTTCTGGGAGCGGTGACCGTACTGGACCTCCTGACGTTGCGCGCCTCGCAGCGGGCCGAGTACCTGGCCGATGTGAGTGCGGCCCGGGCAGGGTCCACCGAGGCCGCCGTCGCTCTGATGGACCGGCTGCTGCTGTGCAGGTCGGCCGAAGCGGAGCTGCAACGGGAGGCGGTGGCCGCTCAGATGCGAGGCGGAGCGGCCGGCCGGGAAGCCAGGGCGCTCGCCGAGCAGGTCCTGTGGGGGCTGATGGCCGAGCGAATCAGGGCGGTACCAGCGCACGAATACGAGCGGTTGCGGAGGGTTTCCGCCCGCCGTGGCCACAGCGTGGACGACACTCATCCGCCGACACATCTGCGGCGGCGGTGCGCGGCCGCGGGCGGGCCCCACCCAGCGGGGGTGGTCTGCGACGACAAGCGCCTTGCGGCGATAGCCGACGAACTGGCGCCCGCCCGGAGCGCGCTGGCACGGACCGTCATCCGCGACTACGCCGGCTGAGGTGCCGTCCCGCCGCGCCGCGAGGGCGAAGTCCGGGACTGCCACCGTCCGCCCTCGAGTCGAACAGGGTCAGCCGAGACCACGATGAGCGGCCCACAATGCCCCGGCACGGCCGGCAGCGTCGGCGACCAGGGCCGCCAGTTCGGGTTTGTCGGGGACAGGGAACGAGACGTATGCGCCCCGACCACCACCGACTGGTCGGCCATAGGCCTTTGCGGCGAGGCGACCGTCCGGGAGCAGCCGGACGTTGAGTGTGGTCAGCGTGAACGCTTCGCCGCGTCGAGTGTCCGTCCAGCGGAGCGCCTGCGGGATCGTGACATTGATCGCCAGAGCACTCACTTCCAGGTCACTGCTCATGGACGGATGATCTCACGCGAGTCGCCGCAGGCGGCCGCCACGGACTTATGCAGCGGGCAGTTGATCACGACTCGATACGCGCCCCAGCGCCACGGGCCGAGCGCCGGGGCCGTGGACAGCCGATGACGGACGGGGTCAGGTAGTCAGTCCCACTGCTGGTCCGCGAGGGAGGTGACCGGCTGCGGCTTGCCGATGACGGCCAGGGCGATGAAGAAGTTGATCTGGCCGATCGCGACCGTGAGCGTGGCCAGCGCCTTCTCGTCGTAGTGCTTCGCCACCTCCGCGTACAGCTCGTCGGTAACGCGCTCCCTGCCGTGCGGGGCCGGCTGGAGGGTGGCCTCCACCAGGGAGAGCGCGGCGCGCTCGGCGTCGGTGAAGTACGGGGCGTCCTGCCAGGAGGAGACCGCGGTGATGCGCTCCTCGGACTCCCCGGCCTTCCGCAGGAAGCTCGTGTTCAGGATCGTCAGGTACGTGTTGTGGACGATCTGCCCGGCCCGCAGGTGGATGAGGTTCATCGTCGTACGCGGCACCGACTGGTTGCCCGTGGCCCGGAACAGGGCGGCGCTGACGTCCGCCAGCTCGGGGACGAACTCGCCGGGGTTGGACATCCGCGAGATGGGCGTCTTGTTCGTCATGGCTGTTCTCCTTCGTTCAGGCCTTGTCGCCGTCTTCACAGCACTGACGGAGGGGCGCACGGAGATGTGACCGGTTCCGGGAAGTTTTTTCGGCGGATCCCGTCAGGCCCCGGCCGCCAAGTGCCCCAGCACCGCCCGGATCGTCGCGATCACCGCCTCCGGGCGGTGGAAGACGTCCCGTGCTGTGAAGCGCAGGACGCGGCGGACCTCCGGGCAGTCGGCGAGGTCGTTGTAGCGGCGGATGTCGCGGTCGTGGGCCTGGCGGGTGCCGTGGAAGGCGTACCCCTCGATCTCGACGGCCAGGCCCGCCGTACGGAAGAGGAAGTCCGGGCGCAGGGTGCGGCCGGAGCGGGAACCGAGGAGCGGCTTGGACTCCGGGTGCAGGCCGGCGTCGCGCATGTGGAGGCGTGCGACCGTCTCCGCCGGGGAGCCGCACGCCGGGTCCGCGAGCTTCAGCCAGCGGCGGGCGAGAGTGGCGCCGGGGCGGGGTGCGGACAGTTCGGCCGCCAGCTCCGCGCGGTGGACGAGCGGCTCGCGGCGGACGCCCCGGACCGTGCGCCGTGACAGCGCCGAATCCGCGACCACGACGGCCGCCTCGCGCGTACGGCAACTCCGTATCAGGTCGCCGACCGTCCGCGCCGGACCCGTCGTCCTGAGGCCCCCGCGCGTGACGCAGTCGCCGTCGGCCAGGAACTCCGTGGAGTGGACGCGCACGCCCTCGGCGGTACGGGAGGAGTGAGGGCGTCGGACGGTGAACTCGAGCAAGTCCCTTGCGTCACCACCTGTGCCCCGGGGGTCCCCCGCCCCCACCCCCTCCCCCCTGCCCCCGAGTACCTCGATCCGGTGCAGTGCCGCCGCCGTGCCGTGGCTGCACACCAGCTCCGGGCGCATCAGCTGGTGGGCCCGGGCGCGGACGCGCCAGTCCACGTCCTTGCCGGGGGCCGCCCACGCACCCCGGCAGATCCGCTGCCACCCCTCCGCGCGCAACCGTCTTCCGACCCGGCCGCCCGGCGGCCACCCCGCTTCGTACGCCCACACCGTCAGGAGCACCCCGCCCCGGGCGACCCTCACCAACTCCTCCGTCTCTCCCGCCATGCCCCAACGATCCCCGGACGGGGGAAGGTTCGCATCCCCTGTGGATAACTTGCGCTGTCATGCCGCATCCTGGTGCGAACGGGCGCCGGGCCCGCACCGAAGTGGACTGCCGATGCCGACGACATCCCCCAGCGTGCGACTGGTCAGCGACCTCGTGACGCACATCCCGGAGTTCCGGGACGCGTACGAGGCCCACGTCTTCAGCCAGGGCGGTGTGCTGCCGCACGTGTTCTTCTGGGACGTTGTCCAGAACACCGTGCGCTCCTTCCTCGGGGAGGACCCGGCGGCGGCCGACTGGCGCCGCACGCTCCAGTTCCTGGAGGAGCAGAGCGCGCGCGGGGTCCTGGGCATCGACGAGGTCATCGTCACCTCGTTCCTCAACGACCTGCCGTATCCGCACGAGCCCGGACACGCCATCGTCCAGGAGCTCGGCCCGGTCATGGCGGCGAGGTTCGGCCGCATACGCCCCGGGGGCTGAGCCTCGCCCCCGCGCCTCGGACCCTCTCCTCCCCGCGGGGTGAGCCTCGGCCCCCGCCTCGGGCCCCCTCCGCCCCGGTGGCTGAGCCTCGGCCCCCGCGCCTCGGACCCCCTCCGCCCGCCGGACATAATCGAGCACATGTCCCACGCTCCACCCCGGTCCTCCCTCGCCCTCGCCCTCGGTGGCTACGCCGCCACCCGCGTCATCGGCCTCGCGATCCTCTTCCTCGCCGCCGCCGCGACCGGCAAGGACGGACTGCACCGGCTGACGGGCCGCTGGGACTCCGTCTGGTACGTCCGTATCGCCGAGCACGGTTACGGCTACGTGGTCACCCTCCCCAACGGCAGCGTCCACTCCGACCTCGCCTTCTTCCCGCTCTTCCCCCTCCTGGAACGAGCTCTCCCCCTCGACGCGGCCACCGCCGGACTCCTCGTCTCCTGGGCCGCCTCACTCGCCGCCGCCTGGGGCGTCTACGCCGTCGGCGCGCACGTCGCCGGCCGGCCTGCCGGTGTCGTGCTCGCCGTCCTCTGGGGCGTGTACCCGACCGCGTTCGTGCAGTCGATGGCGTACACCGAGACGCTCTTCACCGCCCTCGCCGCCTGGTCGATCCTGGCCGTGCTGCGCGACCGCTGGATCCTGGCCGGCGCGCTCTGCGCGCTCGCCGGGCTCACCCGGCCGACGGCCGCCGCCCTGATCGCCGCCCTCGGGATCACGGCTCTCGTCACCGTCGTACGCGAACGGAAGCTGCCCGCGCGCATGGTGGCCGGTGTCCTCCTCGCGCCGCTGGGCTGGCTCGCGTACATCGTCTACGTCGGCGTCCGCGAGTCCAGCCCCACCGCCTACTTCGACGTCCAGGCCGCCTGGGGCAACTCCATCGACGGCGGTGTCGCCCTCGCCCGCTTCATCTGGGGCCTGCCGCCGCTCGCCGCGCTCGGCCTGTGCGCCGCGCTCGCCCTGCTCGCCTGGCTGGTCGTCCTGTGCGTACGGCAGAAGCAGCCGCTGCCGCTGCTCGTGTACACGATCGGGGTCGTCGTCGTCTCGCTCATCGGCGCCGCGTACTTCGGTTCCCGGCCGCGCCTGATGATGCCCGCGTTCGGGCTCCTGCTGCCGGCCGCCGTGGCGCTCGTACGGCTCCGCATACGCAACCGGGTCCTGGTCCTGACCGGGCTCGCCCTCGCCTCGGGGGCCTACGGCGCCTTCACGCTCCTCGGCTCGGGACCACCGTGACCCGCACGCCCTTCCGCAGCCCCCAGCCCGCCATCGCCCCGCCCTCCGCCTCCAGGACGTGCCGGCCCCGGAGGCGCACCAGGCCGAGCCGCCCCGGCCTCATGGTCACGACGTCCAGGACCCTGAGGTTCCGGTCCAGATAGGCGACGTCGATCGTGAAGCGCATACCGAAGGTATGGATGCTGTTCGTCGGGGTGATGAGCAGCGCGCCCTCGACGCCGTCCCGGCCGAGGAGCCCGCGCCGCCGCGCCCGGTAGGAGGCCGCGATCCCGAGCGGGATCGGATCGTCCCCGTCCTCCCCGACGAGCAGGCTGCCGGTGCCGTCGCGCCACTTCCCCGGTCTCCCCATGGGGGAGACGGTAGCGGTGCGGCTGGGTAGGGTGCGGCGGGTGTTCGCCACGCTGATCACCGTCGCCGCGCTGTGGGGCGCCGCCGCCGGGCTGCTCGTGCCGCGCGCCGCGTACCGGCTCTCCGTCGAACCGGAGGAGCCGTGGCGCAACACCTGTGAGGCGGGCCACGCCCTGTCCGGCCCGGCGCGCGGCTGGCTCTCCACCCCGGGCTGCGGTTCTTGCGCGACCGCCTCCGCTGAACGCCACCTCACCCCGCAAGCGCAAGCGCAAGCCCACGCCCTCGCCCCGCCCCTCCTCACCGCCCTCGCCTGTGCCGCCCTCGCCGCCGCCACCGGCCCCCGCCCCGAGCTGGCCGTCTGGCTGCTGTACGCGCCCTTCGCCGTGCTCCTGGCCACCGTCGACGTCCGCGTCCACCGGCTGCCCGACCAGCTCACGCTCCCGCTCGCCGCCGTCACCCCGCTGCTCCTGCTCGGCGCCGAACTCCTGCCGTACGACGCCGGCTCCTGGCTCCACGCGCTGCTCGGCGGACTCGCCCTGGGCGGCGGCTACTTCGTGCTGTTCCTGATCCACCCGGGCGGCATGGGGTTCGGCGACGTCAAGCTCGCGCTCTCCCTCGGCGCGGCCCTCGGCTGGTACGGCTGGGGCGTCCTCTTCGCCGGTACGTTCGCCGGCTTCCTCCTCGGCTCGCTGTACGGGCTCGGTCTCGTCCTCGCCCGGCGCGGGAGCCGGAAGTCCGCGATCCCCTTCGGGCCCTTCATGATCGCCGGCGCCCTGCTCGGGCTGCTCCTCGGCGCGCTCTCCGCCTCCCCCTGAGGGCGGCGAGGCGGCTACGAGGTGGTGGCGACCCGGGAGGGCGTGACGTTGCTCCGTGCGAGGCGCTCGGGGTGAACGGCCCGGAAGCGGCACCGCGCTCGTGGGTTGTGCCCACCCTCCCCCAGACTTCGTCCGGGGGGACCCCCATCGCCCCTGCGGAACGTATGCCCACAACGGGCGGCTCCGGTCACGCGTGCGGGCCCACCGTCACCTCGCCCACGACCAGCTCGGGCCGGCCCTCCAGGATCTCCGCCACCCGTTCGGCCTGCGCCTCCACCTTCCGCAGCCGCGTCGCGCTCAGCCGCTCCAGCGGCTCGACCGTCACCGTGATCCGATTCCCGGACCGCCGCTGGTGCCACACCCCGGCAACGACCCCGTCGATCAGGAGCACCGGATAGTTGCCGGCCTGGCCGCCCGCCAGGGCCCGTTCGTAGGCCCCGCCGGGAAAGAGCCGTTCGCGTGGCTGGGAGGCAATGGTGAAGGCGTCGAAGTACGGCAGCAGGCGCACCCCGCGCGCCGGCCGCTCGTCGGGGAAGTCGGTGTCCCCGGCGATGACCCAGGCCGGCGCGCCGTCGAAGGAGACCTCCTCGATCCGGCCGGCCGCCGCCAGCGAGGCGAAGAGCCCGGTCGCCCAGCCGGGCGGCACCGCGAGCCACTTCGCGAAGTGCCGCGGGGCCGCCGGTCCGTAGGCGTACAGATAGCGCTGCACGAGGTCGCCGAGCGCCGCCGTCCCCTCCGCCGGTTCCACTCCCGGGTTGGTGTAGGTGACCTTCCGGCCCCGGTCCCGGCCGAAGCACAGCACTCCGCGGTGCGCCGCCACGTGGGTGATCTGCCGCCAGCGGGGCCACTTGTCCTGGAAGGCGTCCATCACTCGGTCACCCGCCCAGGGGCCGGTGCGCGCCACGATCGCGTCGGTCAGCTCGTCCACGGTGAGCTCCGTGTCCGTCAGGGCGTCCGCGATGGCCGCGAGGACCTCGTCCGTCTGTGCCGCCGTCATCCGTACCTCCGACGGCATCGGATTCGTCCCGGTGGGGATCGCCGACAGGGCACCGGTCCACATCGGCAGGTCGGCGGCAGGCAGCAGATGGACCGTGCCGCGCGGGCCGTGCGTCTTGATCAGCGTGCGGTCCTCCCAGAGCGCCGCCCGTACGTCCACCCGCGTCGCCTCGGCCGTACGCAGCGCGAGGGACAGCTCGGCGGCCGACAGGACCTGGGCGTGCGCCCCGAGCATCGCGCCGGCGACCGCCGCCGGCGTGGCGTCCGTCGGCTCGTCCAGAAACTGCCGGTGGAGCCTCCGGGCGTCGGCCCGCGCCCAGGTGACCTGTGGTGGGGTGGAGGTCGTCATGCCCCGACGGTAGGGGCCGAACAGGTCAGGGCCTGTCCGCCTTGGCCGAGGAGTCGGGCCGAGTGGCGGAGTCGGAAGCCCGGCAGGACGCCGACGCCGCCTGACCAGCGTCGTACGACCGCCCGACCAGCGTCGTACGACCGCCCGACCTGCGTCGGCGAAGGCGATCCGTCAACCGGGGGCCCTTCGCCGGGGGTCCCTCTTGGGAGGGACGGAACCCGCCGCCACGCCGGGGCGCAAACCCGCCAGGCGCCCCCACGGGCCTTGTGCCGACTGGGCTCCGGGGAATCCTGGTGAGACCGGCGGCGCCGCATGGCACGCAGCACCGCTTATGAAGGGTTATGGTGGAAACCCCCCCTCGGGCCGGTCCGTATCCCCCCCACGGACCGGCCCGTTTTTCTTTGCCGGCCCGGCCCGTTTTTCTTTGCTCCTCCGGACGCCGGCCCCGTCCGGCTTCGCCGCTCCGGACCTCAGCCCCGTCCGGCCCAGATGTTCGTGCCCTCGGTGTCCACGGCGAAGGAGTCGATCTCCTTCAGCTCCTCCTCCGTGAGCGGCGGCCCGGCCAGCGCCGCCACGTTCTCCTCCAGCTGCCCGACGCTGGACGCGCCGATCAGCGCGGAGGTCATCCGCTCGTCGCGCAGCACCCACGACAGCGCCAGCTGCGCCAGCGACTGCCCGCGCCGCTCGGCGATGTCGGCCAGGCCGCGCAGTCGCCGCAGCACCTCGTCGGAGAGCAGGTTCGGGTCGAGGGACTTGCCCTGCGTGGCCCGCGACCCCTCCGGGATGCCCTTCAGGTACTTGTTCGTGAGCAGCCCCTGGGCCAGTGGCACGAAGGAGATGCAGCCCATGCCGGCCGCCTCCAGCGTGTCGAGGAGGGCGTCCTCCTCGGTCCAGCGGTTGATCATCGAGTACGAGGGCTGGTGGATCAGGGCCGGGACGCCCATCTCGCGCAGGATCCGCGCGGCCTCCGCCGTCTGCTCGCTGTTGTACGACGAGACGCCGACGTACAGCGCCTTGCCCTGCTGGACGGCGGAGGCGAGCGCCCCCATCGTCTCCTCCAGCGGGGTGTGCGGGTCGAAGCGGTGCGAGTAGAAGATGTCGACGTAGTCGAGGCCCATTCGCTTCAGGGAGGCGTCGAGCGAGGACATCAGGTACTTGCGGGAGCCCCACTCGCCGTACGGGCCGGGGTGCATCTCGTAGCCGGCCTTCGTCGAGACGATCAGCTCGTCCCGGTACGGCGCGAAGTCCTGGGCGAAGATCTTGCCGAAGTTCAGCTCGGCGGAGCCGGGCGGCGGCCCGTAGTTGTTCGCCAGGTCGAAGTGGGTGACGCCGAGGTCGAAGGCGCGGCGCAGGATCGCGCGCTGGGTGTCGAGCGCCTTGTCGTCGCCGAAGTTGTGCCAGAGGCCGAGCGAGACGGCGGGGAGCTTGAGTCCGCTGCGGCCCGTGCGGCGGTACTCCATGTGCTCGTAGCGGTCCGCCGAGGCGGTGTAGATCGGGGAATGAGTCACGCCACACTGCTTATCACGTACTTGTGACAGTCCCGGGCTGGGAGCCTGTGACCCGTCCGCAGTAATGTGGCGGCTTCGGGGACCGCCGCTGCATGGAGGGGTTAAGAACAGTGAACCTGCGCGACCTGGTGTACGGGCTCTACGCACGCCGGGTGGAAGGCCGCCTCGACCACGCCCAGGTGCCCAAGCACATCGGCGTCATCATGGACGGCAACAGGCGCTGGGCGAAGGCGGCGGGCAGCACCGCCGCCCAGGGGCACAGGGCCGGGGCCGACAAGATCGAGGAATTCCTCGGCTGGTGTTCCGAGACCGATGTCGAGGTCGTCACCCTCTGGCTGCTGTCGACGGACAACTTCGACCGTCCGGAGGACGAGCTGGTCCCGCTGCTCGGGATCATCGAGAACGTCGTCCGTACCCTCGCCGCCGACGGCCGCTGGCGCGTGCACCACGTCGGTACGCAGGACATCCTGCCCGCGCGGATGCAGTCCGTCGTCAAGGAGGCGGAGGAGTCCACGCGGCACGTCGACGGGATACTCGTCAACGTCGCCATCGGCTACGGCGGCCGCCAGGAGATCGCGGACGCCGTCCGTTCGATGCTCTCGGACCACGCCGAGAAGGGCACGTCCATGGCGGAGCTCGCCGAGATCGTCGACATCGACATGATCGGCAAGCACCTCTACACGAGCGACCAGCCCGACCCCGACCTGGTGATCCGTACCAGCGGAGAGCAGCGCCTGTCCGGATTCATGCTCTGGCAGACGGCCCACTCCGAGTACTACTTCTGCGAGGTCTTCTGGCCGGCCTTCCGCAAGGTCGACTTCCTGCGCGCCCTGCGGGACTACGCGGCGCGGCACCGGCGTTACGGCGGCTGAGCACACGCCCCCCGGCCCCCCGACACCCCCCCGGGACACCCCACCCGGCACCCCCCGGCGCCCGCCCGCACCCGACCCTCCTCCTGCCTCCTGGTGTTCACGAACACGTCGTCATATGCCATGGCATGGCCGAGGGCGTTCGAGGGCATATCCCTTCCAGAGTGAGCGGCACGGAGACCGCCACCCGGGAGGCCCGTTGCACCAGGACGACCGTGCAGGACATGTACGGACGAAGCGGAGGGCCGGAGCTCGGCCCGCGCATCGTGGCCAGAGCCCGGTCCCATCCCGCAGCGACACCGCTTCCGTCGCGCCCCGACCTCTCAGGGGTCGTCAAAGGGGGTCTGTCCTTCCGTGGTGACCAGCACTAAGCGCCGCTTGTCCGACAGGCGCACCTATGTCCTCGACACCAGCGTCCTGCTGGCCGACCCCAACGCCGTGTCACGGTTCGACGAGCACGAGGTCGTGCTCCCGATCGTCGTGGTCACCGAGTTGGAGGCCAAGCGGCACCACCCCGAGCTCGGCTACTTCGCCCGGGCGGCCCTGCGCCTCCTGGACGACTTCCGGGTCCGGTACGGGCGCCTGGACGCCCCGCTCCCCATCGGGGACCTGGGCGGCACCCTGCGTGTCGAGCTGAACCATTCCGACCCCGGTGTCCTCCCGGCCGGCTACCGGCTCGGGGACAACGACTCCCGGATCCTCGCGGTCGCGCGCAACCTCCAGGCCGAGGGGTACGACGTCACGGTCGTCTCCAAGGATCTGCCCCTGCGCATCAAGGCGTCCTCGGTCGGTCTCCTCGCCGAGGAGTACCGCGCCGAACTGGCCATCACGGACTCCGGTTGGACCGGAATGTCCGAACTGGCCCTCGCCGCCGACCAGGTGGACATCCTCTACGACGAGGAGACGCTGTACGTCCCGGAGGCCGCCGGGCTTCCGGTGCACACGGGTCTGGTCCTGCAGTCCGAGCGGGGCAAGGCGCTCGGCCGGATCACGTCGGAGGGCAACGTCCGGCTGGTGCGCGGCGACCGGGAGGCGTTCGGAATCCGGGGCCGCAGCGCGGAGCAGCGGATCGCGCTCGATCTGCTCCTCGACCCGGACGTCGGCATCATCTCGATGGGCGGCCGGGCCGGTACGGGCAAGTCCGCGCTGGCCCTCTGCGCGGGCCTGGAGGCGGTCCTGGAGCGCCGGCAGCACCAGAAGGTGATGGTGTTCCGTCCGCTGTACGCGGTCGGCGGCCAGGAGCTCGGCTATCTGCCGGGCAGCGAGGCCGAGAAGATGAGCCCCTGGGCGCAGGCGGTCTTCGACACGCTCTCGGCCGTGGCGGGCCGTGAGGTCATCGAGGAGGTCCTCGGCCGCGGGATGCTGGAGGTCCTGCCGCTCACCCACATCCGGGGCCGCTCCCTCCACGACGCGTTCGTCATCGTGGACGAGGCACAGTCCCTGGAGCGGAACGTTCTGCTGACCGTTCTGTCCCGGATCGGGGCGAACTCCCGTGTGGTGCTGACCCATGACGTCGCCCAGCGCGACAACCTCCGGGTCGGCCGGTACGACGGAGTGGTCGCCGTCGTCGAGAAGCTGAAGGGGCATCCCCTCTTCGCGCACGTCACGCTGACCCGCTCGGAGCGCTCGCAGATCGCCGCCCTGGTGACCGAAATGCTGGAGGATGGTCAGATCTGAGCTGATTGATCAGATTCGCACGGTCCCGTACCGTCCCGTACCCGTACGGGAGTTGGCGCCGCCCGGCAGAGCGCAGGAGCTTAGCCGGGCGGCGTCGTGCTGTCGCGGAAATCCGCCAAAACTTCTGCGACGTACGAGGTGTGAGCTTTCACACGCAACTCGGAATTGCCTTGCGGCGTCGCCGTCCGGCAGAGTCTTGCTTCCGTCAGGCCCCGCATACGGCACACGTGCACCCCCAGGGGTGCGGCACCACACAACTCAACAGTCGTTCGCCGTATGCCGCCCACAGCACCACGGGCCCGTGTCTTCTGTGACCCAGTACGTCGGAGACCAGCGCCAGGGGCACGATTTCGCCCGCTTGGTCACCTGCGTGGGCGATGCTGGAAGGAAACCGTGTGAGCCGGATCTCGGTCCGGGGATTCGCGGTGGCTTCGGCCACTGCGGTCACCACCGTCGGCGCCGTCGTGGGTGTTGCCTCGGGCAACACCCAGCCCTCGGACGACAACTTCGAGGCCACCGCGGCCGACACCACGCTGCTCGCGGACATCCCCGCGGGCGAGCAGGCCCAGGTACAGGTCTCCTCGCTCTCGGAGCAGGCCGACGTCCAGGCCGCCGCGGCCGACTCGGCTGCGAAGAAGTCCGCGGAAGAGGCTGCCCGCATCCAGGCGGCCAAGGACGCCGAGGCCAAGAAGGAAGCGGCCGACAAGGCGGAGCAGGAGCGCAAGGAGGCCGCCGAGCGCGCCGAGCGTTCCTCGGTCCGTGACGCGTCGAGCTTCTCGGCTCAGGGGTCGTACTCCATCGCCGAGGTCAAGGCGATCGCACGTCAGATGATCCCGGCCTCGCAGTTCCAGTGCTTCAGCAACATAGTGGACCACGAGTCCGGCTGGAACTACCGCGCGACCAACCCGTCCTCGGGCGCCTACGGTCTCGTCCAGGCCCTCCCCGGTTCGAAGATGTCGTCGGCCGGCGCCGACTGGCAGACGAACCCGGCCACCCAGATCAAGTGGGGCCTGAACTACATGAACAGCCGCTACGACAGCCCGTGCGGCGCGTGGAACTTCTGGCAGGCCAACCGCTGGTACTAGACCGGCGTCTCAACCTCGCGGAGCCCCTCACCGTCCTACGGTGGGGGGCTTCATGCGTGTAGGTTCGGGCCCACGTGCTCCCCGGGGGAGTGAGCGGGGGAAGAGGGAAGAAGATGTCGAGACTGCCAGGATGGCTGAGCCGGCTGGGCGGGAGCCTGAGCCGCCTTGCCGAAGAGCTGGACGAGCGCCGCGCCCGGGCGGAGCGTGCGGACGCGCTGGACGCGCCGCACCTGTCGGCCGAGCGGGGGCCGTTCCCCGCCGGTGCCCCCGGCACCCGGCCGGCCGCCGCGGGCGACGAGGGCGCGGGCGGCCCCATCGGCGGCCCCGTCGACGGGGCGCCCCGACCGGCCGGGCCCGTCGCCGGAGGCCCGGATCCCGAGGGGATGCCCCCGTCCGACCCGTCCGACCCGTCCGACCCGTCCGACCCGTCCGACCCGTCCGAGCGGTGGCCCGGGCGGCGGGCGCCGAAGCCGGACGCGGTGGCCGTCTCCGTACCCGCGCCGCCCGACTACGCCCCCGCGGTCGCCGCCCGGCCCGACCCCGTCGCGGCGATCCCGTGGGGCATGCGGGTTGCCGCCGAGGCCGGCTGGCGGCTGCTCGTGCTCGCGGGCACGGTGTGGGTGCTGATGAAGGTGATCAGCTCGGTGCAGCTGGTCGTCCTCGCCTTCGTCGCCGCCCTCCTCATCACCGCGCTGCTTCAGCCCACGGTCACCCGGCTGCGCCGGATGGGCCTGCCGCGCGGGGTCGCCACCGCCCTCACCGCCGTCTCCGGCTTCGTGATCATGGGGCTTGTCGGCTGGTTCGTGGTCTGGCAGGTCATGGACAACATCGACAACCTCTCGGACCGCGTCCGTGACGGTATCGAGGAGCTCAAGCGCTGGCTGCTCGACAGCCCGTTCCATGTGACCGAGAAGCAGATCAACGACATCGCCAAGAACCTGAGCGACACGATCGGCGCGAACACCGAGCAGATCACCTCGGCCGGACTCCAGGGCGTGACCGTCGTCATCGAGGCGATCACCGGGATACTGCTCGCGATGTTCTCGACCCTCTTCCTCCTCTACGACGGGAAGAAGGTCTGGCAGTGGACGCTGAAGCTGGTGCCCGCGCAGGCCCGGCCCGGTGTCGCGGGCGCGGGGCCGAGGGCCTGGCGGACGCTGACCGCGTATGTGCGGGGCACGGTGCTTGTGGCCCTGATCGACGCGGTGTTCATCGGCCTCGGCCTGTACTTCCTGGACGTGCCGATGGCCGTGCCGCTGGCCGTCTTCATCTTCCTCTTCGCGTTCATCCCGCTCGTCGGCGCGGTCATCTCGGGCGCGCTCGCGGTCGTGGTCGCGCTGGTCACCAACGGGGTGTTCACGGCCCTGATGGTGCTGGTCGTGGTCCTGGCCGTGCAGCAGATCGAGGGCCATGTGCTGCAGCCGTTCATCCTGGGCCGCGCGGTCCGGGTCCACCCGCTCGCCGTCGTCCTCGCGGTCGCGGCCGGCGGCCTGACGGCGGGCATCGGCGGCGCGGTGGTCGCGGTACCGCTGGTCGCGGTCACCAACACGGTGGTCGGCTACCTCCGCGCGTACAGCCAGGAACAGGCCCTGCTCAGCACCCCGGAGCCACGCGGCGCGACGGCATGGGCGGTCGCGCCTACGCCTGCGCCGGGGGCGTCTCGGGAGGAGGGGTGATCAGCCGAGCTTGACCCCTCCGGCCTCCAGGAGCGTGGTGACGTCGAGGGCGACCTTCGCGCCGATCGACTCGGGGAGCGTGAGCTGCTGGCCGGGGGCGTACATGGCATGGGTGGCGTATTCATCGCCGGACGGATCGGCGAGCACGCGGATTCGGGCGTTCTTGCGGTCGAGGATGACGTAGACGGGGATCTTCGCCGCGGCGTAGGCGCGGACCTTGGTACGGAGGTCGTGGCTGTGGTTGGAGCTCGTGACTTCGAGCACAAGGCGGAAGCAGGCAGGGTCGTAGCAGTTGAATTCGATGACGTGCTCGTCGAAGTCCGCGTCAACCAGGGACAGATCCGGGATGGCATAGTCCTCGGGCCCGGTCGGAAGCCAGAGTCCTACAGCTTGGAGTACCGAAGTCTCGCCCCCATGCAGGCCCGCCTCGAAGAAGAGGAACATGAGCTCGGTCAATGCCCGAGCGTGCGGGCCGTCCGGTGATGGGGCCACGGTGATGACGCCTCCGATGATCTCGACGCGGCAGCCCGGATTCTGCTCCATCAGACGGTCGGCCAGGCTCAGCAGGCCCTTCGGCTGTTCGTCGCCGTAGGGGTACTCGACTGCTTCAGCAGACATCGCGGGCCTCCCAGGGGCTGGTGTCGAGACCATCATCGTAGGGCGGGCCCTCGCGCCGTGTCCCGTAGGCGAGCATCCGCCCGAACGAGTGAAAGGGCCCGGGGTATATGCCCCGGGCCCTTTCGCGTCACGTCACACGCCTCACTCGGCGAGCAGCGCCTCCGCGTCCAGCGTCACGCCGACCGCCTGGATCACCGAGGCGATCTTGACCGCCTCCTGGATCGTCTCGCGGTCGACGCCCGCCTTGCGCAGGACCTGCTCGTGCGAGTCCAGGCACTGGCCGCAGCCGTTGATCGCCGAGACGGCCAGCGACCACAGCTCGAAGTCGACCTTCTCGACACCGGGGTTGCCGATGACGTTCATCCGCAGACCGGCGCGCATCGTCCCGTACTCCGGGTCCGACAGCAGGTGCCGGGTCCGGTAGAAGACGTTGTTCATCGCCATGATCGCGGCGGCGGACTTGGCCGCCGTGTACGCCTCGGGCTTGAGGTTGGCCTTCGCCTCCGGCTCCAGCTCCGCCAGGACCTTCGGCGAGCGCGAGGCGATCGCGCAGGCCAGGACCGTGCCCCAGAGCTGCTGCTGCGGGAGCTCGCTGTTGCCGATGACCGAACCGAGGTTCAGCTTCAGGTCCTTGGCGAAGTCCGGTATGGCGGACTTGAGTTCGTCGAGAGCCATGTCAGATCACTCGCCCGACAGGAGCTTGCCGGCGTCGAGGGTGTCCTCGCCCTTGTTCCAGTTGCACGGGCACAGCTCGTCGGTCTGCAGGGCGTCCAGGACCCGCAGGACCTCCTTGGGGTTACGGCCCACGGAGCCGGCGGTCACCATCGTGAACTGGATCTCGTTGTTCGGGTCCACGACGAAGACGGCGCGCTGGGCGAAGCCGTCCTCGCCCTCGACGCCACAGTCGCGCATGAGCTCGTGCTTGGAGTCGGCGAGCATCGGGAAGGGCAGGTCACGCAGGTCGGCGTGGTCCTTGCGCCAGGCGTGGTGCACGAACTCGGAGTCGCCGGAGACGCCGAGGATCTGGGCGTCGCGGTCCGCGAACTCGTCGTTCAGCTTGCCGAAAGCGGCGATCTCGGTCGGGCAGACGAAGGTGAAGTCCTTGGGCCAGAAGAACACCACACGCCACTTGCCCTCGTAGGACTTGTGGTCGATCTGCTCGAACTCCTTGCCGCTCTCCAGCGACACGCAGGCGGTCAGGTCGTAGGTGGGGAACTGGTCGCCGACAGTGAGCACGCGCTCTCCTTGCAGGTTGGAAGGTCCCTTTTGGGGCCTTCCGTGAGGGGTTGGACGTCTCACATCCTGACACGGGGTGCATTGATCAGTGAAATAGCTAAACTGCGTCGGGTTGATCGAAGGTGGTTATCAGTGGCCCAGACCCGACGGGTGAAGCAGCCCAGTCTTTCCCAGCTCAGAGCGTTCGCGGCGGTCGCGGAGCATCTGCACTTCCGGGACGCGGCGGCGGCCATCGGCATGAGCCAGCCAGCTCTTTCGGGCGCGGTGTCGGCTCTCGAAGAGGCACTCGGTGTCCAGCTCCTCGAGCGTACGACGCGCAAGGTGCTGCTCTCGCCCGCCGGCGAGCGGCTCGCGGTGCGTGCCCGGGCCGTCCTGGACGCCGTGGCGGAGCTGTTGGAGGAGGCCGAGGCGGCCCAGGCCCCGTTCACCGGGGTGCTGCGGCTCGGCGTGATCCCGACCGTCGCCCCGTATCTGCTGCCCACCGTCCTGAGCCTGGTCCACGAGCGCTATCCCGAACTCGACCTCCAGGTCCACGAGGAGCAGACCTCCTCGCTCCTGGAGGGGCTCGCGGCCGGGCGGCTCGACCTGCTGCTGCTCGCCGTGCCCCTCGGGGTGCCCGGAGTCACCGAACTCCCGCTCTTCGACGAGGACTTCGTGCTCGTCACCCCGCAGGGCCACCCGCTGGCCGGACGCGGCGACATTCCGCGCGAGGCCTTGAAGGAGCTCGACCTGCTGCTCCTCGACGAGGGCCACTGCCTGCGTGACCAGGCCCTCGACATCTGCCGGGAGGCCGGGCGCACGGAGGGGGCGCCGGTCACCACGACCGCGGCGGGCCTGTCCACGCTGGTCCAACTGGTGGCGGGCGGCCTCGGGGTGACCCTGCTGCCGCGCACGGCCGTCAAGGTCGAGACGGCCCGCAACACGGCCCTGTTCACCGGCTACTTCAGCGATCCGGCGCCCGCCCGCCAGGTCGCCCTCGCCATGCGCGCGGGCGCGGCCCGCCAGGCGGAGTTCGAGGAGCTGGCCGAGGCGTTGCGCGGTGCGATGAAGCGCCTTCCGGTACGGGTGGTGGGCGCCGGCGCCGTATGACCGGCGCCCACCACCGTAGGCCCGCTACTCCGTCCTGAGGCCGTCCGACCGCATCAGGCGCCACAGCGGCGGCAGGCTCAGCAGGGTCACGGCCAGGACGATCGCGGCGCCGACGCCGGTCACCGGCAGGAAGACCCACCAGTCCTCGACCTGCTTGCCGATCAGCCTCAGGAGCGCGACACCGATCCCCAGCCCGCCCGCCACGGCCAGCGCCAGGCCGAGGCCGATGGGGACCGCCGTCTGCCACAGGACCGACAGGCCGAGGGTGGTCCGCCGCGTCCCGAAGGCGACCAGCGAGGACAGCAGCCGCTTCCGGTCGCGGAGTTGCTCCAGAGTCGTGACCAGGAGCGAGGCCGCTACCAGCGTCATCGTCGCGGTCGCGCCGGCCAGGATGCCGGTGCGGACGCTGCTGTACTGCGCGTCCCGCTCGGTGTCCTGGAGGGTGCGGACCCAGGCCAGCGGGTCGATCGACGCCGCCGTGTTCCGTACGTGCTCGGCGGCGTCCGGCACCGCCGGGTCGATCTGGACCAGCGCCGATGCCATCGGGCCGTCCAGGCGCGTGATGTCGATCGCCGACGGGGTGGCGAGGACCCCGAAGCGGTACGCGCCCATCGGGTCGGGGCGCGAGTCGACCGTGCGGGCCGCCGCCGGGATCCGCCAGGTCGGCACCGGCTTGCCCTCGTTCCGCTCGACGTCCCGCAGCGCGACCAGGGCGCCCGGCCTGGCCGTCTCCGCGACCCAGGCGTCGTCCGGGCCGCCCTGGGCGCCGTGTGTCAGAGCGATGAAGACATCGCCGTCCTCGCAGGAGGGCAGGACGGCCACCTCCCTCAGTGAGGGGCAGTCGCCGACGCCGATCGAAGTGATCGGGGCGAAGTCCTTGTCCTTCGGCGGCGGGCCGGGCCGCCACACGTTCGCCTCGATCGTGCCGATCACCCCGGTGACGCCCTCGGTCCTCGAGAACCTCGCGATCATCTCGCGGGCCTCGCCGCCGTCCGTGGCGTCGATCCGGGTCTCCAACTGGGCCCGCGCGGTGTCCATGTTCGTGGGCCGCATGAAGTCGCTCTGCATCGCGTGGAACAGCATCTGGAGCGCGATCGCCCCGGCCGCCGCGACGACGATGCCGCTGACCGCCCTGCCCGCCGTACCGCTGCTCAACTGCAGCCGACGCGTCGCCAGTTGCCAGGCCACCGGCCCGCCGCGCAGCCGCTTGACGCAGGCTTCCACCAGCCAGGGCAGCAGCGTGGTGAGTCCGATGAGGGCAAGGGTGGCGCCCGCGGCGACGGCGGAGGTGTTGATCGCCGTGTCGCCCAGGCCGACGTCGCCGGCCATCGGCAGGAGCAGCGCGACCCCGGCCGCGACGAGCAGCAGCCGCCACCAGAGCCTGCGGGGACGGGGCGTGGAGGTCCGTACGACACCGAGCGGTTCGATCGCGACCCCGCGCAGCGCGAAGAGGGTCACCACGACCGCCGAGACCGGCACCACGAGGAGGACGAGCGCGGCGAGCGGCGCCAGCGGCACCACGTCGGAGGGAAAGGCGTTGACGTCCCACACCTGCACGAGGCCGACGAGCTGCCGGCCGAGGGCGAAGAAGACGGCGCCGAGCCCGAGTCCGAGCAGCGCGCTCGCGAGGGACTCGCCGGCCGCGATCCGCCGCACCATGGCCGTGTCCGCGCCCACGAGCCGCAGTGCGGCGAGCCGCCGGTCGCGCTGCTCGCCGCCGAAGCGGACGGCGGTCGCGATGAAGACGAGGACCGGCAGGAGCAGCACGACGCAGGCGATGACGACGAGCAGGAGCAGGAAGGCGTTCAGCGGCTCTTCCGGCACGGACCAGCCGTACGCGCGGCCGCGGCCCCCGTTCGTGTCGGTGGTGAGGGTGGCGCTCCCGGCGACGTACCGCAGCTCGGCCGGGCCGATGAGCCCTGCCTCGCCGATCGTGCCGGTGATCCGGTACGGCAGCCTGGCCCGGAGCAGCTCGCCCGAGGGGGAGCCGAGCAGTTCCCCGAGCGCGGGGGAGACCCACATCTCGCCCGGCCCGGGGATCTTCGGCAGCCCCGGCGGGGCGGGTGCGTCCGGACCCTCTGGGCGCAGGACGAGCCCGGTGACGGACGCGCCGTGGTAGACGGTGGACGGGGTGGCGTAGCGGAACGAGTCCGCGGTGGGGCGGGTGAGTTCCCGGCTCCCGTCGACGCTCCGCTGCGACTCGCGCACCTCGCGGCTGAACGACATGTGCGGCACGGCGGAGGCGAGAAGCAGCAGGGACACCCCGAGGCCGATGCCGACGGCCGTCAGGGTCGTACGGATCCAGCCGCTGCGGCCGCCGGTGACCGCGAACCGTGCGCCGAGCGCGAGATCACGGGACCAGGTACGGAGCCTCATCCCGAGGGCGCTCATACCGCCCACTCCGAGTCGCGCACCGAGCCGTCGCGGACGACGACCTCGCGGTCGGAGTAGGCGGCTACCCGGGCCTCGTGGGTGACCAGGACGACGGCGGCGCCGGTGTCCCGGGCCGCGTCGGTCAGCAGCCGCATCACGCGTTCGCCGTTGAGCGAGTCGAGCGCGCCGGTCGGTTCGTCGGCGAACACCACGCGCGGGGCGGTGACCAGCGCGCGGGCGACCGCCACTCTCTGGCCCTGGCCGCCGGATATCTCACCCGGCCGATTGGATCCAATATCCTCGACCTCCAGGCGCGTCAACCAGTCGCGCGCCCTCGCCTCGGCGCTTCTGCGCCGCTCGCCGTTCAAACGCAGCGGAAGGGCGACGTTCTCGACGCAGGTCAGTTCCGGCACCAACTGCCCGAACTGGAAGACGAAACCGAAGTCGGTCCGGCGCAGCGCGCTGAGGGCGCCGTCCGAGAGCCCGGTCAGCTCCCGTCCGTCGTACGTGAGGGTCCCGGCGTCCGGCCGGACGATCCCGGCGAGGCAGTGCAGGAGCGTGGACTTGCCCGAGCCCGAGGGGCCCATGACGGCGACGACCTCGCCGGCCCGGATGGCGAACTCCACGCCCGCGAGCGCGAGGGTCTGTCCGTACGCCTTGGTCAGGCCGCTCGCCCGCAGCAGGGGAGCGGCGGTCATCGGCGGATCTCCTCGGCGAGCCGGTCCAGCCGGGCGGCGGTCAGCTCCAGCCAGCGCAGATCGGCCTCGAGGTGGAACAGCGCGTGGTCGCAGATCAGCTGGTCGGCGAGATCGCCGTCCTTCTTGCGCCGGGTCAGCTCCCGCATCAGCCGCAGATGCTCGGCCCGCTGCACGTCGAGCAGTTCCGCCGCCCCGCGTCCGGTGAGGAGCGCCAGGACGACCTTGGTGTAGAGCGTGGACTGGAGGTACGGCTCCGGCTTCTCGGGCCGGGCGAGCCACTGCTCGACATCGGTGACGCCGGCCTCGGTGATGGCGTACCGCTTCCGCTCGGGGCCGCCGCCGGCCTCGATGCCGTCCACCTCCACCAGGCCGTTCCTGAGCAGCCGGGACATGGTCGAGTAGACCTGCCCGTAGTGCAGCGGCCGGTCGTGACCGAACTTCTCGTCGAAGGCGCGCTTGAGGTCGTAGCCATGGCGCGGACCGGACTCCAGGAGCCCGAGAAGGGTGTGCCCGATTGACATACCGCTCACTGTACACCGGGTGTATACGCACCATGTATAGCGTCCCGATCGGGTGGATGTGACCGGTACCGCACAACCATCCGGGCCCCCTGAGCGTCGGTTCCACCGGGACAGGTGCTGATTCTCACGTCCGGAAAAGACCGGATCGATAGCCCTTTGTCAGCATCGGCGGTGTTAGCTTGCTGAGCTGATTCGGAGCGGACACCCGACCCCACCGAGCCGAGAGACACGACGAGCGGAGCGACGGAGAACATGGGCCGAGCGGACAAGGGCCAGGGAAAGAAGGGCGGGCGGATACGCCGCCTCTTCACCTGGAGGAAACTCCTGGGTACGTTCTTCGTCGTCTGCCTGCTCGTGATGGGCGCCTTCTACGCGCTCTATCTGATGGTCCCGGTGCCGGCGGCGGCCAATGCCGACGCGACCCTGCAGAGCAACGTCTACAAGTACTCCGACGGCAAGGTCATGGCCCGCACGGGCAAGATCAACCGTGAGATCGTCGGCCTGGAGAAGGTCCCCCAGGAGGTTCAGAGGGCCTTCGTCGCCGCCGAGAACAAGACCTTCTACAAGGACAACGGCGTCGACATCAAGGGCACCGTCCGCGCCGCGTGGAACACCGTCACCGGCAAGGGCAAGCAGGGCGGCTCTACGATCACCCAGCAGTACGTCAAGAACTACTACCTGAGCCAGGACCAGACGGCCACGCGCAAGCTCAAGGAAATGGTCATCGCCCTCAAGGTCGACCAGCGCATGGACAAGAGCGAGATCCTCGCCGGTTACATCAACACCAGCTACTACGGCCGCAACGCCTACGGCATCCAGGCCGCCGCCCAGGCCTACTACGGCGTCGACGCCACCAAGCTGACCGTCGGCCAGGGCGCCTACCTCGCCTCCCTGCTCCAGGCCCCCAGCCAGTACGACTGGACATCCGCGAGCCCCGAGGGCCGCAAGCTCGTCGAGCAGCGCTGGAACTACGTCCTCGACAACATGGTCGAGGAGGGCTGGCTGGACGCCGGCGAGCGCGCCGGCCTGAAGTTCCCCGTCCCGCAGAAGCCCAAGGCCCCGAAGGGCCTGAGCGGCCAGAGCGGCTACATCGTCGAGGCCGCCAACCAGGAGCTGATGCGCCAGGGCGTCAGCGAGGAGGACCTCAAGGCCGGCGGCTGGACGATCACCCTCAACATCGACGAGAAGAAGCAGAAGGCGCTGGTCAAGGCCGTCGAGCAGCAGCTGGAGGAGAAGCTCGACCGCAAGGGCGACAAGAAGGACGCCACCGTCCAGGCCGGCGCGACCTCGGTCGACCCGAAGACCGGCAACGTCGTCGCCCTGTACGGCGGCATCGGCGCCACCGAGCACTGGACGTCGAACGCCACCCGCCGCGACTACCAGCCCGCCTCGACCTTCAAGCCGATCGTCCTCGCCTCCGCCCTCGACAACGGGGCCGAGACCCAGGACGGCCGGAAGATCGGCCTCGGCACGATCTATGACGGCACCAGCAAGCGCAAGGTCGTCGGCAGCGACATCAGCTTCGCCCCCGAGAACGAGGACAACCGCAGCTACGGCCCGGTCACCGTCCAGAAGGCCACCAACAGCTCGATCAACTCCGTCTACGCGCAGATGATCGTGGACGTCGGCCCGGGCAACACGAAGAAGACCGCCCTCGACCTCGGCATGAAGGACGGCGCGGACTTCGGCGAGACCCCCGCAATGTCGCTCGGCACCATGGGCGCCTCCACCTGGGACATGGCCGGCGTCTACGCCACGCTCGACAACCACGGCGTCAAGGTCACCCCGACCATCGTGAAGTCGGCCGAGCACAAGGACCGCAAGGCCGACCCGGTGAAGCCCATCGGCAGCCAGGTCATCAGCCGCGAGGCGGCCGACACCGTCACCAAGGCGATGACCGGCGTCGTCCGCAGCGGCTCCGGCTCCCGGGCCGCGGGCGACTACGCGGCGGCCGGCAAGACCGGTACCTCGGAGAACAACCGCTCCGCCTGGTTCGTCGGCTACACCCCCGAACTGGTCACCGCCGTCGGCCTGTTCGGCGAGGACGTCAAGGGCAACCAGGTCACCCTCACCGACACGATCAACCCGGGCCGCGCCAACGGTGGCCGGACGCCCGCCCAGATCTGGGGCGCCTACACCACCGCGGCCCTCGGCGGCGGCTCGGACGCCACGTTCGACCTGGAGACCGACAGCTCCCAGGACGTCGTGGAACCGGACCCGACCCCGTCGCGGTCCACCGAGGCACCGACCTCGACCCCGCCGCCCGTCACCGTGAACCCGAACCCCACGCCGCCGCCGACCTCGACAGCGACCACACCGCCGCAGCCGACGGACACGATCACGATCCCGCCGCCGCCGACGGGGACGACGGACCCGGTGCCGCCGACGATCGAACCGCCGGCCGACGGCGGGGAGAACGGACGCCTCGAGCCGTGACGTGACGAAGCCTCCAGCTGTGACATGACGAAGGCCGGACCCGAGAGGGCCCGGCCTTCGTCATGCCGGCCTTACGTTCGTCACGTACGGGTGGACAGCTCGAACCAGACCACCTTGCCGCCCGAGAGGCGCGTCGCCCCCCACCGCCTGGCCAGCCGGTTCACCAGGAAGAGCCCGCGCCCGCCCTCGTCCGTGTCCCGAGCCCGCCGCTGCCGCGGCAGCTGCGGGGAGTCGTCGCCGACCTCGCAGCGCAGCACGTCGGTCTTGAGCAGCCGCAGCGTCACCGGCCGCTCCGCGTACCGCACGGCGTTCGTGACGACCTCGCTGATCAGCAGCTCGACCGAGTCCGAGAGCTCCTCCAGGTCCCAGCGGGCGAGCGCCCGCCGCGCGAGCCGCCTGGCCCGCCCCGGAGCCGCGTCCTCCGGCTCCAGGAACCAGTACGCCACGTCACTGGGCGCGATCCCGTCGAAGCGGGCCGCGAGCAGCGCGATGTCGTCGTCCCGGTCGCCCGGGCCGAGCATGTCGAGGACGTCGTCGCAGAGCGCCTCCAGGGGCGGCGAGTGGTCCGGGCCGGTCAACTGGGCGGTCGCCGCCAGGCGTTCGCGCAGCTGCTCTATCCCCGTCCAGACGTCACGCAGCCGGGACTCGACCAGCCCGTCCGTGTACAGCAGCAGCGTGGCGCCCGCCGGGGCGTCCAGCTCGACGGCCTCGAAGTCGACCCCGCCCACGCCGATCGGCGCCCCCGGCGGTACGCGCAGGACCTCCGCCCGGCCGCCGAGGTGGAGCAGTATCGGCGGCGGGTGGCCCGCGTTGGCGATGGTGATCCGGTGCGAGACCGGGTCGTACACCGCGTACATGCAGGTCGCCATCCGGTCCTGGCCGAGCCGTTGGGCCTGCTCGTCCAGGTGGTGCAGCACCTCCTGCGGCGGCAGGTCGAGCCCGGCCAGGGTCTGCGCCGTGGTCCGCAGCTGGCCCATGATCGCCGCGGAGGTCATGGAGTGGCCCATGACGTCGCCGACGACCAGCGCCACCCGGCTGCCGGGCAGCGGGATCGCGTCGTACCAGTCGCCGCCCACCCGGGCCGTCTCGGCGGCCGGCAGATAGCGCGAGGCGAGCCGGACGCCGGTCGGCTGCGGCAGCGAGTCCGGCAGCATCGTGCGCTGGAGTTCGTCGGCGATGTACGCCTCACGGCCGTACAGCACCGCCTTGTCGATGCCGAGGGCGGTGTGGGTCGCCAACTGGGCCGCCACGAGCAGGTCGTTGGGCTCGAACCCGGGCCGCTCCGGGCGGCGCAGGAAGACCGCGGCGCCGATGACCCGGCGCCGGCCGCGCAGCGGGGCCAGGATCGCCCGGTGCCCGCCGGGCAGCACATGGTCGCCACCGAGCAGTTCGGGCAGCGCGGCGCGGGCCGCGGCGGAGTCGCCGAAGACCGGCCGCACTCCGCGCAGCACCTCGGCCAGCGCCCCGCCGGAGCGAACCTCGCAGAGTTCGGCCGCGGGGGTCGGGTCCGGGTCCGGGACGAGCACCAGCTCCTCGCCCTCCAGGTCCGTTAAACGGAGCCGGTCGGTGCGGCGCAGCCGTAGCACGAACGGGGCGACCGGCCGCTCGTCGCCCACCGGGAGCGGGTCGCGCAGATAGACCAGGATCGCGTCGGAGAAGGTCGGCACGGACGCCCGGCACAGGCCGAGCACGATCTCGTCGAGGTCTATCCCGCGGGCGATCCGCCGGGTCGCCGCGCCCACGAACCGCAGCCGGTCGCCCTCCCGCCGGGCCGCGGCGCCGTCCGGCGCGACCGATCCCCCCGGAGCGGCGTTCACGGCCACCGCGGCGGCGGGCGCGCCGGCCTGGGCGTGCACCCCGCCCACGGCGGCCGCGGCGGTGGTGCCCTGCCCGGGCACCGTCCGGCCGATGGCGCCGCCGGTCCCGCTTGCGGCGTGCTCCCCGTCGGCGGGCGCCTCGGCCGGCGTGACCTGAGCGGGCACGGAGTCCGCACCGCCCGCGCCGGACTGCTGCGCGGGCACCGGCGCCTCGGCGGCGGCCTCGTCGCCCGCCGCGCGGCGACGGGCTTCGGGGGCCTCCGCGACCGGGCCGGTCGCGCTCGGTGGGTTGCCGTCGCCCGCGGACGAGCCGCGGCCCGTGCCGGACTGCTGCGCGGGCACCGGCGCCTCGGCGGCGGCCTCGCCGCGCGGGGACTGTGGGCGAGAGGCGCCCCGGGAGGCGCCCCGGGCGTCGGCGCGGGCCGGCCGGGCGGCCGGGTCCGCTTCCTGCCGGGGGCGGGTGCGCTCCTGCGGCCGGGCAGCCAGCGGCTGTCGGCCTTCGTGGGAGGTGGGATGCTCCGTCACGCGTGGGGTTCCGTCCGTCCGGGCCGGTGGTGCGATGCACTCGCTCTTCTCGCCGATGCCGCGCCTTCACCGGGGATAAACCCCTGGCACGCGGTGGATGTGAATGCCCCGCGAGCAGCGGCTACGACAGGGGTCGGCACACCCGGGCAGACGTCCGGCACTGCTCTCCCCCTCAAGAATGACTTACGGTCAGGTCCTGCGCTGCACTCTGTGGTTGACGCCTCGTCCGGTGGATCACCACCGTGCGGAGGACGATCCTACGTTTGCACCCCGGGGGCGCATCAAGGGTCTCACGGTGCCGTGTGGGCCGGAGTGCGATCCCAGTCCGCCGGCAGCTCGGGCACGGTCCACCCGGGATCGGGCCGCCAGTCCTCCCACCCGTCGCAGAAAGGCGCTCCCCAGGCCCGGATGGTCTCGACGGCGGCGCTGCCCGCCGCCCGTACCCGCGCGGCCTGCGCCGCGTTCATCAGACCAGATCGCTGGGCCTGCGCGAACTCGTCCTCGTCCCGCCACAGCCAGCTGCGGTCGGGGTAGACGGAGATGTCGAGGAAGTGGTCCTCGGAGTCGACGCCGCCGGACCACCGGGTGCGCGGCTCCTCAAGATTGACGTACCAGCTGCGGAAGCGCCAGCCGCGCTCCCAGAACAGCCACACCGACCACGGGTCCGCCGGCCGGGCGAGCTTCAGCACGCCCGCCCCGAACCAGCGCGAACGGGCCGTGGTGCGCGGGGCGGTGTAGCGGGTGGCGAGCGGTTCGTGGTGGACGGGCGCCCCGTCGGCGAGCACGGGCTTGACGAGCTCGGTGTCCGGCGCCATCCAGACGGCGAGAAGCTCGGGGGTGTCCTGGACGACCGTCACCGGGCGGCAGATGTGCACGTCGCCGGAGCCGTTGTCGCGGTAGCGCCAGAGGATGTGATCCCCCGGCGCCCAGTGCTGAGAACCGCCCGATCCTGTCATGCGCAGATATTAGGGGTGCGCCCTCCGCGTCGCTGCGACCCAGGTCACGGATGAGTCATACGAAGTACGTCGAGTGCCTCGTCCAGTTGCTCGACCGTCAGCTCCCCCCGCTCGACGTACCCGCCCTCCAGGACGACCTGGCGGATCGTCTTCCGTTCGGCCAGCGACCTCTTGGCCACCTTCGCCGCCTCCTCGTAGCCGATGTACCTGTTCAACGGGGTGACGACGGACGGCGAGGACTCGGCGTACTCCCGGGCCCGTTCGGCGTTGGCGGTGATGCCGTCGACGGTACGGTCGGCCAGCAGGCGCGCGGCATTGGCCAGGAGGCGTACGGATTCCAGCAGGTTCTTGGCCATCACCGGGAGCATCACGTTGAGCTCGAAGTTGCCGGCCGCGCCCGCCACCGCCACCGTGGTGTCGTTTCCGGTCACCTGGGCGGCGACCATCAGGACGGCTTCGGGAATGACCGGATTCACCTTGCCCGGCATGATCGAGGAGCCGGGCTGGAGGTCGGGGAGGTTGATCTCGGCCAGTCCGGTGCGCGGTCCGCTCGCCATCCAGCGCAGATCGTTGGCGATCTTCGTGAGGCCGACGGCGATGGTCCTGAGCTGGCCGGACGTCTCCACCAGACCGTCCCGGGCGCCCTGGGCCTCGAAGTGGTCGCGGGCCTCGGTGAGCGGCAGGCCGGTCGCGTCGACGAGTTCGGCGATGACGGCCGCCGAGAAGCCGGGTGGCGTGTTGATGCCGGTGCCCACCGCCGTACCGCCGAGGGGGAGTTCGGCGAGCCGGGGGAGCGCGGCGCGCAGCCGCTCGACGCCGTACCGGACCTGGGCCGCGTAGCCCCCGAACTCCTGCCCGAGGGTCACGGGCGTGGCGTCCATGAGGTGCGTACGGCCGGACTTCACCACGTCCGCGAATTCGGCTGATTTCCGCTCCAGTGAGGCGGACAGATGATCGAGCGCCGGGATGAGGTCCCCGGTCACGGCGGCCGTGGCGGCGATGTGGATCGAGGAGGGGAAGACGTCGTTGGACGACTGCGAGGCGTTCACGTGGTCGTTGGGGTGGACCTCGAGGCCCTCGGGGAGCCGCTCGGTGGCGAGCGTGGCGATGACCTCGTTGGTGTTCATGTTGGACGAGGTGCCCGAGCCGGTCTGGAAGACGTCGACCGGGAAGTGCTCGTCCCAGCGGCCCTCGGCGACCTCGCCGGCGGCGGCCGCGATGGCGTCCGCGCGGTCCTGGTCGATCACCCCGAGCCCCGCGTTGACCTTGGCGGCGGCGGCCTTGATCCGGGCGAGGGCCGCGATGTGGGCGCGCTCCAGACGCTGCCCGGAGATGGGGAAGTTCTCCACCGCCCGCTGGGTCTGCGCCCGCCACTTGGCGTGCGCGGGAACCCGCACCTCGCCCATCGAGTCGTGTTCGATCCGGTACTCGCTCATGACGTCAACCTCCATGTAAAGGTGAGCACTTGTCTTGTTCTGGCTATTCCCATTGCGCTTACCGGCCAGTAAAAACCGTGGGTAACCCCACTTCCAGGAGGCGCAATGAGGCGCACCAGGTACAGACTCCGTTGGGCGATCGCGGCCACGGCCGCGGCAGCCGCGGCCTTCGGGTCCATGACGGCCGCCGCACCCGCCGGAGCGGCCGAAGCCGCACCCCGTACCGTTTCCTCCGTACCGCTCTCACCCGAGCTGGAGGCCATCCGGGCGGCCGAGGCGACCACGATCTACGGCAGCCCCGAGGAACGCCCGCTCGCGCAGCGCAGGACCGGCCTGATCTCGCTCGGTGACAGCGAGATCTCCGGCGAGGGCGTCGGCACGTACGAGCCGCCCACCAACGGCCCGAGCAACTGGTGCCACCGCTCGCCCGAGGCCGCCATCCACCGCACCGGGATCCCCACGGACCTCACGTTCAACGTGTCCTGCTCCGGCGCCTACAGCGGCAACATCAGGATCGGCGGATCGAAGCAGTACGCCGACGAACTCGTGCAGAGCGACAACCTGGCCATCAAGGCCCGCAACACCCGGATCAAGATGGTCCTGCTCGTCGCCGGCGCCAACGACGACCTCCAGTTCGGGCCCGTGATGACGGACTGCGTCACCCGCTACCTCACCCTCCAGGGACCGTGCGAGCCGAAGTACGCCTCCGGCTGGCAGGCCCGCGTCGACGCCCTCGTGCCCAAGGTCGAGCAGACCGTCCGGGACCTGAGGACCGTGATGCGCGACGCCGGGTACGCCGACGGCGACTACAAGCTCGTCGTCATGGGCTACCCGAGCCCCATCGGCCCCGACTTCCACGACAACCCGAACTTCCCCGGCAAGCTCGCCTGCGGCGGCCTGGGATACGACTCCGACACCGTCTGGGGCCGCAACACCGCCGTCCCCGCCTTCGAACGCGGCATGCGAAAGGCGGCGGCGAGCACCGGGGCGACCTACCTCGACAACTCGCGGCTCTTCCACGGCCACGAGGTCTGCATGGAGGACACCTGGGCCCGCGGTCTGTACATCGACCTCTCCAAGCCCGGCACCCCGGACGAGAACTCGGTCCGGCAGTCCTTCCACCCGAACGCGAGCGGCCACCGGGCCTTCGCGTCCTGCCTCACGCAGATCTACGACTCCGGTCTCCGTGAGGCGAGTTGCGCGGACGTCAACTCCAGCGGGACGCCGACCCTCTTCCCGTACGCCTGGGACGATGTCTACAAGCCGCTGAAGAACCAGGCCACCGGCAACTGCGTGGACGTCGAGGCCGCCACCTCCAAGAACGGCACCGCCGTCCTCGGCTGGGACTGCCACGGCGGCCGCAACCAGGGCTGGTGGTACGACTCCGCCCGCCGGACCGTCCACACCGAACTCACCCAGGACCGCTGCCTGGACGTGCCGGCCGCCCGCTACCAGGCCGGCGAGGCGCTGATCATCTGGAACTGCTCGGGCGCCGCGAACCAGAAGTTCGTACGCGACGGGGCCACGATCCGGCCGGCGGCCGCGACCGGGCTCTGCCTGACGCAGGCGGCGGCGAAGCAGCCGCTGCGGCTGCAGAACTGCGACGGCTCGGCGAACCAGCGGTTCGCCTGACCCGACCCCGTGGCCCCCGTCCGGTGCGGGACGGGGGCCACGGTCCTGTCATGTCCGTGGCGCCTACAGGGCCTTGAGGCTGGACCGGGCCAGCTCGTAGGCCGGGAGCATCTCCCGGTGCTCCTCGGAGTCGAGCCCGCCGAGGTGCACGATGACCGTGCCCTTGGGGGTGGAGACGGCAAAGGCCCGCTCTTCCTTGGACTCCTCCATGATCTTGCTGTAGACCGTGTACGTCACCTCGGTGGCGGGCATCCCACCCACCGCGATCTCGTTGAAGGCGACCTTGGAAGCGTTCCGCTCGGCCTTCACGAACCCTTCGAGCGCCGTGCGGGCGGGGCCCTTTCCGGCGCTCCAGACGCGCAGATAGCCGATGTTGCCGGCGGGCTTCGCGTCGATCTCGCAGACCATGGTGGCCGGTCCCTGCTTGCCGAGCGCGGCGGAGACCTCGTCGTCGCCGACCTCGACGGCCTTCGGCTTCCAGGCCGCGGCGAGCTCGAAGGAGACGGGCAGCGCGCAGGCGGTCCCGGGCCCTCCCAGCGTGGCCTTGGGGGCGGCGGAGGTGGTGGCCGGTGCCTTCGGCTCGCCGGCCGACCTGTCGGGCTTCGGCTCGGTGCCCAGGCAGCCGGTCAGCGTGGCGGCGGCCGCGAGGACGGTGAGGGCCGGGACCAGAACCCGTATCGGATGTCTCATACGCGCGAGAGTATCCAGGGCGGCCGGGACCTCTACCGAGGGGTGTCGAGCACGTCCAGATAGTGCTGGTTCTGCATGACTCCCAGGACGTTCCCGAAGGGATCGGTCACCGAGGCGGTGACGAATCCCGGGCCGCGGGGAGTGACCGGCTCGTACTCCTTCGCCCCCAGGGACAGCAGCCTCTCGAAGGCCGCCCGCACGTCGTCGACGTGCCAGTACACGATCGCGCCACCGGGCCCGGGCGTGGCCCCGGCGGGGGCGTAGGCGCTGTCGATCAGCCCGAGCTCGTGCTGGTAGTCACCGATACGGAACTCCGCGTACCCGGGGCGCTCGAAGTACGGCTCCACACCCAGGAGTTCCGCGTACCAGGCCTTCGCCCCCGCCAGGTCGGCGGTCCAGAAGCTGACCGTCGTGAGCCCTCGCAACATAGCTGTTCCCCTTGTCTCACCGCCACGGACACCGCGTCCCGGCCTGATGGCGCGATCGTACGAGCCAACTAGGCCAAGTGCTGGCCTAGTTGAACACCGGAGTGGGCCGGACATCCGCTCGCCGGGCGGGCTGCCGACGACCGTCGGACAATGGAGGAGGCCGTCGATCCGCAGGGGAGGACGGGGGGAGTCCCGCTACGCCCAGGAGGCAGGACATGTCCCGCTACTTCAGGAGAATCGGTGCGCTCGGCGCCTGCGCGGCCGCGGTTGTCGCCTTCGGCGTCCCGACCTTCGCCACCACCGCCCATGCCCAGGACCTCGTTTTCACCCTGTACTCCAAGGAGGCGACGGGCCAGGAAGAAGGCCAGGAACAAGGCGGACCTCCCGGTGTCGGAGAAGGGTTCTCCTTCGCCGACGACCTCTACCGCGCCAAGGGCGGGGAGAAGGTCGGCCGGGACGGCGTGACCTGCACCGTGGTGCGCGCCGGAAATCCGGGCGACATGCAGTGCGTGGGCACCTTTGTGCTGACCGGCGGACCTGGCGGACAGATCACCGCTCAGACGCTGCTGCCCTTCGACGAGACCGACCGGGAGCCGCCCGCGTTCGACATCGCCATCACCGGCGGAACTGGCGACTTCAAGGACGCGCGCGGCTACATCCGCTCGACCCCTGAGGGGGAATACGACCGGCTGGAGTTCCACATCAGCCGCTGAGGGCCCGTCAGGGATGGTTGACGGCTCAGACGGTTCAGGAGAGCTTGCCGTCGTAGTCCGGCAGCTTGAAGGTCCGCTCGGCGTGGCCGCCGACGAGGTCGGTGGTGTTGTTGCCGATGTTGGCGATGATCGTGTAGCCCTTCGCCTCGATCTCCGCACGCTTCTCCGTCTTGTACGCGCTGACCTCCGCGAACAGGTCGGGCAGGGAGCGCACGTAGAGACCGTCGACCGGGTAGCCGGCCTTCCTCAGGTTCCAGTCGGTGAGGGAGTAGATGATCCCGGGCCGCGCGGTGACGAAGAAGACGGCCACGCCGCGGTCGTGGGCGTCGCGGACCAGGTCGCGGACGTCGGCGATGGCCGGGGTCGGCAGCTCCCAGAAGGGGTGGAAGTCCGTCTCCAGCGAGGAGTTGTCGATGTCGAGGACGATCGCCTGCTTCTCGCTGTCGGCGTCCTCGGAGCGCTCCTCGATGTACGGGCGGGCCTCGGCGACGACGGCCGCCACGTCACGGCGCCAGGTCGTGTAGTCGACGCCGTCGATGGCGGCGGCCGACGTCGAGTGCGTGTCCGGATCGGCCGCGGAGGCGGCGGGCGCGGGGACGACGACGAGAAGGGTGGTCAGGGCGAAGGTGGCCGTGGTTCCGGCGGCGGCGCGCCTGAGGAGAGGCATGGAGGGCATGGGGGGCTCCCGAGTGGTCTACCGGCTCATTGGTTGACATGCTCGCGGCTAATACTGGCCGGTAGGTGAAGAGATGGCTACCGGTCGGTAGCGTCAATCTGAGCGGAAGAAGCGAGGTCGGCGGCGGGCGCCGGGGAAGCCGCCGCGCCCTCACCCGGTTGCCGGGCGGCGCTCGCCGACGGCGTCCCATCGGCCTAGCGTCCGGATTGGGGCGCCGTAGGAGCGCCGACGCACTGCGACACGGAGGTCTTCATGGCGCGCCCGCTCACCACTGGCCTGGCCGCGGCAGCCCTGCTCGTCCTCGGCACCCCGGCGACCGCGACAGGCGCGGCCCAGCCCACCTGCTTCGGCCTCCCCGCCACGATCTCCGGGACGGGAACCCTGACCGGCACCCCGGGCAGCGACGTCATCGTCGGCTCGGCGGGCGCCGACACCATCGACGGCCTCGGCGGCCATGACACCATCTGCGCCCTCGGCGGCGCCGACCACGTCATCGGCGGCGACGGCCACGACCGCCTCGACGGCGGCGCGGGCGACGACAGCATGCAGGGCGACCGGTACGCCGCGACCGGCGATGCCGTCGGCGGCGGGCACGACACCCTGTACGGGGGCGACGGCAACGACACGATCCAGGGCGACTCCACGGCCGAGAAGGGCAACGCCGTCGGCGGCGGCGACGACCGGATCTACGGCGGTCCCGGCGACGACGCCCACCTCGACGGCGACAGCCTCAGCCTGGGCGGCGGGAACGCCGTCGGCGGTGGCCACGACCGCATCGAGGGCGGCCCCGGCGACGACGGCCTCCTCGGCGACTCCGTCGCACCCTTCGAAGGCTCCGCGACCGGGGCCGGCGACGACGTCCTCCTCGCCGGCCCCGGCGTCGGCGACAACGTCATCGGGGACAGCGAGGGTGTGACCGCCGCCCACGGCGACCACGGCGACGACGTCATCGACCTCGGAGCGGACGGCGGTTTCTTCGCCGTGGGCGACCACAACATCAACGCCCACGACGGCGGCCCCGCCACCGGCGCCGGGAACGACCGCATCACAGGCGGCACGGCCGGCGAACTCCTCATCGGGGAGAGCTCCGTCGGCGACGACAGCCCGACCGCCGTCGGCCACGACATCATCGACGGCCGTGGCGGCGCCGACGTGCTCTTCGGCGACAACGTCAACTTCGACGCGGACACCACCGTCGGCTCCGCGGGCGGCAACGACCTCCTCCGCGGCGGCCCCGCCGACGACGCCCTCTTCGCCGGCCCCGGCAACGACCGCCTCGACGGCGGGACCGAGAACGACCGCTGCGACGGCGAGGCGGGCACGGCGGACTCGGCCACGCAGTGCGAGACCGTGGTGGGCGTCCCGTAACAGCCGGGGCGGCGCGGCGGGCGCCGTGGTCAGCCGAGGCCCGGGCCGCGGACCGGGATGTGGGTGAACGTCGGCTCCGGCGCCGGGTTCTGGAAGAAGTCGTTGCCCTTGTCGTCCACGACGATGAACGCCGGGAAGTCCTCGACCTCGATCTTCCAGACCGCCTCCATGCCGAGCTCCTCGTACTCGACGACCTCGACCTTCTTGATGCAGTCCTGCGCGAGGCGCGCCGCCGGGCCGCCGATCGAGCCCAGGTAGAAGCCGCCGTGGCTACCGCACGCGTCGGTGACCTGCTTGCTCCGGTTGCCCTTGGCCAGCATGACCTTGGAGCCGCCCGCCGCCTGGAACTGCTCGACGTACGAGTCCATCCGGCCGGCCGTCGTCGGGCCGAAGGAGCCGGAGGCGTAGCCCTCGGGGGTCTTGGCCGGGCCGGCGTAGTAGACCGGGTGGTCCTTCAGGTACTGCGGCATCTCCTCGCCCGCGTCGAGCCGCTCCTTGATCTTGGCGTGCGCGATGTCGCGCGCCACGACCAGCGGGCCGGTCAGCGAGAGCCGGGTCTTCACCGGGTACTTCGTCAGCTCGGCGAGGATCTCGTCCATCGGCTGGTTGAGGTCGATCTTCACGACGTCCTCGTCGGTGGCGAGGTGCTCGTCCGTCGTCTCCGGCAGGAAGCGCGCCGGGTCCGTCTCCAGCTGCTCAAGGAAGACGCCCTCGGCGGTGATCTTCGCGACCGCCTGACGGTCGGCCGAGCAGGACACGGCGATCGCGACGGGCAGCGAGGCGCCGTGGCGCGGCAGGCGGACGACGCGGACGTCGTGGCAGAAGTACTTTCCGCCGAACTGCGCGCCGATGCCGATCTTCTGCGTCAGCTCGAAGACCTTCTCCTCCAGCTCCTTGTCCCGGAAGCCGTGGCCGGTCTCGGCCGAGCCCTCGGTGGGCAGCTCGTCCAGGTAGTGAGCGGAGGCGTACTTCGCGGTCTTCAGCGCGAACTCGGCGCTCGTGCCGCCGACGACGATGGCGAGGTGGTACGGCGGGCAGGCGGCCGTACCGAGCGAGCGGATCTTCTCCTCCAGGAACTTCATCATGCTCGCCTCGTTGAGCACGGCCTTCGTCTCCTGGTAGAGGAAGGACTTGTTGGCGGAGCCGCCGCCCTTGGCCATGAAGAGGAACTTGTACGCGCCGCCGTCGGTCGCGTACAGCTCGATCTGCGCGGGCAGGTTCGAGCCGGTGTTCTTCTCCTCCCACATGGTGACGGGGGCCATCTGCGAGTACCGCAGGTTGAGCTTGGTGTACGCGTCGTAGATGCCCTTGGACAGGGCCTCCTCGTCCTTGCCCCGGGTCAGCACGTTCTGGCCGCGCTTGCCCATGACGATCGCGGTGCCGGTGTCCTGGCACATGGGGAGGACGCCCGCGGCGGCGATGTTCGCGTTCTTGAGGAGGTCGAGCGCGACGAACTTGTCGTTGCCCGACGCCTCGGGGTCGTCGATGATCCGGCGCAGCTGGGCCAGGTGGGCCGGGCGCAGGTAGTGCTGAATGTCGTGGATGGCCTCGGCGGCGAGGGTGCGCAGCGCCTCCGGCTCGACCTTGAGGAACGTACGGCCGTCGGCCTCGAAGGTGGAGACACCTTCGGAGGTCACCAGGCGGTAGGGCGTGGTGTCCTCTCCCAGGGGGAGCAGATCGGAGTACGAAAACTCTGGCATTTCGGCCATTCCTCACTCGGCAGACAGCGCGACGCCGCCTCCATTGGCGGCGCGCACTCCAGCGTAGAGCGCGGCTACGTGGCCGGGCCTGTGAGGTAAGGCTCAGTTCCGGGCGGGGGGTGTCCATGTCGGCCAAATGACCGCTCACTTTGCGTGTCTGCATCGTCACTACATGTAATTCGTCCAGATTGTGCGCGTACGCGCGCACAGCGCCCGCGCTCGCCGAGAGGACGAAACATGAGATTCGCGTTCCGGGCCCGGTCCATGAGGAGACAGGCCGCCGTTCTGGGTGTGGCCGCCCTGCTGTGGGCGGGGCTCTCGCCGGGGGCGGCATGGCAGGGCGAGGCCCACGCGGCGGGGAGGGCGGCGGAGCCCGGGACGGCGGTCGCGTGGGGCGCCGGCGCCGATGGCCAGCTCGGCGACGGTGCCACCGTGGACTCGAGCACCACCCCGGTCGGCGTCTGCGGAGGTGCCCCGTGCCCGGCTCCGCTGGACCGTGTGGTGGCCGTCGACGCCGGGAGCTTCCACAGCGTGGCGCTGCGCTCGGACGGCACGGTCTGGACCTGGGGGGCCAACGCCTCAGGCCAGCTGGGCGACGGCACCTTCACCAACAGGACCACGCCCGTCCAGGTTGGCTCCCTCAGTGGCGTGACCGCCATCGCCGCAGGTGAGTTCCACAGCCTGGCGCTTCGCTCGGACGGCACAGTGTGGGCCTGGGGGTTCAACGGCTCCGGTCAGCTGGGCGACGGCACGACCGCCTTCAGGAACACGCCCGTTCAGGTCTGTGAGCCGGGTGCGGGCGCCCCGTGCAGCAGCTTTCTCAGTGGTGTGACTGCGATCGCCGCCGGAGGTGAGCACAGCCTCGCCCTGCACACCTACGGCGGCGTGACCGCCTGGGGCAACAACGCCTTCGGCCAGCTGGGCGACGGCACGACCATCACCAGCACCACACCGGTCGGCACGCTCCTGTTCAATGATGTGAGAGCCATCGCAGCCGGCACGCACCACAGCCTCGCGTTGACGCGGTTCACTACGGTCCTCAGCTGGGGACGCAACAACACTGGTCAGCTGGGCGACGGCACCAATACCGACAGCAGCAACCCCCTTCAGGTCTGCGCTGTGGGAGAGGTCAGCCCATGCGCCGCTCCCCTCGGTGGAGTGACCGCCATCGACACCGGTCAGTCGCACAGCCTCGCGGTCGTGACCGGTGGAGGTGTCCGCAGCTGGGGCTGGAACGGTCTCGGTCAGCTGGGCGACGGCAGCACACAGGACAGGAACGTTCCCGTCCAGGTCTGCGCCTCGGGAACCTCAGGGGGCTGCACCACCTTCCTCGGCGGCGCGACTGCTGTCGCCGGAGGCGCCGCTCACAGCGTGACCCGGCAGTCCGACGGCACCGCCCGGAGCTGGGGCAACAACAACGACGGCCAGCTGGGCGACGGCACGACCACGATCCGTGCGACCCCGACGAGGGTCTGCGCGACCGGGCAGACCGCTCCGTGCAGCCGACTCCTTGACGGCGTCGGCGCCGTCGCCGCAGGCGGCAGTCACAGCCTGGCCATCACCACCCCCCGCGCCGACGTCAGCATCGCGATCAGCGGCCCCGCCTCCGCGACGACCGACCAGCCCCTGACGTACACCGTCACGGTCCGCAATGACGGACCGGCCACCGCGTACGGCGTGGTGTTCAAGGACACCCTCCCCATCAACGGCGAGTTCGTCAGTGCCACGCCCACCCGCGGGAGCTGCAAGACCCCGCCGGCCGGTGCCGCCGACAGCGTGGTGACGTGCGATCTCGGGGCGCTCGGTGTCGGTTCGCAGGCCCCCACCTCGATCGTGATCACGGTCCGGGCCGCCTCCGGCGGCACGGTCACCAGCACCGCGACCGTGACCAGCAGCACGCCCGACCCCGACACCGCCGACAACACCGCGACCATCCAGACCCGGGTCAGCTGACGCCCGACGAGCGCGCCGGCCCGCCCGAGGGCCGGCGTACCCGCATGCGAGAGGACGACCGATGAGACGTGTTCCCCGTGGCCGGTCCGTACTGGGACGTGCCGCAGTGGCAGCAGCGGTGCTGTGGGCGGGGCTCTCGCCCGGCGGGTGGCAGGGCGACGCCCACGCGGCGGGCAGGGCGGCGGAGCCGGGGACGGCGGTCGCGTGGGGGAGGAACATCGAGGGGCAGCTCGGCGACGGTTCCACCGTGGTGGGGAGCACCACGCCAGTCGGCGTCTGCGGCAGCGCCGCGTGTCCCTCGCCGCTGAGTGACGTGGTCTCCGTCGACGCCGGACAGCTCCACAGCGTGGCGCTGCGCTCCGACGGGACGGTCTGGACCTGGGGCCGTAACAACGCCGGGCAGCTCGGCGACGGCACGTTCACGCACAGGACCACCCCTGTCCAGGTCGCGATCAGCGGTGTGACGGCGGTGACGGCGGGTGAGGGCCACACTCTCGCGCTGCGCTCGGACGGCACTGTCTGGGCCTGGGGCATCAACGGAGGCGGCCAGCTGGGCGACGGCAACGTAGGCAACGTCAGCAACACGCCTGTTCAGGTCTGTGACGTCGGGACGGGCCTCGGGTGCACCAGCTTCCTCACAAACGTCACCGCCATCGCCGCCGGCGCCGGGCACAGCCTCGCCTTGCGGACATCCGGGGATGTGACGGCCTGGGGCGACAACAGATTCGGCCAGCTGGGCACCGGCTTCACCAGCACCGCGGAACCCATCCCGGTCCACACGCAAGTGTTCACCAATGCGCGAGCCATTGCCGCCGGGGTCCAACACAGCCTCGCGCTGACCAGATTCGGCAACGTCCTCAGTTGGGGCCGCAACGACACGGGCCAACTGGGCGACGGCACCAACACGGACAGCAGCTCGCCCCTGCAGGTCTGTGCCCCCGGGGAGGTCGATCCGTGTGGCGCGGCCCTTGGCGGGGTGACGGCCATCGGCGCCGGCTACGGCCACAGTCTGGCCGTGGTGGGCGGTGGCGGTGTCCGCAGCTGGGGATGGAACGCCTACGGCCAGCTGGGCGACGGCAGCACCCAGGACCGGAATGTACCCGTCCAGGTCTGCGCGACCGGAACGTCAGCGGGCTGCACCAGCTTCCTCGGCGGCGCCACCGCCGTCGAGGGAGGTCAACGCCACAGCCTGACCCGGCAGTCCGACGGTACCGCCCGCAGTTGGGGCTACAACGAAGACGGCCAGCTCGGTGACGCCACCGGTGTGGTCTTCAGGACCACCCCGACACGGGTCTGCGCCGCGGGACAGACCGCCCCCTGCAGCCGCCTCCTTGACGGCGTGGGCGCCGTCGCGGCCGGAGGCTTCCACAGCTTCGCCGTCACCACCCCCCGCGCCGACGTCCGTATCGCCCTGAGCGGCCCCGCGAGCGCGACGACGGACCAGAACCTGACGTACACCGTCCACGTCCGCAACAACGGTCCGGCCACGGCGTACAACGTGGTGTTCAACGACACCCTCCCGGTCAACGGCGGGTTCGTGAGTGCCACGCCCGCCCGGGGCAGCTGCGTCGTCCCGCCGCCCGGGTCCTCGGACACCGTGACGTGCGATCTCGGCACCCTCGGCGTCGGCTCGGAGGCCAATACCTCGATCGTGATCACGGTCCGGGCCGCCTCCGGCGGCACCGTCACCAACACCGCGACCGTCACCAGCAGTACGCCCGACCCCAACACCGTCAACAACACCGCGACCCTTCAGACCCGGGTCGGCTGACCCCGATGTGTCCGGGAGGACGAGCGATGAGACATGGAACGAGGCGCGCCGTCGCCGTGGCCGCGGCGGCGCTGTTGTGGGCCGGGCTCTCGCCGGCGGCGGCGGGGGGCGCGTACGCCGCCGGAAGGGCCGCCGAGCCGGGGGCCGCGATGGCGTGGGGAAACGACAGCAACGGCCAGCTCGGCGACGGAGCCACCGTGGAGTCGACGACCACCCCCGTCGCGGTCTGCGGCGGCGCCCCCTGCCCGGCGCCGCTGGACGACGTGATCGCGGTCGAGAGCGGGAACTTCCACAGCGTCGCCCTGCGCGCCGACGGGACGGTCTGGGCCTGGGGGTCCAACGGCGCGGGGCAGCTCGGCGACGGCACCGGTGAGCAGCGGAACACTCCCGTACGCGTGGGAACCCTCACCGGCGTCACCGCCATCTCCGCCGGGGGCGGCCACACCCTCGCGCTGCGCTCGGACGGGACGGTCTGGGCCTGGGGGTTCAACACCACCGGTCAGGCGGGCGACGGCACCATCGACAACAAGCGCAATCCGGTCCAGGTCTGCGCCGAGGGCACCGCGGCCGGGTGCACCAGTTTCCTCACCGGGGTGACCGCCATCGCCGCGGGCGGCCAGCACAGTCTCGCCCTGCGCTCCAACGGCTCGGTCGTCGCCTGGGGATACAACGCCTCGGGCCAGCTCGGTATCGGAAACACCGAGTCGCCGCGCACGACGCCCGTCGCCACGTTGCTGACCAGCGGGGTCCGCGCGGTGGGCGCGGGGACCGCGCACAGTCTGGCCGTGCTGTCGGACACTACGGTCAACAGCTGGGGCTGGAACGCCTCCGGGCAGCTGGGCGACGGCACGACCACCGACAGCAGCGTGCCCGTGCCGGTGTGTGATGTGGGTACGGCCGCGGGATGCACCACCTTCCTCAGCGGCGTGACCGCCGTCGACGGAGGCGAGCAGCACAGCCTGGCGCGGCGCTCCGACGGCGGGGTCCGCAGCTGGGGAGACAACGCGTTCGGCCAGCTGGGCGACGGCACCAACAGCGACAGGCTCACGCCCGTGCGCGTCTGCGCCACGGGCGCCCTGGCCTGCACATCCTTCCTGGGGGGCGTGACGGCCGTCGCCGCCGGTACGAATCACAGCCTGACCCGGCAGGCCGACGGCACCGCCCGCAGCTGGGGCTGGAACCGCTTCGGCCAGTTGGGCAACGGCACGACGGAGAGCAGTCCCACCCCGACCCGGGTCTGCGCCGCCGGGCAGACCGCGCCCTGTGCCCGGCTCCTGGACGGTGTGGGGGCGGTGGCCGCGGGCGCGTTCCACAGCCTGGCCATCACCCTGCCCCGCGCCGACGTCCGCATCGCCATCGCCACGACCGACGAACCCGTCGCGACCGGCGAGGACCTGACGTACCGGATCACCGTCCGCAACGACGGGCCGACCGCCGCCGAGAACGTGACGATCGACGAGACCGTGCCGCCCGGCACCCGGTTCGTCAGCGCCACCTCGTCCCGGGGCAGCTGCACCGTCCCGCCTGCCGGGTCCTCCGACACCGTGACGTGCTCGCTCGGCACGCTCGGCGTCAACTCACAGGCCACGGCTGACGTCGTCGTCACGGTCAGGGCTCCCGCCGGCACGGACATCACCAACACGGCGACGGTGAGCAGCACCACGCCCGACCCGAAGCAGATCAACAACACCGCGACCATCCAGACCTGGGTGAGCTGATCCGCGGACTTCCAGCACATACGAGAGGACGACTGATGAGACGTGGATTGAGACGTGGGATGAGACGTGCGGTGGCCGTGGGTATGGCCGCCCTGCTGTGGACCGGCGCCCAGGGCGGCCCGGCATCGGGCGCCGCGTACGCGGCGGGCAGGGCGCCCGAGCCCGGCACCGCGGTCGCCTGGGGGTCCGACGGCTCGGGCGAGCTCGGTGACGGGGCCACCGTGCCGAGGAGCACCACCCCGGTCGCGGTCTGCGGCGGCGCCCCCTGCCCGGCGCCGATGGACCGCGTGGTCGCTGTCGACGCCGGGCTCTTCCACAGCGTGGCCCTGCGCTCGGACGGCACGGTCTGGACCTGGGGGGACAACAACTCCGGTCAGCTCGGCGACGGCACGACCACCGACAGGACCACGCCGGTCCAGGTCGGTTCCCTCACCGGCGTGACCGCCATCGCGGTGGGGGATCTGCACAACCTGGCGCTGCGCTCGGACGGCACCGTCTGGGCCTGGGGGTACAACGGCAGCGGTCAGCTGGGCGACGGCACCACCACCATGAGGACGACGCCCGTGTCGGTCTGCGCGGGACCCACGGACTGCGGGAACGTGACCGCCGTCGCCGCGGGCGGCTCCCACAGCCTCGCACTGCACACGGAGGGCACCCTGACCGCCTGGGGAGCCAACGCCGATGGCCAGCTGGGCGACGGCTCCACCCTGCAGCGGCTGACAGCGGTCCTCGTGCAGGCGGGCAGCGAGGTGCGCGCCGTCGCCGCGGGTGGCCAGCACAGTCTGGCCGTGTGGTCGGACGCCACGGTTCGCAGTTGGGGAGACAACGGCAATGGCCAGCTGGGCGACGGCACGACCACGGACCGGTCCGTCCCCGTCCCGGTCTGCGCCGTGGGAACGAGTGCGGGTTGTACCAGCTTCCTCAGCGGAGTGACCGCCCTCGACGGCGGCGGCTTCCACAGCCTGGCCCTCGTGCCCGGCGGCGGTGTGCGCAGTTGGGGATACAACGGTCACGGTCAGCTGGGCGACGGCACGACCACGGACCGGTCCGTCCCCGTCCAGGTCTGCTCCACGGGCGCGGCCTCTGGGTGCACCACCTTCCTCGGCGGCGTGAGCGCCGTCGCCGCGGGCAGCAACCACAGCATCGCCCGGCATTCCGACGGCACCGCCCGTGGCTGGGGCGCCAACGGTGCTGGCCAGCTCGGCAACGGCACCTTCGTCAACAGGACCACCCCGGTCAGGGTCTGTGCCACCGGGCAGACCGCGCCCTGTGCCCGGCTGCTTGACGGTGTGGGTGCGGTCGCCGCGGGCGGTGGCCACAGCCTCGCCATCATCCAGCCCCGCGCCGACGTCCGTATCGCCATCGGCGCGAGCCCCGAACCGGTGGCGGCCGGCGGCGACCTGACGTACACGATCACGGTCCGCAACGACGGCCCGACGGCCGCGGAGAACGTGGTGCTCGAGGACAGCCTGCCTGCCGAGGGCAGGTTCGTCAGCGCCAGTTCCAGCCGGGGCAGCTGTGTCGTCCCGCCTGCCGGGTCCTCCGACACCGTGACGTGCTCGCTGGGCACGCTCGGCGTCAACTCGCAGGCCACGGCGAGCATCGTGGTCACGGTCAGGGCCTCGGCGGGGAGCACGGTCACCAACACGGCGACCGTGAGCAGCAGTACGCCCGATCCGCGGCCGAGCAACAACACCGCCACCCTCAAGACCCCCGTGGGCTGAGCCCGGCACCCCGATGACTCCGCGGCCCTCCCGGGGGCCGCGGAGTCTCCGCCGCGTACGAGAGAACGAGGACGATCGATGAGACGTGGGTTGGTACGTGGGCTGAGACGTGCCGCGGCCGTGGGTCTGGCCGCTGTGCTGTGGGCCGGTGCCCAGGGCCCGGCGCCGGGCGCCGCGTACGCGGCGGGCAGGGCGTCCGAGCCCGGCACCGCGGTCGCGTGGGGGAACGACGACGCGGGCCGGCTCGGCCGCGGGGTCGGTTCCGGGGTGAGCACCACCCCGGTCAACGTCTGCGGCGGTGCCACGTGCGTCGGCCCCCTGGACGACGTGGTCGCGGTGGAGGCGGGGGCCGGTCACGGGGTGGCGCTGCGCGACGACGGCACGGTCTGGACCTGGGGAGACAACCAGTACGGGCAGCTGGGCGACGGCACCACCAGCCCGCGCACCACGCCCGCCCAGGTGGGGTCCCTCGCGGACGTGACCGCCATCGCCGCGGGCGACAACCACACCCTCGCCCTCACGCGGGACGGCTACGTCTGGGCCTGGGGACGTAACAGCGCAGGCCAGTTGGGCGACGGAACCACCACGGACCGGCCCTCACCCGTCCGGGTGGTCTGTAGCCCCAGTCCGGAGTTCGGGGAGTGCTTCAATCCGCCTTGGCTCGCCACGGTGACCGCCATCGCCGCGGGCGGTGCGCACAGCCTCGCGGCGGACGGGTTCGGCACCGTCAACGCCTGGGGAAGCAACTCGAACGGTCAACTGGGCGACGGAACCACCTTTTCGAGCGCGATCCCGGTCGCGGCGGGGGTGGGTGGCACGGTGGCCTCGCTCGCCGCCGGCTCCGCGCACAGCGCGGCGGTCTTCCGCGGCGGCAGCCGCCCGATCTACACCTGGGGACGCAACGACAACGGTCAGGTGGGCGACGGCACCACCACCGACCGGCTCTGGCCCGGCCCGGTGTGCGCGGTGGGCACCAGTGCCGGCTGCACCAGCTTCCTCACCGGGGTGACCGGCGCCGACGCCGGTGGCTCCCACACGCTGGCGGTGCTGTCCGGTGGTGGTGTGCGCGCCTGGGGGGACAACAGCGTCGGTCAGTTGGGCGACGGGACCACGACGGACCGGGCCACGCCTGTCCGGGTCTGCGGGTCGGGAACCAGCGCGGGATGCACCGTCTTCCTGGGCGGGGCGACCGCTGTCGCCACAGGCGCCTCCTTCAGCGTCACCCGACAGGCCGACGGCACGGTCCGCAGCTGGGGCTCCAATGCCTTCGGCCAGCTCGGTGACGGGACCACCATGAACAGGACGACCCCGGTCAGGGTCTGTGCCACTGGCCAGAACGCGCCGTGCGGACGCCTCCTGGACGGCGTGGGGACCGTTGCGGCGGGCTCCGACTTCAGCCTGGCGATCCTCAAGCCCCGGGCGGATGTGCGGATCGCGATCGGCGCGGACGAACCTGTGGCCTCCGGGGAGCAGCTGATCTACACGGTCACGGTCCGGAACGACGGGCCGTCAGCGGCGGAGAACGTGACGGTCGCCGGCACGCTGCCCGGTGCGAGCGGGTTCGTGAGCGCCACGCCGAGCAGGGGTGGCCCCTGCACCGGCCCGCTCGCCGGCGCCTCCGGCACCGTGACGTGCCCCCTCGGTCGGGTCGGGGCCAACGCGGAGGCCACCGTGAGCATCCGGGTCACGGTCACCGCGCCGGCCGGAACCATGATCACGAACACGGTGGAGGTCAGCAGCAGCACGCCCGACCCGAAGCAGGTCAACAACACCGCGACCCTCCGGACGCCGGTGAACTGATGCGTACGAGAGGACGATCGATGGAACGTGCTGTGCGCGGCGGCTCCGCCCTGCGGCGGGCCCTGGCCCTCGGTGTGGCGGGCCTGCTGTGGGTGGGCCTGGCACCCTGGGAGGCCACCGCGGGGAGGTCGGCCCTGCCCGGCAACGCGATGGCCTGGGGAGACAACGACATCGGTCAGCTGGGCGACGCGTTCTCCGCGGGCGACAGCAACCTCCCGGTCACGGTCTGCGGCACCGCCCCGTGCCCGAAGCCCCTGGACAATGTGATCGAGGCCGACGCCGGGAGCTACCACACCATCGCCCTGCGTATCACCGACGGCACGGTCTGGGCCTGGGGCGACAACACCTACGGCCAGCTCGGCGACGGCACCACCGAACTCCGGAGCGCACCTGTCCAGGTCAGCTCCCTCACCGACGTGACCGCCATCGCCGCAGGCAGCAACCACAACCTCGCCCTGCGCTCGAACGGCACGGTCTGGGCCTGGGGAGCCAACGGCAGCGGCCAGCTCGGCAACGGCACCACCACCGGCAGCAGCGTGCCCGTCCAGGTCTGCGCCGAGAACACCGAGGCCGGCTGCACCAGCTTCCTCACCGGGGTGACCGCGATCTCGGCGGGCGGTGCCCACAGCCTTGCGCTGGGCGCGGGGGGCGGTGTGCGTGCCTGGGGCTACAACGGCGAAGGCCGTCTCGGTGACGGCACCACCCAGCAGCGGCTCGTCCCTGTCCCCACCTTGCTGACCAGTGGTGTGAGGACCATGTCGGCCGGAGGTGGGCACAACCTGGCGGTGATGTCGGACGGCACGGTCCGCGCCTGGGGAGGCAACTGGACAGGGCAGTTGGGCGACGGAACCACCACGAGCCGGCCTGAACCCGTGCGCGTCTGTGCCGTGGGAACGACTGCCGGCTGCACCACCTTCCTCAGCGGTGTGGCTTCGGTCGCCGCAGGCCCGGAGCACAGCCTGGCGGTCCTTTCGGACGGCGGTGTGCGCTCCTGGGGCGACAACTTCAGTGGTCAGCTGGGCAACGGCAGCGCCCGGGGCGCAACCGACAGTCCCATCCCCGTGCGGGTGTGCGCGACGGGCACCATCGGGTTCTGCACGACGTACCTCGGTGGGGCGACCGCCGCTGCTGCCGGCTTCAGGCACAGTCTGACCCGGCAGGCCGACGGCACCGCCCGGGCATGGGGCGAGAACCTCTCGGGGCAGCTCGGCACCGGCCGCATCCCGGGGGGCGGGGAACCGGAGTACGAAACCAACCCGGTCCGCGTGTGTGCTCCCGGGCAGACCGCGCCCTGCACCCGTCTGCTCGACGGTGTCGGCACGGTCGCGGCGGGCTCCAGCCACAGTGTGGCCGTCGCCCTGCCACGCGCGGACCTGCGGGTCACGCTCACCTCGGACGCCCCCGTCGCCAACGGCGAGAACCTCACCTACACGATCACGGTCCGCAACGACGGACCGGCCGCCGCCGACAACGTGGTGCTCGACGACACCCTGCCCGGTGAAGGACGGTTCTTCAGCGCCACGTCCAGCAGGGGCAGTTGCAGCATCCTGCCGCCGTCCGGGACGTCCGACACCGTGACCTGCGCGCTGGGACGTATCGGCGGCAACGCCCAGGCCACCGCCACCATCACGGTCACGGTACGGGCCATCCCCGGAACCGTGATCACGAACAAGGCGACGGTCACGAGCAGCAACCCCGACCCGAATCCGGGCAACAGCACCGCGACCCTCCAGACGACGGTGAGCTGAGCGGTGTCGACACGGCGCACGAGAGGACGATTGATGAGACGTGGGTTGAGAAGTGCCGCAGCCGTCGGAATGGCGGCCCTGCTGTGGGCCGGCCTGTCCCCGGGTACGGGCGCCGCCGTGGGCGCGTACGCGGCAGGCAGGGCGCCCGATCCCGGTGTGGCGGTCGCCTGGGGGAACGACGACTCGGGTCGGCTCGGCCGCGGGGTCGGTTCGGGGCTGAGCACCACCCCGGTCACCGTCTGCGGCGGCGCCGCCTGCGCCGACTCCCTGGACAACGTGGTCGCGGTGGAGGCGGGATCCGGCCACGGGGTGGCCCTGCGTGACGACGGTACGGTCTGGACCTGGGGGTACAACCAGTACGGACAGCTCGGCGACGGCACCAACAACGCGCGGACCACGCCGGCACAGGTCCCCTCCCTGACGGATGTGACCGCGATCGCCGCGGGCGGTAACCACACGCTCGCGCTCAAGCGGGACGGCACCGTCTTCGCGTGGGGTCGCAACAACGCGGGCCAGCTGGGCGACGGCACCACCACCGACCGGCCCTCGCCTGTGCGGGTGAACTGCAATCCGGAACTGGGGTGCTTCGGTGCTCTGGATCGCCAGGCCGCCATCGCCGCCGGCGACGAGCACAGCCTCGCCATGAACGTGAGGGGCCACGTGAGTGCCTGGGGCGGCAACGCCTTCGGGCAGTTGGGCGACGGCACCACCACCGACCGGCCCTCACCCGTTCCGGTCTGCGTTTTCGTGAGCACCGAATACGGGTGCTTCCCCCTCGTGGCGACCGGAATCGACGGGGGCGGCTCCCACAGCCTTGCGGCGGTGAGCGACGGCACGGCCTCGGCCTGGGGACGCAACGACAGGGGTCAGCTCGGCGACGGCACCACGACCGACAGGAGTGAACCTGTTCAGGTCTGCGCTGTGGGAACGACCGCGGGCTGCACGAGCTTCCTCACCGGGGTGAGCAGCGTCGCCGCGGGCGGCTTCCACAGCCTGGCGGTGCAGTCCGGCGGCGTGCGCAGCTGGGGATACAACGGTTCCGGGCAGTTGGGTGACGGCACTACAACCGACCGGTACACGCCCGTCCGGGTCTGCGGGACGGGAACGACCGTCGGCTGCACCGCGTACCTCGGTGGCGTCAACCAGGTGTCCGCGGGCGCCTTCTTCAGCCTCAGCCGGCAGGCCGACGGCACGGCCCGCGCCTGGGGCATGAACACCTTCGGTCAGTTGGGCGACGGAACCCAGACGACCCGGACCACACCCGTCCGCGTCTGCGCCTCCGGGCAGACGGCGCCGTGCGGCCGTCTCCTCGATGGCGTGGGCACCGTCGCTGCGGGCTCCGACTTCGGCCTGGCGATCGCCCGGCCGCGCGCCGACGTACGGATCGCGATCAGCGCGGACGAACCCGTGGCGAACGGCGAGACCCTGACCTACACGGTCACGGTCCGCAACGACGGGCCGACCGCCGCCGACGGCGTCACGGTCACCAGCGCGCTGCCGACCCAGAGCGGCTTCGTCAGCGCCACACCCAGCAGGGGCAGTTGCACCGGCCCGCCCGCCGGCACCTCCGGCACCGTGACCTGCTCGCTCGGCAGGGTCGGCGCCAATATCCAGGCCACCGCGACCATCAGGGTCACGGTCACCGCCCAGGCAGGGACCATGCTCACCAACGCCGTGTCGGTGAGCACGAGCACGCCCGACCCCAAGCAGGTCAACAACACCGCGACGCTCCGGACGCCGGTGAGCTGATGCGTACGAGAGGACGATCGATGAGACGTGGGTTGAGGCGGGCCCTGGCCGCGGGGCTGACCGTGCTGCTGTGGGCGGGAGTGTCCCCAGGGGAGGCGGTCGCGGACAGGGCGGCCGAGCCCGGCACCGTGATGGCCTGGGGAGACAACGAAGGGATCGGTGACGGGGACGGGACCACCACGACACCGGTACAGGTATGCGGCAAAGCCCCGTGCCCCAAGCCTCTGGACAACGTGATCGCCGTCGAGGGCGGCGGGGGCCACAGCGTGGCCCTGAGCGCGGAGAACGGCACCGTCTGGACCTGGGGCGAGAACGGCACCGGCCAGCTGGGCGACGGCACCACCATCGGGCGGAGCGCGCCGGTACAGGTCGGCGGCCTCGAGAACGTGACCGCCATCGCCGCGGGATTGTATCACACCCTCGCGCTGCGCTCGGACGGAACGGTCTGGGCATGGGGACGCGGGGGCAACGGTCAACTCGGCCACGGCACGACCGACTACAGCCTGGTGCCTGTCCAGGTCTGCGCCGAGAACACCGGCGCCGGCTGCACCAGCTTCCTCACCGGTGTGACCGCCATCGCCGCAGGCGGTGAGCACAGCTTCGCACTGGTCGCGGGAGGCGGTGTGCGCGCCTGGGGATACAACCGCTGGGGTCAGCTCGGCGACGGCACCACCCAGAACCGGCTCGTACCGGTCCCCAACTCGCTGACGAGCGGCGTGCGGAGCATCGCAGCGGGAGACATTCACAGCCTGGCGGCCATGACGGACGGCACGGTCCGCGCCTGGGGCTACAACTTCTACGGTGCGGTCGGCGACGGCACCGGCACCAACAGAACCACGCCCGTGCGGGTCTGCGCGGTCGGAACGACCGGGGGCTGCACCAGCTTCCTCGGCGGAGTGGCCTCGGTCACCGCCGGCGAACACCACAGTCTGGCGGTGCTGTCCGACGGCGGCGTCCGCACGTGGGGCAACAACATCTATGGCGCGCTCGGCGACGGCACCAGCACCAGCAGAAGCACGCCCGTGCGGGTCTGCGCGACGGGAACGACTTCGCCATGCACCGCGTTCCTCGGCGGCGTCGTCGCCGCTGATGCCGGGCGACGGCACAATGTGACCCGGCAGGGCGACGGAACCGCACGAGGCTGGGGCGAGAACGCCGGCAACGTGGGCGACGGGACCTCTACGACCAAGTTCACCCCGGCCCGGGTGTGCGCTCCCGGGCAGACCGCACCGTGCACCCGCCTGCTGGAGGGCGTAGGTGCCATCGCCGCGGGCGGCCTCCACAGCCTGGCCATCGTCCGGCTCCGTGCCGACCTGCGCGTCACGATGACCTCGGACGCGCCCGTGGCGAACGGCGAGGACCTGACGTACACGATCACGGTCCGCAACGACGGCCCGACCGCCGCCGACAACGTGGTGCTCGACGACAGCCTGCCCGGCGAGGGTCGGTTCGTCAGTGCCACGCCGAGCAGGGGCAGTTGCAGCGTCCTTCCGCCCGTCGGCTCCTCCGACACCGTGACCTGCGCCCTGGGCCGGATCGGCGGCAACGCGCAGGCCACCGTGAGCATCAGGGTCACGGTCCGGGCGACGCCGGGAACCACGATCTCCAACACGGCGACGGCCACCAGCAGTACGCCCGACCCGAACCAGGGCAACAACACCGCAACCCTGCAGACGACGGTGAGTTGACCCTCTCCGAGCCCTCTCCGGCCCGCCCGAGGGCCGGAGAGGGCTTCTTCATGTACGGCTTCGGCCGCGCCCCCTAGTCGCGATCTATCGCGTTTCGCTAGTCTGGGGCCGTGGACCTCGAAAAGCAGCCCCAGAAGCCGGTCGCCCCCGCCGAGCCCGCCCCCGCCCCCGTCGCTCCGGCTCCGGGGGATTCCCTGCGGGCCTCGGACGCCGACCGGGACCGGATCGCGGACATCCTCCGGGACGCGCTGGCCGAGGGGCGGATCGACGCCGAGGAGCACTCCGAGCGCATCGACGCCGTCTATCGCGCCAAGACCGTGGGCGAACTCGAGCCGATCGTCCGCGACCTGCCCGCGGGGAACCGCGCCCGCCGGGAGCCCGAGCCGGCCCACGCGTACGGCCCCGACGACACCTCGGGCCCCGCCGACAACCTGGTCGCCGTCTTCTCCAGCACCACCCGCAAGGGCCGATGGCGCGTGGGTCGCAGGACCAATGCGTTCTCGCTCTTCGGCAACATCGAGATCGACCTGACCGAGGCGCTCTTCGCCCAGCGGCTGACCACCATCAACGCCACCTCGATCTTCGGCAACGTCGAGGTGCGCGTCCCGGAGAACATCAGCCTGCGGGGCAACGGCACGGGCATCTTCGGCAATTTCGAGGTCGTGACCATGGAGGCCGCCGACCCGCAGGCCCCGGTGGTCGTGATCAACGGCTACTCGGTCTTCGGCAACGTCGAGGCCAGGCCCAAGCGCGGCAAGTGGATCACGGACCTGCAGAACCAGGTGCACGACAAACTGCGCAAGCACCTCGGTCACTGAACCGGTTCACCGGCCCCGACCTGGGGTGACGGAGTGACCGGATTCCGCCCCTCGGGTTCCGCACTCCGGAACTCGGCGGCACGCAGTGCATAGGCGCGCGCACAGCGGGTAGGGCTGCTGCATCGTCTCTCGCTCGCGAAGCCGTCGTCAGGAGTAGACCGTGCTGCAACCGCCGCATCAGCCCCTGCGGGTCGCCGCCGTCCCGCCCCAGCGTGCCCCCGCTCGGGAGGACGAGGCCGGCCCCTGGCACACGGAGGCGGTGTGCCGCCGGGACGAAGCCGGACTGTTCTTCGCCCCCTCCAAGGAGCCCACCGCCTCGCGGCTCTCACGGGAGGAGGCCGCCAAGCAGGTCTGTGCCCGCTGCCCCGTGATGGTCGAGTGCCGGGAGCACGCGCTGCTCCAGCCGGAGCCGTACGGCGTGTGGGGCGGGCTCACCGCGGCCGAGCGCCGCGTCGTGCTCGCCCGGCGCAGGCGGCGCGAGGTGGAGCTCAAGAAGGCCGCGGCACCGGACCGGATCGCCGCGGCGGGCTGAGCCGCCACGCGCCTTTCGACGTCGGCCGTACGGGAAGGGGCGCCCCCACCGCACAGGGGGCGCCCCTCTCCTCGTACCGCTTCCGGGCGTTGCTTCTGCTCGGCCGGGTGCTCCTTGGCCGGGGTGCTAATTGGCCCGGTGCTCCTTGGCCGGGTTCGGGTTACTTGGCCCGGTCGAAGTCGATCTTGCTGTACGCGCGGAGCTTCGACAGCCGGTGCGTGGAGTCGATCTGGCGGATCGTGCCGGACTTCGAGCGCATCACCAGTGACGACGTGGTCGCGGTCTCCGAGCGGTAGCGGACGCCGCGCAGCAGCTCGCCGTCCGTGATGCCGGTGGCGACGAAGAACACGTTCTCACCGCTGACCAGGTCGTTCGTGGAGAGCACGCGGTCCAGGTCGTGCCCGGCGTCGATCGCCTTCTGGCGCTCGGCCTCGTCCTTGGGCCACAGCTTGCCCTGGATGACACCGCCCAGGCACTTGATGGCGCAGGCCGAGATGATGCCCTCGGGCGTGCCGCCGATGCCGAGCAGCAGGTCCACGCCGGTGCCCTCGCGGACGGCCATGATCGAGCCCGCGACGTCACCGTCCGTGATGAACTTGATCCGGGCGCCGGTCTCGCGGATCTCCTTGACGATGCCCTCGTGGCGCGGGCGGTCCAGGATCACGACGGTGACGTCCTCGGGGGACATGTTCTTGGCCTTGGCGACCCGGCGGATGTTCACCGAGACGGGGGCGTTGATGTCGACGAAGTCGGCGGCCTCGGGGCCGGTGACCAGCTTGTCCATGTAGAAGACCGCGGACGGGTCGAACATGGTGCCGCGGTCGGCGGCGGCCAGGACGGCGATCGCGTTGGGCATGCCCTTGGCGTTCAGCGTGGTGCCGTCGATCGGGTCGACGGCGATGTCGACCTCGGCGCCGGTCCCGTCACCGACCCGCTCGCCGTTGAACAGCATCGGGGCTTCGTCCTTCTCGCCCTCGCCGATGACGACGACGCCGTTCATCGAGACGGTCGAGATGAGCGTCCGCATCGCGTTGACCGCGGCGCCGTCCGCGCCGATCTTGTCGCCACGCCCGACCCAGCGGCCGGCCGCCATGGCGGCGGCCTCGGTGACGCGGACCAGCTCGAGGGCGAGGTTGCGGTCGGGGGCCTCGGGGGAGACCTCGAGCTCGGACGGCAGGGAATGCTCGGTCATCGGAGCGCACCTTTCTGTACGGCGACGGCCGGAATAAAGAGGGTGGTGCGACTCTATCGGTACGTCGACAAATTGAGCAGAGGGGCCCACGTATGAGCACAACACCATGATGCGACCATGGTGGGCGTGGCAGGTATGCGAGGCAGGCAGACGGTACGCGGGATGTTCCAGTCCCTGGCGGTGATCTTGGCCGCCGCGGGCGTGATGTATCTCTTCATCCCGCACGACGAGAACGCGAACCCGGTCAAGACCAAGGACTACCGGGTCGAGCTGGTGACGGCCCAGCGGGTCGCCCCGTACGAGGTGCTGGCCCCCGAGGGCTTGGGGGAGGGCTGGAGGGCGACCGTCGTCTCGTACAAGCGCGAGCAGAACGACGCCTGGCAGCTGGGCTTCCTCGACCCCGACACGCAGTACGTGGCGCTCCACCAGTCGACGGCGGAGCCGGAGAAGTACGTCCCCAAGGTCACCCAGCAGGCCAAGGACACCGGGAAGACGCAGACGGTGGCCGGTCAGGTCTGGCAGCGCTGGGAGGGCCCGAAGTACGACGCCCTGGTGCGCACGCACGGCGGCGCGACGACGGTCGTGACCGGGACGGCCTCGTTCGAGCGGCTGGCCGAGATGGCGGGCGCGCTGCAGGCGAAGAAGGCGTAGTAAACGTACGCGGAAGCCCCCGGACTCCTGGAGTCCGGGGGCTTTCACGTACGCGACGTGGGTCAGACGGTGGTGACGACCTCGTCGTAGGCCAGGCGCGGGGAGCGCGGGAACCAGGCGTCCTCGCCCGGCTTGCCGATGTTGACGACCATCAGCGGGGTGTGGTCGTCGTCCAGGAACTCCTTCTGGAGGCCGGCGAAGTCCAGACCGGTCATCGGGCCTGCGGCCAGGCCGGCGGCGCGGACGCCGACGATGAAGTACGCGGCCTGGAGGGCGGCGTTGAGCAGGGCCGAGCCCTCACGGGCCGGGCGCTCGGCGAAGAACATGTCCTTGGCCTGCGGGAAGTGCGGCAGCAGGCTCGGGAGCTCCTCGTGGAACTCGTTGTCGGCGGAGAGGATCGCGACCAGCGGGGCGGTGGCGGTCTTCGCCTGGTTGCCCTCGGCCATGTGCTTGACCAGGCGCTCACGGGCCTCGGGGGAGCGGACCAGGGTGATGCGCAGCGGGGTCTGGTTGAAGGCGGTCGGCCCGTACTTGACGAGGTCGTAGATCGCCTGGACCTGCTCGTCGGTCACCGGCTCGTCGGTGAAGGTGTTGGCGGTGCGGGCCTCGCGGAAAAGGAGGTCCTGGGCGGCGGGGTCAAGGGCGAGGGACATGCTGCGTACCTTCCGACTGCAGGTGGTTTCAAGCGATGCCATCACCGTACGACGGTGATTGGTGAACTTTCAACCATCTCAACCGGATAGTGATCCGCTTCACATCTCCCCGGTCTGCTACTCAGCCTCTTCGGCCTCGTCGCCGTCCTCGGGAGCGGACAGCGCGGCGTCGAGCCGGGCGCGCGCTCCCTCCAGCCAACGCCGGCACACCTTCGCCAATTCCTCGCCACGCTCCCAGAGCGCGAGGGACTCCTCCAGGGTCGTCCCGCCCGTCTCAAGACGGCGAACGACCTCGATCAGCTCGTCGCGTGCCTGCTCGTACCCGAGCGCCTCTTCCGTGGTGGCTGCCATGGGAACCACCCTATGCGCCGGGTCCGACAACGCGCCGTACCGTGAACTCGCCCGCCGCGACCCGCGCCCGCAGCTCCTCGTCCACCGCGACCTCCTCGGGGGACCGCACGACCGCCCCGTCCGCCCGCTGGAGCACGGCGTACCCCCGCTCCATCGTCGCGGCCGGCGACAGCGCCCGGACGCGCGCCCGGGTGTGCGAGAGCTCCGAGTCCGCCCGGTCCAGCAGATGCCCGAGGGTCCGCCGGCTGCGCGCGAGCAGCGCGTCCAGCTCGTCCTCGCGTAGCTCCACCATCCGCTGCGGATGCTCCATGACCGGCCGCGCGAGCGCGTGCGCGAGCCCGCGCTCCTCCCGGTCGAGCAGCCCCCGCACCGTCCGCAGCGCCCGGTCGCGCAGCGCCTGCACCCGGTCCAGCTCCTCGCCGACGTCCGGTACGACCTTCTTGGCTGCGTCGGTCGGCGTGGAGGCGCGCAGGTCGGCGACGAGGTCGAGCAGCGGCGAGTCCGGTTCGTGGCCGATCGCCGAGACCACCGGCGTACGGCACTCGGCGACGGCCCTGATCAGCTGCTCGTCCGAGAACGGCAGCAGATCCTCGACGCTGCCGCCGCCCCGGGCCACGATGATCACGTCCACCCCGTCGTGCGCGTCCAGCTCCTTCACGGCCTGGACGACCTGGGGCACGGCCCTCACCCCCTGCACGGCCACGTTCCGCACCTCGAAGCGGACGGCCGGCCAGCGGCGCCGCGCGTTTTCCAGGACGTCCCGCTCGGCGGCGGAGGCGCGGCCGACGACGAGGCCCACGAGCTGGGGCAGGAAGGGCAGCGGCTTCTTGCGGTCGAGCGCGAAGAGCCCCTCGGCGCCCAGGCTCCGCTTGAGCTGCTCCAGGCGGGCCAGCAGCTCCCCGATGCCGACCGGCCTGATCTCCACCGCCCGCATCGACAGCTGCCCGCGCGGCGCGTACCACTCGGGCTTGGCGTGCACGACGACGCGGGCGCCCTCGGAGACGACGTCGGCGACGGCGTCGAAGACCTGGCGGTAGCAGGTCACGCCGATGGAGATGTCGTACGAGGGATCGCGCAGCGTCAGGAAGACGACCCCGGCGCCGGGCCGCCGCGACAACTGCGTGATCTGCCCCTCGACCCACACGGCACCGAGCCGGTCGATCCACCCCCCGATCAACCGGGAGACCTCCCCGACGGGCAGCGGCGCTTCGGCGGACGTATTGAGACCCATGCGACCGAGACTAGCGGCGGGCACGGACACCGCCCTTGTGCACAGGGGCCTTGCCGGGGCGCCGCACCCCGGTTGTGCCCACCCGTTCCGCCATGCGGAACGTTTGCCCACAACCGGGGCTCAAGGGCTCCGAGTCGCACCCTGCACGGCCAGGACCACCAGCCCCACGCCCAGCCAGATCACGCCCACCACCTGCGCCGACACCGTCGCCTCCGCGATCACCGCGATCAGGATCGCCGCCCCCACCACCGGCATCACCACATGCCGGAGCCAGTGCGGCGGCCCCGCCATCTGCCGTACCGCGAACCACCCCACCACGCTCGCGTGCAGCAGCACGAAGGCCGTCAGCGCCCCGATGTCGACCACCGACACCAGGTGGTCCAGGCCGTCGTCCCGCTGGGCCGCCCACACCGCCGCCACCATCGTCACCGCCGCCGCGAGCAGCAGCGCCACCCGCGGCACCCCCGAGTCCGTACGGCCGAGCAGATGAGGCAGCCGCCGCTCCCGGCCCATGGCGAAGAGCAGCCGGCCCGCCGCCGCCTGCCCCGCGAGCGCCGCGAACGCCGCGCCGACCGCCTTCGACACCGCCACCAGGTCGTGCAGCCAGGTCCCCACGGACGTGTCCACCGCGTCATAGAAGGCCGAGCCCTGCAGCGACGGATCCGCCGCCAGCTCGGCCGACGACAGCGGTTCGAGGAGCGACACCAGATACGTCTGCGCCACGAACAGCGCGCCCGCGAGCGCCAGGCAGAACAGCACGGCCCGCGCCACCTTCTCCGAGCCCCCGGTGACCTCCTCCGCGAACGAGGCGATCGCGTCGAAGCCGAGGTACGACAGCACGGCCACCGACACCGCGCCCAGCACGGCCGCCATCGAGAACGTCCCGTCCCCGGCCAGCGGTGACCACCACTCGCGCCGCGCCCCGTCCCGTACGAGTACGACCACCGCCGACACCACGAACACCAGCAGCACCACGATCTCCATGGCGAGGACCGCGAAGCCGACCCGGGCCGCCGCCCGGACCCCCCACAGGTTGAGCAGCGTCGTGACGACCACCGCGATCGCCGTCCACACCCACCGGTCCACCTCCGGAACCAGCGCCTCCATCGCGATGCCCGAGAAGAGGTAGGCCACGGCCGGGATCAGCATGTAGTCGAGCATCGCCATCCACCCGGCGATGAACCCCGGCCCCTCGCCCAGACCTTTGCGGGCGTACGTGAAGACCGAGCCGGCGAGCGGGGCGACCCGCACCATCTGCGCGTAGCTGAAAGCGGTGAACGCCATCGCGACGGTCGCGACGACGTAGACGAGTGCCACCGCGCCGTGCGACTTCGCGTCCAGCGTGCCGAAGATGCCGACGGGGGCCATGGGCGCGATGAAGAGCAGCCCGTAGACGACAAGGTCGCGGAACCCCAGGGTCCGCCGCAGTCCGGTGTGCGCTGCCACCTGTGCTTCCTCGGCCATGCGCCCCAGTCTCGGCCACGTTCTCGATCACTCGCCGCACCGACGCGGCCGTAGCGGGCCGGGGTACGACGCGGCCTTACGATGGGACGCATGACTGCGACGCCCGCGACCAACCGCCCGAAGCGTGTCCTCCTCGCCGCTCCCCGCGGCTACTGCGCGGGCGTGGACCGTGCCGTGATCGCCGTGGAGAAGGCCCTGGAGCAGTACGGCGCGCCGATCTACGTACGCCACGAGATCGTGCACAACAAGTACGTCGTGCAGACCCTGGAGCGGAAGGGCGCGATCTTCGTCGACCAGGCGACCGAGGTGCCGCCGGGAAACATCGTGATGTTCTCCGCGCACGGCGTGGCCCCGACCGTGCACGAGGAGGCCCGCCAGGGCCGCCTCAAGACCATCGACGCGACCTGCCCGCTGGTCACGAAGGTGCACAAGGAGGCCGTGCGGTTCGCCAAGGAGGACTTCGACATCCTCCTGATCGGCCACGAGGGCCACGAGGAGGTCATCGGCACCTCTGGCGAGGCCCCCGACCACATCCAGCTCGTCGACGGCCCCGAGGACGTGGCGAAGGTCGAGGTCCGTGACCCGTCCAGGGTCGTCTGGCTCTCCCAGACCACGCTCTCCGTCGACGAGACGATGGAGACGGTGGACGCGCTGAAGGAGAAGTTCCCGCAGCTGATCTCCCCGCCGTCCGACGACATCTGCTACGCCACGCAGAACCGGCAGCTGGCCATCAAGGAGCTCGCCGGCCAGGCGGAGCTGGTGATCGTCGTCGGCTCGAAGAACTCCTCGAACTCGATCCGTATGGTCGAGGTCGCCAAGCAGGCCGGCGTCCCGGCCGCGTACCTGGTCGACTTCGCGAGCGAGATCGACGAGGCCTGGCTGGAGGGCGTCACCTCGGTCGGCCTGTCGTCGGGCGCCTCGGTCCCGGACGTCCTCGTCCAGGAGGTCCTGGAGTGGCTCGGCGAGCGCGGCTATGCGGACGTGGAGATCGTCAAGACGGCCGACGAGTCGCTGACCTTCTCGCTCCCCAAGGAGCTCCGCAACAAGGACCTGCGCGCGGAGGCGGCCAAGCTCGTCAAGGAGTAACTGTCGGCGTCTGCCCGTAACGTTGGGTCCATGAACGTCTTCGGAGTGGACATCGGCGGCTCGGGCATCAAGGGCGCTCCCGTGGACCTGGAGCGCGGTGAGCTGGCCGAGCCCCGCCACAAGGTACTGACCCCGCAGCCCGCCACACCCGACGGTGTGGCGGGCTGCGTCGTCGAGGTCGTGGAGAGCTTCGGCTGGTCGGGCCCGGTGGGTGTCACCTTCCCGGGTGTCGTCACCGGCTCCACGATCCGTACGGCCGCGAACGTCGACAAGGCGTGGATCGGCATGGACGCGGGCAAGCTGCTTTCCGGCCGGCTCGACGGCCTCCCGGTGACGATCCTGAATGACGCGGACGCGGCCGGGATCGCCGAGATGACGTTCGGCGCGGGCCGGGGCCGTACGGGCACGGTGATCCTGCTGACGCTCGGTACGGGCATCGGCTCGGCGCTCTTCGTGGACGGCCGCCTCGTGCCGAACACGGAGCTGGGCCACCTGGAGCTGAAGGGCCACGACGCGGAGAAGCGTGCCTCGACGAAGGCCAAGGAGGACGAGGACCTCAGCTGGGAACACTGGGCGACGCGGCGCCTGCAGAAGTACCTGGCGCACGTGGAGATGCTGTTCTCGCCGGAGCTGTTCATCATCGGCGGCGGAGTGAGCCGGAAGGCGGACAGGTTCCTGCCGCTGCTCGAGGGCATCAGGGCGGAGATCGTCCCGGCGGAACTGGAGAACAACGCGGGGATCGTGGGAGCGGCGATGGCGGCGGGGCGGTAGCCCGCGGGGCGGCGGGCGGGTCTGGGGCGCGGGTGCAGGTGCAGGTGGGGCCGGGGCGGCGAGAGGGGTTACGGAGCGGGGCGCCGGACGGCCTGGGGCGCCGCGCCGGACCTGCCCCCGCCCCCAGAGCCACTCCCGGCCCCACCTGCACCCGCACCCGCACCCGCACCCGCCCCCCCACTCCCACCCGCCGCCCTCGCGGCGGCGAGGCGCTGGCGGCGGCCCATGTCACGCACCTTCCGGACGCTGGTGATCAGCCCGGCGACGAGCGTGCCGCCGTACAGCCACCCGGCGTGCACGGCGAGGGCGGTGACGACGGCCATCGCCTGCCCGCCGAAGCCACCGCTACCGCCGGAGATCGGGATGACCCCGACGGCGAAGGCGATGGGCACGCTGATCGGGGCCGTGACCAGGTCGGCGGTACGGACCCAGAGCGCGGTCAGGGCGCTGACCGGCAGGAAGAGCAGGCCGAAGACGACAGGGGAGCCGTCGAGGATCAGCCGGTCGAGGAAGCCGAGCACCAGCATGGTGGCGGAGGCGAAGAGCCCGGCGCCGAGACCGGTCAGCCTCGGGTTGGGCAGCCGCCGCAGGGCCAATACGACGGGCGGTACGGGGCGTCGTACGGGCACGGTCGCCCGTTCGACCCGGCCGCTGCCGGGACGCCCCGGGCGGGCGGCGACGCGGTAGACGGCGGCGCCCTCCACGAGCGCGCCGGGCGGCGTGAGGGGCGTTTGCGGCCGTCGGCGGCCTTGCGGCTGACTTGTCCTGTGCTGCTCCACTACACCAACGTAGGTCGGGAAGGGGCGGGGGACCGGCACAGGACACGCCCTTTGGGTGACGTAGCCGTCGAGAACGGCCGAAGGTCGGCGTCGCAGGCCGGTTCGGACCCCCCGTAAACTGGGGGATCGGCCCACCCACCGCACCCCCATCCGTACTCCAGGAAGTCGCCACCGTGTCGCTCACGATCGGAATCGTCGGTCTGCCGAATGTCGGCAAGTCGACCCTGTTCAACGCCCTGACCAAGAACGACGTCCTGGCGGCCAACTACCCGTTCGCCACGATCGAGCCGAACGTCGGCGTCGTCGGTGTCCCCGACGCCCGCCTGACGAAGCTGGCGGAGATCTTCGGCTCGCAGCGGATCCTGCCGGCGACGGTCGACTTCGTGGACATCGCGGGCATCGTCCGCGGCGCGAGCGAGGGCGAGGGCCTGGGCAACAAGTTCCTGGCGAACATCCGCGAGTCGGACGCGATCTGCCAGGTCATCCGCGCCTTCAAGGACGAGAACGTCGTGCACGTCGACGGCAAGGTCTCGCCGAAGGACGACATCGAGACGATCAACACCGAGCTGATCCTCGCCGACCTGCAGACGATCGAGAAGGTCCTGCCGCGCCTGCAGAAGGAGTCGCGGATCAAGAAGGACGTGGCCCCGAAGGTCGCGGCGGTCGAGGCGGCGAAGGACATCCTGGAGCGCGGCGACACGCTGTTCTCGCAGGGCATCGTCCAGGACTCCGGCAACGAGGAGCTCCTCCACGACCTCCACCTCTTGACGACCAAGCCCTTCCTCTACGTCTTCAACGTGGACGAGGACGAGCTGACGGACGACTCCTTCAAGGACGAGCAGCGCGCGCTGGTCGCCCCGGCCGAGGCGATCTTCCTCAACGCCAAGCTGGAGCAGGACCTGGCCGAGCTGGACGAGGAGGACGCCATGGAGCTCCTCCAGTCCGTCGGCGCCGAGGAGCCCGGCCTGGCGACCCTGGCCCGCGTCGGCTTCGACACCCTGGGCCTCCAGACCTACCTGACGGCCGGCCCGAAGGAAGCCCGCGCCTGGACGATCAAGAAGGGCGCGACGGCCCCCGAGGCGGCCGGCGTGATCCACACGGACTTCCAGAAGGGCTTCATCAAGGCCGAGGTCATCTCCTTCGCCGACCTCGTCGAAACGGGCTCGGTGGCCGACGCCCGCGCGGCAGGCAAGGCCCGCATGGAGGGCAAGGAGTACGTCATGCAGGACGGCGACGTGGTGGAGTTCCGCTTCAACGTCTGACGCTATGTCAATATCTGTGCCCGACTCGCCTGTTGGCGGGTCGGGCGCAGATGTCTGTCCGCGGTGAGTCCTCGATCCCGCGATGCGGTGACAGCGTTTGGTCGGACGGCGTGGGGGCGACACGGTCTCAGACCTGGACGACCTCCACGGAAGGGCCGCACAGGAGTGTCAGGTCCTCGGGGTCGGAGGTGAGGACGGTAACCGGCTGGGGCGCGTTGCGGGCGATGGCGGCGAGAGCGGCATCGATGGCGTACTTGTGGCCGTGAAGGTGATGGGGGCGAAGGAGGACGGCGGCCTGGTCGGTGATCTCCTTGGTGACGTCGTGAACGTCGACGCGGGAGAGGACCCACTTGATGCGGGCCGGGTGGATGCGCTCGTAGTCGGCCTCAAGCGTGGTCATGGCGCTGGTGGCGACGCGGACGCCCTCCTCCGACGCCGCCTGGACCAGAGCCACGACGGTGCGGTCCTTGCGGTAGAGCTTCGAGAGTCCTTCGCTGTCGAGCAGGAGGATGCCGGGCATCAGGCGGCGGCCCCGCCGGCCTGCCGGTGGTCGTGGCGCAGCAGCGCCCGGGCGGCCTCGACCTCCTGGCGGGTGAGAGCTTCGTTGTCGGTCTCGAAGTCGGCGACGATCTCCCGCAGCTTGTCCATGGCGACCCTCTGTTCGAGAGCATCGGCGACGTAGGCGGAGAAACCGCCGGGCCCGACATGGGCGCGTACGGCCTCGGCGAGATCCTCGGGCAGGCTGATCGAATACTTCCTACTACCGCTCATGGTGCCGATCCTACCGGCGGTCGTAAGCCTGGGGGGTGTGAATGACTGACCCGAGGTTCGATCGGTCCACAGGGAGCTGCGAACGCCCGTCGAGGCCGGGTGTGGGCGGTGGGAAGATGCCGGGAGGGCCAGAGAGGGGCGGGAAGCGTGGGGCGTGGCGAGCGGGACACAGTCGCGAGGGGAGCGCGACTGTGTGAGGCGGCGCAGGCAGTGGTCGGTGACCACGGAAGGGCAGTGGAGGAGGTAAGGGCGGCACTGAAGCCGATCCACGATGCGGCGGTGAAGCAGGAGCTCGACGCCATTCCCGTCGCCCGGCTGCAGGACGTCACCGAAGGGCGGCTGCGGCTGGGGAGCGTCGAGAAGAGCGGACTGCGCACCCTGGGCAGTGTTCTCGAAGCGGGTCCCTACCGGCTGCGGCAGATTCCCGGTGTCGGGCAGCGCACCGTCGACCAGATGCTCGCCGCCGCCCGCAGGCTCTCCGAGGCTGTGCACGAGACCGTGGCCGTCCACATCGACGTGGACCGGCCGGAACCGCGCACCACCGCGCTCGTCATGGCCCTGCACGTCCTGGTGGAGGCCGGCCCGGACGCCCGGCGTGCGGTCGACAAGGCCACCGTCCTGGCGGAACGGCTCGGTCCGCTGCTGGCCGACGCTAGGCCCGCCGCCGGAAGGGTCCGGATGCTGCTGGCCGGCCGGGAGAAGAAGGCTCGCGCGTGGGCGGCGGTCGCCGAGACCCGGTCGCTGGTGGACGAGGCGGAGCGGGCCGGCCTGCCCGAGCTGCTCGCCCAGGCGTCGGTGGACCTGCTCCGGGGGCTCTCGTCCGACGTCGCGGCCTGGGTGGACTTCGAACTCCGCTCCGCCGAGTACTACAGCCTGCTCGCCGAGATCTCCGGGCGGCTGCCGGACGCGGCTGCCGCGGAGGGCTTTCTGCCGGACGAGATCGCGGAGCGGGTACGGACCCAGCACCTCGACGACACGCACCGGCGGGTCTCCCTGCGCGGTTACCAGGCATTCGGCGCACGTTTCGCGCTTGCGCAGCGCAAGGTGATACTCGGCGACGAGATGGGCCTCGGGAAGACCATCCAGGCGATCGCCGTCCTCGCCCACCTGGCAGCCGAGGGGCAGAGTCACTTCATGGTCGTCTGCCCGGCGAGCGTTCTCGTGAACTGGACTCGGGAGATCGAGGCCCGAAGCGCCCTTCGCGTCATGGTGCTCCACGGCCCCGACCGGCACTACGCGTTCGCCGACTGGAAGGGGCGGGGCGGGGTGGGGGTGACCACGTTCGACGCACTGCGCGGATTTCCGGCGCCGGGCGGCGGGGAGGTCGGACTCCTCGTCGTCGACGAAGCGCACTCCGTGAAGAACCCGAAGACCAAGCGGTCTCAGTCGGTCGCCCTGTGGACAGAGCGTTGTGAGCGCAGCCTCTTCATGACCGGAACCCCGATGGAGAACCGGGTGGTGGAGTTCCGCAACTTGGTCCAGATGCTCGATGGCGATGTCGCGGACTCCCTCGGTGAACGGGACGCGTTGGCCGGATCGGTCGCCTTCCGCAAGGCTGTGGCCCCGGTCTATCTGCGGCGCAACCAGGAGGACGTGCTGACGGAACTCCCGAGCCTTCAGCAGACCGACGAGTGGGAGGAGCTGAGTGCTTCGGACGAGGAGGCGTACCGCGAAGCCGTGCGCGCGGGCAACTTCATGGCCATGCGCAGGGCCGCGTACATGCGCCCCGAGAAGTCGGCCAAGCTGGACCGGCTCCGGGAGATCGTTCAGGAGGCCAGCGAGAACGGGCAGAAGACGGTGGTCTTCTCCAACTTCAAGGACGTACTGGGCGTGGTGAAGGAGGCCCTCGCGGCCGAAACCGCCAGGGCCACTCCGGTGTTCGGTCCGCTGACCGGCGGCGTCCCGGCCCAGCGTCGCCAGGAGATCGTCGACGACTTCGCCGGTGTCCAGGGCCCGGCGGTGCTCCTAGGACAGATCCAGGCAGCGGGCGTCGGCCTCAACATGCAGGCCGCCTCCGTCGTCGTCATCTGCGAACCCCAGATCAAGCCGACCATCGAACATCAGGCGGTGGCCCGGGCCCACCGTATGGGCCAGGTCAGGCCGGTTCGCGTGCACCGTCTCCTCGCCACCCGAGGCGTGGACGAACGCATGGTGAAGATGCTGGAAACCAAGACGCGCCTGTTCGATGCCTATGCCCGCCGCAGCGCCGTGGCCGAAGCCACCCCGGACGCGGTCGACGTGTCGGACACCGAGCTGGCACGTCGGATCGTCGAGGAGGAACAGGCACGTCTGGGTATGACGGACGAGAGGCCCACGTCATCCGAGTGAGGGTGTCCTCCGGTCCGCAGCCAGTCCGCAGGACACTCGTAAACGGCCGTCGAGAGCCAACGCATGCCAACGAGGAAATCCCAGGTCAGAGCCCTGGAGGGGGCTCCGCCGCGGGTCAGGATCAGATCCCAGACATTCCGCTTCAACGTGTAGTGCCTGACGCATCACGACGTCGCTGATCTGGTAAACGCGCAGGTCATAAGGGGTCCGACTCTTCGGGGTCCGGCCCCTGGTCTATCCCGTGCTGGGATGGCGGTCGGCTCCCGCGCGGTTGAGCGTGAGCTGCGCGTTCCTGAGGTCGAGGGCGCGGCGGCAGGGGCTCGTGCGGGCGGTTTCAGGCGGGTCGGGCGGGGGCCCGTGGAGCAGTTCGGCGCGTTCTCGCAGGCCGATCAGGCCCTGGCGGGAGCTGGGCAGGGCTACGGCCGGGCGGTTCGGTTTCCTTGCCGCCGGAGGCGCGGAGCAGGGTGACCATGTGGCGGAGTTCGTCCAGGGTGTCCACGCTCAGTGGGCGGATGGTGCGGGCGGCCTCGCGGGCATCGGGGTCCTTGGAGGCGACCTGTAGGGCCCCGGCCTGTACGGCGATGAGGCTGACCTGGTGGGAGACCACGTCGTGCATCTCGCGGGCCAGCTGGGCCCGTTCACGGGCGAGCACGATCAGGGCCAGCAGGATGGTGGCGATCGTGTCGCCGGACGAGAGCCGGTCGACCAGTGCCTTCGTGGCCAGTGGCTGGAGCAGCCCGCCGGCCGCTCCTGCCGGCGCCAGCAGCAGAACGAGTGCCACGGCCCACCGGTGTGGGCGTACATACCCGTACAGCGTCTTGAGCGTCTCGCGGACGAGGGGGGAGCCGGCACCCGTCGCCTCCCGGGCGGATGCGCCGCTCGCCACCAGCCTGGGAGACGGGACGCTTCTCCGGCATGCGGCGATCGTCGGGTGGACCCCCGCCGAGTGGCTGGAATGCGAGCCCAGCGCGGCGAAGTCGAGTACCGGTCGTCGGAGGCCCCCACCGTGACGTCGGAGGAGGTTGTGGCCGACTTGCCGAAGGTGGAGGCGCTCATCGGGCTCGCGAAAAGGGTGTCGTGTGCGTTCCGCTTCAACGTCGCAGGTCGGAAGAGGTCGGGCTCTTGTCGGATCCGGCCGGCTCACGCCTCCGGGAGCAGGCCCAGTTGGTCCAGGAACTGCATCTGGTCGTAGTAGAGGCGGTAGCTCTGGATCCGGCCGTCCTTGACCGTCGCGAAGTCGACGCCACGGATGCGGACGTCCTTGCCTGTCGGCGGCAGAGTCTCCCCTGTGGGGAGCAGGATCGGGCCCGTGTTCCTGCCGCTGAAGGTGCCCTCGTCGATGGCCGTGTCACCGATCTCGTACTGGTTCAGGGGCTCGTACGCGGACTCCGGTTCCGCTTCGGTCATCGTGCGCCACTGCTCGACGATGGCCTCGCGTCCCCGCACCTCGCCCACGTCCGGGAAGTACGCCACCGCGTCCTCCGCGTACAGGTCCGCGACGACCTCGAGGTCCGGGTTCTTCGTGGTCAGTGCATCCGTCAGGCGGTCCATGACCGCGCGCGCCTCTCCCATGATCCACCTCCGTGGTTCGGATCCTGGTGATCTGCTTTGTCCGGTTCTCCCTATTTTCTCATCGTCGCGCCATGGCCGAGAGTCGGCGCCCGCCGAGTCCTTCAAGACCGGCTCAGGCCCGTCTTCGCTCCCGCCCCGCACAGCGGTACGACGGTCAGGCCCGGGCGCGGGGCCGTCGCGCGTACGGCGGCCCAGCAGGCCACGCCCGTCGATTCGACGAACAGCCCGCGCCGTGCCAGGTCCACCTGTGCGGTGTGGAGTTGACCCTCCGTCACCGTGAGGAAGGTCCCGCCGGTCGCCCGTACCGCCCGCAGGATCTGCGCGGCGCGGGGTGGGTTCGGGATCGCGATGCCCTCGGCGATCGTGGGGCGCACGGGCGCGGGGGCGGTCGTGAGGAGTTCGTCGGCGCCCGCGTGGAACGCCGCTGCCAGCGGAGACACGGCTTCGGCCTGTACGGCGACCAGGGCGGGGCGGGTGTCGACGAGCCCGTGGCCGTACAGCTCCTCGATCGCCAGCGCGGCGCCCAGGAGGAGCGTGCCGTTGCCGACCGGGACGACGACGGTGTCCGGGAGCCGGCCGCCCAGGTCCTCCCAGAGCTCGTACACGTACGTCTTCGTGCCGTGCAGGAAGTGCGGGTTGTACACGTGCGAGGCGTAGAACGTGCCGGGCTCGTCGGCCGCGGCGCGGGCCGCCCGCGCGGTGGCCTCGCGGTCGCCGGGCACGAGGGTCAGCCGTGCTCCGTGCGCCCTGATCTGCTCCAGCTTCTTGGCGGACGTGGCCTCCGGTACGTACACGACGCAGTCGAGGCCCGCCCGTGCGCAGTACGCGGCGATCGCCGTGCCCGCGTTGCCGCTGCTGTCGGCGAGGACGCGGCTGACGCGGCTCGGGGAGAGCCGGCGGGCGAGCTCGGCGAGCATGACCGCGCCCCGGTCCTTGAAGGACAACGTCGGCATGAGGAAGTCGAGTTTGGCCGAAACATGGTCGTCGAGGGGGACGAGCGGGGTGCGGCCCTCGCCGAGCGTCACCCCCGGGGCCCCGGTCGCCGGGGCGGCCAGCGGCAGCGCCTCTTCGTAACGCCACAATGAATTCACACGTGACGCAAGGGACTTGAGTGACATCGGCGCGCTCGTGAAATCGAGGTCCCAGGGGCCGCGGCATCGCGGACAACACCAGGTGAGGGCATCCGCGGGGGAGCGAACCCGGCATCGGGGACACACGTAGGCCGTCATGGGCGCCAGCATGGCAGCTGTGTGGCACACGCGTTACGGGGCGCTCGGGACTCTTGTGGGATTCCTATGGATCAGTCAATCTTTCGCTCGGCAGCCGCTTGTGCGAAACGGCGTGGACACCTCATGTCGTCTTGACATGTGCCTGCCATTCCCCCACAGCAGCGCACCACCAATGAGGAGGATCCCTCACATGTCAGTGATGCGTGACTCGCGGCGCAGACTCGCCGCGGCCAGCGCCATAGCCGTCGCCGCCCTCGCTCTCGGCACCGCCGCCACCTTCCCCGCCGCCGCGGCCGAGTCCGCTCCCGAAGGCGTCATCCAGAACGCCGGTGCCCCCGGGACGATCGAGGGCAGCTACATCGTCACCCTGAAGGAGTCCGCCCCGGCGGAGACCTCGAAGGGCCGGGCGGTCGCGGCCAAGCACGGCGCCACGATCAAGAAGACGTACACCTCGGCGCTCAACGGCTACAACGTCGAACTCTCCGAGGCGCAGGCGAAGAAGCTCGCCGCCGACCCCGCGGTGGCCGCCGTCGTGCAGAACCGCGTCTTCACGGTCACGGGCACCCAGCCCTCCCCGCCGTCCTGGGGCCTGGACCGGATCGACCAGCGGGCCCTCCCGCTGAACCAGAGCTACTCCTACCCGGACAGCGCCGGCACGGGCGTGACGGCGTACATCATCGACACCGGTGTACGGATCTCGCACAGCGACTTCGGCGGCCGGGCGTTCAACGGCTACGACGCCATCGACAACGACAACGTCGCCCAGGACGGCCACGGCCACGGCACGCACGTCGCCGGCACCGTCGCGGGATCCTCCTACGGTGTCGCGAAGAAGGCCAAGATCGTCGGTGTCCGCGTGCTCAACAACCAGGGCTCCGGTACGACCGCGCAGGTCGTCGCCGGTATCGACTGGGTGACGCGGAACGCGGTCAAGCCGGCCGTCGCCAACATGAGCCTCGGCGGTGGCATCGACTCGGCCCTCGACACGGCCGTGCGCAACTCGATCGCCTCCGGCGTCACCTACGCCGTGGCCGCGGGCAACGACAACTCCAACGCCTCCAACTACTCGCCTGCGCGCGTCTCCGAAGCCATCACGGTCGGCTCCACGACCAGCAGCGACGCCCGCTCCAGCTTCTCCAACTACGGCAGCGTGCTGGACATTTTCGCCCCGGGCTCCTCCATCACCTCGGCCTGGAACAGCAGCGACACCGCCACCAACACCATCTCCGGTACGTCGATGGCGACCCCGCACGTCGCGGGCGCCGCTGCCGTCTACCTCGGCGACAACCCGACCGCGACCCCGGCCGCCGTTTCGACCGCGCTCACCAACGCCGCCACCTCGGGCGTGGTGACGAACCCCGGCACCGGCTCCCCGAACAGGCTCCTCTTCGTCGGCGGCGGCACCACCCCGCCGCCCACCGGTCCGCGCTTCGAGAACACCGCGGACTACGCCATCGCCGACCACTCGACCGTCGAGTCCCCGATCACGGTCAGCGGCGTCGCGGGCAACGCCCCCTCCGGCCTCCAGGTGCCTGTGAACATCGTTCACACGTACATCGGTGACCTTCAGGTCCAGCTGATCGCTCCCGACGGTACGGCGTACACGCTGAAGGGGTACGGAACCGGCGGCAGCTCCGACAACATCAACACCACGTACACGGTCAACGCCTCCTCCGAGGTCGCGAACGGCACGTGGAAGCTGCGGGTCAGCGACAACGCGAGCATCGACACCGGGAAGATCGACTCCTGGGCGCTGCAGTTCTGACGTGAGTGAAAGGTGAGGGGCGGTCGCCGGCTTGCTTCGGCGGCCGCCCCTTCGTCTGCGTCAGGGTGAGCCGAGAAGCGCGTCCATGGTCTCCTTGGGGAGGGCCGGGTTCGCGGCCGCCTCCCTGGACAACTCCTCGTCTTCAAGGAGTTGAAGAAGTCGCTGTTGCGGGAGAGCGGGATTGCGGGCCGCCCCGGCACGCACGCGTGCGTCCGGATCCCGCGTGAGCGCGTCGGCGAGGGCCGGGTGCAACTCCGGGTCCAGCGTGGCGAGAAGACGTACGGCGGGGTCCTCCGCCGCTCCGAAGCGGGCCCCGAGCCCGGCGACCGGGAACCGCGGCAGGCCGAGGAGGCGGTCGCGGCGACTCCCTTCGTACTCCAGATAGCAGCGCAGGAGCAGCTGAGGCGGTGCCTCCGGGTGGTGCTGCGCGAGGAGGACGCGTACGCCGAGGTCGTCGTCGGCGGCGAGCAGTTCGACGAGCTCGGTGGGTAGTTCGGGGTTGTACGCGACACGGCGGCGCAGCAGGGGATGGGCCGAGTGCGCGTAGGACAGCGGCGCCCGGTAGGGATCCACTCCAAGCCAATGGACCTCCTCCGGTTCGACGACGTAGTCGATGGCGGCCCGCTCGGCCTCGGTCAGTTCGGGCCGTACGGAGACGGCGGTACGGACACCGGGGTCCGGGTCGCGTGCAAGGAGGTCCACGAGCTCGCGGGGGAGGTCCGCCCGCCGCGCGACCTCACAGCGCGTCTTGGCGTCGCCGACGCGGGCGACGTGCGCGACGACGTCCGGCGGGGTGCTGTAGTTGTGCGCGAGACACCACAGGTCGTCGTCCCGGCGCTCCTGGAGGAGCTCCTCGACGACGGCCCGGGAGAGCCGGCAGTTCACGAGGATGTGGCTGTGGGCGTGCGAACTCGTCCCGGGGAGCGCGCGCAGCTGACGCTCCATCTCCTCCGCGTCGTCCTCCGCCGCCCTACGCTCGGCGGAGGTGCGGACGTCCGGGTGCGGGTCGGAGAGCAGTGCCGCGCGCCGCTCGTCGGACAGAGAGCGCCACACCGCCGTCGCGTTCCGTCGCAAGGACGCCATGGGGTGCGTGGCGTGTGCGACGTAGGTGCCGGGCGGGATCTGGCCGGAGGAGACCAGTGACCATAGGTGGTCGTTCTCGTACGTCGTGAACATCCGGTCGATCACCCAGTCCGGCAGATAGCGGGGCCATGCCGCCAGCCCCGGACCGTCCGCCAGCATGGCCCGCACGAACCAGTTGTCGTCGTCGACCAGCCGCCCGCGCACCTCCCCCTCCACATGTGGGTTGCGGGCGAAAGCCCGCCGTACCAGGGCCTCCGGATGCGCGAGGATCGCTTCCACCACCTCGTCCGGGAACGCCTGCCGCGATCGGCACAGAGCGGAGATCACGGCGCCGTCCTCGGAGTCGAGCAGCCGCAGGAGTACGTCGACGGGCGCGGCCGGGTTGAGCGCGAGCCCCTCCAGAGCCGCGCTCGCCGGTGTCCCGATCGTCGTGGATGTCACCCGTATACCGCCCCCACCCCTGGAACACGTACGATGCGCGCCCGATCGCACGTTCGTTTCATCCGCCCCTACAGGAGCACCGTACTCGTGGAGCCCTCCCAGCCGCCCCAGGACTCTCAGCCGCCCCGCCACGGCTGGCCTGCCCCTGAGCCGTCGAACCCGACGGGGTCTCCGTACGCCGCTCCGGGGGCTCCGGGGGCTCCTGGGCCGTACAACTCCGGCCCCTACGCCCCGTACGGCCCCTACGGGCCCGGCGTAGGGCCCGTTCCCTACGGCACCCCGCAGCCCACCACCAACGGTCTGGCCATCGCGTCCCTGGTCTCCGGCATCGTCTGCTGCCTCCCGCCCCTCGGCCTGGTCTTCGGCCTGATCGCCCTCCCGCAGATCAGGAAGAGGAACCAGACCGGCAAGGGACTCGCGATCACGGGCATCGTCCTCTCCTCCCTCGCCTGCCTCCTGATGGTCCTCGGGCTGGTCACCGGCGGCTTCGGAGAGGCCTGGCGGGGCTTCAAGAAGGGCATGGACGAGGCGGGGAGTTCGCGGTCCGCGTTCTCGCTGCGTATGGGCCAGTGCTACAACGTCGACGGCGACATGGAGGCCGAGACCTCGGAGGTCGAGGTCGTCGACTGCGCGCGGCCGCACGAGGGCGAGGTCACCGGCGGCTTCCGCCTCACCGGCTTCACCGAGTGGCCGGGCGAGAGCCCCATCGACGACCTCGCGGAGAAGCGCTGCGCGGACATCGGCAACGCGTACGCGCTGGACACCTGGGCCTTCCCCGAGGAGGTCTACGACTTCTACTACATGCCGAGCCCCGCCAGTTGGCGGGCCGGGGACCGCGCCGTGACCTGCGCGTTCATCGTCGACGGCGGCGAGCCGATGAAGGGTTCGCTGCGCAGCGACAAGACCACCCTGGACGCCCACCAGCTCCACTTCCTCACCACCATGAACCCGATCGACGACGTGCTGAACGCGGAGCCGGAGGACGACGCGGACGAGGATCTGGCCGCCAACAAGGCTTGGGCGGGGAAGGTCCACGACGTGCTCAGCGGGGCGAGCCGGGGCCTGAAGAGCCACTCCTGGCCGTCCGCCTCCGCGCCCCGGGTGGCCGCCCTCGCCAAGGACCTGGACGCGAACGTGAAGCAGTGGGACAAGCTGGCGAAGGCGGCCGACGCGGACGCCTTCTGGGAGCACTACGACCGGGCGTACGACGGGACGTACTGGGATTCGGAGACCGCGGCGCGCGCGGCCCTGAAGCTGACGGCGACGCTGGAGAACGGCACCTCGGACGGAGGATCGTCGGCCTGAGGTCTGAGGGGTTCGTCGGCCTGAGGACCGTGGCGCGGGTCCGGGCCTCCTTCGGGAGACCCGGCCATTTTCAGCGGGCGGCTATACCTGCGGTAAGCGCAGGCGTAAAGGCGAATCATCACTTCGGGTGAAACTCTGGCCCATGCTTGCGGTGGACACCCTGGGTTGTCAGTCTGTAGCTGTCCGTCAACCTGAGGGGAGTGTCCTGTGACGTTCGGTGAGCAGCCCGCCTATCTGCGCGTGGCGAGCGATCTTCGGGAGAAGATCGCCAACGGCTCGCTTCCGCCGCATACGCGACTTCCCTCGCAGGCCCGCATCCGCGAGGAGTACGGCGTCTCGGACACCGTGGCGCTCGAGGCCCGCAAGGTGCTGATGGCCGAGGGGCTCGTCGAGGGCCGCTCGGGCTCGGGGACGTACGTACGGGAGCGGCCGGTGCCGCGCCGGATCGCCCGCTCCGGGTACCGGCCGCCGTCCGGCGCCAACCCCTTCCGGCAGGAGCAGGCGGCCGACGGGGCGCGCGGCACCTGGGAGTCCAGCAGCGAGCAGGAGCACGCGAGCGCCGCCGTGGCCGCCCGGCTCGGCATCGAGCCGGGCGAGCGTGTGATGCGTACGCGGTACGTGTACCGGGACGCGGGCGAGCCGATGATGCTCTCCACCTCCTGGGAGCCGCTCGCGGTCACCGGTCGGACGCCCGTGATGCTGCCCGAGGAGGGGCCGCTCGGCGGCTGCGGCGTCGTGGAGCGGATGGCGGCGATCGACGTGGTCGTGGACAACGTGGTGGAGGAGGTCGGCGCCCGCCCGGGGCTCGCGGAGGAGCTCCTGACGCTCGGCGGCGTCCCGGGCCATGTGGTGATGGTCGTCGAGCGGACGTACTACGCGTCGGGGCGCGCGGTCGAGACGGCCGACGTCGTGGTCCCGGCCGACCGCTACCGCATCGCCTACCACCTACCGGTGCGGTGACCAGGGGCGCGGCGCGGTGACCAGGGCAGCCGTGCCCGGTGGGCGGACGGGTGTGTCCGGGGGGTGTTGCCGGGAGTTTACGGGGCGTCAACTCCCGTAACCGCGAGGCAATCGCGGGCCGCGACGGACTGTCATCACCGGCTCCTAGCTTCCTCGTCCGTACCCGCAATCCGGTCGGACGACAGGAGCCCCCATGACGGATACGGTCACCGCAGCCGAGTCCCCGGCGGCCCCGCCGCCACCCCGCCGCAGTTACGCCAGGCTGGCCGCAGACGAGAGCCGCGAGGACTACTCGCTGCGCTACGCGCCGCACTCGTTCCGGCGCTGGTCCCCCTCGATGGTGGCCGGCACCGCGCTCGGCGGTATCGCCTATCTCGCCGACTTCGCCATCGGCGCTTCGATCGTCTTCACCTACGGCTTCACGAGCGGCACGGCCTCGATCCTCACCGCCGCGTTGATCATCTTCCTCACCGGAATCCCCATCGCCAAGGCCTGTGCCACGTACGGCCTGGACATGGACTTGGTGACCCGCGGCGCCGGCTTCGGCTACTTCGGCTCCACCCTCACGTCCCTCATCTACGCCTCCTTCACCTTCATCTTCTTCGCGCTCGAAGGCTCGATCATGGCCCAGGCCATGCACCAGGCCGTGGGGCTGCCGGTCGAGATCGGCTATCTGGTCACGACCCTCATCGTGATCCCGATCGTCTTCCGCGGGATGGGCGCGCTCGCCAAGGTGCAGGCCTGGACCCAGCCGGTCTGGATCATCGGCATGGTGCTGCCCTTCGTCGTGCTCGCCTTCGAGGCCCCGGACGCCTGGGGCGCCTTCGGCTCCTTCGGCGGTACGGAGGGGGCCGGCTCGGGCTTCTCCTGGATCGGCTTCGGCCTCGGTACGGGCATCGCTCTCTCCCTCATCGCCCAGATCGGCGAACAGGCCGACTATCTGCGCTTCATGCCCGCGAAGACCGAGGCCAACGCACGGCGCTGGAACCTCGCCGTGCTCGCCGCAGGACCCGGCTGGGTGATCATCGGAGCGGCCAAGCAGCTCGGCGGCGCCTTCCTCGCCTTCGTCGCCCTGGAGGCCGTCGGCAGGACGCACGCCCTGGAGCCGATCGCCCCGCAGATCGAGGCGCTCAAGCCCTGGCTCGGCTCCTTCGCCCTGCCCGCGGCCGCCGTCTTCGTGATCGTCTCGCAGATCAAGATCAACGTGACCAACGCCTACAGCGGTTCGCTGTCCTGGTCGAACTTCTTCTCCCGCATCACCCACCGGCACCCCGGCCGGGTCTGGTACATCTTCCTCAACCTCGCCATCGCGCTGACGCTGATGGAGATGAACATGTTCGCGGCGCTGGGCAAGCTGCTCGGCTTCTACTCCAACGTCGGCATCGCCTGGATCGCCGCCGTCGCCGCCGACCTCGTCATCAACAAGCGGGCCGGCTGGAGCCCGCCCTACATCGAGTTCAAGCGCGCCTACCTCTACGCCGTGAACCCGGCGGGCTTCGGTGCCATGGTGATCGCCTCGACCGTGTCGATCCTCGCCTTCTTCGGTCTCTTCGGCATCTACGCGGAGGCGTTCTCCACCTTCATCGCCGCCGGTCTCGCACTGGCCCTCTGCCCGCTGATCGCCTGGGCGACCAAGGGCCGCTACTACCTGGCCCGCCCCAACCCGGTGAACGGTCCCGGCGCGGACGTGGCCGACGTGACGGCCACTCACACCTGCTCCGTCTGCGAGACGGCGTACGAGCTGCCGGACATCGCCGACTGCCCCGTCCAGTCAGGGCCGATCTGCTCGCTGTGCTGCTCCCTGGACGCCGAGTGCGGGGACATCTGCCGCACGGACCCCGAGGCCGCCGGTCCGGTCCTGATGCCGGTGCCAACCGTCCCGAAGGCCGCCGCCGAGGCCTGATCTTCGGCCTCCCTCCGTCGGTTCCCGGCCGGATCCGTACCTCTTTGTGAAAACCCGTATCCGCTGTGTAAATGTCAGGCGTAAGGTCGGGCATATGCGGATTGCCATTTCAGGGAGATCCTTAGAGACGACCGGACCGGCGGAGGGAGAAGCCCGATGACCGACAGTGGCCCTGTCCTGGCCTGGCTGGTCATACGGCAGGACGACAACGGCAACCGCTATCGGGTCGGGCGGTACGCGACGGAGGACGAGGCGCAGAAGGTGGCCGACAGCCTCGACGACCGGGGACACAAGCAGCTCTACTGGGTGGAGCGCATCGGCCAGCCCGCTGTCTGACCCGCACCTGACCCATGCGGGTTACGCTCCGGCCCATGACTGAACGCAGTGCCGACCACGTGGCCGACCACGTGGTCGTGGTCGCCGGAGCCGTGTTCGACCAGGGGCGCCTGCTGGCCGCGCGCCGCAGCGCCCCCGCCGAGCTTGCCGGCCGCTGGGAACTGCCCGGCGGCAAGCTGGAGCCGGGGGAGAGCGCCGAAGAAGCCCTGGTGCGCGAGTTGCGCGAGGAGCTCGGCGTGGAGACGGAGCCGGGGGAGCGCATCCCCGGCGAGTGGCCGCTGAAGCCCGGCTACGTCCTCCAGGTGTGGACCGCCCGGCTGCTCTCCGGGGAGCCCCGCCCGCTGGAGGACCACGACGAGCTGCGCTGGCTGGCCCGCCATGAGCTGGACTCCGTCGACTGGCTCGAGCAGGACCGGCCCGCCGTCGCCGAGGCGGGGCTGCGGCTGCCGCCCGTCGCTGCCGACGGAGCGCGCGGCTGAGCCTCTACGCCGTTCGTGCCACCGTGCGCCTAGTGGCGCACGTGCCGCGATATCCCGCCCCGAATATCGGGTATGTGCTGATTAACCCCCCGAAATAGGACGTGGGCCTTCCTTCTGGTGATGGGCTGGGGAAGTGATCGGGTGTGATCGACACCGAAGGCGACTGCGTCGAGTGGAATTTCCCGGCGGAGGCCAATGCCGTGCGCACCGCGCGTCATGCGGTACGTGACACCCTTCGGAGCTGGCGGATCGACACGGCAGTGAGGGATGTCACCGTTCTGCTGGTGAGCGAGCTGGTGACCAATTCCCTGCGCTACGCCTCCGGCCCGATCGGCGTCCGGCTCGTCCACCTTCAGCCGGACACCGACGACACCGTCCACCGCCCCGCCCTGCTCGTGGAAGTCTCCGATCCGCTTCCGGATCCGCCCACCGAACGCGCCGCAGGCCCCGACGACGAGGGCGGTCGCGGTCTTCAGCTCGTCGCCTGTTCCGCGCGCCGCTGGGGGACCCGCAAGGGCAGAACGGGCAAGACAGTGTGGTTCGAGCTGGCCCTGCCGGGTTAAGAGAGGGGAGGGACAACGATCACCGAGGGCTCGGCCGGAAATGAACGAGACCACCCTGTGATCGTGAACGTCGTGCCGTCGGGGGCCGTAGTGCTGAATACTGCGGGCATGGCCGGTCCGGTGCGGTGAGCTGGAGGGGACGGTCGCGTGAGCGAGATACCTGAGACGGCGAGCGGCGTCGTGTGGCAGAGCAGCCCGCCCGGCTCGATCTATGACTACATCCGTGTCGCCTCCTTCTCGATAGGGCCCGACGGGCTCGTCGACCAGTGGAGCCGACGGGCCGTCGATCTCTTCGGCGTGCCCGCCGAGGAGGCCGTGGGCAAGGATCCCGTCGAGGCCTTCATGCCCGCCGACCTGCGGGAACGCGGTCGTCGCCGGGTCACGGAGATCCTCGACGGCAGGGAGTGGACGGGCCTCGTCCCGTTCCGGATACCCGGGCAGAACCGCCGCGAGAGCCGCGACGGAATCGCCGAGATGTACGTCATGCCGAGCCAGACCCCGGCCGGGGAGCGGGCCGCGCTGTGCATCGTCGTCGACGTCCGGGCCCTTCGGCACATCGAGACCGACCTCGCCGCCTCGCAGGCGATTTTCGGTCAATCCCCCTTCGGGTTTCTGCTCTTCGGCACCGACCTCACCGTGAAACGGGCCAACCAGCGCTTCGCCGCGGTCTTCGGCGGCTCGGCCGACGACCACCGGGGCCGTACCGTCCACGACTACCTCGCGCGCCCCGAGGCCGACCGGCTGACCGCCGCGCTGCAGCGCGTCCTGGAGACCGGCGAGCCCGTCACCGAACTGCAGATCGTCGGCGCCCCGCCCGGCTCTTCCGACCGGCGCCACTGGTCGATCAACCTCTACCGCGTGCACAGCGGCTCCGGCCGGCCCGTCGGCGTCGCCGGCCTGGGCATCGACGTGACCCGCCGCCACAACGCGGCCCGTGAGGCGGCCAGCGCCCGCCGCAACCTCGCCCTCCTCAACGAGGCCGGCTCCCGGATCGGCAACTCCCTCGATCTGGAGGCGACCGCCCGCGAACTGCTCGACGTGGCCGTCCCCGGCTTCTGCGACCTCGCCTCCGTCGACCTCTACCAGGGCCTGCTGACCGGCGAGGAGGCCCCGCCCGGACGGTGGGGGAGCTCCCACGACGTCGGCTACGGTGCCGGCAGCGCCGAACTGCGCCGGGTCGCCTTCGCCAGCGCCGTCTCCGACACCCCGCTCAGAACCCCCGACGCGACCGTCGGCACGGACGCGAGCGGCGGCTGCTGCGGCACCGGCCCCGTCGACGTCGGCTCCGTGCACCGCTACCCGTTCAACTCGCCGTGCGCCGGAGCGCTCCGCACGGGCCGGGTGAGAGCCGTGTCCGGCGGCGACGGCAGTCTCGTCCAGTCCACCCTCGTGGTGCCGATGGTCGCCCACGACACCGTCGTCGGCCTCGTCCAGTTCTCCCGCACCAAGGGCAGCGAGCCCTTCGGGGAGCGGGACCGGGCCCTCGCCGTCGAACTGGCCGCCCGCGCCGCGGTCTGCATCGACAACGCCCGCCTCTACCGCCGCGAACACGAGCGGGCCCTGATCCTCCAGCGCAGCCTGCTCCCGCCCGGCGACCCCGAGGCCGCCGGCCTGGACATCGCCTGCCGCTATCTCCCCGGCACCACCGCCACCGAGGTCGGCGGCGACTGGTTCGACGTCATCGAACTGCCCGGCCACCGCACCGCCCTCGTCATCGGGGACGTCATGGGCCGCGGTCTGCGCGCCGCCGTCGCCATGGGCGAACTGCGCACCGCCGTCCGCACCCTCGCCCAGCTCGACCTCGAACCCGCCGAGGTCCTCTCCCATCTCGACGAGATCGCCCGCGGCCTCGGCGCCCCCGCCGGAGCCCAGCAGAGCGCCCGCGCCCACAAGGCCCGCGGACCGGAACTCTCCGAGGTCTACCTCGCCACCTGCGTCTACGCCGTCTACGACCCCGTCACCCGGCGCTGCACCTTCGCCAACGCCGGCCACCTGCCGCCCGTCCTCGTCGAACCCGGCGAGAAGGCCCTGCTGCTCGACGTCCCCCCGGGCATGCCGCTCGGCGTCGGCGGAGAGCCCTTCGAGGAGGTGGAGGTCGAACTGCCCGAGGGCTCCCTGCTCGCCCTCTACACCGACGGACTCGTCGAGTCCCGCGACCATCCCCTCGACGAGGGGCTGAGCGCCTTCCGCAGCGCGCTCACCGACGCGGCCCTTCCCCTCGAAGACGTCTGCGACCGCGTGCTGACCACCCTCGACACCGGGCACGGCGAGGACGACATCGCCCTCCTGATGGCCCGTATCCAGGGACTGCCCGCCGACGCGGTCGGCGACTGGCGGCTGCCGCGGGAACCCCGCTCGGTCGGCCGGGCCCGGGAAATGGCCCGCGCCCAGCTCACCGCCTGGGACCTCGAACCGCTGGTCGACACCGTCGAACTGCTCGTCAGCGAACTGGTCACCAACGCCCTGCGCTACGGCGAGGACGAGATCAGGCTCCGGATGCTGCGCGACCGGACCCTGGTCTGCGAGGTCTGGGACGCCGGTCTCGTCCAGCCGCGCCGCCGCCGCGCCCGCGACACCGACGAGGGCGGGCGCGGACTGCAACTGGTCGGACTCCTCAGCGCCGCCTGGGGCTCGCGCCGTACCCCCCGCGGCAAGACCGTCTGGTTCGAACTGCCCCTGCCGGACGGCGACGGAGCCACCGAGCCGACCGTGGAGCAGTTGCTGAGCATGTTCTGACAGCCGCCGCACCACCCCGCGGGCCCGGTCGAACAGCTCCCGTGCCCGCGGGCCGCCCGCTACCCCTTGAGCGCGGCGAGCCGCGCCTCGATCTCCGCGCTGTCGCCCAGCGCGTCCAGCTGCTCGAACTGTGTGTCCAGCGAGGAGGCGGCCAGCTCCTGCTTGCCCATCGCCTTCGCCTCCTCGCGCCGGACCTTGTCCTCGAAGCGGCTCAGCTCGCTCGTCGGGTCCAGCACGTCGATGCTCTTCACCGTGTCCATCATCCGGTTCTGCGCCTGCGCCGACGTGGCCCGGGCCACCAGCTCGTCGCGCTTGGCCTGGAGCTCGCTCAGCTTGGCCTTCATCCGGTCCAGTCCGCTCTTGAGCTTCTCGACCACCTCGGTCTGCGCCGCGATCGTCGGCTCGGCCGTCCTGGCCTCCTTCTCCGACTGGAGCTGGCGCCCCAGCGCGACCTTCGCCAGGTTGTCGAACCGGTCCGCCTCCGCCGTCTGCCCGCCGGCCCGCAGCTCGTCCCCCTTCCGGCTCGCGGCCAGCGCCTTCTCGCCCCACTCCTTCGCCGCGCCCACGTCCTCCTGGTGGTCCTGCTCCATGAGCCGCAGATTGCCGATCGTCGTCGCGACCGCCTGCTCCGCCTCCGAGATGTTGTCGCTGTAGTCGCGGATCAGCTGGTCCAGCATCTTCTGCGGATCCTCGGCCTGGTCCAGCAGGGCGTTGATGTTGGCCTTCGCCAGCTGGGTGACACGGCCGAGGACGGTCTGCTTGGTCATGGTCCTTCTCCTTGCACGTGATGAGCCACGCGATCAGCGACGCGATGAGCCTGAAAAGATCAGAAACGGCCGCCGCCGCCCAGCCGGCCGCGGGTGCCCCCGCCGCCGAATCTGCCGGGACCGCCGCCGAAACCTCCACCCCCGAAACCGCCACCATCGAAACCCCCTCCGCCTCTGCCTGAACCTCCGCCGAACAGTCCGCCGAGGATGATGCCGCCGAGCACCGCACCGCCGAGCCCGCCGCCGCCACCTCCTGCCTCTGTTACACCGCCCAGGCCGTTCGGGTTCCCGTACATCCGCACGTCCTGCTCGGCGAGGTCCTGGGCGCGACGGGCCAGCGCGTCCGCCTGCCGGGCCTCGGCGAGGCCCGCCTGAGGGTCGTCGGCGTCCGCGAGAGCCCTGGCCTCCTCCAGCAGGCGCTGGGCCTCGGCCAGGCGGGTCCTGGCCTCGCTGCCCACGGCCCCGCGATGGGTGGTGATGTAGTCGGCGGCCGCCCCGATCGCGGAACGGGCGGTCAGCATCGCCTGATCGAGGAGCGCGCGGGCGCGCCGCGTGCCCGACTCGCGCTCCCGTGCGCCCGCCAGCGCCTCGTCGAGCGCCGCGTCGGCCTCCTCGATCCGGCGCAGCGCGTCCATCGGGTCGTAGCGGCCCGCCTCCACCACCCGCCGCACATCGGCGACGACCGCCTCCGCCCGGGCGATCCTGCCCTGGAGGCCGGCGGTGGAGACCCCCTCGGCCGTGCCTTGGAGCAGACCGCGGGCGTCGGCGAGGTCGGCCTCTGTCTCGGAGAGCGCGGTGGACAGCTTGCCCACGGCCTCCGCCAGTTCCCGGGCCCGCCGGTCCACGGCCTCGCTCAGCCGGGCCGCCTGGTCGACGGCCCCCTCGGCCGCACGGATGTGGACCGCGGCGACGCCGGTGTCGCCCACGTCGACGGCCTGCCGGGCCTGGTTCAGGTGGGTCGTCGCGAACACCAGCCGGTGCTTTGCCTGTTCGACGTCGCTCCCGACGGGGGCGGCCGCCGACTCGGCGTACCGCTCCCGCATCGCGGTCAGCGCCGCCTCCGCCGTACCGACCCGCCCGGACTCCTCGCGGAACGCGGCCTCCGCGGCGGCCAGCGCCTCCGAGGCATTGCGCTCCAGGGCCCGCAGCCGGTCGAAGTCCTCGGACTCCGCGTCGAGGCGGGTATTCGCCTCGTCGCAGCGCCGGATGATCTCGTCGAGCATCGAGCGGCGCGTCGCGTCGTCCTCGGGGTAGGCGTCGTCGAGCTGCTGCCGCAGCCGGAACGCGGCCGTCAGCTGCTCCTTCGCGAACGCCACCGCGTCGGTGAACGGATCGGCCGCCTCCTCGCCGAACTGGGCGGTCGCGAAGCCGAGTTCCTCCTGGCTCGTGCGGACGGCGTCGTCGGTGGCGACCAGCTCCTGCCGGGCCCGGCCGTCCAGCTCGTCCAGCGTGGGCTCCGCGGGCTCCTTCGGCGCGCCCCGACCCGGCGCGCCCCGCGGCTTCGCGCCGCCTGCCGCCGCGCTCCGCCGGCGTTTGCTGAAGGCGTACGCCGCGACGGCGCCCGCCCCGCCGACGAGGACGACCGGCAGGACGAGGTCCGTCTCCCAGCTGCCCTCGTCCACGGTGCCGCCGGGATCGGCGGCGCCCGGGGTGATCGTGGGCGTGGGCACGGGCTGTCCGGCGAGTACGGCGCCGTAGCCGTTCGCCGCGCCGATCGCGGCCCCCGCCCAGTCGTTCTGCCGCAGCGCGGGCTCGATCGCGGTCCGTGCGACGTCGTCGAGCTGCGTCTGGGTGAACCGGGAGCCGGGGTCGGCCGCATAGCCGTACTGCCGGTCGTGCGTGGCCACAGCGAGCAGGAGGTCGTCGACGCCCAGGCTGTTGCGGTCGGCGGTCGCGTCGGCCCAGCTCTGGGCCGGGCGCCCGGAGAAGTCCCGTACGTAGACGACGAAGAGCTGGACCCGCCGGTCGTCGTAGAGCTGGTCCAGGGCCCGGACGACCGCGCCGCGGCGTTCGCCGAGAGCCCCCACCCTGTCGGTGATCTGGCCCTCGCGGGACAGCACGACAGGGTCGTCGGCACGGGCGCCGTGAACGGCGGGCACGACCAGCCACCACGCCGCCACCAGCACCGCGAGAAGGGCTCGGGTGGCTTTTCGCGTCACAAGGGGGAGGTTATGTCCCGATCTGCACCGTCGCGACCGCGCGGAAACCGATCCGCGACCGGGCGGAGACCCCTCGCGACCGGGCGGAAAACGCCTCGCCACCGGGCGGAGACCCCTCGCGACCCCGCGGAAACCATTCTCCACAGCCTCGCGTCACTGTCGGTAGTCGCCGCTACGGTGGTGATCACTGATGGCGGACGACGATCTTGGGGGGTTCGGTGAAGGGACGCGTACGCGCCTGGTGGCGGCGGGGGCGCTGGGTCGCGCTCGGCCTGGTCCTGCTCCTGGTCCTGCCCCCGGCCGGCAGCGCGCTCGCGCTGCGCGTGAACTACGCGGGCGACCTCCGCGAAGGAACGAAGACCCGCGGCAAGGACGCGATCTGGCTGGGCCACGCCTGGGTGGACGGACGGAAGAAGGACGCCGACCTCGCGGCCTTCGCGGCCCGTATCAAGGGGACGGGGATACGCGACCTCTACGTCCACGCCGGTCCCCTGGAGCACGACGGCACCCTGCCCGCCGCCCGGTATCCCCGCGCGCGGTGGCTGATCGACGGCGTCCACCGGACGATGCCCGGGATACGGGTGCACGCCTGGCTGGGCGACATCCTGGCCACCGAGGGACCCGAGGGGCTGCGGCTGGAGGACGCGGCCTCGCGGGCCGCCGTGGTGGGCTCGGCCCGGCAGATCCTCGACGCCGGTTTCGAGGGGGTCCACTTCGATCTGGAGCCCCTGCTCTCCGACGACGCGAACTACCTCTCCCTCCTCGACGACCTGGGCGAGCTGACCAGGGCCCGCAAGGCCCCGCTGTCCGTCGCCGCGCACCAGATCGACCCGCTGCCCGCCGCGCACTCCGTGAACGGTGCTCTCAGCGGCAGCGAGAAATGGTGGTCGCAGGAGTTCTTCGGACAGGTCGCTCGCCGGGTCGACCAGATCGCCGTCATGTCGTACGACACCTGGATGCCGCTGGAGAGCCTGTACGGCGGGTACGTCGCCCAGCAGACCAGCCTCGCCCTGGAGGTCACGCCCGAGGACACCGATCTGCTGATCGGCCTGCCGTTCTTCCACGAGGACGACCTCGGGCACCACGACTCGGCCGAGACCGTCGCGGCCGCGATACGCGGTACCAGACTGGGGCTCGGGCGCACGGACCGCGACCGCGAACGGTTCGGCGTCGCGCTCTACGTCGACTTCGCCGCGAAGGAGGAGGACTGGACGGCCTACCGCGAGGGCTGGCACTGACCCTCGCGGTGGCCGGGGGGCCTACCCCCCGGCCTGCGGACCCCTCGCGGTTTACCAGGGGCCCTACTCCCCCCGCCTGCGGATCTTGTTCCCCAGCCACACCAGCGGGTCGTACGCGCGGTCCACGGCCCGCTCCTTCAGCGGAATCAGGGCGTTGTCCGTGATCTTGATGTGCTCCGGGCACACCTCCGTACAGCATTTCGTGATGTTGCAGTACCCGAGCCCGTGCTCGTCCTGCGCCGTTCGCTTCCGGTCGAGGCCGGCCTCCGCCGCCGCGTCCAGCGGGTGCATGTCCAGCTCGGCCACCCGCATCAGGAAGCGCGGCCCGGCGAACGCCGGCTTGTTCTCCTCGTGGTCCCGCACCACATGGCAGGTGTCCTGACACAGGAAACACTCGATGCACTTACGGAACTCCTGCGAGCGCTCCACGTCCATCTGCCGCATCCGGTATTCGCCCGGGGCGAGCCCCTCCGGCGGCACGAAGGCCGGGATCTCCCGCGCCTTCGCGTAGTTGAAGGACACGTCCGTCACCAGGTCGCGCACCACCGGGAAGGCGCGGAGCGGGGTCACCGTGACCGTCTCCGCGCGGTCGAAGACCGACATCCGCGTCATGCACATCAGCCGCGGCCGCCCGTTGATCTCGGCGGAGCAGGAACCGCACTTGCCCGCCTTGCAGTTCCAGCGCACGGCGAGATCCGGGGCCTGTGTGGCCTGCAACCGGTGGATGATGTCGAGGACCACCTCGCCGTCGTTCACCTCGATCGTGAAGTCGGTCAGCTCCCCGCCGTCTGTGTCGCCCCGCCATACCCTGAAGTGCGCGTCATAGGTACTCACTCGTACAGCTCCTCCTCGGCGAGGTACTTGGCCAGCTCCTCCTTCTCGAACAGCGCCAGCAGGTCCGCACGGATGGGTTCCGTACGCCTCCGCTCGAGCTTGACGCCGTCCTCCGCCGGGTGGCACAGCAGGTTCACCGGGCGCCACGACCGGTCCATCGACGGGTAGTCCTCCCGGGTGTGCCCGCCCCTGCTCTCGGTCCGCTCCAGCGCCGCGCGGGCCACGCACTCGCTCACGAGCAGCATGTTCCGCAGGTCGAGCGCGAGGTGCCAGCCCGGGTTGAACTGCCGGTGCCCCTCGACCCCGGCCCGCCGCGCCCGTACGCGCAGCTCGGCGATCCGCTCCAGCGCCTCGGCCATCTCGCCCTCCCGCCGGATGATGCCGACGAGGTCGTTCATCGTCTGCTGGAGCTCCTGGTGGAGGGTGTACGGGTTCTCCGCGGAGGGCTCCTCCGCCGCCCCGAACGGGGCCAGGGCCTCGGCCGCCGCCGCTTCGACCCCCGACTCCGAGACAGCGTGGTGTTCGACAGCTGCCGCGTACTCCGCCGCGTGCCAGCCGGCCCGCCGCCCGAAGACCAGCAGGTCGGAGAGCGAGTTGCCGCCCAGCCGGTTGGACCCGTGCATTCCGCCCGCGACCTCGCCCGCCGCGAAGAGCCCCGGCACGCCGACCGTCGCCGCCGTGTCCGAGTCGACCGCGATGCCGCCCATCACGTAGTGGCAGGTCGGCCCGACCTCCATCGCCTCCGCCGTGATGTCGACGTCCGCCAGCTCCTTGAACTGGTGGTACATCGAGGGCAGCCGCCGCTTGATCACCTCGGCCGGCATCCGGGTCGACACGTCCAGGAACACCCCGCCGTGCGGCGAGCCGCGCCCCGCCTTCACCTCGGCGTTGATGGCCCGCGCCACCTCGTCGCGCGGCAGCAGCTCGGGCGGGCGCCGGTTGGTGTCCGGGTCCTCGTACCAGCGGTCGCCCTCCTCCTCCGTCTGCGCGTACTTCTCCTTGAAGACGTCGGGCACGTAGTCGAACATGAACCGCCTGCCCTCGGAGTTGCGCAGCACCCCGCCGTCCCCGCGCACCGACTCGGTGACGAGGATCCCCTTCACCGACGGCGGCCAGACCATCCCGGTCGGATGGAACTGCACGAACTCCATGTTCACCAGCGGCGCGCCCGCGAGCAGCGCGAGTGCGTGCCCGTCGCCCGTGTACTCCCAGGAGTTGGACGTCACCTTGAAGGACTTGCCGATCCCGCCGGTCGCCAGGACCACGGCCGGCGCCTCCAGGACGAAGAAGCGGCCGGTCTCCCGCTCGTAGCAGAAGACCCCCGCGACCCGGCCGGCGGAATCGAGCAGGATCCGGGTGACCGTGCACTCCTGGAAGACCTTCAGCCGGGACTCGTACTCCCCGGTCTCCCGGAAGTCCTCCTGCTGGAGGGCGACCGTCTTCTGCTGGAGCGTGCGGAGCAGCTCCAGGCCCGTCCGGTCGCCGACGTGCGCGAGGCGCGGGTACTCGTGCCCGCCGAAGTTGCGCTGGGAGATCCGGCCGTCCGGTGTCCGGTCGAAGAGGGCGCCCCAGGCCTCCAGTTCCCACACCCGCTCGGGCGCCTCGCGCGCGTGCAGCTCCGCCATCCGCCACTGGTTGAGGAACTTGCCGCCGCGCATGGTGTCGCGGAAGTGGACCTGCCAGTTGTCGTGCGGGTTGGCGTTGGCCATGGAGGCGGCGATGCCGCCCTCGGCCATCACCGTATGGGCCTTGCCGAACAGCGACTTGCAGATGACGGCCGTACGGGCGCCTCGCTCGCGCGCCTCGATCGCGGCCCGCAGCCCGGCGCCGCCCGCGCCGACCACGACCACGTCCCACTGCTGCCGCTCGACTCGCGTCATGTCAGAAGATCCTCGGGTCCTCGAAGGTGCCGGTGGCAAGCAGGTACACGTACAGATCGCAGAGCGCGACCGAGATCAACGATGCCCAGGCGAGCACCATGTGACGGGTGTTCAGCCGCCCGACCAGGCTCCACATGCGGTAGCGCACGGGATGCCGGGAGAAGTGCCGGAGCCGGCCGCCGACGATGTGCCGGCAGGAGTGGCAGGAGAGGGTGTACGCCCAGATCAGCACGATGTTGACCAGGAAGATCACGGTCCCCAGGCCCGCGTGGCCCCAGGCGTAGGAGGAGTCCCGGAAGGCCAGCACGGTGTCGTACGTGAGGATCGCGGCGACCGGGAGCGCGGCGTAGAAGAAGTACCGGTGGATGTTCTGCAGGATCAGCGGGAAGCGGGTCTCGCCGGTGTACGTCCGGTGCGGCTCGGCGACCGCGCAGGCCGGGGGCGAGGCCCAGAAGCCCCGGTAGTACGCCTTGCGGTAGTAGTAGCAGGTCAGCCGGAAGCCGAGCGGGAAGATCAGGATCAGCAGCGCGGGGGAGAGGCCCCACCAGCTGCCGAGGATTTCCCAGTTGGGCCCGCCCTTCATGGGGACGCAGTTCTCAGCCAGACAGGGCGAGTAGAACGGCGAGACGTAGGGGGCCGCGTAGTAGTCGCTGTTGGCGAAGGCTCGCCAGGTGGAGTACGCGATGAAGGCGAGCAGTCCGGCGGCGGTGGCGGCGGGCGCCAGCCACCAGCGGTCGGTCCGGAGGTGGCGGGGGGCGATGGCCGCACGGGAAGGGGAGTGCACGCCGGTGGCGCGCACCCCCCTTCCGGTGGACGGCGGTTCGGTTCCTGTGGCCAAGGTCGGTCTCCTGGGACGCGTTCCGACGGTCGGTCTCCTGGGGGCTGTCGGTCCCTCAGGGTGCGTGCCGGTCGCGTGCTCCCAGGCCCTCGTCGTCGGCGTCCGTCCACAGCCCGCGGTCGTACGGGGTGTCGGGGATCGTCACGAGGTTCTCCGGGCGGGCCGGGGGTGGAGCCGTGGGGACGCCCCGCTCGGCCGCGATGCTGCGTTCCAGTTGTCCGACTGTGCGGACCAGGTCTTCGAGGCAGCGCTTGACGGCCGCCAGATCATCCTGAAGGGACATGTACTGCCCTCACTTCCGCGAGTGCGGGTGGCGAACACGCGCCTGAGAGTGTCGCGCGTCACATCCCGCTTTGTGAAGCCATGTGTACGGGATTCCACTCGTCCGGTGAGCCGCGCCGCCCGGCGGTTGGGCCGCACGGGTGGCGTTTGTCCGCCCTGCCGCCGTGTCGCCGTGGCCTGATCCGATCCGTCGTTTTCAGTGTATGAGCAATAGGTGTGATCATCGCCAAATGCCATAAAACTGGACGAAGGGGTACAAGTCATGTCCCAGGTCGGCGCCCCTCGCGGGAGGACATGTTCCAGGAGCCCCCGCTCCCGCACGCTCCGCTCCGTCGCCACCCTCACGAGCGCGGTGCTCGCGGTCTCCGTCCTGGCCGGATGCAGCTCCAGTGATCCGGCCGACGTGGACCCGGCCGCCGGTCCCGACCACGCGCCCGCCGCCCGCGACCAGGTCGCCGACGGCGGGACGCTGAACTGGGCCGTGGACACGATGCCCACCACGCTCAACGCCTTCCAGGCCGACGCCGACGGCACGACCTCGCGCATCACCGGAGCCGTACTCCCCTCCCTCTACACCCTCGACGGGCGCGGCCGGCCCCAGCGCAACGCGGACTACCTGGAGTCCGCCCAGGTGGTCGAGACGGAGCCCAAGCAGGTCGTCCTCTACAAGCTCAACCAGCAGGCGGTGTGGAGTGACGGCCGGGAGATCGGCGCCCCCGACTTCGTCGCGCAATGGCGGGCCCTGAACGGGCGGGACACCGCGTACTGGACCGCCCGCAACTCCGGCTACGAGCGGATCGAGAAGATCGAGCGCGGCAAGAACGACCTCGAGGTGCGGGTCACCTTCGCCAAGCCGTACGCCGACTGGCAGTCGCTCTTCACCCCCCTCTACCCGAAGGAGGTGATGGGGACCCCGGGCGCCTTCAACGACGGCGCGCGTTCCACCCTGAAGTCGACCGCAGGACCGTTCCTGCTCAAGGCCGCCGACACCAAGGCCGCCACCGTCACGCTCGTCCGCAACCCCCGCTGGTGGGGACAGCCCGCCAAGCTCGACCAGCTCGTCCTGAAGTCCGTGGCGCGCGCCGACCGCATCGCCGCGCTCGCCGCCGGCAAGCTCGATCTGGCCGAGATCGACCGGGCCGCCGCCGACCGCATCGCGCTCGCGGTACGGGACGCCCGCGCCGGCCAGGGCGGCGCGCAGGCCGTCCCGCACGGCCCGGGCGCCGCGATCGCCCCCTCCGCGGCGCTCAAGTCCTGGGCGCTCGCGAACGGCTCCGACGAGGAGAAGGCGGCGACCGTCCAGGCTGCGCGCGAGAAGAACCAGCAGGCCATCGAGCGGTACGCGGCCGAGCAGCGGGCGCTCGGGAAGTTCGTGGTGCGCAAGTCGCTGGAGCCCGCCTACACCCAGCTCTCGCTGAACGGCGAGTCCGGCCCGCTCTCCGACGAGCGGGTGCGCCGGGCGGTGGCCCGCGCGCTCGACCGCCGGGAACTGGCCGAATCGGTACTGAAGCCGCTGGGGCTGCCCGCCCAGCCGCCCGGCAGCCACCTGGCGCTCGCGGGACAGGCGGCGTACGCCGACAGCAGCGACGCGCTGGGCGACCAGGACACCAAGGAGGCGCGCGCGCTGCTCGCGGACGCGGGCTGGGTGCCGGGCGGCGCGAACAAGAAGCCCGCCGGGACGAAGGCGGGCAGCGAGGCCGAGAAGAAGAGGGGCGAGGCCGAGAAGAAGACGGGCACGAAGCCCGAAGCCACGAAGACGGCCAAGAGCGACAAGCCCAAGAAGCCTGACGCCGACGTCGCCTCCGACGAGGGCCTCTACATCGTCGGCGACGACAAGCGCGGCGGCACCGCCGCCCGTACCGACGGCAAGGCCGGTGAGCCCGTGATCGGCGCCGGAGGCCCCGAGAACGGCACCGACATCCTCGCCCCGGGCCCCGGCGCGGTCCTGCAGAACGTGGCGCTGCTGCGCCAGGCCGGCCTGCTCGACGCGGACGCGGATACCGAGGCCAAGGCCAAGGTCCAGAACCCGGCCCGGCCCGACAAGGGCGTCGCCGGCGCCTACGCCCCGGTCGGCACCGCCGCCCCGGCCGTCCCCGCGGCCGCCACCCAGGCCCTCGGGAAGGACGGCAAGCCGCTCAGCCTGCGCTTCGTCCTGCCGTCGGGCGCCGGCTCGGAGTCGCTCCGCACGGTCGGCGACAAGATCGTCCGGATGCTCGACGAGGTCGGCATCCGCACCGAGGTCACCAAGGTCGCCGACGAGAGCTTCTTCAAGGACCACATCGCCTCGGGCGACTACGACCTGGCCCTCTACTCCTGGCCCGCGTCCGCCTTCCCGGCGACCGACGCACGGCCGATCTTCGCCAAGCCCGAGCCGGCCTCGGACGGCTCCCTCCTGGTCGAGCAGAACTACGCCCGCGTCGGCACCGACCGTATCGATCAACTGTTCGATCAGGCGGTGGCCACCCTCGACGAGGAGGAGGCGCGGGACCTGGTCCGCCAGGCCGACGCCCGGATCTGGGCCGCTGCCGGATCGATTCCCCTCTATCAGCGCCCCCAGCTGGTGGCGGCCAAGCCCGAGATCGTGAACGCGGGCGCCTGGGGCTTCGCGGCCCCGCGCTACCAGGACATCGGCTTCAAGAAGCCCGAATCCGCCAAGGGCGCGGAGCGCAACACCAAGAAGTAACGCAACACCAAGAAGTAGGCGAAACCGCAGGTCGCAACCTCAGAAGCGGCTCAAGTTCCTTGCCCGCCGGTGATCCCGGCGGGCAGGATCACGTCCGGCCCCTTGACCCGGCCGGTTCGGCCCTCCCCAGGGCATCCCAGCGCATCCCAGTGCACCCCAGTGCATCACGGAGGCATCCCAAAGCCTCCCAGTAGACCCTCTCGAATCCGGGCGAGGAAGCCCCTTGCGTGGCGGCCCCGTACCATAGGACATAGCCGTGGCGCGTCCGCCCGGCGGGCGTAAGAGGAACTGACGCCGCATCCCACGATCCGAGAGAAGCGCAAGCACCCATGCCCACGCGCCACGACATCCGTAACGTCGCCATCGTCGCCCACGTCGACCATGGCAAGACGACCATCGTCGACGCCATGCTCAAGCAGGCCGGTGCCTTCGCCGCCCACCAGCACCTCGACGACCGCATGATGGACTCGAACGACCTGGAGCGTGAGAAGGGCATCACGATCCTCGCCAAGAACACGGCGGTGAAGTATCACCCCAAGGACGGCGGGGCCCCGATCACGATCAACATCATCGACACCCCCGGTCACGCCGACTTCGGTGGCGAGGTCGAGCGCGGTCTGTCGATGGTGGACGCGGTCGTCCTCCTCGTCGACGCCTCCGAGGGTCCGCTCCCGCAGACCCGCTTCGTGCTGCGCAAGGCCCTCCAGCAGCGCCTGCCCGTCATCCTCTGCATCAACAAGACGGACCGCCCGGACTCCCGGATCGACGAGGTCGTCAACGAGACCTACGACCTCTTCCTCGACCTGGACGCGGACGAGGACCAGATCGAGTTCCCGATCGTCTACGCCTGCGGCCGTGACGGCATCGCCTCGCTGACCAAGCCGGAGGACGGCACCGTCCCGGCCGACAGCGACAGCCTGGAGCCGTTCTTCTCCACGATCCTGGAGCACGTCCCCGCCCCGGTGTACGACGAGGAGGCGCCCCTCCAGGCCCACGTCACCAACCTGGACGCCGACAACTTCCTCGGCCGTATCGCGCTGCTCCGTGTCGAGCAGGGCGAGCTGCGCAAGGGCCAGACGGTCGCGTGGATCAAGCGGGACGGCTCGATCTCCAACGTCCGCATCACCGAGCTGATGATGACCGAGGCGCTCACCCGCAAGCCGGCCGAGGTCGCCGGCCCCGGTGACATCTGCGCCGTCGCCGGTATCCCGGACATCATGATCGGCGAGACCCTGGCCGACCCGGAGAACCCGATCGCGCTGCCGCTGATCACGGTCGACCAGCCCGCCATCTCCATGACCATCGGTACGAACACCTCGCCGCTCGTCGGCCGCGGTGGCACCGGCAAGGGCGCGGACGCCAAGGCCGCGGTCAAGGACCGCAAGGTCACCGCCCGCCAGGTCAAGGACCGTCTGGACCGCGAGCTCGTCGGTAACGTCTCGCTCCGCGTCCTCGACACCGAGCGTCCCGACGCCTGGGAGGTCCAGGGCCGTGGTGAGCTCGCGCTCGCCATCCTGGTCGAGCAGATGCGCCGCGAAGGCTTCGAGCTGACCATCGGCAAGCCGCAGGTCGTCACCAAGATGGTCGACGGCAAGGTCCACGAGCCGGTCGAGCGTCTGACGGTCGACGTGCCCGAGGAGCACATGGGCGCGGTCACGCAGCTCATGGGTGTCCGCAAGGGCCGCATGGACAACATGTCCAACCACGGCTCCGGCTGGGTCCGCATGGAGTTCGTCGTTCCGTCCCGTGGCCTCATCGGCTTCCGTACGGAGTTCCTGACCAACACCCGCGGTACGGGTATCGCGCACTCGATCCACGAGGGCCACGAGCCGTGGTTCGGCACCCTGACGACCCGTAACAACGGTTCGCTGGTCGCCGACCGCGCGGGTGCGGTCACCGCCTTCGCGATGACCAACCTCCAGGAGCGCGGTGTCCTGTTCACCGACCCCGGCACCGAGGTGTACGAGGGCATGATCGTCGGCGAGAACTCGCGCTCCGACGACATGGACGTGAACATCACCAAGGAGAAGAAGCTCACCAACATGCGCTCCTCCTCCGCCGACTCCTTCGAGGCGATCGTCCCGCCGCGGAAGCTCTCCCTGGAGCAGTCCCTGGAGTTCTGCCGCGACGACGAGTGCGTCGAGGTCACCCCGGAGGCCGTGCGTATCCGCAAGGTCGTCCTGGACCAGAAGGAGCGTGGCCGCACGGCGTCGCGCGCCAAGAACAGCTGAGCCTGAGAGCAGCCTCAGAGCCTGACACGGGAACGGCCCCCGCGGATCTCCGCGGGGGCCGTTCCCGTTGTCCGTGGCCCGTTCCGTGGGTGGTTCCCGGGCGGCTCCCCGGGTGGGCGTAACACGCGAACGCGGCACTTCGGACGCACCGATTCGAGTCAAACTGATTTCCCGTCAGCTTGTCCGCTTTCCGGACGTCGCTCTCCGGAACGTGTGTTAACGGTCCGTTTCGGGGGTGTCTGTCTGTGATCAGTTTGTCCGGATTTCGGTCAGGAGGCCCCGAGTGATGTTGCCAAAACGAGACCACTTAAGTGTGGTTTACAGCCCGGACGTACTTAATAGTTGGCTCCGTTGAGCTCGGGTCAATGGGTCACGCACTGTGGGGAGTGTCGACTCACGAGCACACTAGGGGCACTTGAGTCCAATGCCGTCAGGGGTGTCGGCGGACGCGGAGTGCCCCCCTTGTAGTGACAAGTGGACTCATGAGGAGGAACCCATGCGCGGTGCCAAGAGCGCCAAGTGGGTAGCGGGCGCGATCGTCGTCGCCCTGGCAGCAACCGCCTGTGGCGGAAACGACAAGGGTGAGGACAAGGGAGAGGGCAAGGCGAAGGCCGGCGGCGCGGTGAGCGTCGGCATCTCCGAGCCGAAGCGCCTCGTCCCGCAGACCACGACCGAGTCCGAGGGCTCGCAGGTGCTGGACGCGCTGTTCCGTCCGCTCGTCTCCTACGACGACAAGAACCAGCCGGTCGAGGACGCTGCCGAGTCGATCACCACGACCGACAACACCACCTGGACCATCAAGATCAAGCCGGGGCAGAAGTTCCACGACGGCACTCCGGTGACCGCCAAGAGCTACGTCCAGGGTTGGAACTGGGGCGCCTACGGCCCGAACGCGGCCGACGGCAACTACTTCTTCGCCACCATTGACGGCTACGACGCCCTCAACCCGGCGGACCCGGACGGCGAGGAGGGCCCGAAGAAGGCCCCCGAGCCGACCTCCAAGGAGATGTCGGGCCTCAAGGTCGTCGACGACACCACCTTCACGGTCAAGCTGGCGAAGCCCTTCGCCGACTACAAGACCGTCCTCGGCTACACGGTCTTCTACCCGCTGCCGGACTCCGCGATCGCCAACATCAAGGCGTTCGAGGAGGCCCCGATCGGCCAGGGCGCCTTCAAGATCGAGGGCAAGTGGGACCACAACAAGTCGATCAAGGTCGTCAAGAACCCCGACTACACGGGCACCAACAAGCCCAACGTCGACTCGGTGACGTACAAGATCTACCAGACGCAGGAGACGATGTATAAGGACGTCGTCGCCGGCGCCCTGGACGTCATCCCGCAGGTTCCGACCTCCGAGCTGGCCAACGCTCCGAAGCAGTTCGGTGACCGCTTCAAGTCGTCCCCGGCCTCGACCTTCCAGTTCGTGTCGTTCCCGACGTACGACAAGAAGTACTCGAAGCCCGACGTCCGTAAGGCGATCTCGATGGCCATCGACCGCGAGGAGATCACCAAGGTGATCTTCAACGACTCGCAGTCCCCGGCTCGCTCCTTCGTCTCCCCGGTCGTGGGCGGCTACCGCGACAACACCTGCGGTGAGTCCTGCAAGTTCGACCCGGCCGCTGCCAAGGCGCTCCTCGCGAAGGCCGGCGGCATTGAGGGCAACAAGATCAACATCGGCTACAACGGCGATGGTGGTCACAAGGAGTGGGTGGACGCCACCTGCAACCAGGTCAAGAAGAACCTCGGCATCGACTGCGTCGGCCAGGCCGTCCCGCAGTTCGCCGAGCTGCTGACCCAGGTCGAGCAGAAGAAGTTCTCGGGCATGTTCCGCATGGGCTGGATCATGGACTACCCGTCCATGGAGAACTACCTCGGCCCGCTGTTCACCACCGGTGGTTCCTCGAACTACTACGGCTACAGCAACAAGCAGTTCGACAAGCTCGTCGAGGACGGCCGCGCCGCCAAGACCCCTGCCGAGGCCATCAAGTTCTGGCAGCAGGCCGAGGACGTCCTCGTCCAGGACATGCCGGTGATCCCGCTGCGCTTCGGCAAGAACGTGTTCGCGCACAGCAAGAAGGTGTCGAACGTCGAGATGGACCTCTTCAACCGGGTCGACGTCACCAAGATCTCCAAGGCCTAACAGCCTCAGGCATCTGACCCACATTTAAGAGTCGAGAACGGCGGCGGGGGCCGGCAACACCAGCCCCCGCCGCTTCTCGCGAGGAGGATCCATGGGCCGGTTCGTCATCCGACGAATCCTTCAGATGGTGCCCGTCTTCATCGGCACCACGTTGATCGTCTACTTGCTCGTCACGCAGATGGGTGGCGACCCCATCCAGAACCTGTACGGCGAGAAGCCCGTACCCGACAACATCAAAGCCACGCTCACCGCGCAGTACCACCTGAACGAGCCGTGGTGGATGCAGTACTGGTACTACTTCAGCGGACTGCTCCAGGGCAACTTCGGTGAGTCCATCCAACAGGGCCGGCCCATCGCCGAGCTCCTCGCCGAGGCCTGGCCCCACACCCTGAAGGTCGCTGCTGTGGCCTTCACCTTCGAGCTCGTCCTCGGCGTCGTCGCCGGTGTGCTCGCCGGCATGCGCCGCGGCAGCTTCATCGACAACCTGGTGCTTCTCTCCACCCTGACCGTCATCGCCGTCCCGATCTTCGTGCTCGGCAATGTCAGCCAGACCTTCCTCGGACAGGAATGGGGACTGTTCCCCGTCTCCAGTACCGATGACGGATTCATCAGCTATGTACTGCCGGGTCTGGTGCTCGGCTCGGTGTCGCTCGCCTACATCGCGCGTCTCGCGCGGGCGTCCGTCGCGGAGAACCTCCGCGCCGACTACATCCGGACCGCGAAGGCCAAGGGCCTGCCGAAGAGCCGGGTCATCGGCATCCACGTGCTGCGCAACTCGCTGATCCCGGTCGTCACCTACCTGGGCGCCGACCTCGGCAGCCTCATGGGCGGCGCGATCGTCACCGAGGGCATCTTCAACATCCCCGGCGTGGGCTACCAGTTGTTCCAGTCGCTCAGGGTGGAGGACGGTCCGGCGGTCGTCGGATTCGTCAGCCTGCTGGTGCTCGTCTACCTGATCTCCGCGCTGGTCGTGGACCTGCTGTACGCCGTGCTTGACCCGAGGATTCGCTATGAGTGACACCACCCAGAAGACCGACACGGCCGTCGAGAGCCCCGCCGGGCCCACCGCGCCCGCCCCGGCCTCGAACAAGCAGGAGAAGACGCGCAGTCTCGCGCAGGACGCCTTCCGGGACCTGGTCCGCAACCCGATGTTCCTCGTCTCGGCGGTCCTCATCCTCTTCATCCTGACCATCGCCGCCTTCCCGGGCCTCTTCACCAGCGTCGACCCGCGCTCGTGCGACCTGAAGCACTCGATGGAGGGCCCCAGCGGCAGTGCCTGGTTCGGCTACAACTTCCTGGGCTGCGACGTCTATTCACAGACCATCTACGGCACCCGTAACTCGGTGATCGTGGGTGTGCTGACGACGGTCTTCTCCCTGCTCATCGGCGGCCTCGTGGGTGTCCTCGGCGGTTTCTTCGGCAAGTGGGCGGACGCCCTCCTCTCGTTCGTCACCAACGTCTTCTTCGGACTGCCGCTGCTGCTCGCCGCGATCGTCATCCTGAACAACTTCCGTGACGAGAACGGCATGCGCAACGCCGGTGTGATGGCCGTGGTCATCACGCTCTCCGTCGTCGGCTGGATGTCCATGGCACGCGTCATGCGCGGCGCCGTCATGCAGGTCAAGCAGGCCGACTATGTGGCCGCCGCGCGTTCGCTCGGTGCCTCCACCTCGCGGATGATGTTCCGTCACGTCCTGCCGAACTCCATCACCCCGCTGATCGTGGTCGCCACGATCTCGCTGGGTGCGGTCATCGGCGCGGAAGCGACCCTGAGCTTCCTCGGTATCGGCATCAGGCCCCCGGCCATCTCCTGGGGTGTGATGATCTCCGAGGCGCAGCAGCGCATCTCGTCGGGGCTGCACCCGCTGCTGTTCCCGTCCGGAATGCTCACTATCACGGTGCTCGCCTTCATCATGCTCGGCGACGCGGTCCGTGACGCCTTCGACCCGAAGCTGCGCTGAGAGTAAGGACGAACGCAGTGACCACCATCGACAAGACAGCGACCGTCCCCGCGCCGCGCGACGGCGAGACCTTTGACGGTCCACTCCTCGACGTGCGCGACCTCCACGTGGAGTTCCGCACCCGTGAAGGTGTCGCAAAGGCCGTGAACGGCGTCTCGTACTCCGTGAACGCCGGCGAGACCCTCGCCGTCCTCGGCGAGTCCGGTTCCGGCAAGTCCGTGACCGCGCAGGCCATCATGGGCATCCTCGACACCCCGCCCGGGTTCGTGACCAAGGGAGAGATCCTCTTCCGTGGCCAGGACATGCTCAAGATGTCCGAGGACGAGCACCGGAAGCTCCGCGGCAGCAAGGTCGCGATGATCTTCCAGGACGCCCTGTCCTCCCTCAACCCCGTGCTCAGCGTCGGCTACCAGCTCGGCGAGATGTTCCGGGTGCACCAGGGCCTCTCCAAGAAGGAGGCCAAGGCCAAGGCCATCGAGCTGATGGACCGGGTGAAGATCCCGGCCGCCGTCGCTCGGGTCAACGACTACCCGCACCAGTTCTCCGGCGGTATGCGCCAGCGCATCATGATCGCCATGGCGCTCGCCCTGGAGCCGGACCTGATCATCGCGGACGAGCCCACCACGGCGCTCGACGTGACCGTCCAGGCCCAGGTCATGGACCTCCTCGCGGAGCTCCAGCGCGAGTACAACATGGGCCTGATCCTGATCACCCACGACCTCGGCGTCGTCGCCGACGTCGCGGACAAGATCGCGGTCATGTACGCGGGCCGGATCGTCGAGCAGTCGCCGGTGCACGAGATCTACGCGCGCCCGGCCCACCCCTACACCAAGGGCCTGCTCGACTCGATCCCGCGCCTGGACCAGAAGGGCCAGGAGCTCTACGCGATCAAGGGCCTGCCGCCCAACCTGCTGAAGATCCCGTCCGGGTGCGCCTTCAACCCGCGCTGCCCCAAGGCCGACGACATCTGCCGCACGGAGATCCCGGCGCTCGTGCCGGTCACCGAGCAGGACGGCACGGAGCTGCCGGGCCGCGGCAGCGCCTGCCACTTCTGGAAGGAGACGATCCATGGCTGAGCTCAGCAAGAAGGACGACGCCGCGGACGCGACTCCGAACGTGACCGAGGTGCACGAGGTCGAGGCCGTCAGCGAGGCGGAGGCCGTAGCCGCCCTCGACGCCCCGGTCGAGCGCGGTGAGCCGATCCTGCAGGTGCGCAACCTGGTCAAGCACTTCCCGCTGACCCAGGGCATCCTGTTCAAGCGTCAGGTCGGCGCGGTCAAGGCCGTGGACGGGATCTCCTTCGACCTCTACCAGGGCGAGACCCTCGGCATCGTCGGCGAGTCCGGCTGTGGCAAGTCCACGGTCGCCAAGCTCCTGATGAACCTGGAGCAGGCGACCGCGGGCGAGGTCTTCTACAAGGGCCAGGACATCACCAAGCTGTCCGGCCGCGCGCTGAAGGCCGTCCGCCGGAACATCCAGATGGTGTTCCAGGACCCGTACACCTCGCTGAACCCGCGCATGACGGTCGGCGACATCATCGGCGAGCCCTTCGACATCCACCCCGAGGTGGCCCCGAAGGGCGACCGGCGCCGCAAGGTGCAGGAGCTGCTCGATGTGGTCGGTCTGAACCCCGAGTACATCAACCGGTACCCGCACCAGTTCTCCGGCGGTCAGCGCCAGCGCATCGGCATCGCCCGGGGCCTCGCGCTCAACCCGGAGATCATCATCTGCGACGAGCCGGTCTCGGCCCTGGACGTCTCCGTCCAGGCGCAGGTCATCAACCTGATGGAGCAGCTGCAGGACGAGTTCAACCTCTCCTACGTCTTCATCGCGCACGACCTGTCGATCGTCCGGCACATCTCCGACCGGGTCGGCGTGATGTACCTCGGCAAGATGGCCGAGATCGGTACGGACACGCAGATCTACGACCACCCGACGCACCCCTACACCCAGGCGCTGCTGTCGGCGGTCCCGGTTCCGGACCCGGAGGCCCGTGAGGGCCGCGAGCGGATCATCCTCACCGGTGACGTCCCCTCGCCGGCCAACCCGCCGTCGGGCTGCCGCTTCCGCACCCGGTGCTGGAAGGCGCAGGAGAAGTGCTCCACGGAGGTCCCGCTCCTGGCGATCCCCGAGCGCTTCCAGGGCCAGGACACCCCGGCCGCGCACGAGTCGGCGTGCCACTTCGCCGAGGAGAAGGACGTCGTCCACGCGTCGTAGTTCTCTCTGCTGTACACCGAGGGCGCCCCGGGCCATGACGGCCGGGGCGCCCTCGGTGCTTTTCCCTGCGGGGTCGCTTCCGTACGGGTGTCGTAAAGGTGCATAGGGTATGCAGTCGGGTGATATTGGGGCCTACGTCACCATCAGGACCCCAGGAGGCACCTCATGCGCGGAGCCACACACGTCAAGTGGGCCGCACTCGCCGCAGCCGTCGTCCTCGCGGCCACGGCCTGCGGGGGCGGAGACGGCGGCGGTGGTGGTGGTGGCGCCGACGGCATCGTGACCTCCTCGTGGGGCGATCCGCAGAACCCGCTCGAACCGGCGAACACCAACGAGGTCCAGGGCGGCAAGGTCCTCTCCATGATCTTCCGGGGTCTCAAGCAGTACGACCCGAAGACCGGCGAGGCCAAGAACATGGTCGCCGAGAACATCGAGACGACCGACTCGACCAACTTCACCATCACCCTCAAGGACGGCTGGACCTTCTCCAACGGCCAGGCGGTCACCGCGAAGTCCTTCGTGGACGCCTGGAACTACGGCGCCCATCTGAAGAACAACCAGAAGAACGCCCCCTTCTTCGGCCAGATCCAGGGCTACGACCAGGTCCACCCCAAGAGCGGCGAGCCGACCGCCGAGACGATGTCCGGCCTCAAGGTCGTCGACGACAAGACCTTCACGGTCAAGCTCACCCAGAAGTTCTCGACCTGGCCCGAGACCCTCGGCTACAACGCCTTCGCCCCGCTGCCCCAGGCCTTCTTCGACGACCACGCCGCCTGGCTGAACCAGCCCGTCGGCAACGGCCCGTACACCGTCGACTCGTACACCAAGGGCTCGCAGATGGAGCTGAAGCGCTGGGACGGCTACCCCGGCGAGGACAAGGCGCAGAACGGCGGCGTGACCCTCAGGGTCTACACCGACAACAACACCGCCTACACCGACCTGACGGCCGGCAACCTCGACCTCGTCGACGACGTGCCCGCCTCCCAGCTCAAGAACGTCCAGGCGGACCTCGGCGACCGGTACATCAACGTCCCGGCCGGCATCATCCAGACCCTCGGGTTCCCGTTCTACGACCCCGCGTGGAACAAGCCGGGTCAGGAGAAGCTCCGGCAGGGCATCTCCCGGGCCATCAACCGTCAGCAGATCACCGACACGATCTTCCAGAAGACCCGGACCCCCGCCGTCGACTGGACCTCCCCGGTCCTCGGCGAGGAGGGCGGCTTCAAGAACATCTGCGGCGACTTCTGCAAGTTCGACGCCGAAGAGGCGAAGAAGCTGGTCGCCGAGGGCGGCGGCATCCCGGGCGGCACGATGGAGATCTCGTACAACGCCGACACCGGCTCCCACAAGGAGTGGGTGGACGCCGTCTGCAACTCCATCAACAACGCGCTCGGCAACAACAGGGCCTGCGTCGGCAACCCGATCGGCACCTTCGCCGACTACCGCAGCCAGGTCTCCACGCAGAAGCTGACGGGCCCGTTCCGGGCCGGCTGGCAGATGGACTACCCGCTCATCCAGAACTTCCTCCAGCCGCTGTACTACACCAACGCCTCCTCGAACGACGGCAAGTACACCGACCCCGAGTTCGACAAGCTCGTCGACCAGGCCAACGCCGAGTCCGACACCGCGAAGGCCGTCGAGACCTTCCAGAAGGCCGAGGAAATCCTCCGCGACGACATGGGCGCGATCCCGCTCTGGTACCAGAACGGCAGCGCCGGATACTCCCCGAACGTCTCCAACGTGGTGCTGAACCCCTTCAGCGTCCCGGTCTACGACCAGATCAAGGTCGGCTGACGCAGCGCGTCGGCGTACGGCCCGGCCCGGCGTTCTCCCGCGCGCCGGGCCGTACGCCTACCCCACACCCCCGGAGCCCCTCATGGGTCGTTATGTGATCCGGCGTCTGCTGCAGATGATCCCGGTCTTCATCGGCGCCACCCTGCTGATCTTCCTGATGGTGAACGTGATGGGCGACCCCATCGCCGGCCTCTGCGGCGACCGCGCCTGTGATCCGGCCACCGCCGCCCGGCTGGAGAAGGAGTTCGGCCTCGACAAGCCCGTGTGGCAGCAATACCTGATCTACATGGGCAACCTCTTCACCGGCGACTTCGGGACGGCCTTCAACGGCCAGCCGGTGACCGAGCTGATGGCCAGCGCCTTCCCCGTCACCATCCGGCTCACGATCGTCGCGATCCTCTTCGAGATCGTCATCGGCATCAGCCTCGGCGTCCTGACGGGCCTGCGGCGGGGCCGCCCCGTCGACACCTCCGTGCTGGTCCTCACGCTGGTCGTCATCTCGGTCCCGACGTTCGTCACCGGTCTGCTGCTCCAGCTGCTGTTCGGCGTGAAGTGGGGCTGGATCAAGCCCGCCGTCTCGTCCGAAGCCACCTTCGACGAGCTGATCGTCCCCGGCCTCGTCCTCGCCTCGGTGTCCCTCGCGTACGTCACCCGGCTCACCCGGACCTCGATCGCCGAGAACAAGCGCGCCGACTACGTCCGCACCGCCATCGCCAAGGGCCTGCCGCGCCGCCGGGTCGTCACCCGCCACCTGCTGCGCAACTCGCTCATCCCGGTGGTCACCTTCATCGGCGCCGACATCGGCGCGCTGATGGGCGGCGCCATCGTCACCGAGCGGATCTTCAACATCCACGGCGTCGGCTACCAGCTCTACCAGGGCATCGTCCGCCAGAACACCCAGACCGTCGTCGGCTTCGTGACGATCCTCGTCCTCGTCTTCCTGCTGGCCAACCTCCTCGTCGACCTCCTGTACGCCGTCCTTGACCCGAGGATCCGCTATGCCTGAGCAGCCTCAGCCGTTCGACGACGGCCGCGCGATCGACCACACCGGCGCCGGAGGCCCGATCGACCTCGCGATGGAAGAGGCCGAGACCCTCGAGAAGACCCCCGGCGGCCCCCTCGGCACCGGCCCCGCGGGCAAGCCCCGTTCCCTGTGGTCCGACGCCTGGCGCGACCTGCGCCGCAACCCGGTCTTCATCGTCTCGGGCCTGATCATCGTCTTCCTGGTGATCATCTCCATCTGGCCCTCCCTGATCGCCAGTGGAGACCCCCTCCAGTGCGATCTCGCCAGGGCCCAGGAAGGCTCCCAGCCCGGCCACCCCTTCGGCTTCAACGGCCAGGGCTGCGACGTCTACACACGTACGGTCTACGGCGCCCGCACCTCCGTCGCCGTCGGCGTCCTCGCCACCCTCGGCGTCGCGATCCTCGGCTCCACCCTCGGCGGACTGGCCGGCTTCTTCGGCGGCGGCTGGGACGGGGTCCTCTCCCGGATCACCGACGTCTTCTTCGCCATCCCGGTCGTCCTCGGCGGACTCGTCCTGCTGTCGGTCGTCACCAGCAGCACCATCTGGCCCGTCATCGGCTTCATGGTGCTGCTCGGCTGGCCGCAGATCTCCCGCATCGCCCGCGGCTCGGTCATCACGGCCAAACAGAACGACTACGTCCAGGCGGCCCGCGCCCTCGGCGCCCCCAGCTCCCGCATCCTGCTGCGGCACATCGCCCCCAACGCCGTCGCCCCGGTCATCGTCGTGGCGACCATCGCCCTCGGGACGTACATCTCGCTCGAAGCGACCCTGTCGTACCTCGGCGTCGGGCTGAAGCCGCCGACCGTCTCCTGGGGCATCGACATCTCCTCGGCCTCGCAGTACATCCGCAACGCCCCGCACATGCTGCTTTGGCCGGCGGGTGCGCTCGCCATCACCGTGCTCGCGTTCATCATGCTCGGCGACGCGGTGCGCGACGCCCTCGACCCGAAGCTGAGGTAGGCGCCCATGCTGCTCGAAGTGAGCGATCTGCACGTGGAGTTCCACACCCGGGACGGGGTGGCCAAGGCGGTCAACGGGGTCAGCTACTCGGTCGACGCCGGCGAGACGCTGGCCGTGCTCGGCGAGTCCGGCTCCGGGAAGTCCGTCACCGCTCAGGCCGTCATGGGCATCCTCGACATCCCTCCGGGGAAGATCACCGGCGGCGAGATCCGCTTCCAGGGCGAGGACCTGCTGAAGCTCAAGGAGGAGGACCGGCGCAAGGTCCGGGGCGCGAAGATGGCGATGATCTTCCAGGACGCGCTGTCCTCCCTCAACCCCGTCATCAGCGTCGGCGACCAGCTCGGCGAGATGTTCCAGGTGCACCAGGGGCTGTCCCGCAAGGACTCCCGGGCCAAGGCGATCGAGCTGATGGACCGGGTCCGCATCCCGGCGGCCAAGGAGCGGGTGGGGCAGTATCCGCACCAGTTCTCCGGCGGCATGCGCCAGCGCATCATGATCGCGATGGCGCTCTCCCTCGAACCGGAGCTGATCATCGCGGACGAGCCGACGACCGCGCTCGACGTCACCGTCCAGGCCCAGGTCATGGAGCTCCTCGCCGAGCTCCAGCGCGAGCTCGACATGGGCCTCATCCTCATCACCCACGACCTCGGCGTCGTCGCGGACGTCGCCGACAAGATCGCCGTGATGTACGCGGGCCGGATCGTCGAGACCGCCCCCGTCCACGACATCTACAAGTCACCCGCTCACCCCTACACCCGCGGCCTGCTCGACTCGATCCCGCGCCTGGACCAGAAGGGCCAGGAGCTCTACGCGATCAAGGGTCTGCCCCCGAACCTGCTGGCCATCCCGCCCGGCTGCGCCTTCAACCCGCGCTGCCCGCTGGCCCGGGACCGGTGCCGCGTGGAGGAACCGCCGCTGTACGAGGTGTCGGAGGAACGCCGCAGCGCGTGCCACTACTGGCAGGAGGCCATCCGTGGCTGAGCCGATTCTCGAGGTCCGGGACCTGTACAAGCACTACCCGCTGACCCAGGGCATCCTCTTCAAGAAGCAGGTCGGCGCGGTCAAGGCCGTCGACGGCGTCGACTTCGACCTGGCGGCGGGGGAGACCCTCGGCATCGTCGGCGAGTCCGGCTGCGGCAAGTCGACCGTGGCGAAGATGCTGGTCAACCTGGAGCGCCCGACCTCGGGGTCGATCCGCTACAAGGGCGACGACATCACCAAGCTGTCGCCGCGGGCGCTGCGCGCGGTCCGCCGCAACATCCAGATGGTCTTCCAGGACCCGTACACCTCGCTCAACCCGCGGATGACGGTCGGCGACATCATCGGAGAGCCGTACGAGATCCACCCCGAGGTCGCCCCCAAGGGGGACCGGCGGCGGAAGGTCCAGGACCTGCTGGACGTGGTGGGGCTCAACCCGGAGTACATCAACCGCTATCCGCACCAGTTCAGCGGCGGCCAGCGGCAGCGCATCGGCATCGCCCGCGGCCTCGCACTCCAGCCGGAGATCATCGTCGCCGACGAGCCGGTCTCGGCGCTCGACGTGTCCGTCCAGGCCCAGGTCATCAACCTGATGGGGAAGCTTCAGAACGAGTTCTCGCTGTCGTACGTGTTCATCGCCCACGACCTGTCGATCGTGCGGCACATCTCCGACCGGGTCGGCGTCATGTACCTCGGCCGGATCGTGGAGACCGGCACGGACGCCCAGATCTACGAGCACCCCACGCACCCGTACACCCAGGCGCTGCTCTCCGCGGTCCCGGTACCCGACCCGGACGCGCGGGAGCACCGCGAGCGCATCCTCCTCGCCGGGGACGTGCCCTCCCCGGCCAACATCCCCTCGGGCTGCCGCTTCCGCACCCGCTGCTGGAAGGCGCAGGAGCGCTGCGCGCTGGAGGTGCCGTTGCTGGCGGTCCCGGCGGAGTTCCGGCTGACGGACACGCCGGCGAAGCACGACTCGGCGTGCCACTTCGCGGAGGAGAAGCAGGTGGTTCCTGCGGAGGAGGAGCCGGGGTAGGGCATTTCCGTATGAACCACCGTCAAATTCGTTAACCCGCAGGCAACTCGGCCGACCCGGATCCGATATACGAACGGGTCATGCTCGACAGCGTACGGCCGTGCGGGTGCCGTAGGCCGGCCGGGACGCGCCATGTCGCCCCGGCCGGCCGACACTCCCGCGTCCTTGCCGCTCGAATATGCGGAACCGCTTGTTTCGGTGCGTGGTAGCGGTGAGTATCGGCTTCGTGACAGTGACACGACCGGCACGTCTCACCGGCGCCGCGCTGTGCGGTGCGCTCGCGCTCGTCAGCGTCGGCTGGCTTCTGCGGGACCTCGCGGCCTTCGGCTCGCCCGCCGGACTTGGCTGGTACTGGGCCGGGGAGCGCAGCTTCCTGCTGCGCCGCAGGGCCGCCACCTCGCTGGTCGATCCCCTCCTGCTCGTCGCGTACGTCGCCACCGCCGTCGCCGTCTGCCGCTCCTCCCTCGCCGCGCCCGCGCTCGCCGCCACCGGCGCCGTCACGCTCGCGCTGCGGCTGCCCGGACTGTGGGCCACCGGCGTCGACGCGCTCGTCACGACCCTCCTCACGCTCGCCCTCGCCGCCGGGCTCGTCGTCACCGCGGCCGCCGGCCGCCAGCCCGCCGAGTCCCGGTACGAGTTACCGGCCCCGCCCCGCACGGGTCCCGCCGTCGCCGCCGGGGTCCTCTGCGCCGTGGCCGGGCTCGCCTGGGTCGCCTGGGAGGTGTACTGGGCGACCGTGCTCCCGGCCGAGGCGACGGTCGACCGGTTCACCGGCGGCCGCTCGCTCCTCCTGCCCGCGCTCGCCGTCCCCCCGGCCTGGCAGAACGTGATGGTCGCCGTCCTGTTCCTCGCCGCCACCGGCACCGCCTTCGCCCGCGCCCCGCTCGCCCGCCCCCTCGGCCTCCTTGCCGGGCTGCTCATGGCGGGCTGGGGGCTGGCCGGGACCGCCATCGCGTTACGGTTCGGCCGGCCCGAGCACCTCGCAGCACTGGACGACGACGGCCGGCTCGCCCTCGCCACCTCCGCGTACGGGCTGCTTGCCGGAGCCGCCGTGCTCGTCCTGCTCTCCGTGCGCGGCGCACCCCGTCCCGTACTCCGTCAGCCAGTGGCCGCGCTGCCGCCCGCCCCGCCGTCCCCCCGCCCGCCCGGCTGGTGAACTCCTAGTCGAGCCCGAGCGCGCGCTTCAGGAAGTCCACCTGAAGCAACAGCAGGTTCTCCGCCACCTGCTCCTGTGGCGTCATATGGGTCACGCCCGACAGCGGGAGCACCTCATGGGGTCGCCCGGCCGCCAGCAGGGCCGAGGAGAGCCGCAGCGTATGGGCCATCACCACATTGTCGTCTGCCAGGCCATGGATGATCATCATCGGCCGCGCCGGCTCCCCCGGCGCCGTCAGGCCGTCGTCCGTGACCAGGGAGTTCGCCGCGTACACCTCCGGGCTCTCCTGCGGCGTCCCCAGATACCGCTCGGTGTAGTGGGTGTCGTACAGCCGGAAGTCCGTCACCGGCGCCCCCGCGATCGCCGCGTGGAAGACGTCGGGCCGCCGCAGCACCGCGAGCGCGGCGAGATAACCGCCGTACGACCAGCCCCGGATCGCCACCCGCCCCAGATCGAGCGGGAGGTCCTTCGCCAGCGCCTGCAAGGCCTCGATCTGGTCGTCGAGGGTCGGAGTCAGATCGTTCTTGATCGCCTTCTCCCAGCCGGGCGACCGGCCCGGCGCACCCCGCCCGTCCGCCACGATCACGGCGAAACCCTGGTCGGCGAACCACTGCGACGTCAGATGCGGGTTGTGCGCGGCGACCACCCGCTGGCCGTGCGGACCGCCGTACGGATCCATCAGCACGGGAAGCGGCCCGTCCCCTTCCGCGTATCCGGACGGAAGCAGGACGGCGCACGGAATTCGCCGTGCGCCCCCCTCCATGAGCCGCACGCCCGCCGACAGGACCGGCGTCTCCGCGTGCGAGGCGATCACCGCGACCTGGACGCCGTCCCGCAGTACCCGCGCCACACTCCCCGGCGCGTCCGGCCGCGCGGAGACCAGCACCGTCACCGCGCCGCCCCGCACCGCCGAGTGCACGCCCACGCCCTCCGAGACCCGCTCCACCCCCAGCTCGTTGACCCGGTACACATGGATCTCCCCGGTCTCCGGCTCCGCCCGCTCCTCACCGGCCGACGCCGACACCAGGACGTCGTTCTCCCCGATGTCGAGGACGGACCGCAGCTGCAGCGCCCCACCCGTCAGCGCCCGGTCCGCGACCGCCAGGACCCGCGCCCCGCCCTCGTCGGCGATCCGCACGAGCCGCCCGTCCGGCGCCCACGCCGGCACCCCCGGCAGCAGCTCCAGCCACACCGGGTCCTCGTCCACATGCACCGTCCGCGTGGCCCCGGTCGCCGCGTCCACCGCCAGATGCAGCTGGGTGCGCTGGTCACGAGCCTGTACGAGGATCAGCGGAGCCCCGCCCTCCGACCAGTGCACCCGGGCCAGATACGGATACCGCTCCCGGTCCCACTCGACCTCCGTCCGCTCCCCGGCCAGATCCACCACGTACAGCCGCACCTCCGCGTTCGGCGTCCCCGCCGCCGGATACGGCACCACATGGGGCTCCCGGTCCGGGTGCGCCGGATCGGCGATCCACCACCGCCGGACCGCCCGGTCGTGCGCCCGCGCCACCAGCAGCCGGTCCGACTCCGGCGACCACCAGAAGCCCCGGTGCCTGCCCATCTCCTCGGCGGCGATGAACTCCGCGAGCCCGTACGTCGTATGGGCGTCCTCGGGCTCCGCGAGCGCCCGGTCGCCCTCCCCGTCCGCCTCCCCGTCCGCGCCCGTCACCCGCAGCGCGCCGCCCGCCACATAGGCGATGTGCCGCCCGTCCGGCGACGGCCGCGGGTCGATCACCGGTCCCGGCACCGGGAGTTCCCGCGCCGTCCCCGCTCGCAGCTCCGCCGCGAACAGCCGCCCCGAGAGCGCGAACGCCGCCAACTCCACGGCCGTGTCCACCGCGTACGCCACGATCCCGCCCGAACCCTCACGGCTCCGCTCGCGCCGCGCCCGCTCCTCCGCCGACAACTCCTCGGCCTCGCCCGCGAGCAGCGTCTCCGGGTCGGCCGCGAGCCGCTCCCGGGGCTCCTGGCCCCGGGCCAGGTCGAGGACCCACAGCGCGTGCGAGCGGTCCGTACCGGAGGACGAGCGAACGAACACGACTCTTTCACCGTCGGGAGAGACCGTGAAAGCGCGTGGAACGCCCAGGGTGAAGCGTTGGGTGCGGGCGTACTGACGAGGGAACGAGAGCGGGAACGACGGCAGTTGCGTGGAGGTCATGCGACCGAACCTAGCGTCGTGCGCCCCCTTGTGCCCCCGTACACCATCAATGCGGAGCCACACATAGTTATGATCCGTAGCGCTAGGTGGGTAGGGGACACCTGGCACATGCTCGCCGACCTGACCGTCCGAATATCCGACCGAAGAAGTGTGGAGGTGAACCGCCGTGGCACTCTCGATTTCGGCGGTGGTGCTGCTGGCGATCGTCGTCTTCCTGCTGATCCGGAAATCCGGGCTGAAGGCTGGACATGCGGCGGTCTGCGCGCTCCTGGGGTTCTACCTGGCGAGCTCGTCCATCGCCCCGTCCATCAGCACCCTCACCACCAACGTGGCGGGCATGATCGGCGGCCTCAAGTTCTGAGCCTCGTGCTCCCGGCCTCGTGCTCGTCCCCGGCCCCGCCTCGTAGGGTGGGGCCATGACGGTTCTCCCAGCCCGTCGTCTGCTCCTGGTGCACGCGCACCCGGACGACGAGTCGATCAACAACGGCGCCACCATGGCCAGGTACGCGGCCGAGGGTGCCCAGGTCACGCTCGTGACCTGCACACTCGGCGAGGAGGGCGAGGTCATCCCGCCCGGGCTCGCCCACCTCGCACCCGACCGGGAGGACCGGCTCGGCGACCATCGCGTCGGCGAGCTCGCCGACGCGATGAAGGAGCTGGGCGTCACCGACCACCGCTTCCTCGGCGGCCCGGGGCGGTTCCGCGACTCCGGAATGATGGGCGTCGAGCAGAACCGGCGCGCGAACGCCTTCTGGAACACGGACGTCGACACCGCCGCCCCGTACCTCGTCGAGATCATCCGCGAGACCCGGCCGCAGGTCCTGGTCACGTACGACCCCGACGGCGGCTACGGCCACCCCGACCACATCCAGGCCCACCGCGTCGCCATGCGCGCCGCCGACCTGGCCGCCGACGCCGCGTACCGGCCCGACCTCGGCCCGGCGCACGCGATCGCGAAGATCTACTGGAACCGCGTCCCCCGCCCGGTCGCCGAGGCCGGCTTCGCCCGGCTGCGCGCCGAGGGCGCCGCCTTCCCCGGCATCGCGGACATCGACGACGTACCGGGTGTCGTCGAGGAGTCCCTGATCACCGCCGAGATCGACGGCGGCACGGCCTGGGCGGCCCGTAAGACCGCCGCGATGCGGGCCCATGCCACACAAATCGCCGTCGACGGCGCCTTCTTCGCGCTCTCGAACGACCTCGGGCAGCCGATCCTCACCACGGAGTACTACCAGTTGGTGAGGGGTACGCCCGGCGCACCGGCGGGCGTGCGCGAGCACGACCTCTTCGCGGGCGTGCGCGTATGAACGTCCGCATGGTCTGGTACGTCGTGTTCCTCGTCCTCGGAGCGCTGGTCGGGGCCGCCGGCTCGATCGTCCAACCCGCCTGGTTCCCCGGCGGGTTGATCCTCGCTCTGCTCGCCACCGCCGGAGTCTTCTACGGCGGGCTGCGGGCCACCGACACCCAGGTCGGCCTCGCGTCCGCGGGGGCGGGCTGGCTCGTCGCCATCGTGCTGCTCAGCTTCGGACGCCCGGAAGGCGACGGGGTCTTCGGCGGCGGAGTCGGGGAGATGATCTATCTTCTCGGGGGCATGGCGATCGCTGTGATGTGTGCCACGATGTCGCGGCTTCCTCGACCGGCCCCGTGAACAGGCCGACTTGAGAGGAGCTTCGGTGAAGGGGTGCCCACACTTCGGCCGGATTGCCCCTTACTCGATCCCCGGCCGTCGGGTGCGTGTCGGCGACGGCCAGTATGGTGGTGCGCGCCGCCGAGCCGCCCGGGTACACGTGCACCAGCAAGAGCGGGCGGTGGAGCCAACCGGGAGAACCTGCTTTGAGTCGTGAAACTGGTCGAGAGACTGACAGTTCGTCCTCCGGCGCCCAGGGGCGCGGTGGAGCCGCGTACCCCTCGGGCACGCCGCCGTACGGATCGCGCCAGTATCCGTCGCTCCACCCCACGCAGGACGGGTCCGACGAGAGGGCCGGTGCCGCTGCCGCACCGCCCGCTCCTGCGCAGCCGGAAGAGCCGAAGACCGAGACCACGCTGACCACCCGGATCCGGATCAACATCCCGGGTTCGCGGCCGATCCCGCCCGTGGTGGTCCGCAAGCCGGTCGGGGACGCGGGCGCGGAGCCCGGCACCGCCGCTCCGGCCGCCGAGGCGGCACCGGCCCCCGCGCCGAAGGCCCCGGCTCCCGCGCCCGCTCCGGCCGAGGCCGAGCCGCCCCGGGCGGAGGAGAAGCCGGCGAGTGACTGGTTCGCCCCGCGCAAGCCGGCCGCGCCGACTGCGCCCGGAGCGCCCGCCGCTCCCGCCGCTCCCGCGGCGCCCGCGGCTCCGGCGGCGACGTCGGGGCTGTCCGAGCTGTCGGGGAAGGGGCCCGGTCCCGGTGCCGCCGGTCCGCGTGCCTCCGGTCCCGGTGCCCCCGGACCCGGTGCCTCCGGTCCCGGTGCTTCCGGTCCCGGGCGGACGCCTCCGGCGGGTGTACGACCCCCGGCGGCGGGCGGCCCGGCCCGTGGTGCCGGTTTCGCCGGTCCCGCGACGGGCGGCATCCCGAGGGTCGGCGGCGCCTCGATCTCGGCCACCCCCGCGTCCGGTACGCCGATGTTCCTCACCACCCCGCCGCAGGACGAGGCTGCGTACGGCCCCGGCGGCTCGCCGTACCCCCAGGGTGCGCCGAAGCCGCCCACCGGTCCGACCACGGGCCCGGTCACGGGCAGCAGCCCCATGGGCGGAGCCCCGCGCGGCGGCGGTCCGCTCGGCGGGGCCCCCATGGGTGGAGCGCCGCTGGGCGGCATGGGCGGTGACCCCTTCGGAGGCGCGGGAGCGCCGCGGATGTCCGACGACACCGCCGTCCTGACCCCGCAGAAGCCCGGCCCGGCCGCCCCGCCCCCGGGCCCTGTCGGCCATGTCTCCGGCGACACGCTCACCAGCGGCATCCCCGTCGTACCCGCGGGCCCGGACCTCGGCTTCTCTGCCCCGGAGTTCGTCGGCGGCACCCCGGCTCCGGTCGCCCCGCGCCCCGCGCCCGCTCCTTCCTCCTCGTCCTCCGCGCCCGCGAAGAAGGGCCGCTCGAAGCTGGTCCTCGTCGGCGTCGGCGTGTTCGGCCTGGCCGGTGTCGCCTACGGCGCCGGGCTGCTCCTCAACCACTCCGACGTCCCCAAGGGCACGACCGTCCTCGGCGTCGACATCGGCGGCGGTACGAAGGAGGAGGCGGTCAACAAGCTGGAGACCGCCCTCGGGCAGCGCGCCCACGCCCCGCTCCAGCTCAGCGTCGGCGGGAAGAAGGTCGAGCTCTCCCCGGACAAGGCCGGTCTCTCCCTGGACAGCCAGGAGACCGTCCGCGCCGCCGCGGGCAGCGACTACAACCCCGTCTCGGTGATCGGCTCGCTCTTCGGCGGCGAGCGCGTCGCCGAGCCGAAGCTCCCGGTCGACGAGGAGAAGTTGGCCGTCGCCCTGCGGGACGTGGCCGGCACCTCCGGTTCGGCCACCGAGGGCACGATCACGTTCTCCCCGGGCAAGGTCACCGCCGTGGAGGGCAAGCCGGGCAAGGGCCTGGACGTGGGCCGTTCGATGATCTTCGTCAAGGACGCGTTCCGCGCCCAGGTCGAGACGGGCCGGTCGAACGCCGTCGAGCTGCCCGTCGTCACCCGCGAGCCCACGATCACCAAGGCCGAGCTGGACCGGGCGATGAAGGAGTTCGCCCAGCCCGCGATGTCCGGCGTGGTCGTGATCAAGGCGGGCCCGAAGGAGATCAAGTTCGGCCCGGCGCGGTCGCTGCCGCAGATCCTCTCCATGAAGGCCGTCAACGGCCGCCTGGTGGAGGTCTACGACAAGAAGGCGATCGACAGGCTCCTCGACGGGGTCTTCGACGGCATCATGATCACCAAGGCCGACGGCAAGAAGCACCAGGTCTCCGCCGACGACGTCGCGTTCGTCCTGCGCGACGCGCTGAAGGGCAAGACCCTGGCCGAGCGGACGAAGGCGATCGACCTCAACGGCGAGGGCTGACGACCGCGGCGCCCGTCCCGCCGGCCATGACCGGCAGGACGGGCGCCATGGTCACCACTCGCCCCCGTACCGCTGCCGCTTCGAGCGCAGCCACTCCTGGATCTCCCGCTTCTCGCGGGGTGAGGCGGGCCGGAGGTCGGCGGCGCGGACCGTGGCCACGAAGTGCACGAACCGTACGCGGCGGTGGACTCCGTCCATGCCGATGACCTTGCCGGGGCCGTAGACGTCCGTCCCGGTGTGGGCGACGAAGGCGCCGGGACCGTGGGGGGTTTCCATTGCGTGCGAGCCCTTTCGCTCTGTGTGTTGTACCGGTCACACAGTGGCGTGGCCCACGTTACGCTCGGGGTCACTTGGGCATCGCCGACACGGCCGCCTTGGCGATCGTCATGGCCTCCTTGGCGCAGGAGGGGTGCTGGTCGCCGGTCAGCATGACCCACACGACGAGGTTGCCGTCGCGGACGTTCAGGGAGCATTTCCAGTCCTCGCGGAACGAGTCCCAGAACGCCTCGTCCCCGAAGTCGACCTCCTGGCGTGTGTACGCCTCCTTGTCGAAGGCCTCGTTCTGGCGTTCCGTCGCGTTCCCGTCCCCGCCGGCGGTCCGTCGCAGGGTCCACCGGACGACCGCGTGCGGTTTCTCCGTCCAGTTCGCCCAGTCCGGCGTGTCCTCCTCGTCGTACCAGGAGCAGCGGGTCACCGAGAGAGGGCCGTTCCGGAAGTTGCTGTCCTCGTTCTTCCGCCGCTCGGGCAGCGGAAGCTTCGGGGCCGCGTCCGCGCAGACCGGCGCCTTCGCGTACTTGTCGGGTTGACCGGTGCCCGTACCGCCGCCCGTACCGCCGCCCGTACCGCCCTCCTCTCGCAGCAGCAGATACGTACCGACTCCGCCGCCTGCCAGGGCGAGCGCGCCCGCGGTGACCAGGGCCACGAGCCTGCCGCGCCTTCGCTGGGGCGGCCGGGCGGGTGCCGGTGCGGATACCCGGGCCGCCGCCGTGACGGTCTCGGCGTCCGGGGCGGGTCGGGGGTCGGGCGGTGACGGGGTGGGCGTGCGCTCCTGGTCGTCACCCCCGCCCAGCAGTGCCTCCAGGCGGTCCTTCTGCTCGGCGATCAGCCGGTGGACCGCGGGCGGCCACGGCCGGGTCTTCGGGGAGACCGGGTCCAGCAGGCCCAGGAGCTCGGCCGGGGCCGGGCGGGCCGCCGGGTCCTTGGCGAGGCAGCGGGAGACGATCCCGCGCAGGTCCTTAGGCATACCGCTGAGGTCGGGCTTGGCGTGGACGACGTTGTAGAGCGTCATGAACGTCGAGTCGGCGGCGAACGGCGCGCGGCCGGTCGCCGCGAGGGCGAGGACCGAACCGAGCGAGAACACATCGCTCGCCGGGGTGAGTTCCTTGCTCTCGGCCTGCTCGGGCGACATGAACGCGGGTGAGCCGATCACCCACCCGGTCTGTGTCAGCGCCGTCGCCCCCACAGCCTCCGCCGCCCGGGCGATGCCGAAGTCGATCACGCGGACGCCGTCCTCGGCGAGCAGGACGTTCTCCGGCTTGAGGTCGCGGTGGATGAGGCCCACCCGGTGGATCTCGTCCAGCGCCGTCACCAGGCCGACCGCCAGCCGGTGGACGGTCTCCGCGGGCAGCGGCCCGGCGGCCTCCACGGCCGCGCCCAGTGAAGGGCCGGCCACGAACACCGAGGCCAGCCAAGGGAGCTCGGCGTCCGCGTCGGCGTCCATCACCGCGGCCGTATAGGCCCCCGAGACCCTTCGCGAGGCGGCGACCTCGCAGTCCGTACCCGCTTCGGGAATTGCGGATCAAGTCTTAGTTGAGGAGCGCCCGTGCCGCCTGCGCGCGGTGACGGATCGAGGCCGCCGCGCTCGGCTCGACCGCGTCGACGACCGAGGCGTACGCCTCCATCTCCGCCGCGCCCGCCAGGAACTCGCCCCGCTGCACCAGCAGCTCCGCGTGCTCGTAGCGCAGCCGCGCCGGGTGGGAGGGGAGCAGCAGGGACAGTTCCACCGCCCACAGCGCCACGCTGGAGCGCTCCGGGCGGGCCGAGGCCCAGGCGCGGATGTTGTTCAGGATGCGCAGGACGATGTCCAGCGGGTCCGCCGGGCGGAGCATCGAGGGCTCAAGGGGTTCGCCGGTCGCGCCGGCCACCAGCAGTTCCGCGTCCATGCCCGTCATCGGCCGGCCGCCCGCGAAGGGGTCCGCGAAGACCTGGGCCGCCGGGTCGCCGAAGCCGACCACGAAGTGGCCGGGCAGGCCGAGGCCGTACACCGGCGCGCCGGCCCGCCGCGCCACCTCCATCCACACCACGGAGAGGAGGATCGGCAGCCCCCGCCGCCGCTTCAGGACCTCGTGGAGCAGCGAGGACTCCAGGCGCTGGTAGTCGGCCGGGACGCCCTGGAAGCCGTACCGGCCGCCGAGCAGCCGGGCCAGGGCGGTCACCCAGTCCTCCGGATCGTGCAGGCCGTACGGCAGCTCCCCGGCCAGCCGGTCCAGCTCGATCTCCGCCGCGTCCAGGTCCGCCGTGCTCAGCCCGTCGTCCGCCACGGCGCCGATCAGCAGACAGAGCCGCGCGAGGTCCGGGCGCCGCGTACGGGCCTCCTCCGCGAACTCCCTCCGCCAGTCGGTCACGCCCGTCACCTCACTCACGCCTCCGCCGGCCGGTAGTGGTGGTAGTGGTGATGGACCGCGAAGCCCATCCCCTCGTACATCGCCCGGGCCCCGTCGTTCTCCGTCTCCACCTGGAGCCAGGCCGCCGACGCGCCCTCGTCGAGGGCCTGCCGGGCGAGCGCCGTCATGACGGCCGTGGCCAGGCCCTGGCGCCGGGACCCGGGGTCGACCTCCACCGCCATGAATCCGGCCCAGCGGCCGTCGACCACACACCGTCCGATCGCCGCCGGTATGTCTCCCGTGCCCGGTACGGATGCGAACCACACACTCGGGCCGCTGGAGAGGACGCTCAGCACATGGGGTCCGACCACACCGGACCGGTTGTAGCGACGGAGCCACGCCTCGTCCACGTTCCGCGCGAGCCGGACGCGTGACACGTCCGCGTCCAGGTCGCCGACCGGGGCAAGGCCTCCGACCCGTACCTCCGCCGTGACCTCCGACCGCCAGCCGCGCCGCTCGAGATCCGCGCAGAGGAGCTCCTGCGTGCCCTCGGCGCCGGTCGCCGTCTGGATATAAGGCGGGAGGTCCCGCTGCGCGTACCAGTCGCGCACACGGGCGAGCGCCTCGTCCATCGGCAGCCCGGGATCGCCGAGCGGCAGCACCGAATTCGCCCGCCGGGTGAATCCGCCGGCCGCCCGCAGCGTCCACTCGCCCATCGCCTCGCTCTCCACCGGCTGCCACGCGCGCGCCATCGCCCGCGCCAGCTCCTCGAAGGAGGCGGCGGGGCCACGCCTGCGGGCCGGGGCGGCGGGCACGACCTTGCCCGCGACCAGGGAGGATTCCGCGATTCGGACGGTCTCCCCGGTCCGGCGTGTGATCAAGAGCACACCACCTTCCCAGGATGTGAGAACTCCGACCGCGTCGGTGAATTTCCCACCGGAGTCACCCGCCTCCGTCACGTACCGAACTGAGACACGTTTTCCCACGTCAGCGCGGGTAATACGTACCTCAAGGCGCCCTCCTGCGGTGAATTCCACAGCTTCTCCGCCCCTCCTGTTCGGATCGTCCCCAAGAACGGAGATACTAGGGGCGGGCATCGACGACGCCGCGCTCCCGCGCAGACCAGCCCTACCGAGGAGGAACGACAGCGTGACCTACGTCATCGCGCAGCCTTGTGTCGACGTCAAGGACAAGGCATGCATCGAGGAGTGCCCCGTCGACTGCATCTACGAGGGCTCCCGGTCCTTGTACATCCACCCGGACGAATGCGTCGACTGTGGTGCTTGTGAGCCGGTGTGCCCGGTCGAGGCCATCTTCTACGAGGACGACACCCCGGAGGAGTGGAAGGACTACTACAAGGCGAACGTCGAGTTCTTCGACGAGCTCGGTTCGCCCGGTGGTGCCTCCAAGCTCGGCCTGATCGAGCGCGACCACCCCTTCATCGCCGCTCTGCCGCCGCAGAACGGCTGATACACCCGCCCTCGGTCCCGTACGGCCTCGCCCGCTGTACGGGACCGACGCGTTTTCCGTACGTACGAGGAAGTGAGCCAACTCGTGAGCGCAGTTTCGGGCGCAGTCTCTTCGCGCCTGCCCGTCTTCCCCTGGGACAAGCTGGAGCCGTACAAGAAGACGGCGGTGGCCCACCCGGACGGCATCGTGGACCTGTCCGTGGGCACCCCGGTCGACCCCGTGCCGGAGCTGATCCAGCGGGCGCTGGTCGCGGCGGCCGACTCGCCCGGCTATCCCACGGTCTGGGGCACCACCGAGCTGCGGGACGCGCTCACGGGCTGGTGCGGGCGGCGCCTCGGCGCGGTCGGCTTCACCCACCACAACGTGCTGCCGGTCGTCGGCTCCAAGGAGCTGGTGGCCTGGCTGCCGACCCAGCTCGGCCTCGGCGCCGGGGACCAGGTCGCGTACCCGCGGCTCGCCTACCCGACGTACGAGGTCGGCGCGCGGCTCTGCGGCGCGGAGCCCGTCGTGTACGACGACCCGGTGACGGACCTCGATCCGGCGCGGGTGAGGCTGCTGTGGCTGAACTCGCCGTCCAACCCCACCGGCAAGGTCCTGGGCAAGGACGAGCTGATCCGGATCGTGGCCTGGGCGCGTGAGCACGGCATCCTCGTCTTCTCCGACGAGTGCTACCTGGAGCTGGGCTGGGAGGCCGACCCGGTCTCGGTCCTGCACCCGGACGTCTGCGGCGGTACGTACGAGGGCATCGTCGCCGTGCACTCGCTCTCCAAGCGCTCCAACCTGGCCGGCTACCGGGCCGCGTTCATCGCGGGCGACGCGGCGGTCCTCGGCGAGCTGCTCCAGATCCGCAAGCACGGCGGGATGATGACGGCCGCCCCGGTGCAGGCCGCGACGGTCGCCGCACTCGGCGACGACACGCACGTGGCCGAGCAGCGGGAGCGGTACGCGGCCCGGCGCGCGGCGCTGCGGACGGCGCTGGAGGCGCACGGCTTCCGGATCGAGCACAGCGAGGCGAGCCTGTACCTGTGGGCGACCCGGGACGAGCCGTGCTGGGAGACGGTGGCGTACCTGGCGGAGAAGGGCATCCTGGTCGCGCCCGGCGACTTCTACGGGGTGGCGGGGGAGCGGTTCGTCCGCGTGGCCTTCACGGCGACGGACGAGCGCGTCGAGGCGGCGGTCAAGCGCCTGGGCGCCTGACGGGCGTACGGCGAGAGGGCCCGGGGAGCGTGACGTGCCTGGGCGCGCCTGACACCGTACGGCGAGAGGGCCCGGGGAACGTGACGCTGACGCGTGACGTGCCTGGGCGCGCCTGACGCCGTACGGCGAGAGGGCCCGGGGAACGTGACGCTGACGCGTGACGCTCCCCGGGCCCTTTCCCGTGCCGGTGCTGGAGAACCGGACGGGGGTCAGCCGCCGATCGGCAGGCCGCCCAGCGACGGCACACCGCCGGTCGGCAGGGCCTGGCCGAGGCCGCCCGTCGACGGGGCGCTGTCGGAGGCCGCGCCGGCGGTCTCGCCGAGGACCTCGCCCGCGCTGCCCGCGGTGTCGCCCGCGACCTTCTGCGCGGCCGGGGTGGCGGTCTTGCCCGCCTTGCCCACGGTCTTGCCGGCGGCCGGGACGGCCTTGCCGACGGCCTTGCTGCCGGTGTCGCCGACGACCCCGGTGGCGGTCTGCGAGGCACCGTCGACGGCGCTGCCGGCAGCGGCGCCGTCGAGCGAGCTGATGCCGGAGAGGGCGCCGGTGGGCGCGATGCTGTGGTCCATGGCGCTCGCGGAGCCGGCCGCACCGACCACGGGGGCTGCTCCGGCCGCGACGAGGAGGGCGGCGCGGGCGATCCGACGGGTCAGGGGGAGGGACATGGTGCTCCTTCGACGAAGAGGACGTTCTGACGCCGTGACAACCGAGACGGGGGAGGGGGAGGTTGCGGCGGCCGAAGGTAAAGGCTGCGTAATGCATCGCATTATCGGGTGGGGAGGAAAGCGGACGAACGCGCCGAAGATCCAGGGCCTGCCGAACCGTCACTTCCCTTGCGGCACAAGGGAAGCGACGGCTAGCTGCGCGGGCGCACGCCGCCCGCGACCGTGAATACCCGGTCGGGGGAAGGGTCGTACATGTGCCCGGCTGGGGCCCCGGCTGCCCGGGGCGCGGTCGCACGGGCTGCGGCACGAGCCGCCGGGGCGCGTGGGGCGGGGCTGGGCCCGGGCTTCGCCGGGCGGGCTACCCGCGCCTGGCCTGGCGCGTTGCCGGGGGCTGTTGGCCGGGCTTCGCCGGGCGGGGTGCCGGGGCGTTGCGCGGCTGGCTGTCGGTCGCGCCGCCGGGGACTGCTGCCCGGGTTTCGCCGGGCGGCGCGCCGGGACAACCCCCGCGGCGCGGGGCGAGCTGCCGGCTGCGGCCCGGGCTTCGCCGGGCGGGGTGCCGGGGCGTCGCTCGGCAGGCTGTGGGTCGAGCCGCCAGGAACTACCCACGCTGCGCCAGGCTCGCCGCCGAGCGACTACCCGGACGCCGCCGCGCGGGCTACCCGCGCGTTGCCAAGGGGGCTGCTGCCCCGCGTTGACGGAGGGTCCTGCCCGGGTGTCGCCTGGCGGGCTGCTGGGGGCTGCCCGCGCGGCGCGGGGCGAGTCGCCGGGGCTGGTGCCCGGGCTTCGCCGGGCGGGCGCCTGGCAAACCGCGCGGCGCGCGGCGGGGCTGCCCCGGCATCGCCGGCAGGCCGCCTCCGCCCCCGCTAGCGGGCCAGGCGGATGCGGACCTGCGGCGGGGCTACCCCGGCATCGCCGGCAGGCTGCCTCCGCCCCGCTAGCGGGCCAGGCGGATGCGGACCGTCTCGGGGGCGGCCGCGTCCGTCGTCCTCGTCCACGTGCCCGTGGCGTCGCTCGCGCGCCAGGTCTTGTCCGCGTAGGTCACTTCCGTGATCCGCAGGTCGTCGGCGCGGGCCACCGCCCAGTGGGCGAGTTCCCAGCCGCGCCGGGGCGCGGGGACCGGGACGGAGACCAGCGCGGGACTCGCCGCCGGGGCGGCGTTCGCGCCCGCGCTGCCCCCCGCCGTCGCCCGCGGAGCGGCCTTGGCGCCGAAGGCGCGTACCAGCTCCGCCCGCACCTTCGCCGGATCGCCCGGCTTCCCGTCCCGCACCTTGCCCGTCGTACAGCTGAGCGCGGCCGCCGAGCGGCCCGTCAGCGCCGCCGCAAGGAGCGACGCGTCCGGCTCGTGCTTCGCGTACGCCTGCGGGAAACCACTGCGCTGCACCTTCTGCGCCGCCACCGTCAACGGCAGCCGCGAATACCCCGGAACCTTCGCCAGACCCTCGTAGAACTTCCCCGAGGAGTACACCGGGTCCATGATCTGCTCCGGCGTTCCCCACCCCATGGACGGGCGCTGCTGGAACAGCCCCAGGGAGTCCCGGTCGCCGTGCCGGATGTTGCGCAGCGCGGACTCCTGGAGCGCCGTCGCCAGCGCGATCGTCACCGCGCGCTCCGGCATCCGGCGCGTGGTGCCCACGGCCGAGATGGTGGCCGCGTTCGACGCCTGCTCCGGCGTGAACTCGTATGTGTTCTCGCCACTCCCCACACGGCACCGGGGCGCGCCCTTGGGGCCCGTGACCTGGTGCACGGCCACATAGACGATCAGGCCGCAGAGCACGGCGAAGGCGGCCGTGAACCTGGCGAGACGGCCTGTGCGGGAGGTGCGGGCGCTGCGGGGGCTACGGGTGGGCTCGGACACGGGGCCCACCGTACTGGAGGCCGGGTTAGGGTCGGCACATGGCTGACATCGCTCCCCTCGACCTCACGCTGGACGGCCCCGCGCTCACCGCCGCGCTCGTCGACTTCCCCTCGGTCAGCGGGACCGAGAAGCCGCTCGCCGACGCGATCGAGCAGGCCCTCCGGACCCTGCCCCACCTCACCGTCGACCGGTACGGCAACAACGTCGTCGCCCGCACCCACCTCGGCCACGGGCAGCGCGTGATCCTCGCGGGGCACATCGACACCGTGCCGATCGCCGACAACGTCCCCTCGCGCCTCGACGAGAACGGCATCCTGTGGGGCTGCGGCACCTCCGACATGAAGTCGGGCGTCGCCGTCCAGCTCCGGATCGCCGCCACCGTCCCCGAGCCCAACCGCGACCTCACCTTCGTCTTCTACGACCAGGAGGAGGTCGCCGCCCACCTCAACGGCCTCGGGAAGGTCGCCGAGGCCCACCCGGACTGGCTGGAGGGCGACTTCGCGGTCCTCCTCGAAGGGTCGAACGCCGAGGTCGAGGGCGGCTGCCAGGGCACGCTGCGCGTCCTCCTGCGTACGGAGGGCGAGCGCGCCCACTCCGCACGCTCCTGGATGGGCTCCAACGCCATCCACACCGCGGCCCCGATCCTCGCCCGCCTCGCCGCGTACGAGCCGCGCAAGCCGGTCATCGACGGCCTGGAGTACCACGAGGGCCTCAACGCGGTACGGATCGAGGGCGGCGTCGCCAACAACGTGATCCCGGACGCCTGCACAGTCGTCGTCAACTACCGGTACGCCCCCGACCTCACTCGTGAGGAGGCAGAGGCGCACGTCCGCGAGGTCTTCGCCGACTGCGGCGTCGCCGAGTTCGTCGTCGACGACCACAGCGGGGGCGCCCTGCCCGGCCTCTCCCACCCGGCCGCCGAGGCGTTCATGAAGGCGGTCGGCGGCACCGCCCACCCCAAGTTCGGCTGGACCGACGTGGCCCGCTTCAGCGACCTCGGCGTCCCCGCCGTCAATTACGGTCCCGGCGACCCGATCTACGCGCACAAGGTGGACGAGCACGTGGTGGTGGAACGGGTCGTCCAGTGCGAGGCACGTCTCCGGGACTGGCTCACCGCCTGAAAGCCGTAATTCTGCTTTTTGTCACGTCTGTAGACCTACCCTGACCGAATCAGAAGATCAGTGGATCGGCGGAGGGAGCAGGCCATGGGTATCCCCGAGGGAGCGTCGAAGCCGGAGGAGCAGCGGCTGGGACCGGTGCTGAGGCGCCGGGATCAGGTCCAGCCGGGCACCACCGATCAGCGTCTGCTGGACACCGAGGGCGACTCGGAGTGGGTGCACACCGACCCCTGGCGGGTCATGCGCATCCAGTCCGAGTTCGTCGAGGGCTTCGGCGCGCTCGCCGAACTGCCGAGCGCGATCAGCGTCTTCGGTTCCGCCCGCACGAAGCCGGACTCCCCGGAGTACGACGCCGGCGTGCGGCTCGGCCGCGCGCTGGTCGAGGCCGGCTTCGCGGTGATCACGGGCGGCGGCCCGGGCGCGATGGAGGCGGCGAACAAGGGCGCGCGGGAGGCCAAGGGCATCTCGGTGGGCCTGGGGATCGAGCTCCCCTTCGAGCAGGGGCTCAACCAGCACGTCGACATCGGCGTGAACTTCCGCTACTTCTTCGTCCGCAAGACGATGTTCGTGAAGTACGCCCAGGGCTTCGTGGTCCTCCCGGGCGGCCTCGGCACCCTGGACGAGCTCTTCGAGGCGCTCACCCTGGTCCAGACGCGCAAGGTGACCCGCTTCCCGATCGTGCTCTTCGGTACGGAGTACTGGAAGGGCCTCGTGGACTGGCTCCGCGACTCGGTGGTCGCCGGCGGCAAGGCCTCGGAGCGGGACCTGCTGCTCTTCCACGTGACGGACGACGTGGAGGAGGCGGTGGCGCTGGTGTCGAAGGAGGTCGGCCGGTAACGGTGCCGGGCGCGACTCCCCGGCCGGTGGTCGACCGACCACCGGCCGCAGCCGCCCGACCGGCTACGCCAGCCCGCGCCGCGCCACCGCGGGCGCCCGGTGCCCCGCGATGGACGCCACCATGTCCAGTACCTGCCGCGTCTCGGCCACCTCATGCACGCGGTAGACCTGGGCGCCCAGCCACGCCGAGACCGCCGTCGTCGCCAGCGTCCCCAACACCCGCTCCTTGACGGGGCGGTCGAGGGTCTCCCCGACGAAGTCCTTGTTGGACAGGGAAACGAGCACCGGCCACCCCGTCTCCGCCATCTCGCCGAGGCGCCGGGTCGCCTCCAGGCTGTGGCGGGTGTTCTTCCCGAAGTCGTGGCCCGGGTCGATCATGATCCCGTCCCGCCGCACGCCCAGTTCGACCGCCCGCTCGGCCAGGCCCACGGTCACCCGCAGGATGTCGGCCATCACGTCCTCGTACTCGACCCGGTGCGGCCGGGTCCTCGGCTCCGCGCCGCCCGCGTGGGTGCACACGAGACCGGCGCCGTAGCGCGCCGCGACCTCCGCGAGCCGCGGGTCCACGCCGCCCCAGGCGTCGTTGAGGACGTCCGCGCCGGCCTCGCAGACCGCCTCGCCGACGTCGGCGCGCCAGGTGTCGACGCTGATGACGACGTCCGGGTGCCGGCGCCGTACCTCCGCGACGAAGCCGACCGTGCGGCGCGCCTCCTCCTCGGCCGTGACCTCCTCGCCGGGGCCCGCCTTCACGCCGCCGACGTCGATGATGGCGGCGCCCTCGGCCACCGCCTGCTCGACGCGGGCGAGGGCGGGCTCATCGCGGAAGGTGGCGCCCTGGTCGTAGAAGGAATCCGGGGTCCGGTTCACGATCGCCATGATCACCGGCTCGTGCGGCCCGAATTCACGCCGTCCCAAGCGCAGCATCCCTTTTGTCCTCCCTCGCGTCCATTCGCCTGCGACCCTAACTGTCGGTGGCGCATGGCACGATCGGCACTGGGACGATTTCCACTCCGGGGAGAGGCGCGCTGGTGTTCTGGTTCTTGCTGATCGCGATGGTCGTGGTCGTCGCGGCGGTCACCCTCGCGGTGGTCGGCGGAGGCGACAGTGAGGTGCTGCCCGAGGTGGCGCCGGAGCAGTTGGTGGATCCGCTGCCCGCGGCCCGCCCCGTGGACCGCGCCGACATCGAGGCGCTCCGGCTGCCCGTGACGGTGCGGGGGTACCGCATGGCGGACGTGGACGACGTGCTGGGCCGGCTGGCCGCGGAGCTCGCGGAGCGGGACGCGCGGATCGCGGAGCTGCAGGCGGCGCTGGCGGGCAGACATGACGGCCACGGCCCGTCGTCCGGGCCGTCCTTCCGTAAGGAGGAGGACCAGTGACCGGCGAGGCGGTCCCCGGCCCGGACGGTCTGCTGCGCTGCCCCTGGGGCCTGTCGACCGAGGACTATGTCGCGTATCACGACGAGGAGTGGGGCCGCCCGGTCCACGGGGACGACGCGCTGTTCGAGCGGCTGTGCCTGGAGGCGTTCCAGTCCGGGCTCTCGTGGATCACGATCCTGCGCCGCCGCGAGGGCTTCCGGCGGGCCTTCGCCGACTTCAAGATCGCCTCGGTCGCGGAGTTCGGCGAGACGGACCGGGAGCGGCTCCTCGTGGACGAGGGCATCATCCGCAACCGCGCGAAGATCGACGCGACGATGGCCAACGCGAAGGTGCTGGCGGAGTGGGCCCCCGGTGAGCTGGACAGCCTGATCTGGTCCTACGCCCCCGACCCGGCGACCCGCCCGGCCCCCTTGACGCTCACCGACGTCCCGGCGGTGACGGACGAGTCGACCGCCCTCTCCAAGGCCCTGAAGAAGCGCGGCCTCCGCTTCATCGGCCCGACGACGGCCTACGCCCTGATGCAGGCCTGCGGCCTGGTCGACGACCACGTCCAGGGCTGCGTGTCCCGGGGCGCCCGCTAGGGGGCGCCCCGGGGTCACACAGGGCCGTTCCCGCCGTTTCCGGCGCCCGCGTCAGAAGACGTGGACGCCGTCGGCGGAGTCGAAGGACATCTGGTACGACGGGGCGCCGATGCCACCCCGGCCGTTTCCGGCATCGAGGTACAGCTCGCGGTAGTTGATCGTCCGCATGAGGTCGGACAGGCCGTCCCCGGTCACGTCCCCTACGGTCAGCAGCTGCTCGTTGGCGGGCCAGGCGTACGGCAGCTTCGTACGGGTACCGAAGGTGCCCCGCCCGGTGCCCGGGTACAGCCACAGCGCGCGCGAGCCGTCACGGGCGACGAGGTCGGCCTTGCCGTCCCCGTTCATGTCGCCGGGCGCCACCAGGCGGTTCATGACGTTCCAGCCGGCCCCGACCTTCTTACGGGTGCCGAACCAGCCCCTACCGTTGCCGGGGTACGTCCAGAGCACACCGGCCGTGTCCCGGGCGACCAGGTCGCGGCGACCGTCACCGGTGATGTCGCCCACCGCGGCGATCTCCCGCATGGTGTTCCAGCCCGCGCCGATCTTGACGCGGGCCTTGAACCATCCCAGGCCGTTCCCCGGGTAGAGCCAGAGCACGCCGGCCTTGTCGCGGGCGAAGACATCCTCGTTGCCGTCACCGTTGTAGTCGCCGTGCCGGACGAGCTGGGTCATCGCGTTCCAGCCGCCACCGATCAGCCGCCCCTTCGGGGGAGTAGTGCTGCCCCGGGGGACGTAGCCCGGCAGCAACCACAGCCTCCCGTCCTCCCCGCGGTGGAGGAGGTCGGGGACCCAGTTGTTGTCCAGGTCGCCGAGGGCGGTCACGGGCGTGGGCTCAGGACGCGCGCTGGGTGCCAGCCAGTCCATCCAGGGGACGCCGTAGGAGAGCTCCCAGTCGGTCGCGGCCACCCGGATCGAGCTGATCGTGTTGTCGAGGCTCCCGTCGAACGCGCCGCCGCCCAGGTCGATCGCGCCGTTGTGCGGGCTGATGTGCAGCGAGTCTTCGCCGGTGTAGTTCGGGCCCGTGAAGGCATGAGCGTACAGACCGGAGTTGTTGACGATCGACGAGGTCTTGTCGTTCCAGGTGCCCAGGGTGGGCTGACTGGTCGAGATGATCTTCATCTCGCCCTTGAACTCCGGGTACTGGAACAGGCAGAGCCTGCCCGCCGGACAGCGGGACGAGTCCGCCGCGGCGTTCGGCGCCGCGACGACGAGGGTGGCCAGCGAGGCCACGGTGGCCACGGCCGCGCCGAGGGCGCGCCGGGCCCGAGAGGTTCCGACCATGGATCGGACTCCCTTCGATGGAGGAGTGAGAGTCGGCATCAGAAGCCTCAGAAGCCTCAGAACCCTCAGAAGACGAAGTGGGAGGAGCGGAGCAGAGCGAACGGCTTCGGGGCCTGGAGGCTGCCGTCCGCCTTGCCCGGATAGACCCGGAGGTAGATGGGGTTGTTCCGGTCCCAGGGGTCGGTGCCGGGGGCGTGCGCGACCAGGTCCGGCCGGCCGTCGCCCGTGAGGTCGCCCAGGCCGGCCAGTTCCTTCAGCCCGTTCCAGCCGCCGGTGCCGATGAGCTTGCGGGCGCCGAAGGCGCCGCGGCCGTTGCCCGGGTAGAGCCAGAGCTTGCCGTCCGTGTCCCGGGCCACGAGGTCGGCCCGCCGGTCGGAGTTCATGTCACCGGCGCCGACGAGCTCGTTCATGACCGTCCAGCCGGCCCCGACCTTCTGCCGGGTGCCGAACCAGCCCTTGCCGTTGCCGGGGTACGTCCACAGGACACCGGCGGTGTCGGCCGCGAGCAGGTCGGCCTTGCCGTCTCCCGTCAGGTCGCCCGCGGCGGCGATGTCCCGCATGGTGTTCCAGCCCGCGCCGATCTTGAGGCGGGGCTTGAACAGGCCCTTGCCGGTGCCCGGGTAGAACCACAGGACGCCGGCCGTGTCGCGGGCGAGGACGTCCTCGGTGCCGTCGCCGTTGTGGTCCCCGTGCCGGGTCAGCTTGGTCATGGTGTGCCAGCCGCCGCCGATGCGCTGCGTGGTGCCTGTGCTCTCCCAGGCGTGGGTGGTCCACAGCCCGCCGACCGCGTCACGGGTGAGCAGATCGGCGAAGCCGTCGCTGTTGACGTCGCCGAACGCGCCGAGCGTCGCCGACGAGGCGGGCCGGAGCTTCGGAGCGGCGTCGCCGTACCAGAGCGGGAGCCGGCTCTCCGCCCCGCAGAAGTCGTCCGCCTCGGGCCCGACGTCGATCGAGCTGACCGCGCGGTCGAGCTCGGGGTACGCGCTCTCGTCGAAGGACTCCGAGTTGTAGAAGTGCACGGACCCTTCGGGAGCCAAGCCGGGCTGCGGATAGAAGCAGACCGCGTCCGCGCTGTGGTTGACGAAGGAGCGGATGCGGTTGTCCCAGGCGCCGAGGGAGTACATCGGCTTGCTCACGACGAGCATGTCCCCCTGCTGGAGCGGCTGGCTGAAGACGCAGACCTTGCCGGAGGGACAGCGCTCCCAGCCGTCGACGGCCTGCGCCGGGACCGCGAGGGCCGTCGCCGACAGACCGAGTGCCAGGGCGGTGGTGAGAGCGCCGCGAACGGATCGCGACGCCGAGAGAGGACGCACGGAACCCCCCAGGTATGTGCGTGAAATGTGGAGCACTCGAGATGAACGAGTGGTGTGCGGATCATATAGACGCGCAGACCACTCGCTCGAAGGGGTTCCGTTGGGGGGTCAGCGGCCCACGTACTTCGGCTTCTCCTTCGACAGGAACGCCTGGACCGCGATCGTGTGGTCCTCCGAGGCGCCCGCCGCCGTCTGGAGCTCGTCCTCCTTGTCGAGGGCCTCCGACAGCGAGTGGTCCGCGCCGTACGCCAGGGAGGCCTTCAGCGCCGCGTACGCCACCGTCGGGCCTTCCGCCAGCGTGCGGGCGATCTTCAGGGCCTCCTCGGCGAGGTCGGCGGCCGGGACGAGCTTGTTCACGATGCCGAGCTCGTACGCCTCCTGGGCGCTGATCGAGCGCGGGAAGAGCAGCAGGTCCGAGGCGCGGCTCGCGCCGATCAGCCGGGGCAGCGTCCACGACATTCCGGAGTCGGCGGTGAGCGCCACACCCGCGAAGGAGGTGTTGAACGCGGCCGTCTCGGCGACCACCCGGTAGTCCGCCGCCAGCGCGAAGCCGAAGCCCGCCCCCGCCGCGACGCCGTTCACGCCCGCCACCACGGGCTTCTGCATGCCCGTCAGCGCCCGGACGATCGGGTTGTAGTGGTCCCGGACGGTGTTCATGGTCGCCTGCGAGCCGGTCTCCTTGTCCGTCATCAGCAGGCCCACGTGCTCCTTCAGGTCCTGGCCGACACAGAACGCCCGGTCGCCGGCCGCCGTCAGCAGTACCGCCCGTACGGCGGTGTCCGCGGCGGCCGCCTCCGCCGCGTCCCGCAGGGCGACCTTCGCCTCGACGTTCATCGCGTTCATGGCCTCGGGCCGGTTGATCGTGATCGTGGCGAGTCCGTCGGTCACTTCGTACAGCACGGTGTCGGCCATCGGGGCTTCCCTTCGCGTCTTTGCGTCCCTGTCCCGCCCAGCATGGCGGAGATCACCCACCCCGCACATGTGAGCTGCGTCAAAGACCGGCGGTGGCGTGGTGGCGAAGCGGCGGCGAAGTATCGCAGGCCGATCCCCGAAATGTGCGGTTTTGCGGAAGCGCGTTGCGCAAGCGATGCAGCCCGATGTTGGTCATCGGGTCCCGTGATGCGGGATAATGACCTGGAAGCAATGTGTTCGATGCCGGTGACGTGTGCTCCCGATCAGGGGCCGTCGGCTGACGAAGAGCTGGTTTCAGGAAGGGGAACAAGCATGGCGGCCATGAAGCCGCGGACGGGCGACGGCCCGCTCGAGGTGACCAAGGAGGGGCGGGGCATTGTCATGCGCGTTCCGCTCGAAGGCGGCGGTCGGCTTGTCGTCGAGCTGACCCCGGACGAGGCCGAAGCACTCGGCGACGCCCTGAAGCAGGTAGTCGGCTGACGCGACAAGCCAGGATTGTCCGCTCCTGCCCCGGCACGGTACCCACCGCGCCGGGGCAGGAGTGTGTCAGGGGTGAGAGTGTTTCAGGGGTGGGGCTCAGGGGTGGGGCGGCGTTCTGAGGGCTGTCAGCCCCGCCGTACCGCGCACAGCAGACCGTCTCCCACGGGCAGCAGCGAGGGCAGCAGCTCCTGGCTCTCCCGGACCGCCCGCAGCAGCTCACGTATCCGCAGCACCTCTGCCGACTGCGCCGCCGAGTCGACGGTGCGGCCGTCGGCGAAGACGCCCTCGAAGCAGACCAGACCGCCCGGTCGCAGCAGGCGCAACGATTCAGCGAGGTAGTCCAGGGACTCCAACCGGTCGCCGTCGCAGAACACGAGGTCGTACCCGCCGTCCGCGAGCCGCGGCAGGACGTCCAGGGCGCGGCCCGGGATGAAACGCGCCCGGTTGCCGGCGAAGCCCGCTGCCCGGAAGGCCGTCTTCGCGAACTGCTGGCGCTCGGGCTCCAGGTCCACGGTGGTCAGGACGCCGTCCGGCCGCATCCCGAGCAGCAGATAGATTCCGGACACGCCCGTGCCGGTACCGATTTCGGCCACCGCTTTCGCGTCCGCCGTCGCCGCAAGCAGGCGCAGAGCGGCGCCGGTGCCCGGTGACACCGAGGGCACCCCTGCCTCCCGGGCCCGGTCACGGGCCCAGTGCAGCGCTTCGTCCTCGGCGACAAAGGCGTCGGCGAACGCCCAGCTCGTCTGCCGGTTGGCGGTAATGGCCCTCTCCTGTCCCCGTAGTTGGCGCAACGGTGACTGTATCCGCTGCACACGGGAACCCGCAGATGGGACCGCGCGTTCACAGAGGGCAGGACGCGAGGAGAGGCCGCGGGCGACCCGGTCCCAAATTCGCGTAAAGATTCTTATCCGGAGCTAACGGGCGAGGTGGCTATGGTAGGGGCTCCACTGGACACCACCAGAGCCGACAGGGGAGGTGCGGCTGCGCCTGTGGATCGGGGAGGAGTGCTTCGGCGTCTTCTCAGATCGGCGGGTGAGCCGAAATCCGTGACCGACACCGCTGACCGAATCCACACTGCCGACTCCGCTCCCACCACCGCGACCTTCGCATCGGATGCGGAATCGCAGGCGTGGACTCCGCCCACCTGGGAGGAGATCGTCAGCACGCACAGCGGCCGGGTCTACCGCCTCGCGTACCGGCTGACCGGCAACCAGCACGACGCCGAGGATCTCACGCAGGAGGTCTTCGTCCGCGTCTTCCGCTCGCTGTCGACGTACACGCCGGGCACCTTCGAGGGCTGGCTCCACCGCATCACCACGAACCTCTTCCTCGACATGGTCCGCCGCAAGCAGCGGATCCGCTTCGACGCGCTCGGCGACGACGCGGCCGAGCGGCTGCCCAGCCGCGAGCCCTCGCCGCAGCAGGCGTTCAACGACACGCACTTCGACGCCGACGTCCAGCAGGCCCTCGACACCCTCGCGCCCGAGTTCCGGGCCGCGGTCGTCCTGTGCGACATCGAGGGACTGTCGTACGAGGAGATCGCCGCCACGCTCGGCGTGAAGCTCGGCACGGTCCGCAGCCGCATCCACCGCGGGCGCTCGCACCTGCGCAAGGCGCTCAAGCACCGTTCGCCCGAAGCCCGGGCGGAGCGTGCGCTGGCCACCGTCGGCTGGGAGGTCGGAACGGCGTGAGCATCAGTCCTGCCGGCCCGACCCCCGCGGAGCAGCACCTCGGGGACCGGCTCGCCGCGCTGGTCGACGGGGAGCTCGGCCACGACGCCCGCGAGCGGGTTCTCGCGCACCTCGCGACCTGCCCCAAATGCAAGGCGGAGGCCGACGCCCAGCGCCGGCTGAAGAGCGTCTTCGCCTCCACCGCACCCCCTCCGCCCTCGGAGGGGCTCCTCGCACGCCTTCAGGGGTTGCCCGGGGGCCCTGGTGATCCGGGGGGTGAGGACCGTCGGGGGGGACCCTTCGATGAGCTCTTCGGCCTGGGCGGCACCGGTGGCCTCGGCGGCTCCGGCGGCCTCGGAGGCCCCGGAGGCCTCGGCGGAGTGAGGTCGGACGGCTTCGCGACGGCCGCGGTCGTCTCCCCGCACTCCGGTTTCCGTATCCACGCCGTCGGCGGCCGCCCCGATCAGGACCGCTCGTCCTGGCGGGGCCGGCGCTTCGGCATCGCTGCCGCCAGCGCGGTCTCGTTCGCCGCGATAGCGCTGGGCGGTGCCCTGCCGCTGGAGTCGACGGTGAACATCGGCGCGCGCGGCGAGGGCACGGGCACGAACGTGACCCCGCTGCGATCGCCCGCCACGGGCAGCGGCACCGCCTCGGGATCGGTCTCGGGCCTGGGCACGGGATCCGGTACGGGCACGGGTACGAACGCGGGCACGGCCGGAGGACGCGGCGGGCGTACGGAGGAACGGGCCGCCGCCGACTCCTCGACGACCCGGGGCGGCCGCGGCTGGACCACCGGCGCGGTGTCGGCCGGACCCCTGGTGCCGGGTGAGGTGACGCCCGCCGTGGCCGGCCGCCAGGGAACGCCGCCCCAGTCGATGCTCGAGCTCTCCCCGTTCGTACGGCCCACGGGACCGGCCCTGCGCCTGGCGTTCACGTCCGGGTTCAACCCGTTGGGCGCCCCGCTCCTCACCCCGGCTCCGACCCCGCTCACGGCCCCGAGCCCGACGACGACACCGCTCACCTCCCACCGCTGACCCGGGACCTGGTTGAATCCAGGGCACGGGCGCCCGCCGTGAGGCGGGCGCGGACAGGCCAGCTGTTGCGGGGAGAGCATGAACGACGGGAAGCCGACCGGCCAGAAGCCCAAGTGGTGGAGCCGGCCGACGAGTACGCCTCCGGCGGCTGCACCGGCTGCTACGCCGGAGCCGCCGACCGCGGACGAGGGGGACTTCACGCTGGCCGCTCCCGCGACCCCGGAGGCCACGGTGCCGGTGCCCGCGCCGGAGGACGCCGCGCCCGCCGCCGTACCCGTACCGCAGCAGGCGCAGCCGGAACCCCAGGAACCGGCGCAGCCGCAGCTCCAGCCGCTGCACGAGCCCGACGAGTACCGGACCCCGCCGTACGGCGAGCCCGGACCCTGGGCTCCCGCCCCGCCCGTGCAGCGGCCGGTGGCGACCCCGGCCCACGGAGTCCCCGTACCGCCGCAGCCGAATGCACCGCAGCCGACGGCCCCTCAGCCGACCGTCCCGCAGCCGGTGGCCCCGCAAGCGGTCGCCGTCCAGGCGGTCGCCCCGCAGCCGGTCGCACCCCAGCCCGCGCAGTGGGTGCAGTACGACCCCTGGGGAGCCCCCGGTGCCCCCGGCGCCCCGCTGACCATCGGGGCCGAGCCGCTCGCCAAGCCCCGCCGCTCCCGACGCGGGCTCGCGCTTGCGGGCGCGCTGACCTTCGCCCTGCTCACCGGCGTCCTGGGCGGCGCGGTCGGCGCGTACGTCGAGCGCAACGGCGGCATCACCACCGTCGAGCTGCCCCAGGCGGGCGCCGAGGATTCCGGGCGCGCCCCGGACAGCGTCGCGGGCATCGCCGCCAGCGCCCTGCCTAGCGTGGTCACCCTCCATGTCAGCGGCGCCGGCTCGTCCGGCACCGGCACGGGCTTCGTCCTGGACACCCAGGGCCACATCCTGACCAACAACCACGTGGTCGACGCGGCCGCCGCCTCCGGCAAGATCACCGTCACCTTCAGCAGCGGCGAGACCGCGAGCGCCAAGCTGGTCGGCAAGGACAGCGGCTACGACCTCGCCGTCGTCAAGGTCGCCGGGGTCTCGGGCCTCAAGCCCCTCCCGCTCGGCAACTCGGACAACGTCCGCGTCGGCGACCCCGTCGTCGCCATCGGCGCCCCCTTCGACCTCCAGAACACCGTCACCTCCGGCATCATCAGCGCCAAGGAGCGGCCCATCACCGCCGGTGGCGAGAAGGGCGACGGCAGCGACATCAGCTACGTCGACGCCCTGCAGACCGACGCCCCGATAAACCCGGGCAATTCGGGCGGGCCGCTGGTCGACTCCAAGGCTCGGGTGATCGGCATCAACAGCGCGATCCGCGCGGCCGGCGACGGTTCGAGCGAGAGCGGCGCCCAGTCCGGTTCCATCGGTCTCGGCTTCGCCATCCCGATCAACCAGGGCAAGCGCGTCGCCGAGGAGCTCATCAACACGGGCAAGGCCACCCACCCCGTCATCGGTGTGAGCCTCGATATGCAGTTCAACGGCGACGGCGCGCGCGTCGGCGAGAAGGGCAAGGACGGCTCCGCCTCGGTCACCCCGGGCGGCCCGGCGGCCAAGGCCGGCGTCCGGCCCGGCGACGTCATCATCAAGGTCGACGGCCAGCGGGTGCACAGTGGCGAGGAGTTGATCGTGAAGATCCGCGCCCACCGCCCCGGCGACCGGCTGGAGCTGACGGTGCTGCGCGGCGGCAAGGAGCAGACCAAGACGTTGACGCTCGGTTCCTCGCAGGGCGGCTGAGCGCCATGTGGCGGCTGGGCGCCATGTGGGGGACACCGCAAGGTACCCGCCCGGCAGTTTCGGCGGGTACCGTGGTGCGGGCCCCGCACCCGGTGTAAGGAGCAGCAAGGTGTTCAACGACCTAGGCATACTCGAGCTCGTGACGCTCGTGGTCCTCGCCGTGCTCGTGTTCGGCCCGGACAAGCTGCCCAAGGTCATCCAGGACGTCTCGCGCTTCATCCGGAAGATCCGCGACTTCTCCGAGAGCGCGAAGCAGGACATCCGCTCCGAGCTGGGTCCGGAGTTCAAGGACTTCGAGTTCGAGGACCTCAACCCCAAGACCTTCCTGCGCAAGCAGCTGGAGGGGAACGAGGACCTCAAGGAGCTGAAGGAGCTGCGCAGCAGCTTCGACCTCAAGAAGGAGATGAACGAGGTCGCGGACGCGGTGCACGGGCGTGAGCCGGAGACCCCGTCCGTCCCTGCGGCCGTCAACGGGTCAGGCTCCCCCGACCTGCTGAAGAAGCAGGACAAGCCGGGCACCGGCGAGCGGCCGCCGTACGACTCCGACGCGACCTGACCACACCCGACGACCTCGGCTGACACGACCTGGCGTGAGCCGGTGGCTATCCTCGCATCTGTTGTCCGCCGACGCGGGCACGACGGATCGAGGAGGCGGCCGAGATGGAGACGACGAGTCGGGTGGAGGGACTGCCCACAGCCCGGCGCACGGCCGAAGGCTATCTGCGCGCACCCTTCACCTGGTACGGACTTGACGACGCGTTCACCGGAGCGCGCTGGCTGATGCAGGTCGGCACGGATGCGGACGGGACGGTCCAGCACGGGTCGATGGGCCACGGGGACGAGCCGTCCATAAAGTCGGACGCGAGCGGGGCCGAGAAGGAGCGCTTCGCGGTCGTCGTGACGGTCGCGGCGAGCCCCGTACGCAGGACGGGTGACGGTACGGGTGTGCTGGACGCCACCACGGTCTCCTCCGCCGCCTGGCTGGCCGGCTCGGGGCTCCTCGCGTACACCTGGCCCGCACAGCTGGACCACGCGCTGCGGGACGACTGGCTGGACCAGCAGACGGAGACGGCCTTCGAGCTGGCGGACGACCTGTCGGGGCCGGCGTGGTCGACGCTGTCACTGCCGGTGGACGGGGTGCCGGTGCCGTTCCACTACCGGGAGTCGGAGTTCGGGTGGGTGCTGGCCGGGTCTGCGGGTGAGGTGCATATCGGGGCGTATGGGCGGGGGATGAGCGCGTACGGGCTGGGGTTTGCGGGGGTGCAGGACCTCGGGCTGTACGCCTCCTAGGCACGAGGAAGGGCGCCCCCGTCGGGGGCGCCCTTTTCTCAGAACTTGTTGCGCGGGGTGATGCCCAGGCTCATGCCCGAGAGGCCGCGCTGGCGGCCGCCCAGTTTGCCGGCGATGGCGCGGAGGGCCGAGCCCGCGGGGGAGTCCGGGTCGGTGATGACGACCGGCTTGCCCTCGTCGCCGCCCTCGCGGAGGCGGACGTCGATCGGGATCGAGCCGAGGACCGGGACCGTCGCGCCCGTGGTCCGCGTCAGGCCGTCCGCGACCCGCTGGCCGCCGCCCGTGCCGAACACGTCGACGATCTCGTCGCAGTGCGGACACGGCAGGCCCGACATGTTCTCGACGACGCCGACGATCTTCTGGTGCGTCTGGACGGCGATCGAGCCGGCCCGCTCGGCGACCTCGGCCGCCGCCTGCTGCGGGGTCGTGACGACGAGGATCTCCGCGTTCGGCACCAGCTGGGCCACCGAGATCGCGATGTCGCCCGTGCCCGGGGGCAGGTCGAGCAGGAGGACGTCCAGGTCACCCCAGTACACGTCCGCGAGGAACTGCTGGAGCGCGCGGTGCAGCATCGGGCCGCGCCACACCACCGGGGCGTTGCCCGGGGTGAACATGCCGATGGAGATGACCTTCACGCCGTTCGCCGACGGCGGCATGATCATGTTCTCGACCTGGGTCGGACGGCCGTCCGCACCCAGCATGCGCGGCACGCTGTGCCCGTAGATGTCGGCGTCGACGACACCGACCTTCAGGCCGTCGGCAGCCATGGCCGCGGCCAGGTTCACGGTCACGGAGGACTTGCCCACGCCGCCCTTGCCGGAGGCGACCGCGTACACGCGGGTCAGCGAGCCGGGCTTGGCGAACGGGACCTCGCGCTCGGCCGTCGTACCCCGCAGGGCCGCGGCCAGCTCCTTGCGCTGCTCGTCGCTCATCACGTCCAGCGAGACGTCGACGCCGGAGACGCCCTCCACCCGCGAGACCGCGTCCGTGACGCGCTGCGTGATCGTATCGCGCATCGGGCAGCCGGAGACGGTGAGATAGACCGTGACGGCGACCCTGCCGTCGGATCCGATCTCCACCGACTTCACCATGCCGAGCTCGGTGATCGGTTTGTTGATCTCGGGGTCGTTCACCGTCGCCAGTGCTTCGCGCACCGCGTCTTCCGTAGCCATATGGAGATGGTACGGCGCTCACCACCGGCTCCGGAAAGACCCGTCAGCGGTCGGGTACGTCACGTCCCCGATCCCCGGAGGCAGGGAATAGATCCCGGTGGCCGTCCTGCCGCTCCTCCATCTCCTTGATCAGGTCCTGGAGCTCCGAGCGCATCCAGTCGCGGGTCGCCACCTCCCCCAGGCCCATCCGCAGCGCCGCGATCTCCCGGGTCAGGTACTCGGTGTCCGCGATGGACCGCTCGTTCTGCTTCCTGTCCTGTTCGAGGTTGACCCGGTCCCGGTCGTCCTGCCGGTTCTGGGCGAGGAGGATCAGCGGGGCCGCGTACGAGGCCTGGAGCGAAAGCGCGAGCGTCAGGAAGATGAACGGGTACTCGTCGAACTTCAGCGAGCTCGGCGCGAACACGTTCCACAGCACCCAGACGATGACCGTCAGGGTCATCCAGACGAGGAACCGCCCCGTCCCCAGGAAGCGGGCGATCCGCTCCGAGAGCCGGCCGAAGGCCTCGGGGTCGTACTCCGGCAGCAGCCTGGCCCGCCGCTCGCGCGGAAGATCGAGCCGGATGCGGGGCATCGTCGTCCGTTCACGCTCCCGCTCCCGCTCCCGATCCGCCCAGCGCTCACTTGCCATGGGTCACCCCCTCCTCGTGGAACTCGGTCTCGCGCCAGTCCTCCGGCAGCAGATGGTCGAGCACGTCGTCCACGGTGACCGCGCCAAGCAGGGACCCGCCCTTGTCCACCACCGGCGCCGCGACCATGTTGTACGCGGCCAGGTAGCTGGTGACGGCGGGCAGCGGGGTGTCCGGGGCCAGCGGCGGCAGATCGCTGTCGACCAGCGAGCTGACCAGCGTGAACGGCGGATCCCGCAGCAGCCGCTGGAAGTGCACCGTGCCCAGGTACTTGCCCGTCGGCGTCTCGTCCGGCGGCCGGCACACGTACACCTGCGCCGCGAGAGCCGGGGAGAGGTCCTGCTGCCGTACGCGGGCCAGGGCGTCCGCCACCGTGGCGTCGGGCCGCAGCACGATCGGCTCCGTGGTCATCAGACCGCCCGCGGTGCGCTCCTCGTACGACATCAGACGGCGGACGTCGGCGGCCTCGTCCGGCTGCATCAGGGTGAGCAGCCGTTCCTTCTCTTCGTCCGGCAGCTCGTTCAGCAGGTCGGCCGCGTCGTCCGGGTCCATCGCCTCCAGGACGTCCGCCGCGCGCTCCTCCTTGAGCTTCCCGAGGATCTCGATCTGCTCGTCCTCCGGCAGCTCTTCCAGGACGTCGGCGAGCCGGTCGTCGTCGAGGGCGGCGGCGACCTCGGCGCGCCGTTTCGGGGAGAGGTGGTGCAGCACGTTGGCCAGGTCGGCGGGGCGCAGCCGCTCGAAGGTGGCGACCAGGCTCTCCGCGCCCTGGCCCTCCTCCTCCAGGGAGAAGCCGGTCACCGCCGACCACTCCACGGTCAGCGTCTCGCCCTTGCGGCGCAGGGCGCCGGGCTTGCCGCGCCGTACGAAGACCTTGTCGATCTCCCAGTCGCGGCGGGCGGGCAGCTGCTGAATGGCCACGTCGAGGACGGTGACCTCCTCGTCCGTCTCTACCAGCCGGACGCGGCGGTCGAGGAGCTCGCCGAGGACGAGCCGCTCGGTCGGGCGCTGCTCGAAGCGGCGCATGTTGACCACGCCCGTGGTGATGACCTGGCCCGACTCGACGCCCGTGATCCGGGTCATCGGGACGAAGACCCGGCGGCGGCTGAGCACCTCGACCACCATGCCGAGCAGCCGGGGCGGGCGGCGGCCGACCCGGAGCATGGCGACGAGGTCGCTGACCCGGCCGACCTGGTCGCCGTTGGGGTCGAAGACGGCGACACCGGCGAGGTGCGAGACGAAGATCCGGGGGGCGCCTGCCGCCATGCCACGCGCCTCCTCGGTGTCGCACGATTCGGGTCATTGCTGAGGTATGCCGCATTCAGGCTAGCCCGTGCCCATCCGTGGCGCCCCGGCAGAGCGCCCGTACGGCTGCCTGCGGCAACGGCTCGCGGCCCGGGTACGCTGCGATCTGCCGTCCCCCCACCGACGAGAGGCAGCGCGCAGGTGACCCCACTCCCCACTGCATCGCGCATCCGCAGGGTCGTCCTGCCGCTGGCGCTGTGCGCCGGTCTCGCGGCGGGACTCACCGCCTGTGCGGAGGATCCGGACGAGGGGACGAACGGGGTCGGGAAGCTGCCCGCGAGCGCCATCGAGGAGAAGGCGCAGTCGGCGGCGGACGGGGCGAAGGCCGTCCGGCTCTCGGGCACGCTGGTCAGCAAGGGCGGCACGTTCAAGCTGGACATGCGCCTCAAGGACGACGGCGCGACGGGCTCGGTCACGACGAAGAACAGCACCTTCGAGCTGCTGCGGATCGGCGAGGCGCTCTACATGAAGGCCGACGCGGCGTTCTGGACGCACGGCGGCGACGGCCAGAACAGCGACGGCGAGAACGGCGACGACGCCGCCGACAAGCTCGACGACAAGTACGTCAAGGTGCCGCAGGACGACCCCTCGTACAAGCAGCTGCGCGGCTTCACCGACATGGACCTGCTCCTGGACGGGCTGATCGGCCTGCACGGCGACCCGGTGATGGGCGACCGCGACAGGATCGGCGGCATCCGTACGGTCAAGGTCAAGGGCGGCGAGGACGGCGAGGGCGGCACGCTGGACGTCGCCCTGGAGGGCGCCCCCTTCCCGCTCCAGTTCGCGCGGGCCGGCGGGGCCGGCGTGGTGGTCCTGTCCGAGTGGGACAAGGACTTCCCGCTGGAGGCCCCGGCCCCGGGCGAGACGCTCGACTACGGCAAGCAGCTGCCGCGCACCTGACGCCGTCCTCGTCCGCGGGCTACTCGGTGGCGCGGGTCAGCCCCTCGGCCCCCGCGCCCCGGGACATCACGGCCTCGGTGACGCGGGCGTCGACCGCCGCGTACCGCTCGCGCTTGCCGGACGGCGCGTCGCACGAGGCGCACACGACCCGGAACGGCGGACCCATGTCGGAGTACTGGGTGAGGTATTCGGCCTTCGTCACCGTCCACCTGCCCGGGTGCTCCGTGGAGGGCCCGAACGTGAAGCGCGGGATCGAGGACATGTTGCCGCGCAGCTTGTCGGCGGTGAAGAAGCTGGCGACCTGGTCGCCCATGCCGTAGACCACCCAGGTGCCGTTGACCTTCTCGTACGGCTGGGGCACGTGGTTGTGTGTCCCGAGGACGAGGTCGATGTCGGGCAGGCCATCGGTCCGGGAGGCGGTGAGGGCGCGGGCGAGCTCGCGCTGCTGCTCATCGGGGGCCTCCTGCCACTCGGTGCCCCAGTGGATGCTGAGCAGGACCACCTGCGCTCCTGCCTGCCGGGCGGCCCGCGCCTGGTCGACGATCTTCTGCCGGTCGGTCACGTTGACCGCCCAGGGCCTGCCTGCGGGCAGCGGGATGCCGTTCGTTCCGTACGTGTACGACAGCTGTGCCACCTTCGCGCCGCCGGCCGTGTACCAGGCGGGGGCCTTCGCCTCCTCGGCGTCGCGCGCCGAGCCGACGTGCTTCAGGCCCACCCGGTCGAGGTCGTCGAGGGTGCGGGTCAGGCCCTCGAAACCGGCGTCGAGGGTGTGATTCGAGGCGGTCGAGCAGCCGTCGTAACCCGTCTCCTTGAGGGCGTCGGCCAGCTGGTGGGGCGCCGTGAAGGTGGGGTAGCCGGTGTAGGGGCCGCCCGGCTCGCCGTAGGGGATCTCGTGGTGGCATAGCGCGAGGTCGGCGGCGGAGACGATGGGCTGGACGCCCGCGAGTATCTTCCGGAAGTCGTGTCCGGTGCCGCCTTCGGCGTCGGCGGCGGCCCGCTGGATGATCGACGGGTACGGGATGATGTCGCCGGTCGCGACCAGGGTGAAGGGGCGGGCGTCCGCAGTGACGGGCGGCCTGGCGGCGGGGGCCTTGGTGACACCCTCACCCGAGGAGCCCTGCGGGTCGTTGCCCGCCATCCAGACGCCGGCCGCGCCTATGACGGCCAGACAGACGGCCGTCGTCACGACGGTGACCGAACTCCCTCGCCGCCGTCCGTGCTCCTCGTGGTGGTTCGTCATGCGATGCCCCGTTTCTGACGCTTCTGTCGCAGTCAGGTTCCCCGAGGATCAGCTTCCGCGCATGACGAAGTGGCGGGACGAAGTGGCGGGAGGAAGTAGCGGGAGAAGGAGGCGTCGAGGCCTGGGGCTCAGCGCTTGCGACGCTTGAGGAGCAGGCGGTGGAGGCCCGCCGGGATCGGGCGGCGCGTGATCGCGTCGGAGGGCTGCGGGGCCGCCGCGAGGGAGCCGGTCGGCAGGTCCGTCGTGGAGTCCAGCGGGGCCAGTCGCAGCACCCGGCACTCCCGCGCCCAGCGCTCCGGCATCGCCTCGCCGTCCGTCGCGTTCAGGCGCTTGCCCTTCAGTTCGGCGACCGCCGCGTCCCACTCCTCCGTACCGGGAGCCAGTTCGCTCACAGCCGCCGTCCAGGCGACGATCCGGCCGCCCTTGTCCTTGCTGCGGACGGTGACCTCGGCCGTCGAGCCCGCGACGAGCCCCGGGAGGGGCTGCTCGCCCGGTCCGTCGCCGACGACGTACGCCGCGCCCTCGTGCCAGACGTGCCAGAGCGCGCGGGCCGCGGGGGCGTCGTCCGCGGACCCACGGACCCAGATGAGGCCGGACTTCTTCGTGGCCTCCTCGACGAGGGCGGGCCCGAGCGGGGTGTCTGTCATGCCCGCAGCCTATCGGCAGCCTTCTCAGAGCCAGCCGTTGCGCTTGAGGGTGCGGTGGATGGCGAAACAGATCGCCGTGATGCCGACGAGCACCATCGGGTACCCGTACTTCCACTCCAGCTCGGGCATGTGCTCGAAGTTCATGCCGTACACGCCGCAGACCGCCGTCGGGACGGCGATGATGGCCGCCCAGGAGGTGATCTTGCGCATGTCCTCGTTCTGCGTGACGGTCGCCTGCGCCAGGTTGGCCTGGAGGATCGAGTTGAGCAGCTCGTCGAAGGCGACGACCTGCTCCTGCACGCGCGCGAGGTGGTCGGCGACATCCCGGAAGTACTTCTGGATGTCCGGGTCCACCAGCCGCATCGGACGCTCGCTCAGCAGCTGCATCGGGCGCAGCAGCGGGGTGACGGCCCGCTTGAACTCCAGTACCTCACGCTTGAGCTGGTAGATCCGCCCGGTGTCCGTACCGCGCGTGGAACCCTTCGCCGGCGGCGAGAAGACGTCGATCTCGATCTGGTCGATGTCGAGCTCGACGGCGTCGGCGACCGCGATGTAGCCGTCGACCACGTGGTCGGCGATGGCGTGCAGAACGGCCGAGGGGCCCTTGCTCAGGAGCTCGGGCTCGCCCTGGAGGCGGTGGCGGAGGTTGCGCAGCGAGCCCTGCCCGCCGTGCCGGACGGTGATGACGAAGTCCGGGCCGGTGAAGCACATCACCTCACCGGTCTCCACGACCTCGCTGGTGGCGGTGAGTTCGGCGTGCTCGACGTAGTGGATCGTCTTGAAGACGGTGAAGAGGGTGTCGTCGTACCGCTCCAGCTTCGGCCGCTGGTGGGCGTGGACGGCGTCCTCGACGGCGAGCGGGTGGAGCCCGAACTCGGCCGCGATACCGGCGAATTCGGACTCGGTCGGCTCGTGCAGACCGATCCAGGCGAAGCCGCCGCTCTCCCGCACCTGGCGCATCGCGCCGCGCGGAGTCAGACAGGCGCGGTCGTCCACGCGGCGCCCGTCGCGGTAGACGGCGCAGTCGACGACGGCGCTGGAGGCGGACGGGTCGCGCGTCGCGTCGTAGTTGGCGTACGGCGAGGCGGCACCGGCGGCGGTCGGCTTGCGCAGGGAGGTACGCAGGGAGGGGCGGACCGCGGCGCGCAGGTCACGGATCATCGACATTGGCATGCTCCTTCACGGAGAAGCCGTCGGCGAGGCGTGGCACAGCCCGGAATGGGGACGTGGAGCTACGTCGTCCACAAAGCGGGCGGCACCGCGGGATCGCGGTGACGGCGTTCGCTACAGACAGGCAAAGGCGAAGTGCTCTTCCGTCGTGCGAGATGCCGGGTGACGGTGGGCGGACCGGTTGCGGAAGGCCTCAGATCACCGGGAGAAACGCACCGGGCTCGGGTGCGGGGCGGAAGAGCGGTTGGTACTGCCCGATCGACTTCGATCCACGCAGCCCCACCTCCTCCGGCCGGTCCCCCTTGGGGGATGACGAGTGGTCGGGAGTACCGACCAGCGGCCAAGACTATCAGCCGACAGAGGGCCAATCCCTTCCATTGCCCGTTCCGTACGCGCTTTATGCTCACCGCATGGGAGAAGTTCTTGCTCTGGTCGAGGCCCGGCTGCGTTCGGCGCTCGGTGAACCGGACGCGCGCGCCGCGGTGACGTTTCTCGGCACGGACCGGATCGAGGTGCTCCGCTTCATCGACGGCGATGTGGTCCGCTACGCCACCCTCGGCATGTCCGCGCACCCGATGACCGACCCGACCGCCGCGCTCGCCGACCCCGTGAAGGGCCCGCGCGCGGAACTGGTGCTCTCGGTACGGGCCGGGCTCGCCGACACCGACAACGTGCTCCGCCCGCTCGCCGTCCTCGCCTCGACCCCTCAGGTCGAGGGCGTGGTCGTGGCCCCCGGCGCCTCGCTCGACGTGGGCGAACCCCTCTGGCCCGGGGCCCCGTTCAGCTCGGTGCTCGTCGCGGAGTCGGGCGGTCTTGTGGAGGACCTGGAGCTGGACGAGCCCATGGAGCCGGTCCGGTTCCTGCCGTTGCTGCCGATGACGTCGAACGAGGCGGCGTGGAAGCGGGTGCACGGGGCGCAGGCCCTGGAGGAGCGCTGGCTGGCGAACGGCACGGACCTGCGCGATCCGCTGCGCCGGTCGGTGCCGCTCGACTGACGCACCCGCCCTCCGGGTCTCCCATGGTTGACGCGTACACCTATCACTCGGGGTGAACTGGTCGGGCCGGACGGGTGATCGTCCTTGACGCGGGCGCGGAGGGGTAGGACCGTTGGGCTCTATGAGGGGCGAACCCAGTTGCCCGAAGTGCGGTGGCCGGGTCAGGGCGCCCGGACTTTTTGCCGACTCCTGGCAGTGCGACGTGCATGGCTCGGTGCACCCGCTGCAGCCCGTGATCCCGCCCAGCGTCGAGGCCCTCGGTGTGGTGGTGCACCGGGCCCAGGTGCCGGTCTGGATGCCGTGGCCCCTACCCGTGGGATGGCTCTTCACCGGGGTCGCGTACGCCGGTGACGACCGCAGCGGAGGACGCGCGACGGTCGTCGCCTGCTCGGGGCCCGGACCGCTCGGCGGGATCGGGGAGCTGCTGCTCGTGGCCGAGGAGCTCGGCGTCGGACTCGGGGCGCGGTACGCGGGGATCGACGGGCCGGACCCCGGCCCCGGCATGGCCATCGAGAAGCCCGCCCAGACGAAGGTGCTCGCCGCCGGCCGGCCGACCCCGCTGTGGCACGTGAACGGCACGCCGCAGGACCGGGCGGTCTTCGCGGGGGAGGCGCGCGGACTGTGGCTGTGGGCGATCGTGTGGCCCGAGCAGTCCGGACTGCTGATGTATGACGAACTGGTCCTCACGGACCTGCGGGACGCGGGCGCCGAGGTGGACCTGCTTCCGTGCGGGGCGCTGACACCGCGTCTGCTGACGTAGGCGGGGCGGCCGGGGGTCGGCGGTCGGTGGTCGGTGGTCGGTGGGAGGTGCGCCGGGAGCGGGGTGCCGGGGGCGGGCCGGGGGTCGGTGGGCGGGGCCGGGGTGTGGATTCGGCCGTTATGCTGGAGCGTCCCCCTAGTCCGCCCCTGAGCCCTGGAGCAACGCGTCGTGCGCATCGACCTGCACACCCACTCCACGGCGTCGGACGGTACGGACACCCCGGCCGAGCTGGTCCGCAACGCGGCGCGCGCCGGACTGGACGTCGTCGCCCTGACGGACCACGACACCACGCGGGGCCACGCGGACGCGATCGCCGCGCTGCCGGAGGGGCTGACCCTCGTCACGGGCGCCGAGCTGTCCTGCCGCCTCGACGGTGTCGGTCTGCACCTTCTCGGGTACCTCTTCGACGCCGAGGAGCCCGCGCTGGCCGCCGAGCGCGAGCTGGTCAGGGACGACCGGGTGCCGCGCGCGCGGGCGATGGTCGGCAAGCTCCAGGAGCTCGGCGTCCCGGTCACCTGGGACCAGGTCGCCCGGATCGCGGGGGACGGCTCGGTGGGCCGCCCGCACGTCGCGGAGGCCCTGGTCGAACTCGGCGTCGTACCGGACGTGTCCGGGGCGTTCACGCCGGAGTGGCTGGCGGACGGCGGACGGGCGTACGTGGAGAAGCACGAGCTCGACCCGTTCGACGCGATCCGTCTGGTCAAGGCGGCCGGCGGTGTCACGGTCTTCGCGCACCCGCTCGCGGTCAAGCGGGGCGAGGTCGTCCCGGAGTCCGCGATCGCGCGGCTCGCGGAGGCGGGGCTCGACGGCATCGAGGTCGACCACATGGACCACGACGAGGCGACGCGGGCGCGGCTGCGGGGGCTGGCGAAGGAGCTCGGGCTGCTGGCCACGGGGTCCAGCGACTACCACGGCAGCCGCAAGACGTGCGGCCTCGGCGAGTACACGACGGACCCCGAGATCTACGGCGAGATCACGCGCCGCGCCACGGGCGCCTTCCCGGTCCCGGGCACAGGCGGACCCGCGTAGCCCCTTACGGGACGTAGGACCGGCCGGCACGGACCCGCCTCCGGGGCGGTACCCCGTGCCGGGCGCTGAGCCCGGGCCGTCACCGGCCCCCCGGGGCGCACCCTGCCAAGGCTCGACGGAGCCCGCCGCCGGCTGCCGCTCCGGGTCCCGCTCGGGCCCGGGCTCGGCCCATCGGCCGACCCCAGCCGGGAGCTCCCTGCGGGGGCCCCATCCGGGAGCCCCTGCGGGGACTCCGGCCGGGAGCCCCCTGCGGGGACTCCGGCCGGCGTGGCTTCCCTGCGGGGATCCCGTCCGGGAGCTCCCTGCGGTGGCCCCTCCGGGAGCTCCCTGCCGGGACCCGGCCGGGTGGCTTCCCTCTGGGGACCCCGGCTCGGGGCTTCCCTGCGGGACCCCCATCCGGGACCTCCCTGCGGGACCTCCCTGCGGGACCCCATCCGGGACCTCCCTGCGGGACCTCCCTGCGGGACCCCCTCCGGGAGCCCCCTGCGGGCCCCCGTCGGAGGGCCGCTGCCCGGTTGGGCTCGCGGCGGGTCTTTCGGCGGAGCCACCGGCGGCCGGGGCGGTCGCGCAACGTCCTCGTCCACGTCCACGTTCACCCCCATCGCGCTCCCCCAAGCGCGCCCCACACCCCTCGTACACCCCTCATCGCAAGGCACACCGTGTTCGACGTCGCCGTATTCGGCTCGCTGTTTCTGACCCTGTTCGTGATCATGGATCCCCCCGGGATCACCCCGATCTTCCTCGCCCTCACCTCCGGCCGGGCCGCCAAGGTCCAGCGGCGGATGGCCTGGCAGGCCGTTGCCGTCGCCTTCGGGGTGATCACCGTCTTCGGGATCCTCGGGCAGCAGATCCTCGCCTACCTCCACGTCTCCGTACCCGCCCTGATGATCGCCGGCGGTCTGCTCCTCCTGCTCATCGCGCTCGACCTCCTCACCGGCAAGACGGACGAGCCCAAGCAGACCAAGGACGTCAACGTCGCCCTCGTACCCCTCGGCATGCCCCTGCTCGCCGGGCCCGGTGCGATCGTGTCCGTGATTCTCGCCGTGCAGCACGCCGACGGCGTCGGCGCGCAGGTCTCCGTCTGGGCCGCGATCGTCGCCATGCACGTCGTGCTCTTGCTGACCATGCGCTACTCGCTGCTGATCATCCGCGTCATCAAGGACGGCGGCGTCGTGCTCGTGACCCGGCTCGCCGGCATGATGCTCTCCGCCATCGCCGTGCAGCAGATCATCAACGGCGTCATGCAGATCGTCCAGGGGGCCTGACCCTTGACACCACTGCGCCCCCGTACGGATTCCGGTTCACGGAGTCCATGCGGGGGCGCGGTGCGTTCGAGCGCGTACCTGTTACGAGGCCGCGGTGTCGGCCGGGCGGATCCAGATGCGCTGGCCGATCGACGCGGCCTGCTGCACGATCCGGTTGACGGAGGCGGCGTCCACGACGGTCCGGTCGACGGGCGTGCCGTCGATGTCGTCGAGTCGCAGGATTTCGAAGCGCACGGGCTTCTCCCTTCGTCTGGAGTGTTACGTACAGGTCCAACGGGATGCATCCTGCAAACATTCCCTACGCTAAGGAAATTTTTTGGATGCCTAACTACTAAGCGGTAGGGGACATTGCCGGGCCCGGCCCGACCGGCGGAGAATGAGGCACGTATGAACGACGCAGAGATCCCTCAGACTCAGACGACGCCATCGCCCGGCGACCCGGTCCACGAGCTGCACACCCGCCTGGAGCGCACCAATGAGCTCCTGCGGCGGATGCTGGCCGAAGTGGCGAAGACCCCGTCGACCCATGCCATCTTCGTCGACGCGGGTTACGTCTATGCTGCGGCCGGGTTGCTGGTGGCGGGTACCGAGGACCGGCGCTCCTTCGACCTCGACGCCGAGGGGCTCATCGAGGCCTTCATCGACAAGGCCCGCACGATCTTCGCGGACAGCCGGCTGCTGCGCGTCTACTGGTACGACGGCGCACGGCGCCGTATCCACACCCCCGAGCAGCAGGTCATCGCCGAACTCCCCGACGTCAAGGTCCGGCTGGGCAACCTCAACGCCAACAACCAGCAGAAGGGCGTCGACTCCCTCATCCGCTCCGATCTGGAGTCCCTCGCCCGCCACCGCGCCATCAGCGACGCCGCCCTCGTCGGCGGCGACGAGGACCTCGTCCCGGCCGTCGAGGCCGCCCAGGGCTACGGGGCCCGCGTCCACCTCTGGGGCATCGAGGCCGCCGAAGGGCGCAACCAGGCGGAGCCGCTGCTCTGGGAGGTCGACAGCCGGCGCACCTTCGAGCTCGACTTCTGCCGCCCCTACGTCACCCGACGGCCCGTCACGACGTACGAGAACGAGGGCGAGCCCCCGCCCTCGCGCGAGGAGGTCCGCTTCGTCGGCGCCCAGATCGCCGCGACCTGGCTCGGCGAGCGGGGCCGCGACGCGCTGGCCGAGCTGCTGCCCGGGCATCCGTATCTGCCGGGACCGGTCGACCAGGACCTGCTCATCGAGGCGGAGAAGCTCCTCAGCCGCTCGCTGCGCGGCCACGCGGCCCTGCGCCGGGCGCTGCGCGACGGGTTCTGGCAGCACCTCCAGGCGCAGTTCTGACCTAGCCCGCGTCGACGGCCCGTGCGTCCGCGTGGGCCCAGAACGCCGCAAGCCGCCCCGCCAGTTCCTCCGGGTGCGAGACGTTGGGGGAGTGGCCCGCGCCCACGACCACCGTGTGGTGCGCGCCCGTGCTCGCCGCCGCCGCGGCCAGACCGTGCACCGGCCAGACCATCTCCTCCGCGCCGTACGCGATGTGCACCGGCAGCGGCAGCGCGGCCAGCCGCGCCGTACCGTCCGGATCGCGCAGCAGCAGCCGGCCGGCGCCCGCCAGTTGGGCGATCCGGGTGAGCATCCAGCGCCGCCGCAGGAACAGCACGACCTCCGGCGCGTCGACGACCCCCGGCTCCTCGCCCCGGCTGTCCAGCCAGCGCGTCGCCAGCCACACCCGCTCCTTGGGCAGCACGGCGAGCGCACCGCGCAGCACCCGGACCCTGACCCGCTGCGGGCGGGCGACCCGGCCGGGCCCCGAGGACAGCAGGGTCAGCGAGCGGAACGCGGCGGGCGCGAGCTCGGCCGCCGCACGGGCGACCAGGCCGCCGAAGGAGTGGCCGAGCAGGTGCACCGGGCCGTCGCCGAGCGCGGCCGCCTGCGCGACCACGTCGAGGGCGAGGGCACGGCGGCTGTACGCGTGGCGTCCGCGCGGCCCGGGTGTCTCGTTCTGGCCGCGCCCGTCGACGGCCACGGCGCGGTAGCCGTGCTCGCCGAGCGGACCGAGCAGGGCGAGGAAGTCCTCCTTGCTGCCGGTGTAGCCCGGCAGCAGCAGCACCGTGCCGCGGGTCTCGCCCTCGGGCGCGGTGTCCAGGACGGCGAAACCGCCGCGCGTGGTCTCCAGCCGGTAGGCACGGGTGCGCGGTGGCAGCGCCAGGGACCGGGGCTTGCTCATACAGCGACGATAGCCGCCGACGAGTCGGGCGTCGGAACGGACCCGAGGCTATGATCACCCTTTTTGTGACAGGGGAGGGATCATGAAGAACTGGCAACGACGACTGACGGTCGTCCTGTCGTCGGTCGGACTGCTGCTGACGGGGGCCACCTCGGCGTCGGCGACCAGCACCACCGCGACGTACACGGCCTGGCACTGGAACGTGTCGGGCAACGTGATGTGGGACGGGGCGACGACCGGGGGGCTCGTCGACAAGGCCGTCTCGTCCATCACCTACCAGAACGCGGACTTCGTGTCGTTCAACGAGATCTGCTTCAGCCAGTACAAGGCCATCCAGCAGGCCTTGGTGGCGGAGGGCTGGCCCGAGGAGAGCGCCACGACGAACTTCTCGCGCTTCGCCGAGACCCTCGCTCCCCGCGCCGGGCTCTGCGACGGCAAGTCGTCCTTCGGGAACGCGCTGTTCAGCAAGCGGGCGCTCGGCACGTCACACCAGTACCTCCTGCCGGCGGACACCCCGACGGCGGAGAACCCGACACCCGAGCCGCGAAAGATGCTCTGCGCGCCGCTGGCAGCCTTGGACAAGATGAAGTTCTGCACGGTGCACATCACCACCAGCAACGTCGTCGCGCCCGGGCAGGTGGGCGAGCCGAAGAAGGACAACGAGCGACAGCTGGCAGCGGTGCTCGGGATTCTCGACGGCTTCGAGACCGCCGGGGAGACCTACCTCCTCGCCGGCGACCTCAACGCCCAGCCGCACTACGGGCGGCTGGGCGGCTACTACTCGCCGACGGCCGACACGGTGAACAACCCGAACAACGTGGGCGCGCACCGCGAACTCGACGACGCGGACGCGACGCACTGCCCCGGGTACGGCGAGTGGACGGCCGACGGCAGCACGGGATCCGAGCCGTGCGGCGGCAACTCCAAGATCGACCACATCTTCGTCCGGGAGAACCGCATCCCCGTCGGCGGTGCGTACAGCGCGGACTCCCTCGCCATTCCGACCGGCTGCACCGTCCCTGATCCGAAGGACGGGGCGGTCGACCCGACCCAGTGCTCGGATCACCGGGTCCTCGTCGGCACGGTGCCGGTGGAGATCGACACGACACCGGCCACGTAGGCAACGCAGAGCGGCCCGGTCCCTGGGAAAGGGGCCGGGCCGCTCTGCGTGGTGCGCGACGGTGCGTCAGCTCTCGGGCTGCGCGGCCGCCGCCTTCTTCGTCGTGCGGCGACGCGGGGCCTTGGGGGCCTCGCTCGCCTCGGCGACCTCGGTGGCCTCCGACGGAGCGGCGGCCGCCTTCTTGGTCGTCCGGCGGCGCGGGGCCGTCTTCGGCTCCGAGGCGTCCGGGGCCTCGGCGGCCACGGCCTTCTTGGCCGTCCGACGGCGCGGGGCCTTGGGAGCCTCCTCGACGACGGACTCGACGACGGACTCGACGACGGGCTCGGCTGCGGGCTCGACGGCCGGGGTCTCCGCGACCTCGGCCGCGACCGCCTTCTTGGCGGTACGGCGACGGGGAGCCTTCTTCGGCTCCTCGACGGCCTCGGTGACCGGCTCGGCGGCCACGGGGGCCGTCTCGACGACCTCGGCGACGGCCTTCTTCGCCGTACGACGGCGAGGGGCCGCCTTCTTGGGCTCCTCGACCTTCTCGGCGACCGGCGCGGCCGCGGCGAGGGCGGCGGCCGCCGTCTCCACGGTCTGGAAGGTCACCGTCTCCTCCGGCTTCACCACGCGCGCACGGCGGCGGCGCGGGGCCTTCGGGGCCTCGGGGGCCTTCTCCACCGGCCTGGCCTGCTCAGTGCGGGGCGCGACCACGGCGACCGGAGCCGTAGCGACCGGAGCCGCGGGGGCGGGGGCCTCCGCGACCGGGGCGGCGGCAGCGGCCTCGACGACCGGGGCGCTCGACGCGCCCGTGGCACGGGTGCGACGACGGCGGCGCGGCGTGCGCGGCTCCGCCGAAGCGTCCTCCGCCACCGGAGCCTCGACGGCCGTGGCCGTGGCCGGGGCCGTGACCGTGGCCGTCTCGTCCGTCGTGGAGCCGCTTCGCGTACGGCGACGCTGGCGCGGGGTGCGCGTACGGTCCGGACGCTCCTCGGCAGCCGGGGCGGCCTGCTTGCGGCCACGGCCGCCACGGCCGCCGGGCTCGCCCAGGTCCTCCAGCTCCTCCGCGCCCAGACCCGCGCGGGTCCGCTCGGCGCGGGGCAGGACGCCCTTGGTGCCCGCCGGGATGTCGAGCTCCTCGTACAGGTGCGGGGAGCTGGAGTACGTCTCGACCGGCTCGTGGAAGTCAAGGCCGAGCGCCTTGTTGATGAGCTGCCAGCGCGGGATGTCGTCCCAGTCGACCAGGGTCACCGCGGTGCCCTTCGCGCCCGCGCGGCCGGTGCGGCCCACGCGGTGGAGGAACGTCTTCTCGTCCTCCGGCGACTGGTAGTTGATGACGTGCGTGACGCCCTCGACGTCGATGCCGCGCGCGGCGACGTCGGTGCAGACGAGCACGTCGACCTTGCCGTTGCGGAAGGCGCGCAGCGCCTGCTCGCGGGCGCCCTGGCCGAGGTCGCCGTGGACCGCGCCGGAGGCGAAGCCGCGCCGCTGCAGCTGCTCGGCGATGTCGGCCGCCGTGCGCTTCGTACGGCAGAAGATCATCGCGAGCCCGCGGCCGTTGGCCTGCAGGATGCGGGAGACCATCTCCGGCTTGTCCATCGAGTGCGCGCGGAAGACGTGCTGCTTGATGTTGGCGACGGTCACGCCCTCGCCGTCGGGCGAGGTGGCGCGGATGTGCGTCGGCTGCGACATGTAGCGGCGGGCGAGGCCGATGACCGCGCCCGGCATGGTGGCCGAGAACAGCATGGTCTGACGCTTCGCCGGAAGCATGTTCATGATCTTCTCGACGTCGGGCAGGAAGCCCAGGTCGAGCATCTCGTCGGCCTCGTCGAGGACGAGGGCCTTGACGTGGGACAGGTCGAGCTTGCGCTGGCCGGCCAGGTCGAGCAGGCGGCCCGGGGTGCCGACGATGACGTCGACGCCCTTCTTGAGCGCCTCGACCTGGGGCTCGTACGCCCGGCCGCCGTAGATGGCGAGCACGCGGACGTTACGGACCTTGCCGGCGGTCAGCAGGTCGTTGGTGACCTGGGTGCACAGCTCGCGGGTGGGGACGACGACCAGGGCCTGCGGGGCGTCGGTCAGCTGCTCGGGCTTGGCCCGGCCGGCCTCGACGTCCGCGGGGACGGTGACGCGCTCCAGGAGCGGCAGACCGAAACCGAGGGTCTTGCCGGTGCCGGTCTTGGCCTGGCCGATGACGTCGGTGCCGGAGAGGGCGACCGGAAGGGTCATCTCCTGGATGGGGAAGGGATTCACGATGCCGACGGCTTCGAGCGCCTCGGCCGTCTCGGGAAGGATCCCGAGCTCTCGGAAAGTCGTAGTCAGGGTGCTGCCTCTTCTGTGAGACGCGGCGCGAGGCGAACGCTGGGGGTCGTACCGTGCCGATTCGCTTCCGGCCGGATCGACGAATGGATCACAGCCGGGTGGCGCGGGACCACTGCCGTCGCTCGAGCGTCGTGCCGCTGAGGGTCCCTCCTGCGGGTGCGCGGGGAGGGTTGTCGGGTCGGAGCCAGTCGGGCCACCGACCGGGCATCCTCATTCATGAGTCGGCCCACCGAGTACGTCCGAACGTGCGAAAACTTGTCCGCATACTCAGCAGGCGCTTTATCACTGTACCCCGGATTCGCGCATGTGTGTCGGGAGGATTCGTGATGAGGGCGCGGTCACAGTGACTGACCAGGGCCTTGAGCGGGCGGGGGAGCGGGCTATTGTGCGCTTCATGGAGACGCCTGACAACGCCAAGCCCGCCGAAGAGACCGGGCGGGAGACCGCGGAAGAGACCGCCGAGGAGCTCACCGGGATCGCCGCCCAGGACTGGGCCACGGCATCCGCCGAGCCGCAGTACCGCGCCGCGGTCATCGATCTGCTCGGCGCGCTGGCCTACGGCGAGCTCGCGGCCTTCGAGCGGCTCGCCGAGGACGCCAAGCTCGCGCCGACCCTCGCGGACAAGGCGGAGCTGGCGAAGATGGCCTCCGCCGAGTTCCACCACTTCGAGCAGCTGCGGGACCGGCTGGCCGCCGTGGACGCGGAGCCGACGGCCGCGATGGAGCCGTTCGCCAAGGCGCTGGACGACTTCCACCGCCAGACCGCGCCGTCGGACTGGCTGGAGGGCCTGGTCAAGGCCTATGTCGGCGACTCGATCGCGAGCGACTTCTACCGTGAGGTCGCGGCCCGCCTCGACTCCGACACGCGCGGGCTCGTGCTGTCGGTGCTCGACGACACGGGCCACGGCAACTTCGCCGTGGAGAAGGTCCGCGCCGCGATCGAGGCGGACTCGCGCGTCGGCGGCCGGCTCGCGCTGTGGGCGCGCCGGCTGATGGGCGAGGCGCTCTCCCAGGCCCAGCGGGTCGTCGCCGAGCGCGACGCCCTCTCCACGATGCTCGTCGGCGGCGTGGCGGCCGGCTTCGACCTGGCGGAGGTCGGCCGGATGTTCTCCCGTATCACCGAGGCCCACACGAAGCGCATGGCTGCGCTGGGCCTGGCGGCGTAACCCCCTGACGCGAGCCCCCGCGCCCTCAGGCGCGGGGCCGCGCGGCCCCTGCGCCGACCAGGCCCCGGGGCGCAGGCCAACGGCATAGAGCGCCCACGTGGACCGTCTTCGTGGTGGCGCTGTTCACGCCGCCGCTGATCGGCGCAGGTGGCGGGAGGCCGGGCGGAGCAGCAGGGAGAGCAGGACCGTCGCGATCGCCACCGCCCCGATGAGCGTGGCCAGGGCGTGGCCGGGGCCGAGGGCGCCGTGGGTCACCAGGGCGCCGAAGACGGCGCCGAGCGTGCCGGTGGTGAGAACGACCCCGCGTGCGGGGAGGCGGTCGGGCAGCCGGTGCACGGCGGCCCAGGCCAGGGCGAATCCGAGCAGGGCGGAGCCGAGGGCTTCCAGGAACACGGGATCACCTCGCGTGCGGTGCGGGGCGGGACATTCGGTCGTAGGCCGTCCTACCCGGGCCGACTCGAACGCAATCCTCCCCGCCCGCCTCACCTGCACCTTCGCCCGACGCGCGCCCTTACGGACGAAGGGCCCGGCGGATCGCATCCGCCGGGCCCCTCACCTGTTCGGTCGTACGTCTCAGAGCGCGCCGAAGCCCACCCGGCGCACCGCCGGCTCGCCGATCTCCACGTACGCGATCTTCTCGGCCGGGACCAGGACCTTGCGGCCCTTCTCGTCCGTGAGGCTGAGCAGCTGCGCCTTGCCGGCCAGCGCGTCGGCCACCGCGCGCTCGACCTCCTCGGCGGACTGCCCGCTCTCCAGAACGATCTCCCGGGGTGCGTGCTGCACGCCGATCTTGACCTCCACGGCTATGTCCCTCCGAACGGTCAGCGTTGCGCGTCTTCCCGCGCCGTACGCTGCACACATTAGCCCGGTGAGGCGACCCGTACGGCGCACCGGCCGAACGCCAGGAGCGAACAGAGCGTCAGTGGCCCTCGGCGCTCAGCTGGCCCTCCGTCGGGTGCAGCGGGAAGCCCGCGATACCGCGCCACGCCAGGGAGGTCAGCAGCGCGACCGCCTTGTCGCGGGGGATGGCCGACTCGCTGGAGAGCCAGTAGCGCGCGACGACCTGGGAGACACCGCCCAGACCCACGGCCAGCAGCATGGACTCGTCCTTGGACAGGCCGGTGTCCTCGGCGATCACGTCGGAGATCGCCTCGGCGCACTGCAGGCTCACCCGGTCCACGCGCTCGCGCACGGCCGGCTCGTTGGTCAGGTCGGACTCGAAGACCAGCCGGAACGCGCCGCCCTCGTCCTCCACGTACGCGAAGTACGCGTCCATCGTCGCTTCGACCCGCAGCTTGTTGTCCGTCGTGGACGCGAGCGCCGTGCGCACGGCCTGGAGGAGCGCCTCGCAGTGCTGGTCGAGCAGGGCCAGGTAGAGCTCCAGCTTGCCCGGGAAGTGCTGGTAGAGCACCGGCTTGCTGACGCCCGCACGCTCGGCGATGTCGTCCATCGCGGCGGAGTGGTACCCCTGCGCGACGAACACCTCCTGGGCCGCCCCGAGGAGCTGGTTCCGTCGGGCTCGGCGCGGAAGGCGCGTGCCCCGAGGGCGTGCTGCCTCTGTCTGCTCGATGGCTGTCACGCCGCCTCCCAAAAATCGATCCATGCGCGCTGTGGTGCCGCGCCCGCCATCGTACTTTTGGGTAACCCGGCTGTGCGCGGTGCGGACGCAGAATTTCACGGACCGGACGCCGAGGGCGATAGGCGATTCAACATTAAACCGAACGAATCAGCGGTAGTCGTCTTCGTTCAGGGCGACTACCCGTGTCTGTTCGGCGGCGTCGGCCGGGTTCGCGGAGTCCTGTTCGACATGGGTGGGGTGCTCGTCCTCCTGCTGCTGGACTTCCGTGTGCTGTTCGGCGGCGTCGGCCTCGGGGATTTCCTCGTCGAGCACTTCGACCTCTTCCTCGGCGAATGTGTCCGGCTCGTTCGGATCGACAGTCATGCGGTTCCTTCCGGCATGCGGGAGCGTCTCCGATGGCCCTCACTACGAGCGTAGGAGCACACCCCGCGCGGCGCACCCGATCCTGTGACGCCACACACACGCGCCTCCGCGTGATCGTCTCGTAATATTGCGGCCATGTCGTCGACCGAGCTGCCGGAGACCCGGACCGCCGCCGCACCGCCCGCGTCGCGCACCCGCGCCGTACGGGTCGCCGACGGCGAGGTGCTGCGGCGCGTCGCGCTGCCCGGGCTCACGCTCACCGTGCGCGCCCGGCCCGGCAGCCGGCCGGGGCTCGCGCCCGCGCTGTACGTCCACGGCCTCGGCGGCTCCTCGCAGAACTGGTCCGCGCTGATGCCGCTCCTCGCGGACCAGATCGACGGTGAGGCCGTCGACCTGCCGGGCTTCGGCGACTCCCCGCCGCCCGACGACGGCAACTACTCCGTCACCGGACACGCCCGGGCGGTCATCCGGATGCTCGACGCGGCCGGCCGTGGCCCGGTCCACCTCATCGGCAACTCGCTCGGTGGCGCCGTCTCCACCCGGATCGCCGCCGTCCGCCCCGATCTCGTCCGCACCCTCACCCTGGTCTCCCCGGCCCTGCCCGAGCTGCGCGCCCAGCGCGGCGCCTGGCCGACCGTGCTGTTCGCCCTGCCCGGCATGGCGCCCCTGTTCGCGAGGCTGACCAGGGACTGGACGCCGGAGCAGCACGTCCGGGGGGTTCTCTCGCTCTGTTACGGAGACCCCGGGCGGGTCACCGAGGAGGGCTTCCGGCACGCGGTGGAGGAGATGGAACGGCGCCTGGAGCTCCCGTACTTCTGGGACGCCATGGCCCGCTCCTCGCGCGGCATCGTCAACGCGTACACGCTCGGCGGTCAGCACGGTCTGTGGCGGCAGGCGGAACGGGTGCTCGCGCCGACGCTGCTCGTCTACGGCGGCCGTGACCAGCTCGTCTCGTACCGGATGGCCCGCAAGGCGGCCGCCGCGTTCCGCGGCTCGCGCCTCCTGACGCTTCCGGACGCCGGGCACGTGGCCATGATGGAGTACCCCGAGACGGTCGCCCAGGCCGTACGGGAGCTGATCGAAGCCAAGGAAGCCAACGCAGTCGGCACAGCCGACCGAGCCGGCACAGACGACAGCGGCGGGAGCTGATCCGGGGCCGTGGGACGACATAGTCGCAAGGGGCCCGCGCCCGCTCCCCCCGCCGATACGGGGCAGCGGCGGGAAGCGGAGCCGGGGACGGGGACGGGGCGCCGCAGGCGCGCACCGGGCGATCAGGACACGTACCCGCAGGGCGGGAACACGCAGGACGCGTACCCGCAGGGCACGTACCCGCCGGCCGCGAATGCCCGGGGCGCGAACCCCGAGGGCGGGAACCTCCCGGGCAGGCACCGCCAGGGTGGGTCACAGAATCCGTACCCCCAGGGACCCGGCGGACAGCGGACCGGGTACGCCCAGGGCACGTACGGGCAGGGCCCCGCTCAGGGTTTGTACGGGCAGCAGAGCGGCGGCTGGCCCGTCTGGGACACGCCCATGCACGGCACCCCGATGTACACCGCCCCCGCCGACACGGCCGTACGGGGCGGGCATCCCGAACACGCCGAGACCGCGCCGCCGCCCCCCGAGCGATACGGCGACTGGCAGGGCACCCGCGCGAACGATCCGGACGAGACCGCCTCGCGAGCCCCCTTCATCCCCGCCCCGCGCCGGGAGAGCGGCCCCGACGACCTTCCCGACCTCCCCGAGGAGGCCCCCGCAAAGAAGGCCGGCAAGGGGCGGACGTTCACCGGCATCGCGGCCGCCGCCGTCACCACCGTCCTCGCCGTCGTCGTGGCCGGTCAGGCCATCGACCGCGACTCGGGAAGCTCCGTCGCCCGCTCGGCGGAAGGCCCCACCGACCGGGCCGTCGACAACGGTGGCACCTCGCGCTCCGACGACCGGCAGGTGCCGCCCGCCAAGACCGCGCCCGCGGAACCCGCCGCACCGCCCACGTACGAACAGCTGATGGCCCGGCAGTACCCGATCGACCCCAAGCTCAAGGGCTCGGGCGAGTTCGAGGCCGTGCCCGGCTTCGACAAGGCGCCGGGCAAGGGCCGCAAGATCCGCTACCGCGTCGACGTCGAGAAGGGGCTCGGGCTCGACGCGACGCTCTTCGCGCAGGCCGTGCAGAAGACCCTCAACGACGAGCGGAGCTGGGCCGGTCAGGGCGCCATGACGTTCGAGCGGATCTCCAGCGGGGAGCCGGAGTTCGTGATCACGCTCGCCAGCCCCGGCACCACCGGTGTCTGGTGCGCGAAGTCGGGTCTGGACACCACGGTCGACAACGTGTCGTGCGACTCGCTGTCCACCTCCCGGGTGATGATCAACGCGTTCCGGTGGGCGCAGGGGTCGGAGACGTTCGGTCCGAAGGCGATGCTGGCTTACCGCCAGATGCTCATCAACCACGAGGTCGGACACCGGCTCGGGCACAGCCACGTCAGCTGCCGCACGCCGGGCGCCCTCGCCCCCGTGATGCAGCAGCAGACCAAGTCGCTGGACATCGACGGAATCAAATGCCGCCCCAACCCCTGGGTGCATCCGGGGAGTTGAGGCGTGCCGGGTGATCCCTCGAAAAAATTCCGGCGGCGATGTCGAGAACGCGTGCCCAGCTTCGTCCCCGGAGTGAACGCGACCACAATGGGTCGCATCAGCCCGAGGAGAACACCATGGCCAAGTACCTGCTTCTCAAGCACTACCGAGGCGCCCCGGCCGCGGTCAACGACGTGCCCATGGACCAGTGGACGCCCGAGGAGATCTCGGCCCACATGCAGTACATGCACGAGTTCGCGGCCCGGCTCGAGAAGACCGGCGAGTTCGTCGACGGCCAGGCGCTCGCCCCCGAGGGGGTGTGGGTCCGGTACGACGGCGAGGGGCGCCCGCCGGTCACCGACGGCCCGTTCGCCGAGACCAAGGACCTCATCGCCGGCTGGATGGTGATCGACGTCGACAGCTACGAGCGCGCCGTCGAGCTGGCCGGTGAGCTGTCGGCCGCCCCCGGGGCGGGCGGGAAGCCGATCCACGAGTGGCTCGAGCTGCGCCCGTTCTACGGCGTGTCGCCCACCATCACGGAGTGACCTCACCGATGGACGAGGTCCTGCTCCGGAGCCTCACGCCGAGCGTGCTCGGAATCCTCGTCCGCCGCGGAGCCGACTTCGCGGCGGCCGAGGACGCCGTACAGGACGCGCTGGTCGAGGCGGTCCGCGTCTGGCCGAACGACCGGCCGCGCGATCCGAAGGGCTGGCTGGTCACCGTGGCCTGGCGCAAGTTCCTCGACGCGACGAGGTCGGACGCGGCCCGCCGCCGGCGTGAGGACCTCGTCGAGGAGGAGCCTGCGCCCGGCCCCGCGCCCGCCGTGGACGACACGCTCCAGCTCTACTTCCTGTGCGCCCACCCGTCGCTGACGCCGTCGTCGGCGGTCGCGCTCACGCTGCGCGCGGTCGGCGGGCTGACCACCCGCCAGATCGCCCAGGCCTATCTGGTGCCCGAGGCGACCATGGCGCAGCGCATCAGCCGGGCCAAGCGCACCGTCTCCGGTGTCCGGTTCGACCAGCCTGGCGATGTCTCCACCGTGCTGCGGGTGCTGTATCTGGTCTTCAACGAGGGCTACTCCGGCGACGTCGACCTCGCCGCCGAGGCCATCCGGCTCACCCGTCAGCTCGCGGCCGCGATCGACCACCCCGAGGTGGCGGGGCTGCTCGCCCTCATGCTGCTCCACCACGCCCGGCGCGCCGCCCGGACCGCCTCCGACGGCAGCCTCGTGCCGCTCGCCGAGCAGGACCGCGGCCGGTGGGACACCGCGATGATCGCCGAGGGCGTCGAGATCCTGCAGGCGGCCCTCTCCCGCGACCGGCTCGGCGAGTTCCAGGCCCAGGCCGCCATCGCGGCCCTCCACGCCGACGCGCCCACCGCCGAGGAGACCGACTGGGTCCAGATCGTCGAGTGGTACGACGAGCTCACGCGCCTGACCGACAGCCCGGTCGTCCGGCTCAACCGGGCGGTCGCCGTCGGGGAGGCCGACGGACCGCGCGCCGGCCTGGCGGCGCTCGCCGAGCTGGACGCCTCCCTGCCCCGCCACGCTGCGGTGGCGGCGTACCTCCACGAGCGCGACGGCGACCTGGGGACAGCGGCCCGGCTGTACGCCGAGGCGGCCCGGAAGGCGCCCAACCTTGCCGAGCGCGACCATCTGACGCGCCAGGCCGCCCGGCTCAACGCCCGCCGGACCTGAGAGCGGGCATGGCCGCAGCATGACGCTGCGTACACGAAGCACCCCGTAGCGCGACGGAACGCGACCGGGGTGGGAAAGTTACGTGCATTCACCCCTTCCGGTGGCGCGACGGACAACCGTCCATCGCGCGACCGTCTCATCCGCTTACGTTCTTCCCGCTGCGAGTCGCCGGACCACGGCGGCCGGGAGACAAGCGAGATCGGGGGTGTACCTCATGCGGATCGGACTGCTCACGGAGGGTGGCTACCCATACGCCACGGGTGAGTCCAGGCTCTGGTGCGACCGGCTCGTGCGCGGGCTCGCGCCGCACGAGTTCGACGTGTACGCCCTGAGCCGCAGCGCCCGGCAGGAGGAGGCCGGCTGGATCGACCTGCCGCCGCAGGTCCAGCGCGTCCGCACGGCCGCGCTCTGGGCCCCGGAGGACGACGGCCGCACGTACGGGCGGCGCGAACGGCGGTGCTTCGCCGAGCACTTCGGTGCGCTCGTGACGGGCATCTGCGCCGAGGACGACGCGACCGCCGCGCGCTCCTTCGCCGAGGGGCTGTACGGGCTGGCCGAGCTCGCCGGTGAGCACGGCGGCCTCTACGCGGCCCTGCGCTCCGAACTGGCGGTCCGCACCCTGGAGTCCGCCTGCCGCGCGCCCGGCGCACGCCGGGGCGTGGCCGCCGCGACCGTCCCCGACTACCTCGACGTCGTCGACCAGCTGGAGCGCGCACTGCGCCCGCTGTCGCTCGACTGGTACGGCGAGGACGGACTCGGCGCGGTCGACCTCTGCCACGCCGCGTCGGGCGGATCGGCGGCGCTGCCCGGCCTGTTGGCCAAACGCTTCTTCGGCACTCCGCTGCTGGTCACCGAGTACGGCGTACAGCTGCGCGCGCACTATCTCGCCGCCGCGGAAGCGACCCGGTCCGCTCCCGTGCGGGCGCTGCTCGCCGCCTTCCACGGCCGGCTCGCCGGCGAGGTCTACCGGCAGGCCGCGCTGCTCACCCCCGGCAACACGCACGCCCGGCGCTGGCAGGAGAGGTGCGGGGCCGACCGGGCCAAGCTGCGGACGGTCTACCCGGGTATGGAGTCCGAGCGGTTCACCGAGGTCGGCGAGGACGAGGAGAGCGGTGACCCGGCGACCCTCGTGTGGGTCGGCCGGGTGGAACCCGCCAAGGACCTCATCGCCCTGCTGCACGCCTTCGCGGAGGTGCGGAAGGCCCAGCCCGACGTACGGCTCCGGATCATCGCCGCGCCGGTGCGCGAGCCGGGCGCGGACGCGTACGTCGCGCACTGCAAGGCGCTCGCGGCGCAGCTCTTCCCCGACGAGGCGCCGGGGGCGCACGCCGTCGGCGAGAACCCGGTCTCCTTCGAGGAGATCGGCGGGCCGGAGGCGCCGACGCTCGCCGAGGCGTACGCGGCGGGCGCGGTCGTCGTCCTCTCCAGCGTCGTGGAGGGCTTCCCGATCAGCCTGGTCGAGGCGATGTTCTGCGCGCGGGCGACGGTCTCGACGGACGTCGGCGCGGTGGTCGAGGTCATCGGCGGTACGGGGCTCGTGGTGCCCCCGCGCAATCCGCGGGCGCTCGCGGACGCGTGCCTGGCGCTGTTGCGCGACCCCGAGCGCCGGTACCGCCTGGGCGCGGCGGCGCGGGCGCGGGCGCTCGAACTGTTCACCGTGGAGCAGAACCTCGCGGCGTTCCGCGGCATCTACCTCGAACTTCTCTCCCACGCGCCGGTGCGCCGCCGCGCCGCGGAGGGCGTGCCCTTCGGCCACCCGGCGGAGGCGTACGTCCCCGGCACCTGGGCGGACCAGCCCGTGAGCGCCGCCGCCGTCGCGGGAGACCCCGATGCCTGAAGGAGGTACCCCCATGCGCCCCGGCCCCTGGGACTCCCACTCCGAGTCGCTCCTCGAGACGACGGCGCTGACCGTGGCCGTAACGGTCTCCGTGACGACCGACGGCCCGCCGCCGATGAAGGCCCCGGAGCCCGCGTGGCACGCTCCGACCCGTCCGGAGCCGAGCGAGCCGGGCACGGACCTCGACCTGCGGTCGGCAGGCGAACCGGCCACGACCCGTCCAGGCCGAACGCCCGGCCCCCGGGCCGGGCATCCCGCCCCGGAGGCGGCCGGAGGTCCGGGCCCGCGGCCGACGGCCGCGGTCGTCGAGGACGACCGGCTTGGGGCGGGAACGGTCACGGTTCCGGGGGCCGGTGATGTGTCTCGGGCGCAGCCGGGCGCGGAGGCCCGCGCGGGCTTCTGGCAGCTGCCTGAGGCAGGGCCGGGGGCGGCCGCAGGTCTGGGACCGCGGCCGACGGCCGCGGTCGTCGAGGACGACCGGCTCGGGGCGGGAACGGTCACCGTCCCGGGGCCGGAGGCCGGTGATGTGCCGCGGGCGCAGCCCGCGCCGGGATGCGGCGCGGAAGCGCGTGCGGGCTTCGGGGCGCAGGCCGAGGTGGGACCCCGCGCGGAAGCCCGTGCGGGCTTCGGGGTGCGGGACGAGGTGGCCGAGGCTGGCACTCAGGCGGCCGACGTCGCCGATGAGGCCGCCGCCCTGTCGCAGGCCCGCCCCGTGGCCGCCGCTGGGTCGGGCGCGCCGGGAACCGCCGGCCGGCGGGGGCCCGCCGACCCGGTCAAGGCGCTCATGCACCGGCACCGGGAGCTGTGTGAGCGGGCCGTCGATGCCCTGGAGATCGCCGCCGGGCTCGAAGCGCACGGGGTCACCGACCGGACCGCCGCGCGTTTCCGGCACCGGGACGTGTTCTCGCTCGCCGAAGAGCTGTACGCGCGCGTGCCGCGTGGAAACGGGGCGCCCATGCGCCCCGCGCGCGAGGGCGAGGCGCGCGCCGGGTGGGCCGGGTGGACCCTGGGCGCCCTGGCGCCCGGCGCCGTCACCGCCCTCACCGTCACCGGGCTCGCGCTCACCGAAGGACCCGTGCGCCTCGCCGTCGGAGCCGCCGGGGCCCTCGCCCTGGCCGCCGCGCTCACCGTCGCCGTCCGGCGCGGCCCCCTGCGCGCGGCCGGCCGCACCGTCCCCGCCGCCCGCCTCTGGACCCTCTGGCTCCTCGCGTACGCGCTCGGCGGCGACGGTCTCCTCGAAGCGACGCTCACCGGCGGACCCGACGGGCCCTGGGACATCACGCCCCTGCCCCTCCTCGGCCTCGCCCTCGCCGTCGCCCCCGCCGCCTGGTGCGCCCGGCTCTTTGCCGCCCGGGCCCGCCGCCGGCTCGCCGCCAGCCGCGGCCTGGAGGACTTCGCCGCCGGCACCCGCCCCCTGCTCCTGGCCACCGTCGCGCTCCATCTCACCGCCCTCGCCGGCCTGCTGAGCCTGACCGGCTTCGCCCCCGGCGCCCTCGCCCTCGGCACCCTGCTCCTGCTCGCCCGGCTCCTCACCGTCCATGGCTTCCCCGAGACCGCCGCGAGCGGTCTCGCCGCCGCCTGCGCCGCCGAGGCGCTCGCCCTCGCGAGCGTCCTGGCGGGCCGCGTCCCCGGCTGCGACCCCCTCGCCGTCCCGGTCCGGACCCTCGTCGACAACTGGGGCCCCGGAGCCGTACCCACCCTCGTCTGCGGCACCGCGGCGCTCGGCCTGCTGGCCCACGCCACCGCCGCCCTCTCCCGGGCCTCGGCCCACGCCGCCACCTGAACCCCGGCGCACCCGCGGAGCCGACGCCGCGGGCGCACCCACCGCGCAGGACCCCATTCCAAGGAGACGAAAGAGACATGACCTCCCAATCCCCAGCCACGGCCGGTCGGCACGAAGGGGCCGCACGATGAGGGTGCTGCTGCTCGGAGCCAACGGATTCCTCGGTCGTTTCGTCGCCGACCGGCTGCTCGCCGACCCGGCCGTGCACCTCACCGCCCTCGGGCGGGGCGACGACGCCGACGTACGGTTCGACCTCGCCGGGGGCAGCCCCGGCGCGCTGACCCGCTTCCTGGACGCCGTCCACCCCGGAGTCGTCGTCAACTGCGCCGGCGCCACCCGTGGCGGAGCCCGCGAACTGACCCGGCACAACACCGTCGCCGTCGCCACCGTCTGCGAGGCGCTGCGCCGCAGCGGCTGCGGCGCCCGGCTCGTCCAGGTCGGCTGTGCCTCCGAGTACGGCCCCTCCCAGCCCGGCTCCTCCACCGCCGAGGACGCCGTGCCCCGCCCCGGCGGCCCGTACGGCGTCTCCAAGCTCGCCGCGACCGAGCTCGTCCTCGGGTCCGGCCTCGACGCGGTCGTGCTGCGCGTGTTCTCCCCCGTGGGCCCCGGCACCCCCGCCGGATCGCCCCTCGGGCGGCTCGCCGAGGCGATGCGCCGCGCCATGCAGGCCGGTGACGGCGAGCTCAAGCTCAGCGGCCTCGGCGTCCAGCGCGACTTCGTGGACGTACGGGACGTCGCCCGCGCCGTCCACGCCGCCTCGCTCTCCGCCGCCCAGGGCGTCATCAACATCGGTACCGGACGCGCCGTCAAGCTCCGCGACGCCGCCGCCGTCCTGGCCCGGGTCGCCGGCTACGCCGGAACCCTGCACGAACTCGACGGCCCGCCCCCGCGCTCGGTCATCGGCGCCCCCCGTACCGAGTCCATCGCCGAACAGCTGGCCGCCGCGCCCTTCCCGTACCCCGACGGCTGCGGCAGCTGGCAGCAGGCCGACGTCCGCACCGCCCGCGACCGCCTCGGCTGGCGGCCCCGGATCAACCTCGAAGAATCCCTCGCCGACATCTGGATGGAGGCGGCATGTCGCATCTGACCACGACGGGAGCCGTCCAGGAGATGGGCTTCGGCGTCCCCGGCTACGCCCACCCGCTGCTCGCCCCCGTGGAATGGGCCGAGCTGACCCGCCCCGGCACCCCTCTGCACTGGGCCGTGCTCAACGTCGCCGAAGGGCCAGGGGACCGGCCCGACCCGCACTGTCTGGAGGCGGCGGGCCGGCTCAAGAACGCGGGCGTGAAGGTCCTCGGGCATCTGGACCTCCGCCACGGTTCGCGGGACTTCGGCGAGATCGTCTCGGATGCCCACCGCTTCCTCGACTGGTACAAGGTCGAGGGCTTCTATCTGGACCGCTGTCCCACCGACCGGGCCGACCTGCCCGAGGTGAGGCGCGTCACGGCCACCCTGGAGGCGGTGCTCGACGGCGAGGCCCACCTCGTCCTGAGCCACGGCACCCACCCGTATCCGGGCTATGCCGAGGCCGCCGACCAGTTGGTCACCTTCTCCGGACCGTGGTCCGACTACCGCTGGTCGCAGGTGGCCGAGTGGACCGCCGAGTACCCGCCGGAGAAGTTCGTCCACCTCGTCCACGGGGTGCCGCGCAGCCACCTCGACGAGGCGATGCGGATCGCCCGCTGGCAGGGCGCGGGGACGATCTTCTTCACGGATCAGACGGGTCGGACGGGCCAGGGAGACCCGACGGGACAAAGCAGTCCATTCCAGAGTCTGCCCGGCTACTGGGACGAAATCGTCTCGCGCATTGGACCAGGTGTCTCGGAATGAGGAGGGCCGTGGCAGTGTTACGGGGAGAACAACCGTACTGACATACCGACCAACGGAGCCCCCGTGTCGCTGCCACCCCTGGTCGAGCCGGCTGCCGAGCTCACCGTAGACGAGGTCCGCAGGTACTCCCGCCACCTGATCATCCCGGATGTCGGGATGGACGGTCAGAAGCGGCTGAAGAACGCCAAGGTGCTGTGTGTGGGCGCCGGTGGCCTCGGTTCGCCCGCCCTGATGTACCTGGCCGCGGCCGGTGTCGGCACGCTCGGCATCGTGGAGTTCGACGAGGTCGACGAGTCGAACCTGCAGCGCCAGATCATCCACAGCCAGGCGGACATCGGCCGCTCCAAGGCGGAGTCCGCCAAGGACTCGGTCCTCGGCATCAACCCGTACGTGAACGTGATCCTCCACGAAGAGCGGCTCGAGGCCGAGAACGTGATGGACATCTTCAGCCAGTACGACCTGATCGTCGACGGCACGGACAACTTCGCCACGCGCTACCTCGTCAACGACGCGTGCGTGCTGCTGAACAAGCCGTACGTCTGGGGCTCGATCTACCGCTTCGACGGCCAGGCCTCCGTCTTCTGGTCCGAGTACGGCCCCTGCTACCGCTGCCTCTACCCGGAGCCCCCGCCGCCGGGCATGGTCCCGTCCTGCGCCGAGGGCGGCGTCCTGGGCGTGCTCTGCGCGTCCATCGGCTCCATCCAGGTCACCGAGGCGATCAAGGTCCTGGCCGGCGTGGGCGACCCGCTGGTCGGCCGGCTGATGATCTACGACGCCCTGGAGATGCAGTACCGCCAGGTGAAGGTCCGCAAGGACCCGAACTGCGCGGTCTGCGGCGAGAACCCGACCGTCACCGAGCTCATCGACTACGAGGCCTTCTGCGGCGTCGTGTCCGAGGAGGCCCAGGAGGCGGCGCTCGGCTCGACGATCACTCCCAAGCAGCTCAAGGAGTGGATCGACGAGGGCGAGAACATCGACATCATCGATGTCCGGGAGATCAACGAGTACGAGATCGTCTCGATCCCCGGCGCGCGGCTGATCCCGAAGAACGAGTTCCTGATGGGCAGCGCCCTCCAGGACCTGCCGCAGGACAAGCGGATCGTCCTGCACTGCAAGACGGGTGTCCGCAGTGCGGAAGTCCTCGCCGTGCTCAAGTCCGCGGGCTTCGCGGACGCGGTGCACGTCGGCGGCGGCGTGATCGGCTGGGTGCACCAGATCGAGCCCGAGAAGCCTGTCTACTAGCAGCGCGGAAGGGGCCCGGACCTGACATCAGGTCCGGGCCCTTTCGTACGTCGTCTACGTCGTCAGGAACAGCGCGTGCCGTACGCCGGGACCTTGCCGTCCAGGAGGTACGCGTCGACCGTCTTCGTCACGCAGGACGCCGTGCCGTACGCGCCGTGCCCCTCGCCCTCGTTGCGGACCAGGATGCCGACGCCCGCGCCCAGCTCCTTCGCCATCCGCTCGGCCCCCTCGTACGGGGTCGCCGGGTCACCGGTCGTACCGACGACCAGGACCGGGGCCGCGCCGGGCGCGCTCGCGTCCGGATCGACCCGCTCGCCCTTCACCGGCCACTGCGCGCACCAGCCGGCCGTGTCCCAGGCCAGGAACGCGCCGAAGACGGGCGAGAGCTTCCGGAACTCCGGCAACAGGGCCTTCGCCCGCGCGAGCGTGGGACGTTCGCTGGAGTCGGCGCAGGAGATCGCCCGCTGGGAGTGGGACTGGGTGCCGTAGTGGCCCGTCTCGTCCCGGTCGTTGTACCAGTCGGCGAGGCGCAGCAGCTCGCTGCCGTCGCCGCGCTCGGCCTTCGCCAGGGCGCCGGTCAGCAGGGGCCAGCTGCTCTCCGAGTAGAGCGTGATGGCGATGCCGGTCGTCGCCAGGCCGTCGGTCAGCTTCCGGTCGCCGACGGTCAGCGGCTCCCGGTCCAGCTTCTCCAGGAGGCGGACGATCCGGGCGGCTCCCTTCGCGGGGCTCTCGCCGGTGCTCTTGAGGTAGTTGTCCAGGGCCCGCTGGAAGCCGATCGTCTGGTTGCGGGCATTGCCCGTGCCGTCGGCCGTCGGGTCGACCACCGCGTCGAGGACGGTCCGGCCGACGTGCGACGGGAAGAGGTGGGCGTAGGCGGCGCCGAGCTGCGTGCCGTAGGAGATGCCGAAGTAGTTCAGCTTCTCGTCGCCGAGGACGTGCCGGATCAGGTCCAGGTCACGGGCCGTGTTGTCGGTGGTGGTGTGCGGGATGACCGTGCCGGAGCGGCGGGCGCAGCCGGCGCCGAAGTCGGCGCCGTCCTGGAGGAACGCGGCCTCCTCGGCCGCCGTATCCGGGGTGGCGTCCGTACGGGCCTCGGCGGCGGCCACTTCCTTGTCGTCCCGGCACACGACACCGGAGCTGCGCGCGACGCCGCGCGGGTCGAAGCCGACCAGGTCGTAACGGCGGTTGAGGCCGCTGTACTCCTGGGCCGCCTGGGGAAGGATGTCGACGCCCGAGGCCCCGGGGCCGCCGAAGTTGAAGAGCAGCGAGCCGATCCGCTCGTTCCTGTCGCGGGCCTCCTTGCGGATCAGCGCGATGTCGATCGTCCTGCCGGCGGGCTTCGTGTAGTCCAGCGGGACCTTGACGGTGGCGCAGCGCCAGTCGGCGCCGGGCTTCTCGCCGTCCTCGGGCGCCTCGCACCGCTTCCAGTCGGCACGCTGGGAGGTGAGGGCGGCCGGCAGGCCCGAGGCCGTGGGTGCCTTGGCGTCGCGGGAGGGCGGTGCCGTCTCGGCGGTGGTGCCCGTGGCGCTCGTGCAACCGGTGACCAGCAGCGCGGCGGCGGCAAGGACCGACACCCGTATCCGTATGGACAAGCGAAACCCCCCGAGGTGCGGACCGGACCGCCATCCTAGGCGGCCGTCCGTGCCCTACCGGCAGACGGTCCCCGAGGCCGGCACCTTCCCCTCCAGGAAGTACGCGTCGACGGTGTTCCGCACGCACGCGTTGCCGCCGTTGTACGCGCCGTGGCCCTCGCCCTCGTACGTCAGCTCCACGCCGACGCCCTTGCCGAGCGCCTTCGCCATCGCCCGTGCGCCCTCGTACGGAGTCGCCGGGTCGCCGGTCGTGCCGAGCACCAGGATCGGGGCGGCGCCGGGCGCGGAGACGTCGGGGTGCTCCCAGGTGCCGGGGACCGGCCACGGGGCGCAACTCGCCAGCGCCCAGGCCATGAAGTCCCCGAAGACCGCCGAGGCCTCGCGGAACTCCGGGAGCCGCTCCTTGGCCTGGCCCAGCGTGTAGCGCTCCTTGAAGTCCACACAGTTGATGGCCGCGTTGGCCGCCTGGATGTTGCTGTAACTGCCGTTCTGGTCACGTCCGTTCAGCGAGTCGGAGAGGGCCAGCAGCAGTGCGCCGTCGCCGCCGTCGGCCGCCTCCAGGCCCTGCTCCAGGTACTGCCAGAACTCCTTGGAGTACAGCGCCTGCACGATGCCGTTGGTGGCCTGGGTCTGGGTGAGCTTGCGCTCCCCGATGCCGGGGATCGGCTTCTTGTCGAGCTCGGCGAGCAGACCGATGATGAACGACTCGATCTCCGCGACCGTCGAGCCGGGCAGTGCGCACTCGTCGCCACGGGCGACACAGTCCTTCGCGAAGTTGTCGAGGGCCAGCTGGAAGCCCCTGGCCTGGCCGAGGGCGCCGTCCTCGGTGCCGGACTCCGGGTCGACGACCGCGTCGAAGAGGGCGCGGCCGACGTTCTCGGGGAACATGTGGGCGTACACGCCGCCGAGTTCCGTGCCGTACGAGATGCCGAAGTAGTGCAGCTTGTCGTCACCGAGGACCTCGCGCATCAGGTCCAGGTCGCGGGCGGCATTCTCGGTGCCGACGTGGGGGAGGACGGCGCCGGAGTTCTTCTCGCAGGCGGCGGCGTACTTCCTCTGCGCGGCGGAGAGGGTGCGTTCCTCGGCCGCGTCGTCCGGGGTGAAGTCCAGGGCGTAGTAGGCGTCCAGCTCCTTGTCGGACTCGCACTGGACGTCCGCGCTGCGGCCGACGCCGCGGGGGTCGAAGGAGACCAGGTCGTAGCGGGAGCGGAGCTTCTCGTAGTCCGCGGCGAAGGACGGCAGGCCGGTGACGCCGGAGCCGCCGGGGCCGCCGAAGTTGAAGATCATGGAGCCGATACGCCGGTCCTGGTCGCGGGCCCGGGCGCGGATCAGGGCCAGCTCGATGGTCTCGCCGTCGGGGTCCGCGTAGTCGAGTGGCGCGTCCATGAACGAGCACTCCCAGGCAGTGCCGTCGGGCAGCGGCGAGGGCGCCGTCCCACCGCCCTCCGCGGCGGACGGAGGCGGACAGGGCGCCCAGTCCAGCTTCTGCGCGGCGAGCCCCGCGAGATCGGTGGGCGTGTCCGGGGCCCCGCTCTCGTCACCCCCGTCCGAACATCCGGCGGCGAGCAGCACGGTGGTCGCGGTCAACAGGGCGGCGCGCTGCGCGGCGGAGATCGGCATACAGCCATGGTCAGCCGCCCACACGTCGCCCGCGCGGGCGAGTGGGCCAGGCGGGGGAGGAGCTCCCGGTTGTGGGCAACTGTTCCGCTGGGGCGGAACGGGTGGGCACAACCCACGGGAGCGGTGCCCTGACAAGGCCCCTGTGCACAAGGGCCCGACACCAGGTACCCGCGCTTTAGAGCGCGCCGCGCTTCGTCAGCCAGTTGAAGCAGAGCCACCCCGGCAGCACCGGCAGCCACAGCGTCAGGAGCCGGTACAGCAGGACCGCCGGGGTCGCGACCTCCAGGGGGAGGCCGACCGCCACCAGACCGAAGGTCAGCGCGCCCTCGACCGCGCCCACACCACCCGGCGTCGGCGCCGCAGAGCCGAGCGCGTTGCCCGCGAGGAAGACGACGGCCACGCTCGCGTAACTGAGCCCCTGCGCGTCGTGTCCGAACGCGCGGATCGAGGCGTCCAGGCACATCACGAACAGACCCGTCAGAAGCAGCATGCCGCCGATCCCGGTCAGCAGCTTCAGCGGCCGCTGGAGCACGTCCAGCATGCGCGGTACGACACCCGCGAAGAGCGAGCGCAGCCGCGTCGAGACGAACTTCCGCATGAACGGGATCGCGGTGACCACGAGCACCAGCACCGCCACCGTCAACAGTCCGGCGATGACCGTCCTCGACGGGGTGAGCGACTGCGACTTCTCCGTACCCGTCAGATAGCCGAAGGCGAGCAGCAGCAGGATGTGCGCCCCGAGCCCGAAGAGCTGCGACGCGCCGACGCTCGCCACCGCGAGCCCCGGCCGCACCCCCGAGCGCTGGAGGAACCGGGTGTTCAGCGCGACACCGCCGACCGCAGCCGGGGCGACGATCTTCACGAACGACCCGGCCACCTGCGCGACCACCGTCCGCCAGAACCCGACCCGTTCCGGTACGAAGCCGAGCAGGCTCATCGCGGCGGCGACATAGCTCAACGCCGAGAACAGCACGGCCGCGGCCACCCACCGCCAGTCGGCGGAGCTGATCGTGGACAGCGGTGTGCGGGCGATCTGCGAGAGCAGGAAGTACGCGGCGACGGCGCCGGCGATGAGGCTGACGAGCGTACGCGGCTTGATCCGCTCCAGGCGGACCGGCTCGACCGGCGCCTGCGGCCGGATCAGCAGCACCTGCTGCCGGATCTGGGCCAGCAGATCCTCCTCGCGGGCCTCGTCGAGCGCCTCGTCGATGGCCCGCTTCTCGGCCTGCTTCTCCGCCCTCTCCAGGCGCCGGTCGGACTTGCGGTCGGCCTTGGTCTCGGCGGTGCCGGTCGTGGCCTCCGCCCTCTCCCGCTTCGCCGCCTTCGACGCTTCGAGGACCGCCTCGCGCTCGCGCTTGGACCGCTCCCTGGCCAGTCTCCGCAACGTCGCGCGCGTGGAGCGGCTCAGCGCGATCGGCTGGAGGAGAGGCAGACAGTCGGCGATGGCGTCCGGGCCGAGTACGTCGACGGCTCCGGCCACCGCACGCTCGGCGCCCACCCGCAGACCGAGGGTGGTGAGCAGCTGGGCGATGTCCATCCGCAGGACCAGGTCGCCCGCGGCGATCTCACCGCCCCGCAGATCCGTCAGGATCACCTTGCCGGAACGATCCACCAGAATCGCGTCCCCCGTGAGCCTCCGGTGCGCGATCCGGCGCGACTGGAGCGCCCGCACCTGACGCCAGGCGCTGCGCACCAGCTCGTCGGTGATCTCCTTGTCGTCCAGCGAGTCCAGGGTCCGGCCGCCCAGGTGCTCGTACACGAGCATCACGGCGTCCGGGCCGAGCTCGGAGGTGGCGATCAGCTTCGGCGCGTTGGCCCCGGCGGCGATCGCCGCGTACGCGAGGAGGGCCTCCTGCTCCAGCGCCTGGCGCAGCGAGACGATCGAGCGGCGCGTGGTGATCGCGCGCAGGGTGATCCTGCGCCACACCCGGTAGAAGAAGCCGTGCGCCTGCTGCTCACGGTCGACGACCGTGACATCGAGCGGCGGCCCGTCCTCCAGCGTGACGATGTACCGGCGCCCGCGGTCCCCGCTGTCGGCCGGGTCCGGCACCCCGGCGCCCTCGGCGCGCAGCGCCGTGACCGGCTTGAACCCGACCCGGCGCAGACCGGCCAGGAGCGTCTGCCCGGTGGGGCGGACGTTGGGGGAGCCGACCGCGTACAGCGTTCCGTACGCGACGGTCCAGCCGATCAGCACGGTCAGGATGATCGAGAACGCAGTGGTGTACCCGGCGACCAGCATCGTGAACGCGTCGAGCAGCAGCACCGTCCACAGGCCGAGCCGCCACCGGGGTCTGCGGGCCATGCCGACGGCGGTCATGTACGCGATGACGGGCGCGAGGTAGTTGTGCACCGGGTCGGTGAGCCCGCCCCCGGACGCCGGCTGGGTCAGCGCGTCCTGGATGGTGCCCGGCGCGGCCTTGGCGACCCAGAGGTCGGTGGCGAGGGTGACGCCGTGGGCGAGGACGGCGGCGAGGACGCCGTCGGCGATCCTCAGTCCGTCCCGTTTGATCAGCCGCTCGATGGCGAAGGCGACCGGTACGAGGAGGACGGCGATGCTGGAGACCAGTCCGGCGATCTTGACGAAGACGTCGGGGGCGCCGCCCGCGCCCTTGTTGATGTCCTCCTCCAGACCGGAGGTCGTGCCGTGGGCGAAGGCGGCGATGGCGATGACGAGGGCGATCGCGAGGATGCCGACGAGCAGCCGCATCAGGTCGGAGGGCCGGTGCACGCGCGCGGCGAGCAGCGGCTCGTCCTGGGAGACGCGCTCGCTGGGCTCGCCCCCGGGGACGGTCTCCGGGAGGAGCTCGGGGGAGGGGCCGTGGGCATGGCCGTGACCGTGACCACGGCTGTGGCTGTGACCGTGGCCCTGGCCGCCTCCGGGAGCTGCCTTGCGGTCGGGCGTGCCGGGGCGCGCCTCCTCCTCAGGAGGCTGAGCGTCGTGCCCCATCACCATGTCAGTCTCTGCCCGTGTCGTGCGTAGCGCGTCTTCCGCGTCTGTCGCGCGTTCGTCGTCCTGTTCGAATTGTTGTTCTTCTTGTTCGTCTTGTCGCTCTTGATCTCGTATCACCAGTCACCGCCCGGACGATGGTGGCACGAAGCGGGGCCCCACGGAGGCAACAGAGCGTTGTCGGTGGGGTGAGGCAGGATGGGGCGGATGAGCGTGGAGGAGCTTCCGGAGTACGCGGAGCGGGTGCTTGAGGTCGCGGAGCGGATCCCGCCGGGCCGTGTGATGACGTACGGAGACGTCGCTGAATGGCTGGGCGAGGGAGGCCCGCGCCAGGTCGGCCGGGTGATGGCCCTCTACGGCGGGGCGGTGCCGTGGTGGCGCGTGGTGCGCGCGGACGGCACGCTGCTGCCGGGTCACGAGCTGCGCGCGCTCGGCCACTACCGGGACGAGGGCACCCCGCTGCGCGAGGCCGGCCGCGCGGCCGAGGGGCACGTGCCGAAGCTCGACATGCGGCGGGCGCGGTGGGACGGCGCGGACTCGGCTGGGCTGGGCGGCTCGGGCGGGCTGGCCAGGCCGGAGGATTCGGCCGGCTCGGACGGCTCGGGCGGCTCGGGCCGGGAGCCGCGTGCGGGAACTCACACCTGACAGCTTTGCCCATGGCCGGGCGGGCCGGGCGGCCCGATGACGGTGCGGAGGCCCGTACGGAGTACGGCACCCGTGCCCTCCGTATCCCGTAACGTCGTCGTTCGCCCCGTACACCGCTACCCCTCCACCTCTCCACCACTTCGCTCAGGACCGGTCGATCCACGTGAGTTCCTCCTCCACCACCCGGCGTACGCCGTACCAGGGGCGGACCACGGGCGCGTACCGACTGGTGCGTACCGCCCCGGAGCAGATGGATCCCCCTGTCCTTGACGCAGCGCAGCGGGAAGTGGTTGACCACACGGGCGGACCGCTTCTCGTCCTCGCCGGACCGGGCACCGGAAAGACGACGACGCTGGTGGAGGCGGTCGCCGCCCGGATCGAGAAGGGCGCGGACCCGGAGCGGATCCTCGTCCTCACCTTCAGCCGCAAGGCGGCTGTGGAACTGCGCGACCGGATGGCGGTGCGGCTGGGAGGGGCACGGCCGCCGCAGGCGACCACCTTCCACTCGTACTGCTACGCCCTGATCCGCGCGCACCAGGACGCGGAGCTGTTCGCGGAGCCGCTGCGGCTGCTCTCCGGACCGGAGCAGGATCTCGCCGTACGGGAGCTGCTCGCGGGCCAGCTCGACCTGGAGAAGGCGGGGCTCGCGCGGGTGCGGTGGCCCGACGAGCTGCGGGCCTGTCTGACGACGCGGGGCTTCGCCGACGAGGTACGGGCCGTCCTCGCGCGCTCGCGCGAGCTGGGGCTCGGGCCGCGGGCGCTGGGGGAGTTCGCCCGGCGGGTGGGGCGGCCGGACTGGACGGCGGCGGCCGGCTTCCTGGCGGAGTACCTGGACGTCCTGGATCTCCAGGGGGTGCTCGACTACACGGAGCTGGTGCACCGGGCGGTGCTGCTGTCGGAGCGGGTGACGCTGCCCGGCTACGACGCGGTGTTCGTGGACGAGTACCAGGACACGGACCCGGCGCAGGTGCGGCTGCTGCGGGCGCTGGCGGGGGGCGGGAGGACGGTGGTCGCCTTCGGCGACCCGGACCAGTCGATCTACGCCTTCCGGGGCGCCGACGTGAACGGCATCCTCGACTTCCCCGACACGTTCGTGGGCAGGGACGGGCGGCCGGCGGAGGTCCGCGTCCTGACCCGGTCTCGGCGCTCGGGCAAGGAGCTGCTCGCCGCGACCCGCGAGCTGACCCGGCGGATGCCGCTGCCACGACTGCCTGCCGACAAGGTCCGCGCGCACCGCGACCTGGCACCGGTGCGGGGCGGCGGCCGCGTCGAGGTCTTCACGTACCCCACCGCGTCCACGGAGTCCGACAACATCGCCGACCTCCTGCGCCGCGCCCACCTGGAGGACGGCGTCCCCTGGCACGACATGGCGGTCCTCGTCCGCGCGACCTCCTCCGTCCCCGCCCTCCGCCGCGCCCTGACCTCGGCCGGCGTCCCCCTGGAAACCGACACCGCCGACACCCCCCTCCGCCACGAACCGGCGGTGGCCCCACTGCTGCTGGCGCTGCGCGCCGCGGCAACCCCCGCGGGCCGGCCCTCCGGGCCGGGCGAGGACACGGTGGCCGACGGTCCGACGCCCCGCGAGGCGGCGGAGTCCGCCGCCGAGGCGCCCAGGGCCGAGAACCGGGCGGCCGACGGCCCGACGCGGCCGGAGGCTGCCACCGGCCCCACGCCGTCGGCCGCCGCCCGGCCGGCAGAGGACGAGCCCACCGCGCCGCGAGGGAGCTCGGCGCATGCGGAGAAGTCCGACCCCGAAGGGGACGGACACGGTCCCGACGGGCCCACACACAACCCGGTGCGGCGGGAGGACACCCGATCCGGCGCGCCCGCCGCCGTCACCGGCCCGACGGACTTGGCCGACGAGCAGGCGGCGGGGGCCGCGCCCGCCGTGCCCGAGGCGTGCCCTGGGCAGGCGGCGAGCATCGACCCCGGAGGGGACGGGCACGGGGGCGAGGCCGCCGAGGCGCCCGGCTGCTCCGCCACCGGCCCGACGGACTCGGCCGACGGGCAGGCGGCGGGGGCCGCGCCCGCCGTGGCCGGGGTGGGCTCCGGGCAGGGAGCCGGGGCGGATGCGTCCGGCTGGCTCGATACCGAGACCGCGCTCAGCCTGCTCGCCTCGCCGCTCGCCGGGATGGATCCCGCCGACCTGCGCCGCCTCGGGCGGGCGTTGCGGGATGAGGAGCGGGCCGGGGGGAACAAGGTGCCGCCGGCCTCCGACGTGCTGCTCGCCCGCGCGCTCGCGGAGCCCGAGCGGCTTGTCGCGCATGATCAGTCGTACGCCCGGGGCGCCCGGCGGCTCGGGGAGCTGCTGCGGCAGGCTCGTAACCGGCTCGCCGCGGGCGGCACCGCCGAGGAGGCGCTCTGGCTGCTCTGGAACGGCACCCCCTGGCCCGGCCGCCTCGAGCGCGCCGCGCTCCGGGGCGGCGCGGCCGGGCGTAACGCCGACCGGGACCTCGACGCCGTCTGCGCGCTCTTCGAGACCGCCGCCCGCGCCGAGGACCGCGTCGGCGGCCGCGGCGTCCTGAACTTCCTCGAAGAGCTCGACGCCCAGGACATCGCCGCCGACACCCTCTCCAAGCGCCAGACCCGCCCCGACGCCGTCCGCCTCATGACCGCCCATCGCGCCAAGGGCCTCGAATGGAGCCTCGTCGTCGTCGCCGGCGTCCAGGAGGGCATCTGGCCCGACCTGCGCCGACGCGGCTCCCTCCTCGAGGCCGACCGCATCGGCCGCGACGGCCTCGCCGACCCCCTCACCCCCGGCGCCCTCCTCGCCGAGGAGCGCCGCCTCTTCTACGTCGCCGCCACCCGCGCCCGCGACCGCCTCGTCGTCACCGCCGTCAAGGCCCCCGCCGACGACGGCGACCAGCCCTCCCGCTTCCTCACCGAACTCGGCACCGAACCCAAGGACGTCTCCGGCCGCCCCCGCCGCCCCCTCGCCGTCGCCGCGCTCGTCGCCGAACTCCGCGCCACCACCGTCGACCCGGCCGCTTCCGACGCCCTCCGCGACGCCGCCGCCCAGCGCCTCGCCCAGCTCGCCGCGCTCACCGACGACGAGGGCCAGCCGCTCGTCCCGGCCGCCCACCCCGACCGCTGGTGGGGCCTGTTCGAGCCCACCCGCAGCCAGGTGCCCCTCCGCGACCGCGACCACCCCGTGGCCCTCTCCGGCTCCGCCCTCGACCAGCTCGCCAACACCTGCGCCCTCCAGTGGTTCCTCGGCCGCGAGGTCAAGGCCGACGCCCCCGCCACCGCCGCCCAGGGCTTCGGCAACGTCGTCCACGTCCTCGCCGACGAGGTCGCCTCCGGCCGTACCCCCGCCGACCTCGACGTCCTCATGGCCCGCCTCGACTCCGTCTGGGACGCCCTCGCCTTCGACGCCCCCTGGAAGTCCGCGCAGGAGAAGGAGCACGCGCGCGTGGCGCTGGAACGCTTCCTGCGCTGGCACGTCATGGACCGCGGCGGCCGCACCCCCGCCGCCACCGAGCACGACTTCGACGTGACCCTCGAAGCCGGGGCGTACGAGGTCCGGATCCGCGGCTCCATGGACCGCGTCGAGACCGACGAGCACGGCCGCGCGTACGTCGTCGACTTCAAGACCGGCAAGTCCGCGCCCACCAAGGACGAGGTCGCCCACCACCCCCAGCTCGCCGTCTACCAGCTCGCGGTACGCGAAGGGGCCCTGGACGAGGTCTTCGACGGCCACCGCCCCGACCCCGGCGGCGCCGAACTCGTACAGCTGCGCCAGCCCGCCCCCAAGAAGGAGGGCGGGGACGCGCTGCCGAAGATCCAGGCACAGGAACCCCTGGCGGGGGAGTGGGTCGGCGACCTGCTGGCCACCGCGGCCGGCCGGGTCCTCGACGAGCGCTTCACCCCCACCACCGGCCAGCACTGCACCCACTGCACCTTCCGGTCCGCGTGCAGCGCGCAACCGGAGGGCCGCCACATCGTGGAGTGACGCGCCGCGCCCCCCGCCGTGTCCGAAGTAGCGGGCGCACGTCCCGGGCCGCACCCTGGTGGGTGAACGAGGATTGCGCGAGGAGGCTCGCATGGCGCCGTCCACGCATCGCACAGCCCGTGCCGCGGCAGCAGTCGTCGCAGCCCTGGCCACGGCGACGACCGTCGGCCTCGCGGCCCCCGCAGCCGGGACCCAGGCAGCCACCCCGCCGCCTCAGGTCGTGGCCCTCGCCCCCACGCCCGACCCCTTCGAGGACCTGACGCCCGACGCGATCGCCGAGCGGGCCGTCAAGGCCACCCAGTCCGCGACCTCCCTCCGGATGACCGGACGGGTCGTGTCCGACGGAGAGCGCCTGGACATCGACATCGCGCTCGACGACAGGAACGACTGCACGGGCGTGATGAAGATCGGCGGCGGCACCGGCGAACTGCGCCAGGCCGACGGGGTCACGTACCTGAAGGGCGACGAGAAGTTCTGGCGGGTCTCCATGACCTCCCAGGGCATGCCCGCCCCGCAGATCGAAGCGACGATCGAGTTCGTCAAAGGACGCTGGCTGAAGATCACGCAGGGGCAGGCGGGCAGCAGCGATCTCAGCGGGGTCTGCGACCTCGACGCCCTGCTGGAGGACCTGGGGGACGACAAGGACGAACGGAAGGGCCTGACCAGGGGACCGGACGCCAAGGTCGAGGGAACGCCCGTGGCCACGCTGGTGAAGAAGAAGCCGGGCGGTGAGACGACCACGGTGTCGGTCGCGCAGAAGGGCAAGCCCTACATCCTCAAGATGGTCAAGACCGGCGGCGAGGAGCCGAGCAGCGTCGTCCTCTCCGACTACGACAAGCCCGTCAAGGTCGTCGTACCGCCCGCGGACGAGACGGTGGACCTCACGAAGCTCGACCCGGGGATACGGACCTGAGCCGGGGGAACCCGGCGGCGGTCGGCGCTGTCAGTGGTGCCGGTTAGCCTCTCTGAGGTGACCGCACGCATCACCGACCCCGAGCAGCTCAAGGAGCTCCTCGGCATCCCGTTCACCCCGGAGCAGACGGCCTGCATCATCGCGCCGCCCGCCCCGCAGGTCATCGTGGCCGGAGCCGGTTCCGGCAAGACCACGGTGATGGCCGCCCGGGTGGTCTGGCTGGTCGGCACGGGCCAGGTCGCGCCCGAACAGGTCCTCGGCCTGACCTTCACCAACAAGGCCGCCGGCGAACTCGCCGAACGCGTCCGCACGGCACTCGTACGAGCCGGGGTGACGGACCCCGACGTCATCGACCCTGACAACCCGCCGGGCGAGCCCCGCATCTCCACGTACCACGCCTTCGCCGGTCAGCTGCTGACCGATCACGGCCTCCGCATCGGCCTGGAGCCCACCTCCCGCCTCCTCGCCGACGCCACCCGCTACCAGCTCGCCGCGCGCGTGCTGCGCGAGGCACCCGGACCGTACCCGGCGCTCACCAAGTCCTTCCCGACCCTCGTCAGCGACCTCCTCGCCCTCGACGCCGAGCTCGCCGAGCATCTCGTACGGCCCGAGGACCTCAGGGCGTACGACTCCGAGCTCCTCGACACGCTCTCCCGCGCCAAGCTGACAAACGCCGACCTGCGCAAGGTCCCCGAGACGGCCACCGCCCGCCGCGAGCTGCTCGACCTCGTCGTCCGCTACCGCGCCGCCAAGCGCTCCCGCGACCTGCTCGACTTCGGCGACCAGATCGCCCTCTCCGCCGAGCTCGCCACCACGCGCGCGGAGGTCGGCGCGATCCTGCGCGACCAGTTCCGGGTGGTGCTGCTCGACGAGTACCAGGACACGTCCGTCGCCCAACGGCTCCTCCTCTCCGGACTGTTCGGCGGAGGCACGGGGCACGCCGTGACGGCCGTCGGCGACCCCTGCCAGGCGATCTACGGCTGGCGCGGCGCCTCCGTCGCCAACCTGGACGACTTCCCCGCCCACTTCCCGTACGAGGACGGCACCCCCGCCACCCGCTACGCGCTCTCCGAGAACCGGCGCAGCGGCGGCCGCCTCCTCGACCTCGCCAACGGGCTCGCCACACCCCTGCGGGCCATGCACGCGGGCGTGGAGGCGCTGCGCCCGGCGCCCGGCGCGGAGCGCGACGGCTCGGTACGGATCGCCCTGCTCCCCACCCACGCCGAGGAGATCGACTGGCTCGCCGACTCCCTCGCCCACCTGGTCCGTACGGGCAGGGAGCCCGGCGAGATCGCGGTCCTGTGCCGGACGGCGACCGACTTCCCCGCCATCCAGGCCGCGCTCGTCGCCCGGGACGTACCCGTCGAGGTCGTCGGCCTTTCCGGGCTGCTCCACCTCCCCGAGATCGCCGACCTGGTCGCCGTCTGCGAGGTTCTCCAGGACCCGGGGGCCAACGCCTCCCTGGTCCGCCTCCTGACCGGCCCGCGCTGGCGCATCGGCCCGCGCGACCTCGCGCTCCTGGGCCGCCGCGCCCGGCTGCTCGTCCACCGCGGACGTGCCGGGGACGACGGCGCCGACGCCGACGAACGGCTCGCGGCGGCCGTCGAGGGCGTCGACCCGGCCGAGGTCATCTCGCTCGCCGACGCGCTCGACACGTTCCTGGACTCCGGCGGAGAGGACGACGGCCTGCCGTTCTCGGCCGAGGCCCGGGTCCGCTTCGCCCGGCTCGCCGCCGAGCTGCGCGCCCTGCGCTCCTCGCTCGCCGACCCCCTGATGGACGTCCTGCACCGGGTCCTCGCCACCACGGGCCTGGAGGTCGAACTCTCCGCCTCCCCGCACGCGCTCGCCGCCCGCCGCCGCGAGACCCTGTCGAACTTCCTCGACATAGCCGCCGGCTTCGCCTCCCTCGACGGCGAGGCGACCCTGCTGGCCTTCCTCGGCTTCCTGCGCACGGCCGCGCAGTACGAGAAGGGCCTCGACAACGCCCTCCCGGGCGGCGAGAACACGGTCAAGGTCCTCACGGCACACAAGTCCAAGGGCCTGGAGTGGGACGTCGTGGCGGTGCCCGGCCTGGTCGCCGCCCAGTTCCCGAGTACCCGGTCCCGCGAGTCGTGGACCTCCCAGCCCCAGGTGCTGCCGCACGCGCTGCGCGGGGACGCGGCGACGCTGCCGGACATCGACACCTGGGACGCCGCCTGCCTGAAGGGGTTCAAGGAGGCGATGCGCGACCACCAGCACACCGAGGAGCTCCGCCTCGGCTACGTGACCTTCACCCGCCCCCGCTCCCTCCTCCTCGGCTCCGCCCACTGGTGGGGCCCGTCCCAGAAGAAGCCCCGCGGCCCCTCCGCGTTCCTGCACGCCCTGTACGACCACTGCGCGGCAGGCTTCGGCGAGATCGAGGCCTGGTCCGACGAACCGGACGAGGGCGCCGAGAACCCGACGCTCGCCGAGAACCGCCCGGACGAGGCCTGGCCCCTCCCGCTGGATCCCGAGTCCTTTGCCCGTCGCCGCGCGGCGGCGGACAAGGTCCGGTCCCAGTTGTGGGCAATCGTTCCGCAGGGCGGAACGGGTGGGCACAACGCCACGAACGCGCTGCCCGCGCAAGGGCCCGCACCCCAGGACCCCGAGGACCTCTGGCCCGACGAGGACCCTCTCTGGGACGAGGACCCCTTCTGGGACGAGGGGCCGTCGCCCCACGACATCCCCGCGCCCCGGGCTCCGGAGCCCGCCCTCACCCTGGAGGACCAGAAAACAATCGCCTCCTGGGACCGAGACCTCACCACCCTCACCACAGAACTGAAGCGCTCCCGCGCCACCACCCGAGACGTCCTCCTCCCCGCCTACCTCTCCGCCTCCCAGGTCCTCCGCCTCGCCGCCGACCCCGACGGCTTCGCCCAGGACCTGGCCCGGCCCATGCCGCGGCCCCCGCAGCCCGCCGCCCGGCGCGGGACGCGGTTCCACGCGTGGGTGGAGTCGCGGTTCGAGGAGCTCCCGCTCCCCATGCTCGGCCCGGACGAGCTCCCCGGCGGCGAGGAGTTCGCCGGCGAACCGGAGATCGTGGACGAGCGTGACCTCGACGCGCTCAAGGACGCCTTCGCCCTCACCCCGTACGCCCACCGCACCCCGTACCGGGTCGAGGTCCCCGTCCACCTCTCTCTCGCCGGCCGGGTCGTCCGGGGCAGGATCGACGCCGTCTACCGCGACCCGGACACCGGCGCGTACGAGATCGTCGACTGGAAGACCAGCCACCTCCGCACCGCCGACCCCCTCCAGTTGGCGATCTACCGCCTCGCCTGGGCCGAGCAGCACGGCCTCGACCCCGAGGAGGTCGCGGCCGCCTTCGTCTACGTACGGACGGGAGAAGTGGTACGGCCTCGGGCCCTCCCCGGCCGGGCCGAGCTGGAGGGGATCCTGCTGGGCGGACCCACTCCGGACGCCGGATAGGCTCAGGAGCATGAGCGACACCCCGGACAGCGCCGTCCAGACCGTACGTACCCAGGCAGTACGCGCGTACATCGAGCAGCACCGCGCCGCCTTCCTCGACGACCTCGTCGCCTGGCTGCGCATCCCCTCCGTGTCGGCGCAGCCCGCCCACGCCGAGGACGTACGGCGCAGTGCGCGGTGGCTCGCCGACAAGCTGTCCGGGACCGGGTTCACGACGGTCGAGATCTGGGAGACGGACGGCGCGCCGGCCGTCTTCGCCGAGTGGCCCTCCGGCGACCCGGACGCCCCGACCGTCCTCGTCTACGGGCACCACGACGTCCAGCCCGCCGCCCGCGAGGACGGCTGGCACACCGACCCCTTCGAGCCGCACGTCACCGACGGGCGGATGTACGCGCGCGGGGCGGCCGACGACAAGGGCCAGGTGTTCTTCCACACCCTCGGGGTCCGCGCTCACCTCGCCGCGACCGGACGGACCGCGCCCGCCGTCAACCTCAAGCTGATCGTCGAGGGCGAGGAGGAGTCCGGCTCGCCGCACTTCCGGACGCTCGTCGAGGCCCACGCGGACCGGCTCGCCGCCGATGCCGTGATCGTCTCCGACACCGGTATGTGGTCCGAGGACACCCCGACGGTCTGCACCGGCATGCGCGGCGTCGCGGACTGCGAGATCGCGCTGTACGGCCCCGACCAGGACATCCACTCCGGTTCCTTCGGCGGCGCCGTGCCCAACCCGGCCACCGTCGCCGGCCGTCTGGTCGCCGCCCTGCACGACGAGGACGAGCGCGTCGCCATCCCCGGCTTCTACGAGGGCGTCACCGAGCTCTCCGACGCCGAGCGCACTCTCCTTTCCGAGCTGCCCTTCGACGAGGCCGCCTGGCTGAGCACCGCCAAGTCCCACGGCACCCTCGGCGAGGCCGGCTTCTCCACCCTGGAGCGCGTCTGGGCCCGGCCCACCGCCGAGGTGAACGGCATCGGCGGCGGCTACCAGGGCCCCGGCGGCAAGACGATCGTCCCCGCCTCCGCCCAGCTGAAGCTCTCCTTCCGGCTGGTCGCGGGACAGGACCCGGACAAGATCGAGCTCGCCGTACGGGACTGGCTCGCCGCACGGGTCCCCGCGGGCATCCGGTACGAGCTCGTCTTCGGCGCCCCGACCCGGCCCTGCCTCACCCCGCTGGACCACCCGGCCCTCACGGCGGTCGCGGGCGCGATGAGCCGCGCCTTCGACGGGGCGAAGGTCCGCTACACGCGCGAGGGCGGCTCGGGCCCCGCCGCCGACCTCCAGGACGTCCTGGGCGCACCGGTGCTGTTCCTCGGCATCTCCGTACCGTCCGACGGCTGGCACGCCCCGAACGAGAAGATCGAACTCGACCTCCTCCTCAAGGGCGTCGAGACCGCCGCCCACCTGTGGGGCGACCTGCCCGCCGCCCTGCACACCGCCGCGCGATGAACCCACACCACGATCCGGGGGAGTTGGAAGTACCTGTGTCCACCTTGAACAGCCAGTTCGCGGACCGGCCGGTCTCGCTCACCGCCCCGAGCGGCATCGACCGCGCCGCCCACCACCGTCTCGACGAGGCCTGGCTCGCGGCGGCCTGGAGCCACCCCACGACCCGCGTCTTCGTCGTCTCGGGCGGTCAGGTGCTGATCGACGACACCCCCGACGGCCGCACGGAACTCGTGATGACCCCGGCGTTCGAGGCCCCGGTCACCGAGACCCACCGCTACTTCCTGGGCACGGACGCCGACGGTGTCTCCTACTTCGCCCTCCAGAAGGACGCCCTGCCGGGCCGCATGGACCAGTCCGCCAGGCCGGCGGGTCTGCGCGAGGCGGGTCTGCTGCTCTCGCCCCGGGACGCGGGCCTCATGGTGCACGCCGTCGCCCTGGAGAACTGGCAGCGGCTCCACCGCTTCTGCTCCCGCTGCGGCGAGCGCACGGTCATCGCGGCCGCCGGGCACATCCGCCGCTGCCAGGCATGCGGCGCCGAGCACTACCCGCGCACCGACCCGGCCGTGATCATGGCCGTCACGGACGCGGAGGACCGGATCCTGCTCGGCCGCCAGGTCCACTGGCCGGAGGGCCGCTTCTCGACCCTCGCGGGCTTCGTCGAGCCCGGCGAGTCGATCGAGCAGTCGGTGGTGCGCGAGGTCTTCGAGGAGGCCGGTGTCACGGTCGGCGAGGTCGAGTACGTCGCCAGCCAGCCCTGGCCCTTCCCGTCCAGCCTGATGCTGGGCTTCTTCGCGCACGCCACCTCCTCGGAGATAGACGTGGACGGCGAGGAGATCCACGAGGCCCGCTGGTTCTCCCGCGAGGAGCTGGCCGCCGCCTTCGAGTCGGGCGAGGTGCTGCCCCCGTACGGCATCTCGATCGCCTCCCGCCTCATCGAGCTCTGGTACGGCAAGCCGCTCCCGAAGCCGGGCGACGTCGTCTGAGGACTCCTGTCACACGAAACAACCCTCGCCTCACACGAAACAGCCCCCGTCCGGGACCTCCGGACGGGGGCTGTTTTCGGCCAGGCGTGCTGGGCGGAGCCTCAGACGCCGACCTTCTGCTTGACCTGCGCCAGCGACGGGTTCGTCAGCGTCGTGCCGTCGGCGAAGAGCACGGTCGGCACGGTCTGGTTGCCCCCGTTGGCCTTCTCCACGAACGCGGCCGACTCGGGGTCCTGCTCGATGTTGATCTCGGTGTACGCGATGCCCTCGCGGTCCATCTGGCTCTTCAGCCGACGGCAGTAGCCGCACCACTCGGTGCTGTACATCGTCACAGTTCCCTGCATGGCCTGGCGCTCCTCTGTTCGCGGGGTGGGTGCCGAGGGAAAGAACGTACGCGCTCCCGCCGCCATTCCCGAATTCGTATGACCGCGATTCGTATGACCGCGGCTCCCGGCCTGTGGACAACCCGCCGCACCCATCCCTCTCGACCTGGCAGCATGGCGGAGTGACAGCAGCAACGCACTCCCCTCTCTTCCCGCAGGTCCCCGAGTCGGCCGACGCGGTGCTCGACGGGCTCGACCCCGAGCAGCGCGAGGTCGCCCTCGCCCTGCACGGTCCGGTGTGCGTGCTGGCGGGAGCCGGCACGGGCAAGACCCGCGCGATCACGCACCGCATCGCCTACGGGGTGCGGGCGGGGATACTCCAGCCCGGCAGCGTGCTGGCCGTCACGTTCACCAACCGGGCCGCCGGCGAGATGCGCGGCCGGCTCCGGCAGCTCGGCGCGGGCGGCGTCCAGGCGCGTACGTTCCACTCGGCCGCCCTCCGTCAGCTCCAGTACTTCTGGCCGAAAGTCGTCGGTGGCGATCTTCCCCGGCTCCTGGAGCGCAAGGTCCAGCTCGTCGCCGAGGCCGCCGCGCGCTGCCGCGTCCGGCTCGACCGCAACGAGCTGCGGGACGTCACCGGCGAGATCGAGTGGGCCAAGGTCACCCAGACCGTGCCCGCCGACTATCCGGCCGTCGTCGCCAAGTCCGTCCGCGAGGCCCCGCGCGATCCGGCCGAGATCGGTCAGATCTACGGGATGTACGAGCAGCTCAAGCGCGACCGCTCGGTGATCGACTTCGAGGACGTGCTGCTGCTCACGGTCGGCATCCTCCAGGACCGGCACGACATCGCCGACCAGATCCGCCGCCAGTACCAGCACTTCGTGGTGGACGAGTACCAGGACGTCTCCCCGCTCCAGCAGCGGCTCCTGGACCTGTGGCTCGGCGACCGTGACAGCCTCTGCGTCGTCGGCGACGCCAGCCAGACGATCTACTCCTTCACCGGGGCCACCCCCGACCACCTGCTGAACTTCCGCACGCGGCACCCGAACGCCACGGTGGTCAAGCTGATCAGGGACTACCGCTCCACGCCCCAGGTCGTCCACCTCGCCAACGGGCTGCTCAGCCAGGCCCGCGGCCGGGCCGCCGAGCACCGCCTGGAGCTGATCTCCCAGCGCGACCCCGGCCCCGAGCCCGCCTACACCGAGTACGCCGACGAGCCCGCCGAGGCCGAGGGCACCGCCCGCCGCATCCGGGACCTGATCGCCGCCGGCGTCCCGGCCGGCGAGATCGCCGTGCTCTACCGCATCAACGCCCAGTCGGAGGTCTACGAGCAGGCCCTCGCCGACGCCGGAGTCCCCTACCAGCTGCGCGGCGCCGAGCGCTTCTTCGAACGCCAGGAGGTACGCGAGGCCGGCATCGCCCTTCGCGGCGCCGCCCGGGCCGGCGGGAACGACTCGCTGCTCGACGACGCCGAGGACCTGCCCGCCCAGGTCCGCGCCGTGCTCTCCACCAAGGGCTGGACCACCGAGCCGCCCGCCGGCTCGGGCGCCGTCCGCGACCGCTGGGAGTCCCTCGCCGCGCTGGTCCGGCTCGCCGAGGACTTCGCCCGCGCCAAGCCGGCCGCCACGCTCTCCGACCTGGTCGCCGAGCTCGACGAGCGGGCCGCCGCCCAGCACGCCCCGACCGTCCAGGGCGTCACCCTCGCCTCCCTGCACGCGGCCAAGGGCCTGGAGTGGGACGCCGTCTTCCTGGTCGGCCTGACCGAGGGCATGATGCCGATCACGTACGCCAAGACCGACGAGCAGGTCGAGGAGGAGCGCCGCCTGCTGTACGTCGGGGTCACCCGCGCCCGGCTCCACCTCTCGCTCTCCTGGGCGCTCTCCCGCTCCCCGGGCGGCCGCGCCTCCCGTCGGGCCACCCGCTTCCTCAAGGGGCTCCGGCCCGGCTCCGGCGCCCTTGGCACGGCCGGCGCGGGCGGCGGCTCCGTCGAGCGCGCCCTCGGCATCGGCGGTGGCGGCGGTCGGCGCAAGGCCCGCGGCCCAGTGCGCTGCCGCGTCTGCGGCGCGACCCTCACCGAGGCCGGCGAGATGAAACTGATGCGCTGTGAGGACTGCCCGTCCGACATGGACGAGGCGCTCTACGAGCGGCTGCGCGACTGGCGCTCCGACCAGGCGAAGGAGCTCGGGCAGCCCGCGTACTGCGTGTTCACCGACAAGACGCTGATGGCCATCGCCGAGCGCGTGCCCACCACCGACGGCGAACTCGCCGGAATCTCCGGGGTCGGCGCGCGCAAGCTCGACCGGTTCGGCGCCGACGTTCTCGCCCTCTGCACGGGCGAAGAGCCAGGTGAGAGGGGTGGAGGAGAGGACGGGGAGGACTGATGAAAACTCGTCGGAAAAATAGTTTGCGCCCGCCCCGTCAAGCCCCATAGGTTCTTAACCACGGAAACAGCGGCTTCTTGGAAGCCCTGCTTTCGTGCTGTACTTGTCCAAACGAACATGAGGGTCCGGCTCACACCGAGCCCTCCGAGACGCCGAGAGGAGGCGATTCCAGTGATCAGCAACATCATCTGCACCACCGTCAGCTTCGTCAGCACCGACAAAATGACCGATCGCTCGGTCGTCTCCGCCTGCTCGCTCGGCCTCTCCGGCTCTGCGTTCCTCGGCAGCGGCCTTCCTGGCACCGGTCTGTCCGGCGCCGGCACGGCCCGCGTCGCTTCCCTGCGGCCGGCTGCCGACCTGGTGGGTCTCCCCGTCAGCGAGCGCAATGAGCGACCGACCAAGGCACTGGAAGCAGGAGTAGCAGCAGTCAAGGCCAAGGCCTATGGCTTTGCGGCGACCGGTGCCGGAACCCAGCAGCAGACGACGCAGCACCACACGATGTGGGCCATCCGTGGGCTCGAACCCTGGAGTGATCCAGCCTGATCTGATCAGGCCGGCGCCTTCAGGGCCGCGGAACCCCACCCGGGATCCGCGGCCCTTCTGTTTGTCCCCGAACGGGGATGACGGAGCGAAGGGGCCTCGGGACCAGCAACACCCGGTACCAGCCGAAACCCCGGCCAACAGGCCGGAACGACCAGACGAGGAATGACCACCGTGCAACTCGAAGCGCACGCCCCGTCCGTACCGCCTTCCGAAACGATCCCGCCGCCCGGCCTCACGGAGGACTCCACCTTGACCCCCCTCACCACGCTCACCGCGCTCGACGACGCCATCGAGAACCTCGGCGTACCCGTCCCCTGCCGCTCGTACGACCCGGAGGTCTTCTTCGCCGAGTCCCCGGCCGACGTCGAGTACGCCAAGTCCCTCTGCCGTACCTGCCCGCTGATGGCGGCCTGTCTCGCCGGGGCGCAGGAGCGGCGTGAGCCGTGGGGCGTCTGGGGCGGCGAGCTGTTCGTCCAGGGCGTGGTCGTGGCCCGCAAGCGGCCGCGTGGTCGCCCGCGCAAGAACCCGGTCGCGGCATGAACGTCACCGGAACCATCGACCGACCCCTCACGCACGATCCCCAGAAGCAGGCCCCGATGACCTCTTCCACCAGCGAGCCCTCCGGCTCCGCGACTCCAGACGTCAGCATCACCGGCGCGAACGCCTCGCGTCAGAACAGGACCCGTGAAATGCAACTCATCCCAGAAGCCCTGGCTCGTGCGCATATGCACGACCTCATGAGGGAAGCCGAGGCGGAACGCCAGGCCATGCGCCTGGTCGCCGCCCGGCGCATGCAGCGGCGGGCCGAGCGCGTATCGCTGCGCGCCCGGCGCGCGCTCGCCATGGCCGTCATGCACTGACCCGAAGAACCCCGCGGGGGCCGGTCCGAACGGACCGGCCCCCGCGGTGCGTTGCGGCGCGGCCCGGCCCTTGCCGGACTATCGTCAGGTGGGTGAACGACGCCCCGAAGCCCGAGGAGCCCATCGTCTGCGCCCGCTGCGGCAAGACCGCGGAGACGCTCCCGGTGACCTGGACCTGCTCCGTGGAGAACGGCCGACGCCACTACATCTGCGACAGCTGTGCCCGCGAGAACATTCGGTCCATCGAAGGCCGGCTCGACTCCGCCTGGTGGTGACGGCCCGTCGGCCCGCCTCTCACTCCGCTCCCGATGGTGACGGCCCGTCACCCCGCTGGGTGGTGACGGCCGTCGGCCCGACCGTCACTCTGCCTCGACGAAGCCCGGCAGCCACTCCTCCAGTTCGTCGCGCAGCCGCACCGTCGCGTTCAGCTGACAGAGCACACCGATCGTGCTCAGGGTCACCCGGTGTATCAGCAGATACGACGGCGGCAGATTGAGCTGCTTGCCCAGCTGGTGCGCGGGGGAGCGGGGGTCGGCGATCCGGGCGGCCTGGGCTCGCATCCAGCCGCGTGTGAAACCGAAGGCCTCGACCTCGGCCGGCTCGATGATCGGCAGCAGATACTCGAGGACCGCGTCCGGGGCGAGATCGATGGACTGCTTGACGAACCCGTCCTCGCGCAGCAGCTCGTACACCGTCTCGGCGTCCCCCTCCAGGGTCAGCCGCAGGCAGGTCCCGATCGTGTCGGGCAGTCCGCCCGGCAGCCGGTCCACCGTGCCGAAGTCCAGCACCCCGAGCCGCCAGCTCTCCGGACCCTCCTCGTCGTCACCGCCCGGCAGCAGCCGGAAGTTGCCCGGGTGCGGATCGGCGTGCAGGAGCCCCGTGCGGGCCGGGCCGGAGAAGAGGAAGCGGGCCAGGAGCTGACCGGCCCGGTTCCGCTGCTCCTCCGTACCGTCCGCGATCACCTCCGACAGCGGGATCCCGTCGATCCACTCCGTCACCAGAACCTGCTCGCTCTGGTGCACCACGGACGGCACCACGACATCGGGATCGTCCGCGAACTCCTCCGCGTGCTCCCGCTGGGCCTGCGCCTCCAGGCCGTAGTCCAGCTCCTCAGACACCCGGTCGCGCAACTCGTTGATCAGCGGCTTGATGTCCATGCCGGGGATCAGCGGGCCGAGCAGCCGGGCGAAACGGCTGAGCTGCGTCAGGTCGGAGAGCAGCGCCTCGCCCGCCCCCGGGTACTGCACCTTCACCGCGACCTCACGGCCGTCGTGCCACACCGCCCGGTGCACCTGGCCGATGGAGGCGGCCGCCGCTGGCTTGTCCTCGAACTCCAGGAACAGCTCCCGCCACTCCTCGCCGAGCCGCTCCTCCAGGACGCCGTGGACCGTGCGGGTCGGCATCGGGGGCGCCGCTTCCTGAAGCCGGGTCAGCGCCGCCCGATAGGGGCCGGCCACCTCCTCGGGGAGCGCCGACTCGAAGACGGACATCGCCTGCCCGAACTTCATCGCCCCGCCCTTGAGCTCCCCGAGGACCTTGAACAGCTGGTCCGCCGTGCGCTGTTGAAGCTCGCGGGCGACGATCTCGGCCGACTTGCCGCCGATCCGCTTGCCCAGGCCCCAGGTGGCCCGTCCGGCGAAGCCCAGGGGCAACGCGGCCAACCTCGCGGTCCGGGTGACCGCCTTCCGGGGAAGATCAGACATGCGCCCCTCCAAATCCCAGACTGCCGTGCCACACAGGACGGTTACCCCGCCATTGTGTCGTGCCGGGTTCCGGTCCCCGAGGCCTGCTCCCCCTCTCCGCCGCGCACCGCGTCGCACGGACACGCAGGGTGCGGTCTCATCCGCTTCACCCGCCACTCGAGCAACGGCAACGAGACCTCCCAGCGCGCCCCCGCGCTCGCCGGCAACTCTCCGTCCAGGAAAGCGAGCGCATGGGCCGCGGCCAGCCCGGCGACCGCCGTCGCGAGGCCCAGATCGCAGGCCGGCACCTGGGGCGGCGGACCCGAGCGCCACTGCGCCAGCATGCGAGGCCACTTGGCATCCTGGTCCGTCCGCTCCTCCTGCGCGCACCCCGCGCAGGCCGTCCCGCCGGGCAGCACCAGCGGTCCGACCACGCCGGTGGCCTCCAGCACCCCCGCGTAGAGATGAGGAGTGCCCGTCGTGATCCAGCCCTCGGCGGGGATCGGGTCGGGGAGGTAGGCGGCGAGGCCGTCCCGCGGTGTCACTACGACGAGTGAGAGCCCTGGCTCCGGTCCGCTCTCACCCGTCACCCGCCGAGGTGCCCGGGGCGGGCGGCCGCCCGGCGCCGACCGCGCCACGAGCCGGTGCGCCGCCTCGGCCCGGCGCTCACCCACTGCCTCGGCCGGCAGTCCGCCGGGCGCGACCTCCCAGGGCTGCAGCGAGCCGGAGTCCAGCACGTCCACCGTGCCCACCCCCGAGGCCGACAGCAGCGCGGCGACCGTGGCGCCGACCCGTCCCGCGCCGCGGACCTGGACGCGCGCCGCCCGCCGGGCGGCCACGCGCCGTAACGCCCCGTCCGGCTCCCGATGGACCACGGAGAGTGAGGCCAGGTCGGCGCGGAGGGGATCGAGCTCACTGTCCGCAGACGTGACGCCACCCACCTTCCCGGGGCGCCCGGCGGAGGCGTCCGCGATCAGGCCCGCCCCCGCGAGCCGGTCGAGCAGCCCCTCCAGCCAGCCGTCCGGCAGGCCCAGGGCGCGGGCCTCCGCCCGCAGGAGTTCGAGGCCGCGCGTGCCGTCGAGCAGTCCGAGCAGGCTGCCGGTGGCCGTGTCGAGCGGACCCACCACCGTCGCGTGCGCGGAGGTGACCCCGAATTGCACGCTCCCCAGGTCGGGCCAGGCCCGCCGCAGCGCTGGTTTCAGCATCGGATGCATTTCCGCCCCCGTGATCTTGATCGGTCGTCTTCTTCCTTCCGATGCCAGATTGCCCGGGCGTCGAAGCGGACACCGAAAGTTGTCCACAGGGGTGGGGTATTAATCATTCAAATGGTGCGCGGTGTGACCGGATCCCCGCCGAACCGTCCCGGAGGCGGGACTTCCCCCGCTGACAGCGGGTAACGTCGGGGCCGTGCCCGCCGACCCACAGCGCAGCGTGACAAGCAAACCGCCCCGCGGCTCGGGGACGAGTGCGGTCGAGGTCCGCAGAAGCTCCCGGCGGAGCAGAACCGTCTCCGCCTATCGCGAGGGCGACCGGACCATCGTGCTCATCCCGGCGCGGATGTCCGAGGCGGAGGAGCAACGCTGGGTGACGGTCATGCTGGACAAGCTCGCCGCCCAGGAGAGCAAGCGTGTCCTCGGGGACAGCGAACTCACCGAACGCGCCGAGCGGTTGTCGGACCAGTACTTCGCCGGCCGCGCACGGCCCACGTCCGTGCGCTGGGTGACCAACCAGAACACCCGCTGGGGCTCGTGCACCCCCTCTGAGGGCAGCATCCGCCTCTCCCACCGGCTCCAGGGCATGCCCGAGTACGTGGTCGACTACGTCCTCGTCCACGAGCTGGCGCATCTCCTCGTGCCCGGTCACGGCCCCCGGTTCTGGCGGCTCCTGGAGGCGTACCCGCGCACCGAACGGGCCCGCGGCTACCTCGAAGGGGTCGTCGCCGCGGAGCGCCTGCCCCACCTGCCGGCCGCGCGCGGAGAGTAGCCGCGCCCGTGCCAATCCTGTACCGAATGCGTACCAGCTTGGCTCAATGTCGCACACAGCCGTTAGCCTGACGCGACGCATTCGTATTTCGGGATGGGGGACGGTCGTTACGCATGGCCAGGGAATTCCAACGCGGCCACAAGGCCAAGATCAGTGATCTCACACCGGGGACCGATCTGTACGTGGGTGTGCAGATCGCGGCGCCCGGGCTGACCTTCGACATCAGCTGCTTCGGTCTCGACGCCAACGAGCAGCTCTCGGACGACCGGTACTTCATCTTCTTCAACCAGCCGAAGTCGCCGGAGGAGTCCATCCAGCTGCTCGGCGCGCAGTCGGGCGACACCGAGTCCTTCCGGGTCACGCTCGACCGGATCCCGGCGAACATCCACAAGCTGTCCTTCACCGCGACCATCGACGGCGCAGGCCAGATGTCGCAGATCGGCCCCGGCTACATCCGGATCGTGGCGGGCGGCGAAGAGGTCGTCCGATACCCCTTCACCGGCTCGGAGTTCTCCACCGAGCGCGCCGTCATGCTCGGCGACTTCTACCTCAAGGACGTCTGGCGGTTCGCGGCCATCGGCCAGGGCTTCGACGGCGGCCTCGACGCGCTGCTGAAGAACTTCGGCGGCGAGGTCGCCGAGGAGCAGCCCGCGGCCCAGGCCCCGCAGGCGGCGCCCGGCTTCGGCCCGCCGCAGCAGGGCTCCGCGCCGCCCGCGTTCGGAGCGCCCGCCGCGCCCCAGGCGCCGCAGCCCGCCCCGCAGTTCGGCGCCCCGCCGACCGCTCCCGCTCCCGCTCCGGTTCCCGCCCCGCAGGCGCCGGTCCAGCCGATGCACACGGCCCCCACCATGGCCGCGCCGATGGCCCCGCCCGCCCCGGCGCCGGCCCCCGCGCCGTACGGCCAGCCGCAGCAGGCCCCGCAGGCCCCACAGTTCGGGCAGGTCCCCGGCCAGGTTCCCGGGCAGCCCCCTTACGGCCAGCAGCAGCCCCAGTTCGGCCAGGTCCCCGGCCATATGGGCGGCGTACCCCAGGGGATGCCCCACGGGATGCCCCAGGGTGTTCCCGCCGCCGGCGCCGGGCTCGCCGCCGCGCTCCAGCCGTACAAGGAGACCGCGACCGGCGCCCGTTGGACCCCGCAGAACCAGCAGCTCATGCGGGTCGACCTGGCCATGGGCGGCGTGCCCGTCCTCGCCCGCCAGGGCAGCATGGTCATGTACCAGGGCAAAGTCGAATTCGCCCACAAGGGCGCCGGCTTCACCGGCCGGATCGTCGGCAACGCCACCGGCCAGGAGATGCAGCTGATGCGCTGCACCGGCCGCGGCCAGGTCTTCCTCGCGGAGGAGGGCGCCCATCTGCACCCGATCGAGCTCCAGGGCGACGGTATCTGCGTCTCCGCGGAGCACGTGCTCGCCTTCGACGAGTCCCTCCAGTACGAAGTACGGAGGATCGAGGGCCACGGCATCCCCGGCGGCGCCCTGTTCACGATGCAGTTCCAGGGCACCGGCACCGTCGTCGTTAAGACGCACGGCATCCCGGTCGTCCTGCCCGTCACGCCGACCACCTTCGCCGACTGCAACGCGGTCGTCGCCTGGTCGTCCGCGTCCCAGGTGATCCTCTCCAGCCAGGTCCGGCTGCGCCGCAACGCGTACCCCGGACACAGCGGAGAGACCGTCAACCTCCAGTTCCGGGGCGCCCCCGGCAACTTCATCGTCGTCCAGCCGTACGAGGTCTGAGGGAGCCCGAAGAATGAACCAGCAACTCGCGGGCTTCGCCCCGACCCCGATGGCCGCCCGGATGGAGAACCACGGCCGCACGATGCTCAAGGTCGCCATGGTCTCCGGCCAGGACCTGTACGCGCGCACCGGCTCGATGGTCGCCTACGAGGGCTTCGTCACCTACGAGCCCAACCCGCCCGCCGTCCGCCAGGTCGCGCAGGCCTGGGCGACGGGCGAGGGTGCACCCATCATGAAGTGCTCCGGCGACGGACTGCTCTACCTCGCCGACTACGGCGCCGACGTCGTCGTGATCAACCTCCAGAACGACTCGATCTCCGTCAACGGCACCAACGTCCTCGCCTTCGACGCCCACCTCCAGTGGGGCGTCGAGAGGGTCAAGGGCCTCGCCAAGTTCGCCGGGCAGGGCCTGTTCAACGTCGAGATCGCGGGCACCGGCTGGGTCGCCCTGACCTCGCGCGGCACGCCGATCGTCGTCGACTGCGGCCGTGGCGAGGACGAGACGTACGTCGACCCCGACGCGCTCGTCGCCTGGTCGCCGGCGCTCAAGGTCAAAGGCAAGCGCAGCTTCAAGGCCTCCTCCCTGATCGGGCGGGGCAGCGGCGAGGCGTACCAGATGGCCTTCTCCGGCCAGGGCATCGTCGTCGTACAGCCGAGCGAGGACAGCACCGACCGCCTGCGGATCCGGGGCTGAGGGGGAGCGAGAACACCATGCAGAGCCCGCTTTTCAACTACGCCGAGCAGCAGAGCCAGGAACGGTACGTCATCCAGAACCCGCAGCTGCTGCGGGTCGCCCTGACCGGCACGGACGACGTCCTCGCCCGCAAGGGCGCCATGGTCGCCTACCAGGGACTCGTCGACTTCGACGGCGAGTACAAGACGCCCAGCCAGCGCCGCGCCCAGGCCAGGACCGGTGAGGGTCTCGACCTCATGCGCTGCTCCGGGCAGGGCACGGTCTACTTCGCCAACCTCGCCCAGTACATCCACGTCGTGGAGGTCGAGCAGGAGGGCATGACCGTCGACAGCGCCTACGTCCTGGCGCTGGACTCGACCCTGCACACCGAGGTCATCGCCGTGGACAGCCAGTACGGCATCTCCGGCTCCGGCAAGTACCAGCTCAACATCTCCGGCCGCGGCAAGGTCGCCCTGATGACCTCCGGTCAGCCGCTGATGATGCATGTCACCCCGGACAAGTACGTCAACGTCGACGCGGACGCGATCGTCGCCTGGTCCTCCGGGCTGCGGGTGCAGATGCAGGCACAGACGACGAACTCCAGCGTCCGTCGCCGCCGCGGCAACACGGGCGAGGGCTGGGAGCTCAGCTTCCTCGGACAGGGCTTCGCCCTGGTCCAGCCCAGCGAGGTCATGCCGCCGCAGAACGCCGCCATCGGACAGGGCATCGCCGCCCAGTTCGGCGCCGGCCAGCACGGCTCGCACGCCCAGAACCAGAACAACGCCTGGAACTGACGCGGGACCATGCGTAAGGGGCGGTCGCCAAGGCGACCGCCCCTTACCGCTGTCTACAGCCGGGCCCTCGTGGCCTCCATCAGCCGCACCACCGAGGTGTCGGCGACCGCCGCCACCTCGTCGTAGGCGTACCAGCGCAGGTCCAGCGACTCCTCGCTGATCGCCTCCACCGCGTCGGCCGGTGCCAGCGCCGCGTACTGCACGTCCAGATGCCAGTGGCAGGGCGCCGGAATCGGATGACGGTCGAGCCGCACAGGCCCGCCCGGCAGCAGAGCCAAACCCGGGATGCCGGACTCCTCCGTCGCCTCCCGCAGCGCCGCCTCCGCGAGCGTCGCGTCCCCCGGCTCGCAGTGGCCGCCCATTTGCAGCCACATGCCGAGCTTCCTGTGCAGCGTCAGCAGTACCCGCCCGCGCTCCGGGTCCACCACCAGCGCACTGGCCGTCAGATGCCCGGCCTCGCACGCCTTCCACATCCCGTCCGCGTGCGCCGCCAGGTGGTCCAGGTAGATCCCGCGCAGCTCGTCCTGGTCCTCGTACTCCTTCAGTACGAGGACCGCGTCATCGTGCAGGCTCACTTCTCGCTGTCGCCCTCGTCGTCGCCGTCCTGCTTCGTGCCCCCGGCCGCCTCGCCGAGCATCTTGTCGATCTCCGAGAAGTCGAGCTGCTCGCGGTGGACGAAGCCGTCCGGGTCGTCCAGGTCGGACGCCGTCGGCAGCATGTCCGGGTGCTCCCACAGGTCGTCGCGGCCGTCGACACCGCGCGCGTCCGTGAGCGAGGCCCACAGCCGCGAGGCGTCCCGCAGCCGGCGCGGACGCAGCTCCAGACCGATCAGCGTGGCGAAGGTCTGCTCGGCGGGACCGCCGCTCGCCCGGCGCCGGCGCAGCGTCTCCCGCAGCGCGTCAGCCGAGGTCAGCCGGGACTTCGCGGCCTCGTGGACCACCGCGTCCACCCAGCCCTCGACCAGCGCGAGCGCCGTCTCCAGACGGGCCAGCGAGGCCTTCTGCTCCGGGGTGTCCTCGGGCTGGAACATGCCCTGCTGGAGCGCCTCCTGGAGCTGCTCCGGGTGTGTCGGGTCCAGCTGACCGACCGCCTCCTCCAGCTTGGAGGTGTCGACCTTGATCCCGCGGGCGTAGCTCTCGACCGCGCCGAACAGATGCGAGCGCAGCCACGGCACATGGGCGAAGAGCCGCTGGTGGGCGGCCTCGCGCAGCGCCAGGTAGAGCCGCACCTCGTCCTTGGGGACGCCCAGGTCCTTGCCGAACGACTCGATGTTCAGCGGGAGCAGCGCCGCCTTGCCGGCCGGGCCCAGCGGCAGACCGACGTCCGTCGAGCCGACGACCTCGCCCGCGAGCACGCCGACGGCCTGGCCGATCTGCTGGCCGAACATGGCGCCGCCCATCGACCGCATCATGCCGATCAGCGGGCCCGCCATGGCCTGCATCTCCTCGGGCAGCACATCGCCCATCGCCGCGCCGACCCGCTCGGCGACCGGGTCGACCAGCTGCTGCCAGGCCGGCAGCGTCGCCTCGACCCACTCCGCGCGGCTCCACGCCACGGCCGTGCCCGCCCCCGAAGGCAGCGAGGTCACGCCGTCCAGCCACAGGTCGGCCAGGCGCACGGCCTCCTCGACCGCCGCCTTCTCGGCCGGACCCACGCTGGCGTCCTTGGTGCCGTCGGACGTGCCCTGCGCGACCACCTGGCGGGCGATCTGCTTGGCCATGTCCCAGTTCACCGGACCGCCCTCGTACGAGAGCATCTGGCCGAGCTGCTGGAAGGCGGCGCCCAGGTCGTTGGGGTTCAGCGAGCCGAACATCGCGGCGAACGGATTGTCCGCGCCACCGGGTCCGCCCATGCCCGGCAGACCGCCGAAACCGAACGGATTGGCACCGAACGCGTTGCCGCCGCCCTGGCCACCGGACCCCTGGCCACCTCCGGCGGGGTCCTTCTTCTTGCCCTCGTCGCCGTCCTCCGGCTCCTCCGGCGGAAGGCCGAATCCGAATGGGGTGTCACTCACAGGTTTCCTCGGCTCATAGGGCCGCCGGCTCCTGCCGACGGCGGTTTCTCCTGGCTCGGCTCTCCCCCCGGGGCGCCTCGCCTCGGTGCCCGCTACACACCACCAGCGTAGACATCCGGGCCGGATCTGGGCTCGGTGCTCCGCCGGGCCGTGGCCTGCGGCAGGATGGACGCCACCTGGTACGTACGCGTCATTCGGGTACGTACTGAAGACAACCGCTGGAGACGCCCGGTGAGTTCCCCAGATCCTCAGGTTCGCGCAGCGCGAAACATCTCAACCCGGTCCGCCGGGCGCGGCCCCGTGGTCGCGGTCACCGGCGCCGCCTCCGGGGTCGGCGACCTGCTGACCAGGCGCCTCGCCGCGTCCGAGGAGATCAAGCAGGTCATCGCGATCGACGAGCGCCGGGGCGAGGTCTCCGAGGCGCAGTGGCACATCCTCGACGTCCGCGACCCGGCGATCGCCGAGAAGCTGCGCGGCGCGGACGTGGTGGTGCACCTCGCGGTCGACCTCGACCTGGAATCGGACGCCGCCGCCCGAACGGCCTACAACGTGCGCGGCGCGCAGACGGTCCTGACGGCCGCCGCGGCCGCGGGCGTGCACCGGGTGGTGCTCTGCACCTCCGCGATGGTCTACGGCGCGCTGCCCGACAACGACATCCCGCTCTCCGAGGACGCCGAGCTGCGGGCGACCGCCGAGGCCACCGGCGTCGGCGACATGCTGGAGATCGAGCGTCTGGGCCGCCGTGCGCCCCGCGCCCACCCCGGGCTGCACGTCACCGTCGTCAGGCCGGCAGTGCTGGTGGGCGGTACGGACACGGCCCTCACCCGCTACTTCGAGTCGCCCCGGCTGCTCGTGGTCGCCGGGTCCCGCCCGACCTGGCAGTTCTGCCACGTCGACGACCTGGTCAGCGCGCTGGAGTACGCGGCGCTCGAGAAGGTCGACGGCGAGTTCGCGGTCGGCTGCGACGGCTGGCTGGAACAGGAGGAGGTCGAGGAGCTCTCCGGGATCCGCCGCATGGAGCTGCCCTCCGCGGTCGCCCTCGGCGCGGCGGCCCGGCTGCACCGGATCGGGCTCACCCCGTCCCCGGCCGGGGACCTCGCGTACACGATGCACCCGTGGGTGGTCAGCGTCGGCCGGCTGCACGACGCGGGCTGGCGGCCGAAGTGGACCAACGAGGAGGTGCTCGCCGCGCTCCTGGAGGAGGTCGCGGGCCGGCACACCGTCGCGGGCCGCCGGCTCGGCCGCAAGGACGCGACGGCGGCGGGAGCGGCCGGTGCGACGGTGGCGCTGCTCGGCACGGCGGCGCTGGTGCGCCAGATGCGGAAGCGCCGCGGCATGTAGGACCCTCCTACGGAGGGTCGGGTCCACCGGTCGAAAGCGCTATTCCGCGATGTCCGTGCGGTACGGCACCATGGGCCCATGGCACAGAACGACCATCCCGGCGAGCAGACCGCAGCGGACCCGATCAAGCTGCTGGCGATCCGCGACACCCCGCTCTCGGTCGACGAGGTCTTCCGGGCCGTCGGCGACGACGCGGCCGGGGGCACGACGCTCTTCGTGGGCACGGTGCGCAACCACGACGGCGGCGCCGACGTGGACGCGCTCGGGTACTCCTGCCACCCCTCCGCCGAGGCCGAGCTGCGCCGGGTCGCCGAGAAGGTCGTCGCCGACTATCCGGTCCGCGCCCTGGCCGCCGTCCACCGGGTGGGCGATCTGCAGGTCGGCGATCTCGCGGTCGTCGTCGCGGTCTCCTGCCCGCACCGCGGCGAGGCCTTCGAGGCCTGCCGCAAGCTCATCGACGACCTCAAGCACGAGGTCCCCATCTGGAAGCACCAGACCTTCTCCGACGGTACCGAGGAGTGGGTCGGCGCCTGTTAGGTGCCGCACGGGTGTGTGAGGCGCCGAGATCGTGCCTGACAAGGCGCCGCGCCGACGTGCCGTAGTCGAACGCCCCGATTTGCGTAACCGGCCCCCTGGCAGCAGCGTTGTTGCTGCAGATCGTTAGTCTGCTGATCGGCCGGTTCCGGTCGGTTGCGGTCGCTCATTGGGGATGGGAGGTCGGCATGGCAGCGCTCGCCTGGTTGCTGATTCCGCTTTTCGCAGTCGTCGGCGCGGCGATATGGGGAAGCTGGGCCCAGCGGAACAAGACCATCGGGGATGTGGCCGAGCTCGCCGGCTACGCACGGTTCAGGGACGCCATGGAGCGGTCTCACTCCGGCATCGAAGGTGTCGCACGCGAGATGGCCCCGGCCGCACCCCAGTCCGCCGCACACAGCAGCCACGTCTCCAGCTGAGCCCCTCGCCGGCCGCCTCGTACGGACCCGCCCCACGGGTGCACTCACAGACCGGTCCCGTACTGTCGTTCCATGCCACGCCGCACTGCGACGATGCTCGCCTCCACTCTGGTCCTGATCACTCTGCTCTGTGTGGGCGTCCTGGTCCCGGTGCCGTACGCGGAGATGAGCCCCGGCCCCACGGTCAACACCCTGGGGAAGGCCGCCGGTGAGCCCGTCCTCCAGATCTCGGGTCGCAAGACCTACCCGACCGACGGTCATCTCAATATGACAACCGTCCGCGTCACCAGCGCGGACTACCGGATGAACGTGGTCGAGGCGGTCTACGGCTGGCTCGCCCACGACAACGTGGTCGTCCCCAAGGAGACCCTCTACCCGGACGGCAAGACGGAGGAGGAGTCGAGCCAGGAGAACGCCGAGGAGTTCAGCCAGTCCCAGGAGAGCGCCAAGGTCGCCGCCCTGGGTGAGCTGGGCATCCCGGTGACCACCCGGGTCGTCGTCGCCTCCGTCGTCAAGGACAGCCCCGCCCAGGGGAAGCTGCACGCCGGGGACGTCATCAAGGCCGTGGACGGCGTGCCGATCAAGGAGCCCGGCGATGTCGCCAAGCAGGTGACCACGCGCAAGCCGGGCGAGAAGGTCGCGTTCACGATCGTTCCCGCCAAGGAGGCGGCCGCGGCCGAGAAGGCCGGCAAGGAACCCACCGCCACCGAGAAGGTCACCATCACCACGGTGAAGTCCGCGGAGGGCGACCGGGCGATCGTCGGCATCCAGGCCGGCACCGATCACGTCTTCCCGTTCACGATCGACATCAAGCTCGCCGACGTCGGCGGGCCCAGCGCCGGACTGATGTTCGCGCTCGGCATCGTCGACAAGCTGACCCCGGAGAGCCTCACCGACGGAAAGTTCATCGCCGGCACCGGAACCATCGACGAGAAGGGTCAGGTGGGCCCGATCGGCGGTATCGAGATGAAGCTCGTCGGCGCCCGCAACGCCGGCGCCCAGTACTTCCTCACCCCGGCCGACAACTGCGAGGCCGCCGCCTCCGACATCCCCGACGGCCTCACGCTCATCAAGGTGAACACCATCGACGACGCCACGAAGTCGCTGGAGAAGCTCCGCAACGGCGACACGAAAAACCTGCCCAGCTGCTCGAAGAGCTAGGACGCGCACAAACAAGGGGGCGCCCCGGTCACCGACCGGAGCGCCCCCTTCCGCGTACGCCCGTACTCCTCAGGACTCGAAGGTCGCCGCCAGGGCCTCCGCGAGCCCCGGCACCAGGTCCGCCCCCGTCAGCACCTCGTTCGGGGAGTCCTTCTCGCGCAGCCGGATCGCGGCCTCCCGCGCGCCGTTACGGAGCACGGCCACGGTCATCCGGACCTCCTGGCGGTCGGGGTGCCGGGCCACCCACTTCGCCAGAGCGGCCTCGTTCAGGCCCTCCGGCACGGACGCCTCGGCCGACGGCGGGAGCATCAGCCGCTCCACCGTCAGCGCGCAGCCGACCACCGCGTCGGGCCAGGCGATGGTGCCGAGGAACTCGTCGAGGGGCTTCCCCTTCGGCAGTTCCTCCTGCTCGATGGGGGTGTAGGCGGCGGTCTCTTCGCCTTCGAGGCCGAGCTGGGAGGCCAGTCCCGGCTCCTGGGCACGCAGGCGGGCGGTGTCGACCAGGGCGAAGAGCCGGGCCGGCCGGTCCCAGCCGAGGCCGGAGGCGTACTCGTCGATCTCGAGCACCGCGCGGGTGAGGGGGCTCGCGGCCATGGGGGTGCCGGAGGGGGAAACGTTGGACATGGAGAACATCCTGCCTCCTCATCCCCCGAAGACGGGAACTAGGTAAAGCCTCAGTAAGTTGCATCAGTGGGCTCTACGATCGCGGGGCCTGCTTATCGACGCATCAACCTCGAGGGGCGCACGTTGGCTTTCCAGATGCCGGACCGCGGAGGCGGCGGAGGCCCGACCGGGCCAAGGATCAGAGTCGGCCGGCCGTCCCGGCGGGCCCGCACGCTGCTCATGACGCTGGGCGTGCTGGCCGTCCTGGCCATGGCGTTCGTCATGTTCGCCGGGTTCTGGACGGACTGGCTCTGGTACCGCTCGGTCCATTACTCGTCCGTGTTCACCACCACACTGTGGACCAAGATCGGCCTCTTCGCCGTGTTCGGTCTGCTGATGGGGCTCGCCGTCGGGTTCAACATCTGGCTGGCGCACCGGCTGCGGCCGCCGCTGAGCGCGATGTCGCTGGAGCAGCAGAGCCTCGACCGCTACCGGATGGGCCTGGCGCCCTACAAGAAGTGGGTGCTCCTCGCGATCACCGCCCTGGTGGGCCTGATCGCCGGCGCGTCGGCCTCCGGCCAGTGGCGCACCTGGCTCATGTGGGTGAACGGCGTGCCGTTCGGCCAGAAGGACCCGCAGTTCCAGCTGGACGTGGCGTTCTACGCCTTCGACCTGCCCTGGTACCGCTTCCTGCTCGCCTTCGGCTTCGCCGCCACCGTCCTGTCGCTGGTGGCCGCCGCCCTGACGCACTACCTGTACGGCGGACTGCGCGTCACCAGCCCCGGTGCCCGCGCCACCGCCGCCGCGACGGGCCACCTGTCGGTGCTCCTCGGCGTCTTCGTCTCCCTGAAGGCCGTGGCGTACTGGCTCGACCGGTACGGCCTCGCCGTGAAGTCCAGCGACTTCAAGGCGGCCGGCAACTGGACGGGCCTGCGGTACGTCGACGCCAACGCCTATCTGCCGGCGAAGACGATCCTGTTCTGCATCGCGGTGATCTGCGCCCTGCTGTTCTTCGCGACGCTGTGGCGCCGCACCTGGCAGCTGCCGGTGATCGGCTTCGGCCTCATGGTCCTCTCGGCGATCCTGATCGGCGGCCTGTACCCGGCCATCGTGCAGAAGTTCCAGGTCCAGCCGAACGAGCAGGCCAAGGAAGCGCCGTACATCCAGAAGAACATCAACGCGACGCGCAAGGCGTACGACATCGACTCCACCATGCCGGAGAACTACTCGGGCAAATCCACGGTCAAGGCCAAGGACCAGCTCCGCACGGACTCCGACACGGCGGCCAGCTACCGGCTGATCGACCCGAACATCGTCTCGCCGACGTTCCAGCAGCTGGAGCAGAAGCGGAAGTACTACCAATTCCCGACGACCCTCGACGTCGACCGCTACAAGGGACAGGACGCCGTCGTCGGCCTGCGTGAGCTCAACATCAAGGGCATCCCGAAGCGGAACTGGATCAACGACCACTTCACGTACACCCACGGCTATGGCGCGATCATGGCCGCGGGCACGCAGACGGACGCCAACGGCTCCCCGGTCTTCACCGAGTCCGGTCTGCCGACCACGGGGCAGCTCGGCCCGTACCAGCAGCGGATCTACTACGGCGAGAAGACCGATCAGTACTCGATCGTCGGCGGCCCGCAGAAGGAGCTGGACTACGAGGAGAACGGCGAGAAGACCACCAGCTACGAGGGCAAGAGCGGGATCAACCTCTCCAGCGCCTTCAACCGCGCCGCCTACGCGGTCGCGTTCAGCGAGCCGCAGATCCTCTACTCGGGGGCGATCGGCGAGGGCTCGCGGATCCTCTACAACCGCACGCCCAAGGAGCGCGTCGAGGCGGTCGCACCCTGGCTGACCATCGACGGCGACGCCTACCCGGCGGTCGTGGACAAGAAGATCGTGTGGATCGTCGACGCCTACACGACCACGAACGGCTACCCGTACGCCTCGCGCACCACTCTGGGGGAGACCACGGCCGACGCTCTGACGGTCGGCAACCAGCAGCGCGCGGTGGTCGCCCAGCAGAACCAGGTCAACTACATCCGCAACTCGGTGAAGGCCACCGTCGACGCCTACGACGGCACGGTGACCCTCTTCCAGTGGGACAAGGAGGACCCGGTCCTCAAGACCTGGATGAAGGCGTTCCCGGACACCGTGCAGCCGCGTGAGGCGATCAAGCCCGACCTCATGCAGCACCTGCGCTACCCGCAGGACATGTTCAAGGTCCAGCGCGAGCTGCTCACCCGGTACCACGTCACGAACCCGACGCAGTTCTACAGTGGCTCGGACGCCTGGCAGGTCCCGGACGACCCGACCAACAAGGACGGCAACGCGGTCCCGCCGTACTACCTGAGCCTGAAGATGCCCGGGGACAACGAGCAGCGGTTCTCGCTGACGACGACGTTCACCCCCATCGGGCGGCCCAACCTGGGCGGCTTCATGGCGGTCGACGCCGACGCGGGCAGCAAGGACTACGGCCGCATAAGGCTGTTGAGAGTCACCTCGGACGTCCCCGGACCCCAGCAGGTGCAGAACAAGCTCAACAGCCTTCCGTCCGTGGCGACTTTCGTCCGGGACATGAAGGGTGCCGACTCCGACATCCTGTACGGCAATCTGCTGACGGTCCCGCTCGACGGCGGCTTCCTGTACGTCGAGCCCGTGTACGCCCAGGGCCGCAACGCGCAGTATCCGCTGCTGAAGAAGGTCGCGGTGTCGTACGTGGACGCGGACCAGCCGGACGGTGACACGACCAAGGACACCACGGTGTTCGAGGACAACCTCACCGAGGCGCTGAACGCGGTCTTCGGAGTGGAAGGCGCCACGCCGCCCCAGCAGCCGGAGCAGCCGGGCACCAAGCCGCCGACGACGCCGAGCACGAACGACGCGGCGCTGAAGCAGGCCATCGCCGACGCGCAGAAGGCGTACGACGACGGTGAGGCGGCGCTGCAGAAGGGTGACTGGACCGCCTACGGCAAGGCCCAGGAAGCCCTGCAGGACGCCCTCCAGCGGGCGGCGGACGCGGGCGCCAAGCTGCAGGCGCCCGACCAGAAGCCGGGCGGCACCGCGCCGAAGCCGGGGGCGACCCCGTCCACCAGCGCATCGCCGCCGGCCGACGCGACCCCGTCCACCAGCGCGAGCCCACCGAGCGGCTGACCGGGCCGGTCGGGACCCGCCCCGCGTCGTGATACCTTTAGGGAACAACGACGCGGGGTGGAGCAGCTCGGTAGCTCGCTGGGCTCATAACCCAGAGGTCGCAGGTTCAAATCCTGTCCCCGCTACTGAAGATTAGGGCCCGGATCCTTCAGGATCCGGGCCCTTGTCGTGCGCCGGGGGTCGCACGACGCCCCGAAGAGCGGTAGGGATGGGGCGAGTTGGGGTGAGTCGTGTTTGACTTATCTCTCTGTGGGCATGTCGACAAAACGCTGAAGTGACCTCACTGGCTGCGGTATACCAGGTGTACGCGCGTTGCGGGTGGTGCGACGATGGTTTTTATGGGGGACAGGGCAACTCTGTTGGAGACAGGGCGGTTTGTGCAGCGGCACGCTCGGCGTGCCGTGGAGGACATCATCGAGGCCGCGGTGGCCGTCGATGAGGCCGTCGACACCACCGCCGAGACCGAGACCGAGAGCGACACGGAGACCGAGGCACGCCACCGGCGCGCCGCCGAGAACGGCGACGCCGCGTCGATGAGCGTGCTCGGCGCGCTGCTGCTGCGCCGGGGCGACCTGGACGGCGCCGAGCCGTATCTGCGCGGCGCCGCCGCCGAGGGGGATCGCGCAGCCGCCAACAACCTGGGCGTTCTGCTGCACCAGCGGGGGTATGGGGACGAGGCCGCCGGCTGGTGGCGGGTCGCCGCCGTCGCGGGCTCCGCGGCCGCCGCCCACGCGCTCGGCCGCCACCACCGCGAGCGCGGCGACGAGCCCGCCGCCGAGTACTGGCTGCGCCAGTCCGCGGAGCAGGGCCACGCCCTGGGCGCGTACGCCCTCGCCGATCTTCTGGAGCACCGCAGCGACGTCGGCGCCGAGCGCTGGCTGCGCGCCGCCGCCGAGCAGGGCCACCGCGAGGCCGCGTACCGCCTCGCCCTGGCCGTGGAGCGCCGCGCGACGGCGGCCGCCGGCCCGGCCCGCCTGCACGGCACGGCGCCGGGTACGGGTACCGGTACGGGCACGGCCACAGGTACGGGTACGGCAGCCACGGGTCGCGCCACGGGCGTCGGCGGTGCCCGGGGCGAGAGCGGGAACGCGGCGGCCGGTCAGACGGGCCCGCCCACCGAGGAGCTCGCCGAGGCCGAGCAGTGGTTCCGGCAGGCCGCCGCGCGGGGCCACCGGCGGGCCGCGCTGCACCTCGGCGCGATCCTGGAGAAGCGCGGGGAGCTCAAGGAGGCCGGGCGCTGGTACCTGAGCTCGGCCAAGGAGGGCGAGGCCAAGGCCGCCTGCGCGCTCGGCTTCCTGCTGCGCGACGCCGGTGACGAGGAGAGCGCCGCCGTGTGGTGGCTGCGGGCCGCCCAGGACGGCGACGGCAACGCCGCCAACGCGCTCGGCGCCCTGCACGCCGCCCGCGGCGAGCAGCAGACCGCCGAGCGCTGGTACCGCGCCGCCATGGACGCGGGCGACGTCAACGGGGCGTACAACCTCGGGCTGCTCTGCGCCGCCCAGGACCGGAACCAGCAGGCCGAGCAGTGGTACCGCCGCGCCGCCTACGCCGGGCACCGCGAGGCCGCCAACGCGCTCGCCGTGCTCCTCCTCCAGGCCGGCGACGCGAACGGCGCCGAGCCCTGGTTCTCCAAGGCGGCCGAGGCCGGCAGCGTGGACGCAGCCTTCAACCTCGGCATCATCTACGCGGGTCGCGACGACGACCGTACGGCGCTGACCTGGTACGAGCGCGCCGCGGCGGCCGGGCACACCGAGGCCGCCCTCCAGGTCGGCATCGCCAGCCTGCGCGACGGCGACGAGCAGACCGCCGAGCGCCATCTGCGGTGCGCGGCGGGCGGCGGCAGCGCCGAGGCCGCGTTCCGGCTCGCCACCGTCCTCGACGCGCGCCGCCCCGAGCCCGGGCCGCCCGCGCTCGGCGCCCCGCGCGAGGAGAAGACCGAGTGCGAGGAGTGGTACGAGCGCGCCGCCCAGCAGGGGCACCGCCGCGCCCAGGTACGGGTGGGCATGCTGGCCGCCGCCCGCGGTGACGTGGCGGAGGCGGCCCACTGGTACCGCGAGGCCGCGGAGGCGGGCAGCCGTAACGGCGCCTTCAACCTCGGCCTGCTCCTGGCCCGCGAGGGCAGCGAGCGCGAGGCCGCCCTGTGGTGGACCCGCGCCGCCCGCGCCGGCCACGGCCGGGCCGCGCTGCGGCTCGCGCTGCTCGCGGCCCGGCGCGGCGAGCTGACCGAGGGGCGGCGCTGGTGCGCGCGGGCCGTGGAGCTCGGGCCGGCGGAGGTGGCCGAGCGGGCGGCACGGCTGAGCGAGGCGCTGCACCAGGAGCTGACGGCGTAGCCCTGGCGGGCGGCGGGGAAGCGATTTGCGCTGGTCGTGGGCGTCCCGTAAGGTTGGGTTCACCGACGCGGGGTGGAGCAGCTCGGTAGCTCGCTGGGCTCATAACCCAGAGGTCGCAGGTTCAAATCCTGTCCCCGCTACTCAGTAGCAAACGAAGGCCCGGATCCTCAGGATCCGGGCCTTCGTCGTGCGGGCGCGTGGCAGCGCGGAAAGCCCCCACCTTCCGGTGGGGGCTTCGTCGTCGCGCGACCGTCTCAGGCGGTCGCCGCGCAGTTCGGGCAGAGGCCTCGGTAGGTGACCTCGACGGCCGAGATCGTGAAACCGAAGCGCTCCGTGTCCGGGAGGTCGGCCAGCGGGTTGCCGGACGGGTGGACGTCGCGGATCGTGCCGCAGCGGGCGCAGACCAGGTGCTGGTGGGGGCGGTGCGCGTTCGGGTCGTACCGCTTGGCGCGGCCGTCCGTCGCGACCTCCATCACCTCGCCGAGCGTGACCATCTCGCCCAGCGTGTTGTACACCGTCGCCCGGGAGATCTCGGGCAGTCGCTCCACGGCGCGGGCGTGTACCTCGTCGGCGGTCAGATGGACGTGATCACCGTCGAGGACCTCGGCCACGACGCGCCGCTGCGCGGTCATTCGCCAGCCGCGGCCGCGCAGTCGTTCCAAGAGGTCACTCATACGAGCCAGCCTAACAGCGGGAATGCCGAGGCTGGATGTCGGCTTGACTTGGACAGTGTCCATTACGGGTGCGGGCCCGGACTTCCGTACATCCGCACGGAAGTCCTGGCCGCACTGGGTCAGCTCGCCATGGTGGTCGCGTGCCGGTGGGCCGGGGTCCAGCAGCGGATGATGTCGCGTACGGAGACGATGCCGACGGGCCCGTGCCCGTCGAGGACGACGAGGTGGCGGAAGCCGCCGTGCGTCATGGCCGCCGCCGCCTCCTCCAGCGTCCAGGTGGGGGCGGCGAAGACGACGTCGGTGGTGGTGTGGGAGCCCGCGGTCTCGCGGTCGGGGTTCTGGTCGGCGCCGATCGAATTGAGGATGTCGCGTTCGGTGAGGATCCCGAAGCCGCCGGCGTCGGTGTCGTGGACGACGGCCGCGCCGACGCGGCGCGCCGACATCAGCCGGGCGGCCTGGCGGAGGGTGTGGGCTGGACCGATGGTGAGGACCACCGTGCTCATGGCGTCACGGACGAGCATGAAGGGAGCCACCTCCTTCGTGAACCGTTCCCGCCTTCAACGAGAACCAATTCACAAGTTCACAAGTGGGGGGACTCTTAGAGTGACAGCGATGTGAGGGGCCCGACAAGGGGGCGCGCGAGGCATCCCGCCGGGGGCGCGCGAGGCGCCCCTGGGGCGTGCGTCAGCTCGTCTGGTTCAGGTAGCTCAGCAGCTCGCCGTGGAGCAGGCCGTTCGACGCCGCCGCGTTGCCGCTGTGCGGACCGTGCCGGCCGTCGAGGCCGGTGAACGTGCCGCCCGCCTCCTGCACCACGATCGCCGTCGCCGCCATGTCCCACAGGGACAGCTCCGGCTCGGCGCAGATGTCCACCGAGCCCTCGGCGACCATCATGTACGGCCAGAAGTCGCCGTACGCCCGGGTCCGCCAGCACGCGCGCGTGAGGTCGAGGAAACCGTCGAGGCGGCCCCGCTCCTCCCAGCCGCTCAGCGAGGAGTAAGCGAACGAGGCGTCACCGAGCTCCGCGACCTTCGAGACGTGGATCCGGGTGGCCGAGGTCAGGCTGCGGCCCGTGTACGCGCCCGCGCCCTTCGCCGCCCACCAGCGGCGTCCGAGCGCCGGAGCGGAGACCACGCCGACCACCGGCTGGAACCCGGTGTCGCCGGCCTCCATCAGCGCGATCAGGGTCGCCCAGACCGGCACCCCGCGCACGTAGTTCTTGGTGCCGTCGATCGGGTCGATCACCCAGCGGCGCGGGCCCGTGCCCTCGATGCCGTACTCCTCGCCGAGGATCGCGTCGCGCGGCCGCGCCCGCTGGAGCTGGGCACGGATCAGCTCCTCGGCGGCCTTGTCCGCCTCGCTGACCGGCGTCATGTCCGGCTTGGTCTCGACCTTCAGGTCGAGCGCCTTGAACCGGTCCATGGTCGCCGCGTCGGCGGCATCCGCGAGGACGTGGGCGAGACGCAGATCGTCGTGGTAATCGGCCATGGTCGAAACTCTATCCCTCGAAGGGACGTGGTCCCACGGGAGCCCTTGACAGTGGGTGGCGGCCCGTCAACTCTGAGCGCAGAACCGTTCTGGCAAGGAGGCGATGATGCCGACTGCCCGCGAGGCCCTGCTCGACGCCGCCGTCGCGGCACTCGCGGGGCTGCCCTGGTCCGCCGTCCGCATGGTCGACGTCGCCTCCGCCGCGGGCGTCTCCCGGCAGACCCTCTACAACGAGTTCGGCAGCAAGGAGGGCCTGGCCCGCGCGCTCGTACGGCGTGAGGCCGACGCGTACCTCCAGGGCGTCGAACGGGTCCTGGCCGCGCCCGCCCCACCCCGGCGGAGCCTCGCCGCCGTCGCCGAGTGGACCGTCTCCGAGGCCTTCACCCGCCCCGTCCTGCGGGCCCTGCTCACCGGGTGCTGGGGGGAGCGGCTCCCCACGCCCCGCCCGGCCAGGGCCGGTTCCCGTCCCTCCGCCGTCCCCGCCCAGCGCCGCGCCGACGCGGGTGTGCCGTCCCCCGCCGACCTGCTCGGCCTGGCCCGCGACCGGGCCGCGACGGCACTGGGCCAGGACGAGGGTGGTGTGCTGCGGTCGTGCGAGATCGCCCTGCGCCTCGCGCTGTCGTACGTCGTCGCGCCCGTGCCCGCCGTCGCGGACGGTCAGTGGGCCGACCCGGAGAGCTGGAGGCCGACGACCCCGACGATCACCAGCGTGATCGACACGATCTTCAGCGTCGACACCACGTCGCCGAGGAAGACCATCCCGTAGATCGCCGTCCCGGCCGCGCCGATACCGGTCCACACCGCGTATGCGGCACCGACGTCCAGCTTCCTCAGCGCGAGCGTGAGCAGACCGAAGCTGCCGATGGCGAAACAGGCGAAGGCGACCGTGGGCCAGAGCCGGGTGAACCCGTGCGAGAGCTTGAGGCCCACCGCGAAGCCCACCTCCAGGAACCCCGCGATCACCACCAGCAGCCACGCCATCGTCAGTGCCTCCCACGCCGTCGGTGACTGCTTCGTCTCACTTGGTGCGATTATGCATTTACCGGCAGCAACGGACCGCAAACGTGCGCGACTCAGTCACCCTCGCGTCGCTCCCGGGTGGCGAGCAGCCGCCGCAGCGAGTACAGCCGCGCCGGGTCGGCGTGCCCCTCCGCCACCCACGTGTCCAGCGCGCAGTCCGGCTCGTCGTGGCTGCACGCGCGCGGACAGTTCTCGGTCCCCGGCTCCAGATCGGGGAAGGCGTGGATCACCCGGGACGGGTCGACGTGGTTCAGACCGAAGGAACGCACGCCGGGGGTGTCGATCACCCAGCCGCCCTCCTGGTCGTTGAGCGGGAGGGCCAGCGCCGAGGTGGTGGTGTGCCGGCCACGCCCGGTCACCGCGTTGACCACCCCCGTGGTCCGCCGCCGGTCCGCCGGGACCAGAGCGTTGACCAGCGTCGTCTTGCCGACACCGGAATGCCCGACGAACGCCGTGGTCCGCCCCTTCAGGTGCTCGTGGACCCGCTCTGCGGCGACCCCGTCCACGAACTCGTCGCGGGTCGTCACCACATGCGGCACGCCGAGCGCGCCGTACATCTCCAGGAGCTCGTCCGGCGGGGCCAGGTCCGACTTCGTCAGGACGAGGAGCGGGGTCAGCCCGCCGTCGTACGCGGCGACCAGGCAGCGGTCGATCAGGCGCGGCCGGGGCTCGGGGTCGGCGAGCGCGGTGACGATCGCCAGCTGGTCGGCGTTGGCGACGACCACCCGCTCGTACGGATCGTCGTCGTCGGCCGTGCGGCGGAGCACGGAGCTGCGCTCACCGATCCGTACGATCCGGGCCAGCGTGTCCTTCTCGCCGGACAGATTGCCCACGAGGGAGACCCGGTCGCCGACGACCGCGGCCTTGCGGCCCAGTTCGCGGGCCTTCATCGCCAGGACCACCCGGTCGTCGACGAGACAGGTGAGCCGGCCCCGGTCCACGGTGAGGACCATGCCCTCGACCGCTTCCTCGTGCTTGGGGCGGATGCTGGTACGAGGACGGTTGCCCTTGGGGTTGGGACGCTGGCGGATGTCGTCCTCGTCGGTGTGCTTGCCGTAACGCCGCATGACTCAGACTCCGAGCATTTCGGTCCACATCCCAGGGAAGTCGGGCAAGGTCTTGGCCGTCGTCGCCACGTTCTCGATCTCCACTCCTTCGACCGCGAGGCCGATGATCGCGCCCGCCGTCGCCATCCGGTGGTCGTGGTACGTGTGGAAGACCCCGCCGTGCAGCGGACGGGGACGGATGACAAGACCGTCCTCGGTCTCCGTCACATCGCCGCCGAGCTCGTTGATCTCCTTGGTGAGCGCGGCCAGCCGGTCCGTCTCGTGGAGCCGCAGGTGGGCGACGCCGCGCAGCGTGGAGGGCGAGTCGGCGAGCGCCGCGACGGCCGCGATGCCGGGGGTCAGCTCGCCCACCTCGCTCAGGTCCACGTCGATGCCGTGGATCCGTCCGGTACCGGTGAAGGTGAGACCCGCCTCGGTCAGCTCGCAGGAGCCACCCATCTCGGTGAAGATCTCACGCAGCGCGTCACCGGGCTGGGTGGTCCGGGCCGGCCAGTCGGGGATCGTCACCCGGCCGCCGGTGACCAGCGCCGCGGCCAGGAACGGCTGGGCGTTCGACAGATCGGGCTCGACCGTCAGGTCCCGGCCGAGCAGCGCGGAGGGGGAGACCCGCCAGACGTTCGGCTCGCCGCCGGTCTCCGGCTCGTCGACCTGCGCGCCGACCACGCGGAGCATATCGACGGTCATCCGGATGTGGGGGAGGGAGGGGAGCTTCGCGCCCACATGGCGTACCTCCACCCCCTGGTTGAAGCGGGGCGCCGAGAGCAGCAGCGCGCTGACGAACTGCGAGGACGAGGAGGCGTCGATCTCCACCGGGCCGCCGTCGAGCGCCCCGCCGCCGTGCACGGTCATCGGCAGCGCGCCGCGCCCGTCGTCGTCGATGCGGGCGCCGAGCACGCGCAGCGCGTCGATCACCCCGTGCAGCGGACGCTCGTGGGACCGGGCGTCGCCGTCGAAGTGCACCGGGCCGTCGGCGAGGGCCGCGACCGGCGGCAGGAAGCGCATGACCGTTCCGGCGTTGCCGACGTCCACGGTCGCCGGGCCACGCAGCCCGGCGGGGATGATCCGCCATGCCTCGCCCGTGCCGTCGGGGCCCACGCCCTCCTCGATCTTCACGCCCAGCGTGCGCAGGGCCTCCGCCATCAGCAGCGTGTCGCGGGAGCGCAGCGGGCGGCGCAGCCAGCCCGGCTCGGCGGCGAGCGCGGCGAGGACGAGGCCGCGGTTGGTGACCGACTTGGATCCGGGCACGGTGACGGTCGCGTCGACGGCACCGCTCGCGTACGGGGCGGGCCAGAGGTCGGTGTGCAGGTCGGAGTGCGGGGAGGTATCGGTCATGCCCTTCACTTTAGTGGGGCAGGCGCGACTACAGCCCCAGCAGCCAGCGGCCTCCGCCGATCAGGGAGCAGATCGCGACCGCGTGGAAGAAGAAGAGCCAGAGCACGGGGTGGACGTGGGTGAGGCGCGCGAGCTGGTCGGCGTCCGAGTCGGGGGCTCCTCCGTGGCGCCTCTTGCCCTGGAGCTCGAAGACCGGGCGCACCCCGCCGATGAGCAGGAACCAGACGACGGAGTACGCGAACGCCGACTGGACGTCCGGGCGGGTCAGCCACGAGACCAGGAGGAACGCGGCGCCCGTGAGGAGGACGGTGAAGATCCCGTACGCGTTCCGGACCATCACCAGCATGGCGACGAGCAGCGCGGTCGCGAGCCACAGCAGGAGCGTGATCCGGTGGTCCGCGAGCAGCCAGGCGCCGCCGAGGCCGAGCAGCGGGGCGGCGGTGTAGCCGGCGGCGGCGGTAAGGATCATGCCGAGGCCGGTGGGGCGGCCGCGCGAGACGGTCAGGCCGCTGGTGTCCGAGTGGAGCCGGATGGACTGGAGGCGGCGGCCGGTGACGAGGGCGATCAGGCCGTGGCCGCCCTCGTGGGCGATGGTGACGGCGTTGCGGGACAGCCGCCATATCGCGCGGGGGACGATGACGGCGAGAGCGGCTATCGCCGTCGCGATCACCAGCCACTCTTCGGGGGCGGGCTGGGTGCCGAGGACTTCGGTCATGTTGTGGACTGTCTCCCCGGGTGGGTCGTGGATCGTGGCAGTGTGGCACGTATGTGCGGACGGTATGCAGCGAGTCGTCGGCCCGAGGACCTGGTCGGGATCTTCGAGGTCGAGAAGTGGGAGCCGAAGGAGACCCTGGCTCCGGACTGGAACGTGGCCCCGACCAAGGAGGTCTACGCGGTGCTGGAGCGTCCTCTGAAAGACGCGGATTCGCCGCGGCCGGTTCGCCAGCTGCGCACGCTGAAGTGGGGACTCGTACCGTCCTGGTCGAAGACGCCGGAGGGCGCGGCTCGGATGATCAACGCGCGGGCGGAGACGCTCGCCGAGAAGCCGTCCTTCAAGCGGGCCTTCTCCGCCCGGCGGTGCATCCTGCCGGCGGACGGCTATTACGAGTGGGTGACCGGGGCGGGGGAGCGGGAGCTGGAGGTCGAGGGCAAGAAGAAGCGGCCTCGGAAGCAGCCGTACTTCGTGACTCCGGCGGACGGCTCGGTCTTCGCGATGGCCGGACTGTACGAGTTCTGGCGCGACCGCACGCTGCCGGACGACCACCCGGAGGCCTGGTGGGTGACCTGCTCGGTCATCACCACGGAGGCGGAGAAGAGTCCGCTCGGCGTGGCCCCGGAGGAGGGCCCCCACACGCTCGCGGACATCCACCCCCGGATGCCGCTGATGCTGACCCCGGACCGCTGGGACGCGTGGCTGGACCCCCGCCGCACGGACGTGGACGACCTCCAGAGCCTGCTGACGGCGCCGCCGGGGGGCCTGATGCGGGCGTATCCGGTCGCTACGGCGGTCAGCAACGTACGCAACAACGGGCCGGAGCTGTTGGAGGAGCTGGAGGGGCCGGAGATCGCGACGCTGTTCTGACGGCGCCGCGCCCGTGGGCACCGCAGGCACCGGGAGCGGACGCGCCCGCCAGGGCGCCGTTCCGTTGTGCCCACCCTCCCCCAGACTTCGTCCGGGGGGACCCCCATCGCCCCAGCGGAACGAATGCCCACAACGGGGGGCTCCGGGCACCATAGGCGTTATGAGCCGTACCGAGATCGTTGAGACCGACGCCGGGGACGCCCGGATCACCTGGTATCCCGGGAAGAAGCCGTGGGCAGTGCTCGCGCTCTCCCATGGGGCCGGGGGCGGGATCGAGGCGCGGGATCTTCAGGCCCTGGCGGGCGCGCTGCCCCCGCAGGGGGTGACGGTCGCGCTCGTGGAGCAGCCGTGGCGGGTCGCCGGGAAGAAGGTGGCGCCCGCACCGAAGACCCTGGACACCGGCTGGCGCGGGATCTGGCCCGCCCTCGCCAAGCCCGGCCTGCCCGTGATCGCCGGGGGCCGCAGCGCCGGCGCCCGGGTCGCCTGCCGGACCGGGAAGGAGCTCGGCGCCGCCGCCGTCCTCGCGCTGAGCTTCCCGCTGCACCCGCCGGGCAAGCCCGAGAAGTCCCGCGCCGACGAGCTGCTCTCCACAGGCCTGCCCACCCTCGTCCTCCAGGGCGGCAACGACACCTTCGGGAAGCCCGGGGAATTCCCCGAAGGGGAGTACGGACTCGTCGAGGTGCCGTACGGCGATCACGGCTTCGCTGTCGCCAAGCGCGCTCCCGTCACGCCCGACGAGACCCTCGACCTCATCGTCCGGGAGGCCTCCTCGTGGCTTCTGTCACTCCGGGAATGATGCGGCCGCCACCACGGTTGTGACCCATGTCGGTGTGAGAGCAAGGAAGAGGGAGTCCGTCGCATGGGTTCGACCATCTGCCCCGAGCGCGCGCAGGCCGCTGACCTCGACTGGACTGTGCTGCCTGCGCCCAAGAGCGCCCCTATTCGGGCGGCGGGCGGAGCCGTTCCTCGTCTATCCTCCGAATCGAGCGGGTCCGCCTTCGGATTCGCCGCAGCGTTGGAGGAGGTGGGTCCGGTCACTGGGACCGACACAGGGACCGACGACGGCCCCGAGGAGACGACCGCGGAGCGCAACGCGCGCTTCGAGCGGGACGCCCTCGGTTACCTCGACCAGATGTACTCCGCTGCACTGCGTATGACGCGCAACCCCGCAGACGCCGAGGACCTGGTGCAGGAGACGTATGCCAAGGCGTACGGCTCGTTCCACCAGTTCCGCGAAGGTACGAATCTGAAGGCGTGGCTGTACCGCATCCTCACCAACACCTTCATCAACTCGTACCGCAAGAAGCAGCGTGAACCCCAGCGCAGCGCTGCTGAGGAGATCGAGGACTGGCAGCTCGCCCGCGCCGAGTCGCACATGTCGACCGGACTGCGGTCCGCCGAGTCCCAGGCCCTCGACCACCTGCCGGACTCCGACGTCAAGGAAGCGCTTCAGGCGATCCCCGAGGAATTCCGCATCGCCGTCTATCTCGCGGATGTCGAGGGCTTTGCGTACAAGGAGATCGCGGACATCATGGGTACGCCCATCGGTACGGTGATGTCGCGACTGCACCGGGGCCGCCGCCAGTTGCGCGGCATGCTCGAGGACTACGCCCGCGATCGCGGGCTCGTTCCCGCGGGCGCCGGAGAGTCGTCGAACGATCTGAAAGGCTCGGGCTCATGAGCTGCGGAGAGCCGCACGAGACGGATTGCTCAGAGGTCCTGGATCATCTCTACGAGTTTCTCGACCATGAGATGCCCGACAGTGACTGCACCAAGTTCGAGGTGCACTTCGAGGAGTGTTCCCCCTGCCTGGAGAAGTACGGCCTGGAGCAGGCGGTGAAGAAGCTCGTCAAGCGCTGCTGCGGCAGTGACGACGTGCCCACCGATCTGCGGGCCAAGGTGATGGGCCGCATCGACCTGATCCGCTCGGGCGAGCTGGTGCCCGAGCAGGACATCACGGCGACCGCCCAGGAGTGATCGCCCGATCTGTCTGAAGGCCGCCGCGAGATGATCGCGGCGGCCTTCATGCGTACATCAGCTTGTATCACCCGATGGTGCGAATCGGCCGTCGCTCGCCCGCGCACCGCGCCCAACTCGCTAGCGTGACAGGCGTGATGGGCGTGATGGTGATTCCACGAGCGGCACGCGTGTACATCGGCTGCGCCCTCATCGGCGCCGCCGGGTGCGCGCTGCCCGCGCTACGCCCCGGCGCACACACCCCCTGGGGCGCCGTCGTGCTCCTCGCCGCCCTGTACGCCGCGTGCGAGCTGCCCGCCCGCTGCCGTTTCATCGACCGGGTGATCGACGGCACCGTGCCGATGGGCGCCGGATCGTTCTTCCCCGTCCTGCTCGCCTCGGCGCTCCTCCTGCCGCCCTCCGCCGCCGCGCTCACCGCGCTGCCCGGGGCCCTGCTCGCCCGGGTCGAGCAGCGGCCCGCGGGGGTACGGCGGGCCTGGCGGACGGCCCAGCTCCTGATCGCCGTCTGGGCCGCCGCGCTTGTCGCCGAGACCCTGGGCCGCGAGCAGGCCCTCGGGAAGGGGCCGCACGCCCCCGACTTCCCGTACGCCCTGCTCCCGGCCGCGGCCTCCGCGCTCACCTTCTGCCTGGTTCTGACGGCCCTCGACGGCGGGATCCGGATGACCGCGGAGAGGACGCCGCCGCGGGCCGCCTGGCAGGGGCTCCTGGGCCGGGCGCTCGCCCCGCACGCCGTGCACGGCCTCGCCGGGCTGATGATGGCGGTGCTCTGGCGCAGCACGTACGGCCCCGTCGCCGCGCTCTTCGTCCTGCTGCCGATGTACATCTCCTGCTGGGTCTTCGCCCAGTACCACCGCGAACGCGCCGCGCACCAGGCGACGATCCGCGCACTGGTGCAGGCCGTCGACATCAAGGACCGGTACACCCGCGGACACAGCGAACGGGTCGGCCGGGCCTCGGTGCTGATCGCCCATGAGCTGGGCATGGCGGAGGAGCGCCTGGAGATCCTCCGCTTCGCGGGGATCCTGCACGACGTGGGCAAGCTCGGGGTACCGACCCGGGTCCTGAGGAAGGACGGGCCGCTGACGCCCGAGGAGCGCCGGATCATCGAGCTGCACCCGGAGTACGGACACGAGATGGTCCGGGGCATCGGCTTCCTCGGGGAGGCGCGGGCGGCGATCCTGCACCACCACGAGAAGATGGACGGCAGCGGATACCCGTACGGGCTCAGAGGGAGCCAGATCCCCGAGTTCGCCCGGGTGGTCGCGGTCGCCGACGCCTTCGACGCGATGACCTCGACCCGCTCCTACAGCCGGGCGCGGCCCGTGGCGACGGCGGTGGCGGAGCTGGAGCGGTGCGCGGGCACGCACTTCGACCCCCGCATGGTCCACGCCCTGGTCCGCGCCCTCGCCCGCCACGGCTGGCAGACGGAGGTCACGGCGGACGAGCCGACGCCGCCGGGCGCGGGCGTGGCGCTGGGCGCGGCGGGCGCGTCCAGCGCGGGCGCGCCGCGCGAGCCGGGCCCGGGCTCCCGCGCGCCCGCGCCGGTCGCCCCCACCGCCGTGCCGTCGGTGGGAAGCGTTCCGCACGCGCGCGTGGCCGCAGCGGCGCTGCCGGCCGCGGCCCGAGGGCCGCGCCACGATGCCGTACCGCCACCGCCACCGCCACCGCCGCCGCCGCCGGCGCCCGACGTACCCGGCGCGACCGCGGCCCGTGGCGACGGCGCGGAAGCCCCAGGGCCCGCCGAGGCCCCGGCCCCCGCCGCGCGCCCCACCGCCCCCGCCGCGCGCCCCGCCGCGCCCCACGCGCACGTCCCGCCCGGCGGGCGCGCGTGAGGCGGCGGGACGGGGGTGCGACCGTCGGGGTGGTGTACGGGGCCGCGGTCGTGCTCACCGCCGCCGGGTTCGGGGCCACGCTCTGGAACGGGGTCAGCGAGCCCGGGAACGCCCTCGCCTTCGGGGTGCTCATCGCGCTCGGCGAGCTCGCCCGCTGGGGCGCCCTGCCCGGGGAGAGGGAGCCCGCGCCGCTCGCCGTCGCCGGAGCCCTCGCGTACGCGCTGCTCGGCGAGCAGGCAGGGAGCGCGACCACCCACGGCGTCCTCCAGATAGTCGCCGTCGTCGTCGCCGGCGGGCTCGCCGGGATCGTCCCGCACATCGCCCGCGGCAAGGGCCCCGACCTCGACCACATGGCCCGCCGCATCCTCACCGTCGGCTTCGCCGCCCTCTGCTTCCAGCCGCTCTACAACTCCGGCGAGGTCGCCGACCACCTCGGCCACGGCCCCGCCTACGCCCTCTTCCTGCTCCTCCTCCTCGTCCTCACCGCCCTGTGCGACGCCGTCCTCGCCGCCCTGATGCTCCGCGCCCGCACCGGGTACCCGTACGGCCCTCTCCTCCGCGACGAGCTCCGCGCCCTCCTCGGCATAGGCTCCGCCGTCTGCGCCACCGGCACCGTCATGGCCCTCGGCGTGGCCGCCGCCGGACTCTGGGCCCTGCCCGTCTTCTGCGTGCCGCTGCTGCTCACCCAGGTCTCCTTCCGCCGGTACGCGTCCGTGCGCACCACCAACCGGCAGACCATCGCCTCGCTCGCCCGCGCCACCGAGATCGCCGGCTGCACCCCACCGGGGCACGCCCGCCGCGTCGCCGCGCTCAGCGGCGCCGTCGGCCGCGAGCTGGGCCTGTCCGGACCCGAGCTGACCGTCCTGGAGTACGCCGCCCTCATGCACGACATCGGGCAGCTCTCCCTCGTCGACCCCGTCCCCGAAGGCGCCACCGCCCTCCTCCCGGCCGAGGAACAGCGCCGGATCGCCCTCCTCGGCGGCGCGGTCGTGCGCCAGACCGGCGTCCCCGCGGCCGTCGCCGTCGTCGTGGAGCGGCAGGCCGACCCGTACCGCGAACAGCCGCTGCCCGCCCGGATCGTCCGTACCGTCAACGCCTACGACGATCTCGCCGGCGACAGCGCCGGCGGGTCGCTCACCGCACTCGAACGCCTCCGCCTCTCCACCGCCCGCGACCACCACCCCGACGTGGTGGAATCCCTCGCCAGAGTCCTGGCAAGGGGCGGCGTCACTCCCGTCCCGCCTGGGTAACCCATGGGTAATGAGCGCGCGTCCAACCGGGCATGGTTGGATGCGAACAAGAGGGTGAAGCGACCGGCAGGCGGGAATCGTGAGGATCTTCGGGAAGGTACGGCATCGGCCCTCCGCCTCGTGGCGGCAGGCCACCGACCGCGCGTTCACGCTGATCGGCGACGGCCGGTACGAGGACGCGGGCGCGCTGCTCACGCGCGCGGCGGATCTGGAGCCCTGGCTTTCGGAGTCCTGGTTCAACCTGGCGCTGCTGCACAAGTTCCGGCACGACTGGGAGCAGGCGCGAGCCGCCGGGCTCCGCGCCGTCGCGCTGCTCGACAAGGAGACCGGCGCCCCGGACTGGTGGAACGTCGGCATCGCCGCCACCGCGCTCCAGGACTGGCCGCTGGCCCGCCGCGCCTGGCAGGCGTACGGGCTGAAGGTGCCCGGGGCCTCCGCCGGGACCGGTGAGCCCGCCGGGATGGAGCTGGGCAGCGCCGCCGTCCGGCTCTCGCCGGAGGGCGAGGCCGAGGTCGTATGGGGCCGCAGGCTCGACCCGGCCCGTATCGAGGTGCTGTCCATCCCGCTGCCGTCCTCGGGCCGGCGCTGGGGCGAGGTCGTCCTGCACGACGGCGTGCCGAACGGCGAGCGCACGACCACGGCGGGCCCGTCCTACCCCGTCTTCGACGAGATCGAGCTATGGGCCCCCTCACCCGTCCCCACCTGGGTGGTCCTCCTGGAGGCCGCCACGGAGGCCGACCGGGACGCCCTCGAGCAGCTCGCCGCCGACGCCGGATTCGCCGCAGAGGACTGGTCCTCGTCGGTCCGGCTGCTCTGCCGCGCCTGCTCCGAGTCGACCATGCCCAGCGCGGAGGGCGAGGGCGAGCACCTCGACCCGCACGACCACAGCGAACCGGGCCACCCCGGCCCCCTCGGCCACCGCTCGCCCGGCGAGCTCTGGGTCCCCGAACGAGAGTGCGGGATCGCCGCCCCCGTGGGCCTGGTCCGCGGCCTCCTCGACGGCTGGGTGGCGGACAGCCCGGACAGCCGTGAGTGGCGGGATCTCGAAGAGGTCTGCTGATCAGCCCGGATCCTGCCCTTAGGCTGTACGGGACCATCGCTGGGGTTTTGAGGAAGGCGCAGAAGCGACAATGGCGCAGCAGGAGACGGACGAGCGGATCAACGACGGCTTCGTCGTCGACACGGAGGACTGCGAGGCGCGTGAGCTCGCGTACCGCGAGCGCGGCACGGTGCGCCCGATCACCGTCGTCGGCAACCCGGTGCTCCACCGGGAGTGCAAGGACGTCACGGAGTTCGACGACAAGCTCGCGGCCCTGATCGACGACATGTTCGCCAGCCAGAAGGCCGCCGAGGGCGTGGGCCTGGCCGCGAACCAGATCGGTGTCGACCTCAAGGTCTTCGTCTACGACTGCCCCGACGACGAGGGCGTCCGCCACACCGGCGTCGTCGTCAACCCGGTGCTCCAGGACCTCCCGGCCGACCGCCGCGTCCTGGACGACTCCAACGAGGGCTGCCTCTCGGTCCCGACGGCGTACGCCTCACTGGCCCGCCCGGACTACGCCGAGGTCCATGGCCAGGACGCCCAGGGCAACCCGATCAAGGTCCGCGGCACCGGCTATTTCGCCCGCTGCCTCCAGCACGAGACGGACCACCTGTACGGCTTCCTGTACATCGACAAGCTCTCCAAGCGCGACCGCAAGGACGCCCTGCGCCAGATGGAAGAGGGCACCCCGCGCTACGAGACGGTCCCGAACGACTGACCCTCGCTGCTCCGCGCACCCACGGCGCGGTGGCCGGCCCAGCCGACCGCCGCGCCGATCGCGTACCAGAACAGATCCGGCGCATTGAACGACGTACCGAGCACGAGCCGGGCCAGGGTGCTGTGCGCCGCCAACTCCGCGGGTACGCCGGTGAGTTGGAACAGCTCGACGGCGCAGCTGAAGCCGAGTGCGATCCCGGCTGCCGTGACCGGCCGCACGCGGGGTGCGAGCAGCACCACCAGGGTCAGGATCAGCACCGTATAGAGCGCGTCCCCCGCGTACTTCGCCACGATGCCCGACGCCGCGGCCCTGATCCCCAGGCCCGCGGCGACGGTGAGCAGGGCGGCGGCCGCGGCCGCCGCCCGTACGCGTATCAACTCAGAAGTCCTCGTCCAGGTCCACCGAGCCCTCGACCGCCACCTGGTAGGCGGACGGGCGGCGCTCGAAGAAGTTCGTCAGCTCCTGGACGCCCTGGAGCTCCATGAACGCGAAGGGGTTCTCGGAGCCGTACACCGGGGCGAAGCCCAGGCGCTGGAGGCGCTGGTCGGCGACGCACTGGAGGTACTCGCGCATCGACTCGGTGTTCATGCCCGGCAGGCCGTCGCCGCACAGGTCGCGGCCGAACTGCAGCTCCGCCTCGACGGCCTCCTTCAGCATGTCGGTGACCTGCTGCTTGAGCGCGTCGTCGAAGAGCTCCGGCTCCTCCTTGCGGACGGTGTCCACGACCTCGAAGGCGAAGTTCATGTGCATCGTCTCGTCGCGGAAGACCCAGTTGGTGCCCGTCGCGAGGCCGTGCAGCAGGCCGCGGGACCGGAACCAGTAGACGTAGGCGAACGCGCCGTAGAAGAACAGGCCCTCGATGCACGCCGCGAAGCAGATCAGGTTGAGGAGGAAGCGGCGGCGGTCGGCCTTCGTCTCCAGCCGGTCGATCTTCTCTACCGAGTCCATCCACTTGAAGCAGAACTGCGCCTTCTCGCGGATGGAGGGGATGTTTTCCACCGCGTCGAAGGCCGCCGCGCGGTCATCCGGGTCGGGCAGGTAGGTGTCGAGCAGCGTCAGATAGAACTGGACGTGCACGGCCTCCTCGAAGAGCTGGCGCGAGAGGTACAGCCGCGCCTCGGGGGAGTTGATGTGCTTGTACAGCGTCAGCACGAGGTTGTTCGCCACGATCGAGTCGCCCGTCGCGAAGAACGCGACCAGCCGGCCGATCATGTGCTGCTCGCCCGGGGTCAGCTTGGCGAGGTCGGCGACGTCCGAGTGGAGGTCGACCTCCTCCACCGTCCACGTGTTCTTGATCGCGTCCCGGTAGCGCTCGTAGAAGTCCGGGTACCGCATGGGGCGGAGAGTCAGCTCGAAGCCCGGGTCGAGGAGGTTCTTCTGTTCGTTGGAGCTCATTACTGGCAGGCCTCGCAGGACTCGGGGTTCTCAAGGGAGCAGGCGACCGCCTCGGGGTCGGCGGCCTGTTGGACGGGGATCGGCGTCGCGGACGCCGCGCGGGCGATCCTCGTCGCCGGGCGGGAGCGCAGGTAGTACGTCGTCTTCAGGCCCTGCTTCCAGGCGTACGCGTACATCGACGACAGCTTGCCGATCGTCGGGGTTTCGAGGAACAGGTTCAGGGACTGGCTCTGGTCCAGGAACGGCGTGCGGGCCGCCGCCATGTCGATCAGGCCGCGCTGCGGGATCTCCCACGCCGTCCGGTACAGCTCGCGGACCTCGGCCGGGACCCAGGTGAAGCCGGCCACCGAGCCGTTGGACTCGCGCAGTGCCTCGCGGGTCTGCGCGTCCCACACGCCGAGCCGCTTCAGCTCCTCCACCAGGTACGAGTTGACCTGGAGGAACTCTCCCGAGAGCGTCTCGCGCTTGAACAGGTTGGAGACCTGCGGCTCGATGCACTCGTACACGCCCGCGATCGAGGCGATCGTCGCCGTCGGCGCGATGGCGAGGAGGAGGGAGTTGCGCATGCCGGTCGACGCGATCCGCTCGCGCAGCGCCGTCCACCGCTCCGGCCAGTTCAGCTCGACGTCGTAGTGGTCGGGGTGCAGGACACCGCGCGCCGTACGGGTCTTCTCCCAGGCCGGCAGGGGGCCGTTGCGCTCGGCGAGGTCGGCGGAGGCCTCGTACGCCGCCAGCATGATCCGCTCGGCGATACGGGTGGACAGGGCGCGCGCCTCCGCCGAGTCGAAGGGCAGCTTCAGCTGGAAGAAGACGTCCTGGAGGCCCATCGCGCCCAGGCCCACCGGGCGCCAGCGGGCGTTGGAGCGGCCGGCCTGCTCGGTCGGGTAGAAGTTGATGTCCACGACCCGGTCGAGGAACGTGACGGCCGTGCGGACGGTCTCGTCCAGGCGCTCCCAGTCGATGTCGCCGTCGACGACGAATGCTCCCAGGTTCACCGAACCCAGGTTGCAGACCGCCGTCTCGCCGTCGTCCGTGACCTCCAGGATCTCCGTGCAGAGGTTGGAGGAGTGGACCGTGTGGCCCGGCTCGGCGGTCTGGTTGGCCGTGCGGTTCGAGGCGTCCTTGAACGTCATCCAGCCGTTGCCGGTCTGGGCGAGGGTCCGCATCATCCGGCCGTACAGGTCACGGGCGGGCATGGTCTTGCGGGCGAGCCCCTTCGCCTCGGCGGCGCGGTACGCGGCGTCGAACTCCTCGCCCCACAGGTCGACCAGCTCGGGCACGTCGGCCGGGGAGAAGAGCGACCACTCGGCGTCGGCGTTGACGCGGCGCATGAACTCGTCCGGGATCCAGTGCGCCAGGTTCAGGTTGTGCGTACGCCGGGCGTCCTCACCGGTGTTGTCGCGCAGCTCAAGGAACTCCTCGATGTCCGCGTGCCAGGTCTCCAGGTAGACCGCGGCCGCGCCCTTTCGCCGCCCGCCCTGGTTCACGGCCGCGACCGAGGCGTCCAGGGTCTTCAGGAACGGCACGATGCCGTTGGAGTGCCCGTTGGTGCCGCGGATCAGCGAACCGCGGGCGCGGATACGGGAGTACGAGAGCCCGATGCCGCCCGCGTGCTTCGAGAGCCGCGCGACCTGGTGGTAACGGTCGTAGATGGAGTCCAGCTCGTCGAGCGGGGAGTCGAGGAGGTAGCAGGACGACATCTGCGGGTGGCGGGTGCCGGAGTTGAAGAGCGTGGGGGAGGAGGGCAGGTAGTCCAGCCGGCTCATCAGCCCGTACAGCGCGGCGACTTCGTCCAGGGCGCGCGTGGAGTCGTCCTCGGCCAGACCGCAGGCGACGCGGAGCATGAAGTGCTGCGGCGTCTCGATCACCTTGCGGGTGATCGGGTGACGCAGCAGGTAACGGGAGTAGAGGGTGCGCAGGCCGAAGTAGCCGAAGCGGTCGTCCGCGGTGCCGTCGATGAGCGCGTCGAGCCGCTCGGCGTGCAGGGCGACGAACGCGGCGGTGCGGTCGGCGATCAGGCCCTCGCGGTGACCGACGGCGACGGACTCGGAGAAGGTGACCGAGCCCTGGGAGGCCGCCTCGTCGGCGATCGTGATCGTGAGCAGCCGGGCCGCGAGCCGGGAGTACGCGGGGTCCTCGGCGATCAGACCCGCGGCCGCCTCCGTGGCCAGTTCGCGCAGCTCCGCCTCGTCCGAACCGGCGTTGCGGCCGCGCAGCGCGGCGGCGGCGACCTTGCCGGGGTCGGTGTCGGTGAGGTCGGCGGTGAGGTCGGTCAGGGTCCGCAGGAGTACGGTCCCGGGTCCGTCGCTCTCCTTGCCGTCGCTCTCGATCACTGCGGCCGGATCGGCGGGCGCGATGGTCACGTGGGGGCTCTCCCTCGCTCGGCTCGGGGCCGGCGGGGGGAGGCGGGCGGCGGCCACACCCGTACGCAGGGGAGGGCCGCGCCACGGCCCACTCCGCGAGGCCCGGACGTCTGTGGCACCCGGAACGGAAGGACCGGGCGCGCTGTCCGCAGGTCTTCGGACTCGGCCGGTGCACAAGCACACCGAAACCACACCGTTGCGGGACAGTTCCGGATTTCCACCGGATTCCCCTGCGAGAACAGCGAGCACGAGCATACATGTGGGGGGCGCTCCTCGAAGCACCCCCCACATGTTGTGTGTCGCCCGTGCGCCTACAACTCCAGGGCGTAGCTGAGCAGAAGGAACTCCGGCTGCTCGGGGAGGGGGCTCCAGTCCCGTTCCGGGGTGCGCCGGAAGCCGAGCCGCTCGTACACGCGGTGGGCGCCGCGCATGGCGGGCTGGGTGGACAGGACGATCCGTACGCAGCCCTCGACGGCCCGCGCGCGCTCGATGCAGGCCCGTACGAGCGCCTCGCCGACGCCCCGGCCGCGGGCGGCGCGGTCGACGGCCAGCATCCGGATCTCGGCCTCGCCCTCGCGGGCGAGGTCGGCCATCGGTCCGGGCGAGGGGACGAAGGTCACGCCGCCAAGCAGCGTGCCCTCCGCGTCGACGGCCACCAGCACCTCGGCCGCCGCGGCCCGCTTGGCCACGTCCCGCAGCTCGCCCAGATACCAGTCGCCCTCGCCGAAGTGGAGCAGCTCGTCGGCGAGATACGCCTGCCCGATGATCTCCCCGAGGGCGTCGTACTCCTCGGGCCGTACCGCCCTGGTGGTGAAGTCCATGCGACGCAGTCTGCCGCGCTCAGCCGCTCGCGCCCACTCCGTTGCCGGGGGCTCCGTCGCCGACCTGGATGCGCAGCCCGTTCTCCGTACGGAAGCCGTCGACCTCCGTCACGTACACGTGCCCGGGAAGGGTCTGCAGGGCCCGGGCGCGGGCCTCAAGCTCCGCGCGGTCGGGCGGGGACGCACCGAAGAAGGCCGCCGCGCTTTCCCTGAGGAAGCGCGACGGCCTTCGGTCGTGTCCGGAGCGGCTCAGTGGGAGCCGACGCCCACCTTCGGCAGCTCGGTGGCGACGCCCTTGTCGCCCGCGTCCGCCGTGTAGTCCGACGGCGAGGTCTCGTCCACGCCCTCCGGGGCCTTGACGGCCTTCAGGACGAAGGTCAGGACGACGGTGACGAGGACGTTGATCACGAAGGCGGTGAGGCCGATGTAACCGATCTCGCCGATGCCCGGGATCTCGGCGGACGAGCCGCCGAAGTGCTTCTGGGTCGGGCTGGCCACGCCGTACGCGGCCAGCGTGCCGTAGACCATGCCGACGGCCCAGCCCGTGAGCAGCGCCCAGCGGTGGAACCAGCGGGTGAACAGGCCGCCGACCAGGGCCGGGAGGGTCTGCAGGATCCAGATGCCACCGAGCAGCTGGAAGTTGATGGCGACCGTCTTGTCCATGGTGAGGACGAAGGCCAGCGCACCGACCTTGACGAGCAGCGACACCAGCTTGGACACCTTGGTCTCCTGCTCCGGCGTGGCGTCCGGCTTCAGGAAGTCCTTGTAGATGTTGCGGGTGAAGAGGTTGGCGGCGGCGATCGACATGATCGCGGCCGGCACCAGCGCGCCGATGCCGATGGCGGCGAAGGCGACGCCCGCGAACCAGTCCGGGAACATGTTCTCGAACAGCTGCGGGATGGCGAGCTGACCGTTGGTCACCTTCACACCGGCGGCGATCGCCATGAAGCCGAGCAGCGCGAGCAGGCCCAGCATCAGCGAGTACAGCGGCAGGATCGTGGTGTTGCGGCGGATCACGTCACGGCTGCGCGAGGAGAGCGTCGCCGTGATCGAGTGCGGGTACATGAAGAGCGCGAGCGCCGAGCCGAGCGCGAGCGTCGCGTAGCCCCACTGGCCCATCTCGCCCGGCACCAGCGCGCCGCGCGGCTTCTCGGTCGCCGGGTTGATCGTCGCGTACGCCTCGCCGGCCTTGGTGAAGATCTCGTCGAAGCCGCCCAGCTTGATCGGGATGTAGATGATCGCCACCGCGATGACGATGTAGATCAGGGTGTCCTTGACGAAGGCGATGAGCGCCGGGGCGCGCAGACCCGAGGAGTAGGTGTACGCCGCGAGGACACCGAAGGCGATGAGCAGCGGCAGGTCCTTGACGAACCAGTGCGTGTTCTCGCCGCCGCCCACGCCCATCACGTCCAGGACCGCCTGGATGCCGACGAGCTGGAGCGCGATGTACGGCATGGTCGCGAGGATGCCGGTGACGGCGACCGCCAGCGACAGGCCCTTGGAACCCCAGCGTCCGCGCACGAAGTCCGAGGTGGTGACGTACCCGTGCTTGTGCGACACCGACCAGAGGCGGGGCAGGAAGGTGAAGATCAGCGGGTAGACGAGGATCGTGTACGGCACGGCGAAGAAGCCGGCCGCGCCCGCCGCGTAGATCGCCGCCGGGACGGCGACGAAGGTGTACGCGGTGTAGAGGTCGCCGCCCAGCAGGAACCAGGTCACCCAGGTGCCGAACGACCGTCCGCCCAGGCCCCATTCGTCGAGGCTGTGCTCGTTCTCGGCCCTGCGCCAGCGCGAGGCGAGGAAGCCCATGACCGTGACGGCCAGGAAGAAGAAGATGAAGACGGCGAGTGCGACGCCGTTCACGCCGTCCTTCACTTCGACGCACCTCCCTTGCGGGCGCGCTGGTCACGCTGCCACAGCTTGAACGCGATCATGGTCAGCGCGGTCGAGATGAGCACCCACGCCATCTGGTACCAGTAGAAGAACGGGATGCCGATGAACATCGGTTCGACCTTCGCGTACGAGCTCACCCAGAGCATCGCCACGAACGGCGCGAACAGACAGAGCGCCACCACCACCCGAACCGGGGTGATGACCGGTTCCTTCTTTTGTGTCACTTCCGACATACGGCGACTCCGTCCCCTCGCGAACACCCTTGATCAGCTGTGCAATGCGGAGGAAATCTAGGGGACCGTTTCACTCTATGGAACCCCCGTCCGAATAGCGGACGGATCACCTTCCGGGTACGACAGCGCCCCGACACTCCTCACGGAGATATCGGGGCGCTGGTTCAGCGTATGAGCGATCTTTTTCAGCCGTTGGGCCGCTAGCCGTTGGGCCTCTGCAGCCGCGCCACGAACTTGTACCGGTCGCCGCGGTACACCGAGCGCACCCACTCGACGGGCTCGCCCTGCGCGTCCAGCGAGTGGCGGGAGAGCATCAGCATCGGCAGGCCCACGTCCGTACCGAGCAGGCCGGCCTCGCGCGGGGTGGCGAGCGAGGTCTCGATGGTCTCCTCGGCCTCGGCCAGGTGCACGTCGTACACCTCGGCGAGCGCGGTGTAGAGCGAGGTGTACTTCACCAGGGAGCGGCGCAGCGCCGGGAAGCGTTTGGCCGACAGGTGCGTGGTCTCGATCGCCATCGGCTCACCGCTCGCGAGCCGCAGCCGCTCGATCCGCAGCACGCGCCCGCCGGGCGAGATGTCGAGCAGCCCGGCGAGGGTGTCGTCGGCCGTCACGTACCCGATGTCGAGCAGCTGGGAAGTGGGCTCCAGGCCCTGGGCCCGCATGTCCTCGGTGTACGAGGTGAGCTGGAGCGCCTGGGAGACCTTGGGCTTGGCCACGAACGTGCCCTTGCCCTGGATCCGCTCGAGCCGGCCCTCGACGACCAGCTCCTGCAGGGCCTGGCGCACGGTGGTGCGCGAGGTGTCGAACTCGGCGGCGAGGGTGCGCTCGGGCGGGACGGGGGTGCCGGGCGGCAGGGTCTCCGTCATGTCGAGCAAGTGTCGCTTCAGTCGGTAGTACTTGGGCACGCGCGCGGTGCGGGTGGCGACCCCGCTTTCTTGCTCCGTATTGCCCGCGTCCGTGGCCATGGCCTGCCTTCCCGACTCCTGTGCTGCTGCCGTCACCGGCTCCTCCGTCTGTCGCGGCTCACATGGTGGCACGGACCGGTCACGGGTCGTCGCCCTCCCTCAGGTGTCGGTCCGATAACGGACGCGACTGCCCTTCTTATACACCCTTGACACCCCTAAAGGTCTAGGCCAAGCTCCCGGTACTGGTCTAAACCATTAAAGACCAGGTCCCAGCCCCACGAGCACTACTCGACGTATGTCTTCGCGCGGTGGGGGGGTTGCAGGCATCCCTGAGGAGGGTGGCGTGAAGCGCAAGCTCATCGCGGCGATCGGCGTCGCGGGCATCATGGTCGGTATCGCCGCGTGTGGTTCGGAGGACGGCGGCGACAAGGGTGGCAAGACGGACGCGTCGGGCAACAAGACGCTGACCGTCTGGGTCATGGACGGGTCGGCCCCCGACGCCTGGATGGCGGAGGTCAACAAGGCGTTCGAGGCCAAGCACCCCGGCGTCAAGGTCAAGGTCGAGAAGCAGCAGTGGAACGGCATCCAGGAGAAGATCACCACCGCCCTCTCCGAGGACACCCCGCCGGACGTCCTTGAGCTCGGCAACACCCAGACCGCCGGCTTCGCGGTCACCGGCGGCCTCGCGGACCTGACCGGCGACAAGGCCAAGCTCGGCTACGACGCCTGGAACAAGGGCATGCTCGCCTCCACCGAGCTGGACGGCAAGCTCTACTCCACCCCCTGGTACGCCGCCAACCGCGTCGTCGTCTACGACAAGGCCGCCTTCAAGAAGGCCGGCGTCTCCGCCCCGAAGACCCGCGACGAGTGGATCGACGGCCTGAAGAAGCTCAAGGCCTCCGACCCGAAGACGCAGCCGATCTACCTGCCCGGCCAGAGCTGGTACGTCTACGCCGGCTTCGTCTGGGACGAGGGCAGCGACCTCGCGGTCAAGGACGGCGACAAGTGGAAGGGCAACCTGTCCTCCCCCGAGGCCGTCAACGCCATGAACTTCTACAAGGAGCTCGCGTCGTACTCGACCGCTCCGAAGGACAAGGACGAGGCGACCCCGCAGCAGTCCACCGACATCATCCCCAAGGGCGGGGTGGCGTCCTGGATCGGCCTCGGCTGGGAGGCCGGCGGCGCGATCGAGGCCATGAAGAAGGCCGGCAAGACCGCCGACTTCGGCTACTTCCCGATCCCGGGCAAGACCGCCGACAAGCCGGGCTCCGTCTTCCTCGGCGGCTCCAACCTCGCCGTCGCCGAGCGCTCCGCCAACAAGGAGCTCGCCACGGAGTGGCTGGCCCTGGCCGCCGGCAAGGACTTCATGACGAAGTACGCCACCGCCACCGAGGGCGCGCTGCTCCCGAACACCGACGCCGCGCAGTTCAAGCCGGCCGCGGGCTCCTTCGCCGAGGCCATGGCCCTCGCCGCGGCCTCCGGCAAGATCACCCCGGTGACCCCGGGCTGGGCGAACGTCGAGACCGCTCCGAACCCGATCAAGGACTACATGACCAAGGTCCTGAACGGCGAGGACCCGAAGAAGGCCGGCGAGGCCGCCGACAAGGTCATCGACGAGCGCATCAACAAGCAGTAAGCCGTAGCCACCCGGTGGTGCGGACGGTCTCGCACCGGCCGCACCACCGGGTCATTGCAGTGATCTGCGGCCCGCGCCGAAGCGGGCCGCGCCCCGGTGGGCGCGGGAGCCCCAGAACCGCGAGGAATAAGACCATGACCGTGGACTCCCCGGGGGCGGCCACCGCCGTTCCCCAGGACGCGCCCGGGAGGGCGGCAGGGACGTCGAAGACTCCGCCACCCCCTTCCGGCTCGAAGGAAGTCCTCCAGCCTCCACGCGGCAGACGCTCCCTGCCCGGTGGGCTGCTGCCGTACCTGCTGATCGCGCCCGCCCTGCTGTCCATGGCGGCGCTGCTGCTCTACCCGCTGATCCGCAATGTGATCCTCTCCTTCCAGCAGCTCGACCGGAAGGAGTTCATCACCCGCGAGACGGTCTGGATCGGCTTCGAGAACTACACCGAACTCCTCGGTGACCCCGACTTCTGGACCGTCGTCGTCCGAAGCCTCCTCTTCACCGCCGCCAACGTCGTCCTGATCATGGCGATCGGCACCGGCATAGGCCTCCTGCTCAACCGCCTCGGCAAGAAGATGCGGCTGGTGCTCTCGCTGGCGCTCATGCTCGCCTGGGCCATGCCGATCATCGCCTCGGTCACCGTCTTCCGGTGGCTCTTCGACGAGCAGTTCGGCGTGATCAACTGGATCATGCGGACGCTCGGCTTCGACGGCTACGAGCAGCACAACTGGTTCGAGTCCGGCTTCTCCGCCCTCGTCATCATCGGGGTCCTGATCGTCTGGGGCTCCATCCCCTTCGTCGCCCTCAACATGTATGCCGGTCTGACCACCGTCGGATCGGAGCTGTACGAGGCCGCCAAGATGGACGGCGCGAACGGCTGGCGCACCTTCTGGGCCGTGGTCTTCCCGAACCTCAGGCCCTTCTTCATGATCACCACGTTCCTGGAGATCATCTGGGTCTTCAAGGCCTTCGCCCAGGTCTACGCCATGAACGCGGGCGGTCCCGACCGAGGCTCCGAGACCCTCCCCGTCTACGCCTACATCGAGGGCGTGGGGCAGTTCCACTACGGACTCGCGGCGGCCATCTCCGTCCTGACGATCGTGATGCTCATCGCGGTCATGTCCTTCTACTTCCGCCTGATCCTGAAGCAGGAGGAGGAGCAGTGAGCAGCAGCAGCACCACCGCCACCCAGCCCCCGCAGAAGCTGCGCACCAGGAAGCCCCTCCGGGCCGGCGCGGTCGTCAAGAACCTCAGCGCCCTCGTCCTCGCCGTGGTCTTCGTCTTCCCGGTCTACTGGATGTTCTCGTCCTCGCTGAAGCCGCAGCACCAGATCCTCACCAAGGACCCGGTCTTCGTCTTCACCCCGACGTTCCAGAACTACTCGACCGCGACCGGCGTCGACCTGTTCTGGACGTACGTCACGAACAGCCTGGCCGTCACCGTCGGCGCGGTGCTGCTCGCCCTGATCGTCGCCCTCGCCGCGAGCTTCGCGATCGCCCGGATGAAGTTCAGGGGCCGCAAGGGAATCGTCCTCGTCGTGATGATGGCTCAGATGGCCCCCTGGGAGGTCATGGTCATCGCGATGTACATGATCGCCCGCGAGAACGACATGCTGAACAGCATCCCGCTGCTCACCCTCGTCTACTTCGTCATGGTGCTGCCCTTCACGATCTGGACGCTCCGCGGCTTCATCGCCGCCGTCCCGGTCGAACTGGAGGAGGCCGCCCAGATCGACGGCTGCACCCGCGGCCAGGCCTTCCGCAAGGTGATCTTCCCGCTCCTCGCCCCGGGCCTGATGTCCACCTCGCTCTTCGGATTCATCACGGCGTGGAACGAGTTCGCGATGATCCTGATGCTCAACAAGGACAAGGAGTCGCAGACCCTGACGCTCTGGCTGACCCAGTTCCAGACCGCGTTCGGCAGCGACTGGGGCGCCACCATGGCCGCCTCCACGCTCTTCGCCCTCCCCGTGCTCATCGTGTTCCTCTTCCTCCAGCGCAAGGCCGTCGGCGGCATGACCGCCGGCGCGGTGAAGGGATAACGCCGCCCCATGACCACACTCGCAACCGCCACGGACACCCTGACCCGTGACGCGCTCACGGTTCTCCAGCCCGGCTTCCTCGGCACCACCGCGCCGGACTGGCTGCTCCGCAGGATCGGCGAGGGCCTCTCCTCCGTCGGACTGTTCGGCCGGAACATCGCCTCCCCCGAGCAGCTCGCCGCGCTCACCGCGCAGCTGCGGGCGGAGCGGGACGACGTCCTGGTCGCCATCGACGAGGAGGGCGGGGACGTCACGCGCCTGGAGGTCCGGCAGGGCTCCTCCTTCCCCGGCAACCACGCCCTCGGCGCGGTCGACGACGTGGACCTCACCCGGGCCGTCGCCGAGGAGCTCGGCCGCCGGCTCGCCGCCTGCGGGGTCGACCTCAACTGGGCCCCCTCGGCCGACGTGAACTCCAACGCCGACAACCCGGTCATCGGCGTCCGGTCCTTCGGAGCCGGCCCCGACCTGGTCGCCCGGCACACCGTCGCCTACGTCCAGGGCCTCCAGGCCGCCGGCGTCGCCGCCTGCACCAAGCACTTCCCCGGACACGGCGACACCAACGTGGACTCGCACCACGCGCTGCCCCGGATCGATGTGGACCTCGCCACACTGCACGCCCGTGAGCTGGTACCTTTCCGCGCCGCGATCGCCGCGGGTACCAAAGCAGTCATGAGCGCGCATATCCTGCTCTCCGCGCTCGACCCCGACCGTCCGGCCACCCTGAGCCCGCAGATCCTGACCGGTCTGCTGCGCCAGGAGCTGGGCTTCGAGGGGCTGATCGTCACCGACGGCATGGAGATGCAGGCCATCGCGTCGACGTACGGCATCGAGCGGGGATCCGTCCTCGCGATCGCCGCGGGCGCCGACGCCATCTGCGTCGGCGGCGGGCTGGCCGACGAGGACACCGTACTGCGACTGCGCGACGCGCTGGTCGGAGCGGTACGGACCGGTGAACTGCCCGAGGAGCGGCTGGCCGACGCCGCGGCGCGTGTACGCGCCCTGGCGGCCTGGACCCAGTCGCACCGGGCCAGGGGGGCTGGAACGGGGCCGGGCGCGGCGGTGCAGGAGGGGACCGCGCCCGGCACCGACATCGGACTCGTCGCGGCCCGCCGGGCCCTGACGCTCACCCCGGGGGAGCGGCCGTACACCCCGCTGACCGGCGCGCCCTACGTGGCCGCCTTCACCCCGGTCGCCAACATCGCCGTGGGCGACGAGACGCCCTGGGGCGTGGCGGCCGAGCTGGAGCGGCTGCTGCCCGGCACCGAGACCGGCGCGTACGAGAAGCCGTCGGTGAACGCCGTGCTCGCCGCCGCGGGGGAGCGGCGGATCGTCGCGGTGGTACGGGACGCCCACCGGCACCCGTGGATGACCGAGGCCCTCGACGCCCTGCTCGCGGCCCGCCCGGACACCGTCGTGGTGGAGATGGGCCTGAACCAGGCCGGGCCCCGCGGCGCCCTGCACATCGCCACGCACGGCGCGGCCCGGGTCTGCGGCCGCGCGGCGGCGGAGGCCATCGCCGGCGTGTGAGATCCGTACGTGGGAGGGGCCCGGCACCTGGATCAGGTGCCGGGCCCCTCCCGTATCCGTCTTAGATGCCCTGCCAGGCGGGCTTGTTGGCGAAGGTGTGGCGGAAGTAGTCCGCGAGCTTCAGCTTGGACGCGGCGGCCTCGTCCACGACGACCGTGGCGTGCGGGTGCAGCTGCAGCGCGGAAGCCGGTACGAGCGCGGCGACCGGGCCCTCGACGGTCTGGGCCACGGCGTCGGCCTTGCCCTCGCCGGTGGCGAGCAGCACCAGGTGACGGGCCTCCAGGATGGTGCCGATGCCCTGGGTGATGACGTGGTGCGGCACCTGTTCGATGTCGTTGTCGAAGAAGCGCGCGTTGTCGACGCGGGTCTGATCGGTGAGCGTCTTGATCCGCGTCCGGGAGGCGAGCGAGGAGCACGGCTCGTTGAAGCCGATGTGCCCGTCGGTCCCGATGCCGAGGATCTGGAGGTCGACCCCGCCGGCGTCGCGCAGGGCCTGGTCGTAGGCCTCGCAGGCGGCCTGGACGTCCTCGGCCGAGCCGTCGGGGCCCATGAAGGCGTCCTCGGAGAGCCCGAGCGGCTCGACGACCTGGCGCAGCACGGTGGAGCGGTACGACTCCGGGTGCCCCGTGGGGAGCCCGACGTACTCGTCCAGCTGAGCGATCCGGGCGCGCGAGGCGTCCAGGGAACCGGCCATGACCTGGGCGATCAGGGCCTCGTAGATGGGCAGCGGAGTCGAACCGGTGGCAACGCCGATCAGCGCGTCGGGCTTGCGGCGCAGGAGGCCGGCTATGCCCTCCGCGATGAGCGCTCCGCCTGCCCTGGCGTCCGGGACGATGACAACTTCCACGCTGTGCCTGCCGATCTCGTGAGGGGCTGGTGAGGGGGCTGGTGGTATAGACCAATCAAACCTCAATCTAGCAGAGCGGCGGGAGTCTGCTCAGGCCCTTCCAGCGGGCGGACAGTGCCCTTCCCCATGGTCGAACGGGAGGACCCGCGGAGCCACCGGAGCCCAGCGGGCGCATGGAATGTGAGGCCCCCTGGGGCCGAGCAGCGCGAGAAAGCGCGGGAGAGGTGAGAGGCGGGGGCACCCGCGGGCCGCGGCGCCTGACGGGACCCTCAACCCGTCCGGCACCGCAGCCCGGAGTCGCCCGGCCGAGGATGTGCGGTCCACGGCCGTTATCGGAGGTCTCGACGCAGTCAGGGCAGAGAGCGTCGATCACCTCGTCCGCCCTCCTGTGCGGGGAGAGCGGAGGTCTTCACAGGATGCTGCTCCGCCATTGTGGACTAGACCATTCTTGTCTGTCCATCCATCGGCAACCCCGTGTTCCCGGCCCATCCTCCAACACGAACGCCGCGAGATCCAGGTTCATAGCCCTCCGATTCCGCAGGTACGCTCGCTCATGTGCCCTCCATGAACGACCTCGTCCGCCAGCACACCGCTCTGAGTGAGTCCGACCTCGAGTGGCTCCACCTGCTGGTCTCGGAGTGGCAGCTGCTCTCCGACCTCTCCTTCGCCGACCTCGTTCTCTGGGTCCCCACCCTGGACGGCACCCGCTATGTGTCCGTGGCCCAGATGCGGCCCAACACCGGCCCGACCTCCTACCAGGACGACATGGTCGGCCACCTCGTCCCGCGCGGCCGCCGCCCGCTGCTCGACGCCGCCCTCGACGAGGGCCGGATCGTGCGCGAGGGCGACCCCGAGTGGCGCGAGGAGGTCCCGGTGCGGGTCGAGTCCATCCCCGTACGCCGCGAGGGCCGCGTCCTCGGCGTCATCGCCCGCAACACCAACCTGCTCACCGTGCGGACCCCGTCCCGCCTGGAGCTCACCTACCTCCAGTCCGCCTCCGACCTGGCCCAGATGATCGCCGCCGGCACCTTCCCCTTCCCCGGGGAAGCGACCGACATGGACTCCTCGCCCCGGGCCGGCGACGGACTGATCCGCCTCGACGCCGACGGCATCGTCCAGTACGCCTCGCCCAACGCCCTCTCCGCGTACCACCGCCTCGGGCTCGCGGCCGATCTCGTCGGCCAGCACCTCGGCCAGATCACCGCCGAACTCGCTCCCTCCCGCGGCCCCGTCGACGAGGCCCTGGTCAAACTGGCCTCCGGCTACGCCCCGCGCGAGGCCGAGGTCGAGGGCAGCGGCGGGGTGATCCAGCTCCGGGCGATCCCGCTCAAGCCCAAGGGCACCCGCATCGGTTCGCTCGTCCTGCTCCGCGACGTCACCGAACTGCGGCGCCGCGAGCGCGAGTTGATCACCAAGGACGCCACTATCCGGGAGATCCACCACCGGGTGAAGAACAACCTCCAGACCGTGGCCGCGCTGCTGCGCCTCCAGGCCCGCCGAATGGACTCCGACCAGGGGCGCGAGGCCCTCAACGAGGCCGTACGCAGGGTCGGTTCGATCGCCATCGTGCATGAGACGCTGTCCCAGAACCTGGACGAGCGAGTGGAGTTCGACGAGATCGCCGACCGCGTGATCGCGATGGTCGCCGAGATCTCCCCGGGCAAGGTGACCTGCCGGCGCAACGGCCGCTTCGGCATCCTCGACGCCGAGGTCGCCACCCCGCTCTCCATGGTCCTCACCGAGATCCTCCAGAACGCGCTGGAGCACGCCTTCGCGCCGGGCGAGCAGGGCACGGTCGAGGTCACGGCCGTCCGCGGCGAACCCCGGGCCGACGCTCGGCTGCTGATCACGGTCAAGGACGACGGCCGCGGTCTGCCGGAGGGCTTCGACCCGCAGCGCGCGGGCAACCTCGGCCTGCAGATCGTACGGACGCTGGTGGAGGGGGAGTTGGGCGGCACGTTCGACATGCAGCCCGGCGCGGAGCGCGGGACGAGGGTCGTCCTCGACATCCCCGTACAGTCCCAGAAGTAGCCCCGGGTCCATCGGTGGACAGCAGCGAGTCCAGCCGTTCACAGCAGCGAGCCCCGGACCGAAGGAGATCGGTCCGGGGCTCGAATGCTGTGGGTTACTGCTGCGCGCTGCGGCTCGGGGGCGGTGATTGCGTACGCGATGTACGCGCCGCTTGCCTCAGGCTTGTCAGGGTGTTCAGGCGCTGGCGTTGCGCGCCCGGTTGCGAGCGGCGCGGCGCTTCATCGCACGGCGCTCGTCCTCGCTGAGGCCACCCCAGACGCCGGAGTCCTGGCCGGACTCGAGCGCCCACTGCAGGCACTGCTCCATGACGGGGCAGCGGCGGCAGACGGCCTTGGCTTCCTCGATCTGCAGCAGCGCAGGACCGGTGTTGCCGATGGGGAAGAACAGCTCGGGGTCTTCCTCACGACAAACGGCGTTGTGACGCCAGTCCATGGCTGCTACCTCTCTTGGTTACGTGCGGGTTGCTTGTGAATGTGAACGCTTTCACGAATCCCCCCGTAAGTGAAGGGCCGACTGCCAGATGAACTGGTGTGGTCCTTGGACTGAGGAGGGGTTCTGGCTCTCAGTGGAGGCCGGTCTTGCGGGCCGTCCCGATCGCCAAGAAGAGACTCCCAAACCCCGGCACGGGATACAACCCCTTCCGGAAAGTTTTTTTTGATTCCTCGGTGTCGGCTAGGTCACAGCCGTACTTCTATGGGGTGGATGGCAGCCTAAACGTTCGAGTGAAAGGACTTTCGGCCCTTCCACTCACACAATCACACGCAGTGCACGGCGTACGCCTGTGAACGTCACGCTCGTACGCAGTCCGAGGTGGTCTCCGTCCATCTGGAGCGGGAGCGGAACCTTCGAATGCAAGGTGAAGTCGGTCAGGTCGTGCAGAGACAGGGCGTGCTTGCCCTTCGGGCCGCGCTCCGGCGTGGAGGTGAGCAGCTGGGTGGCGTAGCGGGCCACCGCGGGGGTCGAGAGCCGGCTCAGTCCGAGGACGTCGAGGGCCGTCTCGAACGAGGCCTCCGGAGACGCGTACACCGGACGATTGCCCAGGTAGGTCCAGGGAGAGGTGTTGCAGATTATGGACAGGACCAGGTCCTCGACCGGGGCCTCGCCCGGGCGCTCCAGGGTGATCGTGCCGTGCCGGCGGTTCGGCTCGTCCAGGAACTGGCGGACCACCTGCCGGAGGTAGAGCGCGTGTGTGGATCTCTTGCCGCGCTCCCGCTGCTGTTCGACTCGCCCGATGACACTGGCGTCGAAACCGAACCCGGCGCAGAACGTGAACCAGCGGGCCGGGACGGCCTCGTCCTCCGTCCCCGGCGTGCCGGACGCGAGCCCGAGGCTCACTGTGCGTGCACGGCGCTCACGGAGCGCGTCGAGCAGCGCGCCCGTCGCCTCGACGGCGTCGTTGGGCAGTCCGAGCGCGCGGGCGAAGACATTGGTGGAGCCGCCGGGGACGACCGCGAGACCCGGAAGCCGGTCCGGATCCGGCCCGCCGTGGAGGAGTCCGTTGACGACCTCGTTCACCGTCCCGTCACCGCCGAGGGCGACGACCAGCTCGATGTCCTCGGACTCGGCGGCCCGGCGGCCGAGGTCGCGGGCGTGCCCGCGGTACTCGGTGGTGACGGCCTCCAGCTTCATCTCGCTCGCGAGGGCGTGGATGAGGACGTCACGCGTGCGGGCACTGGTGGTGGTGGCTGCCGGATTGACCACAAGAAGTGCGCGCATGGCCGCCAGCGTACCTACCCGGCGGTACCGGAGCCCAGTCGCGGCCACCTGCCGGACAGCCCAGGAAGCGGCCCCGGCTACCCTGCCTCGTATGAGCAGTACGGAGCAGACTCCCCGCCCCGCCCGGTTGACCGCGGCGGCCGCGGTGGCCGGAATCGAAGCCCTCGCGCTGATGATCGGGGGCGTGTACGTGCTCGTGAGCGCGCTCACCGGCGACCCCGACGGCCTGACGCAAGCCCTCATGGGCGGGGCGACCCTGATCGCGCTCGGACTCATCCCGGGGGCGGCGGCACGCGGACTGCTGCTGCGCCGCTCCTGGAGCCGAGGGCCGGCGATCATCACCCAGATCCTGGCCCTGCCGGTCGCCTGGCAGCTCCTCCAGGCGAACAGCGCCATGATCCCGGCCGGTATCGCCCTCGGCGTCCTCGCCGTCACCGGGCTGGTGCTCCTGGTGAACCCCGCGACGACCGAGGCCCTGGGCATCGGCCGCCGCGGCGAGGCGTAACGGCTTCTCCTCCTCGACTACTCCTCGACGAGTAGCTTCTCCCGAAGCTGGGCCAGCGTGCGGGCCAGCAGGCGGGAGACGTGCATCTGCGAGATGCCGACCTCCTGCGCGATCTGCGACTGGGTCATGTTGCCGAAGAACCGCAGCAGCAGGATCCGCTTCTCCCGGGGCGGCAGGTCCTCGAGCAGCGGCTTGAGCGACTCCCGGTACTCGACCCCCTCCAGGGCCTCGTCCTCCGCACCGAGCGTGTCCGCGACCGCCGGGGACTCGTCGTCCGTGTCCGGCACGTCCAGGGAGAGCGTCGAGTAGGCGTTCGCCGACTCCAGGCCCTCCAGGACCTCCTCCTCGGAGATCCCGAGCCGCTCCGCGAGCTCGTGGACCGTCGGGGAGCGGCCGTGCAGCTGGGACAGCTCTGCCGTCGCCGTCGTCAGCGAGAGCCGCAGCTCCTGGAGCCGACGCGGCACGCGCACCGCCCAGCCCTTGTCCCGGAAGTGCCGCTTGATCTCGCCCACGACCGTCGGCGTCGCGTACGTGGAGAACTCGACGCCCCGCTCCGGGTCGAAGCGGTCCACCGACTTGATCAGACCGATCGTCGCGACCTGCGTCAGGTCGTCGAGCGGCTCGCCCCGGTTACGGAACCGCCGGGCCAGGTGCTCGACCAGCGGGAGGTGCATCCGCACCAGCTGATTGCGCAGCTCCGCCTTCTCCGGAGACCCCTCCGGGAGCTTGCGCAGCTCGACGAAGAGCGCGCGCGCCCCGCTCCGGTCGTGCGGATCCGGAGTCTCCCGCGGCTCGGAACCCCCGGAAGGCCCGGACTCCCCGGCCAGCCGGTGGACCTCCGAACCCTGGTCCTTCGGGGACTCCTCGGGCTCCAGGGCATCCTCGGCTCCCTCGGGGACCTTGCTGTGCTGCTCGTGCTCGCTCATCTGGACCGCCTGCTCCGTAGCGACCTCGACCTCGACCTCCGGATGCGGCCGCGCCTGCTGCTCAGGGATGCCGGCCGTCGCGTCCCCGCTCCTCACGCCGGGCCTGGCCCCGCGCCGCGCTGTTTGTACAGGCTGATGGAGACCGTCTTGTCGTCCGCGACGGACGACTCGACCTTCCCGGCCAGCGCGGAGAGCACCGTCCAGGCGAAGGTGTCCCGTTCCGGTGCCCGCCCGTCCGTCGTCGGCGCCGACACGGTCACGTCGAGCGAGTCGTCGACCAGGCGGAAGACACAGCTGAGGACGGACCCCGGCACGGCCTGCTGGAGCAGGATGGCGCACGCCTCGTCGACCGCGATCCGCAAGTCCTCGATCTCGTCGAGGGTGAAGTCCAAGCGTGCCGCGAGGCCGGCCGTGGCCGTACGCAGCACGGACAGGTAGGCACCCGCAGCGGGCAGCCGGACTTCCACGAAGTCCTGGGACCCGGGCTCGCCTGCGATCTGGGACACCCTCACCTCCAAGGTGGCACAAGCTCATTCGGGGCCCGGGGGAGAAAGCCCCCCGAACCGGGCGGTGCGCAGTCGGTTGCGCGATCCGCGGTGACGCTATCGCGATCCATGCTGCCCTGTCGCCGTGGGTCCCGGTCGGGACCCCGCCCCCGTCTGTCACTCATGGTAAGGCCATGAGTACGGACAGTGGCTAGGGGTCTGCGGGTCCCAATTGCGAGCGGTCAGCGGAGGATTGTCGTACCCAGCCGTCAGACGATCGAACCGTCCACGAAGCACCACCGCCAGCGCTCGTTCGGTTCGAAGGTCCGCATCACCGGGTGGCCGGTGGTCGAGAAGTGCCCGGTGGCGTGCCGCCCCGACGAGGAGTCGCAGCATCCCACGTGACCACAGCTGAGACAGAGCCGCAGTTGGACGGGGTGGGTGCCGTCCGCCAGGCACTCGGGGCAGGTGTCGGTCACCGGCGCCGGTTCGGGGCGCGGCATTTCGGCAACGTGCAGGCACTCGCTCATGATGGCCAGGTTACGTGGTCGGACGAGCCGGGGACGGGGCCGAAGGATGGACGCACTGCAGCTGGTCGGGCTGGTCGCGGCGAGCGCCGCGGTGGCGGGCCTGGCCCGCAGGACTCCGGTGCCGGCGCCGCTGCTCCTGGTGGCCGTCGGCCTCGCCGCCGCGTACGTCCCCGGCGTCCCGGACTACACCCTCGACCCGCACATCGTCCTGCCGCTCATCCTGCCCCCGCTCCTCTACACGGCGGCGGTGGACTCCTCGTACCTCGATCTGCGGGCCAACATCCGGCCCGTCGCGCTGCTGTCGGTCGGGTACGTCCTCTTCGCCACCGTGGCGGTCGGCTGGCTCGCGTACGTCCTCGTCCCGGACCTGCCGCTGACCGCGGCGCTCGTGCTCGGCGCGGTGGTCGCGCCGCCGGACGCTGTCGCGGCGACGGCGATCGCCCGCAGGCTGGGGCTGCCGAACCGGATCACCACCATCCTCCAGGGCGAGTCCCTGGTGAACGATGCCACCGCGATCACGGCCTTCAAGGTGGCGCTCGCCGCGGCGGTCGGGGAGGGCATCGGCTGGGCGGGCGGCCTCGGCGAGTTCGCGCTCGCGGCGATCGGCGGGATCGGCGTCGGCCTCGTCCTGATGGTCCCCATCCACTGGCTGCGCCTCCGGCTCGGCGAGGCCCTGCTCCAGAACACCCTCTCGCTCCTCATCCCCTTCGCCGCCTACGCGGCGGCGGAGGAGGTCGGCGCCTCCGGAGTCCTCGCCGTGGTCGTCGTCGGCCTCTTCCTCGGGCACCGCAACTGGCAGGTGGACTTCGCGACCCGCCTCCAGGAGGCGGCCGTGTGGAGGATGGTCGCCTTCATCCTGGAGTCCGCCGTCTTCGCCCTGATCGGACTGCAGCTGCCGTACGTCGTCCAGGGCCTCGGGCGGTACGGGATCGGCGAGGCGGTCTGGTACGCCGTGGGGGTCTTCGTGGCCGTGGTCGTCGTGCGCTTCGTCTGGGTCTACCCGGCCACCTTCCTGCCGCGCTGGATGTCGCAGCGGATCAGGGAACGGGAGCCGGGGGTGGACTGGAAGGCGCCGCTGATCGTCGGCTGGGCCGGTATGCGGGGTGTGGTCTCCCTCGCCATCGCCTTCTCGATCCCGGTGATGACGGACGGGGTGGAGTTCCCCGCCCGCAACCTCGTCCTCTTCCTCACCTTCACCACGGTGATCGGGACGCTGGTGGTCCAGGGCCTCACCCTGCCGCCGCTGATCCGGCTCCTGAACCTCCCCGGCCGCGACGCGTACCAGGAGACCCTGGCGGAGGCCCAGGCCCAGAGCGAGGCGTCCCGGGCCGCGGAGCAGCGCCTCGACGCCCTCCTGAGCGACGAGCGCAACACCCTGCCCCAGCCCCTGGCCGACCGCCTCCGCACGGTCCTCGAACGGCGCCGCAACGCAGTGTGGGAGCGCCTCGGCGCGGTCAACGCGATCACGGGCGAGACGGCCGACGACACCTACCGCCGCCTCGCCCGCGAAATGATCGAAGCCGAACGCGAGGTCTTCGTCCGCCTCCGCGACGCCCGCCGCATCGACGACGAAATGCTCCGCACCCTGCTCCGCCGCCTCGACCTGGAGGAAGCGGCGGCCTACCGCGAGGAGACGGGCTGAGGCCGGCGGGCGGGCACGCGCGCGTGCGCTAGGTCGGGGGCAGGCGACCGCGTCCGTGGTGTGGGGCTCCTCAGGACGGGGTGCCCGTGATGACCGCCGCGATCGTCGTGCCTGGGGGGAACGCGCCCTCCTCGGCGAGGGTGACAAGGCCGTGGAGCATTTTGGCGACATACAGTCGCTCGATGGCGAGTCCATGCCGCGCCTCGAAGTCCTGGGCGAACGCGTCGAGGGCCGGGGTCGTACGGGCGTAACCGCCGCCGTGGAAGCGCTCGTCGAGGCTCCAGTCGCCCCGGGGACCGCCGAAGGCGGCGCGTTGGAGGGCGCGTATCTCCTCGGCCAGGAAGCCGCCCTTGAGGACCGGGATGCCGAGCGCCCGCTGCCCGGGGCCGAGGCCCGCCGCCAGGCCCGCCAGCGTGCCTCCGGTGCCGCAGGCGACGGCGACCACGTCCGCAACCCCGCGCAGCTCGCGGCCGAGCTCCGTACAGCCCTCGACGGCGAGCGCGTTGCTGCCGCCTTCGGGAACGACGTACGTCCCCGAAGGGGACCCCGCGAGCAGCCCCGCCAGCACCTCAGGGTCCGTCTTCGCCCGGTACGTGGAACGGTCCACGAACACCAGCCGCATCCCGTCCGCCGCGCACCGCGCCAGCGAGGGGTTCAGCGGGCCGTCGGCCAGCTCCTGCCCCCGGACGACCCCGATCGTCTCGAAGTCCAACAGGCGCCCGGCGGCGGCCGTCGCCCGCAGATGGTTGGAGTACGCGCCGCCGAAGGTCAGCACCGGACGGCTGTCGGCCGCCCGCAGATTGAGCGCCAGCTTCCGCCACTTGTTGCCCGGCAGGTCCGGATGGATCAGGTCGTCCCGCTTGAGCAGCAGCCGCAGTCCGCGTCGTGCGAAGCGCTCGTCCTCGACCGGCTCCAGGGGGGACGGGAGCCGGGGCTGCAGCCGGGACAGAGCGAGGTCGAACGTGGTCACCCGCCCATTGTCGGCCCCGGCCTCTCCCCGGCCCCCCGTACCCCTACCGCAGTCGCTCCCCGATCCGCTCGCGCATCGAGGCCATCGTGAAGCCGCGCGGGTCGACCTTCCCCGGCTGCCACTCCAGGTGGCCGATCACGGAGCGCTGGGTCCAGCCGTGCACCCGGCAGAGCGCCGCCGCCGCCTTCTCGATGGCCTCCAGCTGGACCTTCGGCCACGGGTCCTCCCCGTCGCCGAGGTTCTCGCACTCGAACCCGTAGAAGTGCCGGTTGCCGTCCGTCGTGGCCTCGTTGTCCGGCGGGAGGCCCTGCTCCGCGATGACCGCCCGCAGGACCTCGTCGTCCCCGGCCCCCGCGTGGTTGGCGCGGCCGTAGCCGACGAGATGGACCGTGCCGTCCTTGGCGATCACGCCGTGGCAGAGCGGCCCGGGCAGGGACGAGTGGCCCTCCCGGCAGATCCGTACCGTGTTCTCCGTGCCGCGGGTGACCGTGTGGTGGATCATCACGCCGTGGACCGGACCCCACGGGCCCTTGTGGTTGCGGTTGTGCGTACGCCAGTCGCCGACCTGCACGACCGAGAGGCCCTCGTCGCGCAGCGCGTCGAGGAACCTGCTCGCGGACATGGGTGGGGCCATGACCGCCTCCTTCGGGTTGACGGGATGACGGGATGACGGGATGAGCGGAACGGGACAGGAACCGATGTACCCGGACCACCGGAGTAGCGGAGCAACCGGCTCCGCGGCCATCCGTTCGGACCGTGTGCGAGCCGATCCGGACACGGCGCATCGGGTGGTCGGGGCAGGGCTGTTCGAGTGGAAACCGGGTGACATGCCCAGCCGGAGCCCGATCACTCCCACTCATTTGTGTAATGGCGCGCCCACTCTCCGTGCTGAAAGGCTTCCTCTCGCAGGTCATTCACATCGAGAGGGAGTTCCATGTCCGTAGGTTCGGTTGGCGACGAGGTCCGCGCGGAACAGACAGGCCCGCAGCAGAGTCTCGGTACCGCCGCCGCGCGGAACCTGGCGACCACCACCAAGTCGGCGCCGCAGATGCAGGAGATCACCTCCCGGTGGCTCCTGCGGATGCTGCCGTGGGTGCAGGTGCAGGGCGGTACCTACCGGGTGAACCGGAGGCTCAGCTACTCCGTGGGGGACGGCCGCGTCACCTTCGTCCAGACCGGTGAGCGCGTCGCCGTCATCCCCGCGGAGCTCGGCGAACTCCCCGCGCTGCGCGGCTACGGGGACGAGGAGGCCCTCGCCGAGCTCGCGTCGCGCTGCCGCCAGCGGGAGTACGCGCCAGGAGAGGTGATCGCCACCGCGGGCGAGCCCACCGACCGCGTCCACCTCCTGGCGCACGGCAAGATCGAGCAGATCGGCGAGGGGCCGTACGGCGACGAGGCGGTCCTCGGAGTCCTCGCCGACGGCGCGCACTTCGGCGACAGCGCGTTGACCCACCCGGACGGCACGTGGGAGTGGACCGCCCGCGCGGCCACCGCCTGCACCGTCCTCGAGCTGACCCGCGACGACGTGCGCAACCTCGCCGAACGGGCCACCTCGCTCGCCGAGCATCTCGCGGGCGTCGCCGCACTGCCCCACCAGCGCACCAACAACTACGGCGAGGCCGCGATCGACCTCTCCGCCGGCCACGTCGGGGAGGCGCTCGTCCCGCACACGTACGTGGACTACGACGCCTCGCCGCGCGAGTACGAGCTGTCGGTGGCGCAGACGGTCCTGAAGGTCCACAGCCGCGTCGCCGACCTCTACAACCAGCCGATGAACCAGACCGAGCAGCAGTTGCGGCTCACGGTCGAGGCGCTGCGCGAGCGCCAGGAGCACGAGCTGATCAACAACCGCGAGTTCGGCCTGCTCTCCAACTGCGACTACGGACAGCGCCTCCAGCCCCACGACGGTGTGCCCAGCCCGGACGACATGGACGAACTCCTCTCGCGCCGCCGGGGTTCGAAGATGTTCCTCGCCCACCCGCGCGCCATCGCCGCCTTCGGCCGCGAGTGCAACCGGCGGGGACTCGTCCCCGAGTCCATCGAGATCAACGGCAACCGGATCCCGACCTGGCGCGGTGTCCCGATCTACCCGTGCAACAAGATCCCGGTCTCGGACGCCCGCACCACGTCGATCATCTGTATGCGTACGGGCGAGTCCGACCAGGGCGTGATCGGCCTGCACCAGACGGGCCTCCCTGACGAGATCGAGCCCAGCCTCTCCGTGCGCTTCATGGGCATCGACGAGCAGGCGATCATCTCCTACCTGGTCACGGCCTACTACTCGGCGGCGATCCTCGTGCCCGACGCGCTGGGGGTCCTGGAGAACGTGGAGGTGAGCCGCTGGCGCTGACCCGCCCGCCCGGTGATCGTGACGGGGGGCCGCGCCGACCGTCCCCCGTCACGACCCCACACGCCAAGAGCCTCAGGAAAGAGGGGGGAAGTTACGTGACCATGACCCGGGCGGATGCCGTGGCCGACGGGGCCGGCCCCCAGGGTGCCGTGGCACTCCTGGACCAGACGCGGACGGTCGTCCAGCCCCAACTGCGGTCGACCGTCGAGTCGTTGCCGGGCTCCATACGGAGAGTGGCGATGTACCACTTCGGCTGGGAGCGGGCCGACGGCTCCCCGGCCGCCGGGCAGGCGGGCAAGGCGATCCGGCCCGCGCTGGTGCTCGCCGCCGCCCGCGCGCTCGGCGGTGACCCGGCGACCGCGGTGCGGGCCGCCACCGCGGTGGAGCTCGCGCACAACTTCACGTTGCTCCACGACGACATCATGGACGAGGACCCGACCCGCCGGCACCGGCCCACGGCCTGGACGGTGTTCGGCATCCCCGACGCACTGATGGCAGGCGACGCCATGCTCGCGCTCGCGCTGCGGATGCTCGCCGAGGACGGCCACCCGGCCTCGGCCGCCGCCTCGGCCCGGCTCGCCGCCTGCGTCATCGAGCTCTGCGCCGGCCAGCAGGCGGACTGCGCCTTCGAGCAGCGCGGACCGCACGAGGTGAGCGTGGACGAGTGCATGGCGATGGCCACCGCCAAGACGGGCGCCCTGCTGGGCTGCGCCTGCGCCCTGGGCGCGCTGTACGCGGGCGCGGGGGAGGAGGAGGTCGCGGCGATGGACGCGTTCGGCCGGGAGGCCGGGCTCGCGTTCCAGCTCATCGACGACCTGATCGGCATCTGGGGCGACCCGGAGCGCACGGGCAAGCCTGCCGGTGCGGATCTCGTCGCCCACAAGAAGTCGCTGCCGGTGGTAGCGGCCCTCGCCTCGGGGACCGCGGCGGGGGCGGAGCTGGCCGAGCTGTACGCCCGTAAGGAACTCGACGCCCCGGCCGTCCGGGCGGCGGCGGACGCGGTCGAGCGGGCGGGAGGCCGGGACTGGGCGCAGACCCACGCGGCCGACCGGATGGCCGGGGCGGTGCAGCAGCTCTCCCGCGCGGTTCCGGACCTGGCGGCGGCCGGGGACCTGCTGGCCCTGGCGGAGTTCGTGACGCGCCGGACACGATGACCGGCCGGCCTTCGGGCACGATCGGTTCTCCTGCGCGGTCAGTCCTCCGGCACGGTCAGTCCTCCGGCACGATCCGGCTGACCACCGTCTCGATGAGGTCGTCCAGTTCGCGGTCGCCGTGGAGCCCGGGGACCGTGAAGTGGTCGAAGAGCAGCCCGGTCAAGGCGAAGTAGAGCAGCCGGACCGTGTCCGCGTCGCCCGGCATGCCCGACTCGATGTGCAGGCGGATGTTGAAGTCGAGATCGGTGCGCAGCACTTTGGTGAGCTGCGTGCGCAGCTCCGGGCGGCGGGTGGCCTCCAGGCGGAGCTCGAAGAGGCCCAGATAGCAGGGGCGCTCGGCGGCCATCCGCCGGGCCAGCCAGCGCATCAGCTCGACGACGAGCTCGCGACTGGGCTCGGGCGTCATGGCCGTGTCCAGGGAACCCGGCTCCGGGGTCAGCCGGACGAAGATCCGGTCCGCGACCTGAGAGAGCAGCTGGTCCCGGTCGGGGAAGTAGTTGGACGAGGTTCCCATGGGGACACCCGCCCGGGCGTCCACCGCCCGGAAGGTCAGCCCGCGGGCGCCTTCGTCCGCGAGTACCTCGATGGCCGCGTCGAGCAGGGCCGTACGGCGTTCCGGGTTTCTCGCCACTTCGGGCTCCATCCGTGCGTGTTCTTCGTTCTCTTCGAACTCTTCGAAAATAGGGCTTGCGCAACCACTACACGTGAAGCACTATAACTGTCGTGGTTGCACCGGCGGCCCGCCTTCCCGAAGAAGAGGACACGGTTTGCGCAAGCTCACCTACTACATCGCCTGCACCATCGACGGCTTCATCGGCGACCCCCAGGGCGACGCCGCGTCGATGTTCAAGTACACCGAGGGGGAGTACCTGGAGTTCATGGCGGGCGAGTACCCGGAGACGATCCCGGCCCAAGGGCGTGTCCCGCTCGGGATCGACGCCGACAACAAGCACTTCGACACCGTCATCCAGGGCCTGAACTCGTACAAGCTCGCCCTGGACATCGGCGTCACCAGCCCGTACGCCCACCTGCGGGAAGTCGTCGCGACCCGCTCGCTCGCCGAGTCGCCCGACCCGAACGTCGAGCTGATCGCCGACGACCTCGTCGGCCGCGTCCGGGAGCTCAAGGCCGAGGACAGCCCGCTCGACATCTGGCTCTGCGGCGGTTCCACGATCGCCGGCGAGCTCATCGAGGAGATCGACGAGCTGATCATCAAGACGTACCCGCAGGTCTACGGCTCCGGCATGCCGATGTTCGGCGCGGACTTCGAGCCCCGTGACTTCGAACTGGGCGAGGTGCGGACCTTTGACAACGGGGTGCTCGTCCGGACGTACACCAGGAAGCGGTGACCTGGGGCGCGCCCTACCCTGGGAGGTATGGGCAGCGAGACCCCGCGTACGACCCGGGACCCGCAGGCTACGCCCACGTGCCCGGCCTGCGGACAGCCCCTGGAGACCGTCGCGAAGCGGCACAAGGTCCTGGGGGCCTGGGTGCCGGAGTGGGAAGTACAGCCGTGCCGGAACCCGCGGTGCCCGCTGTATGTCCGGCCCGAGGGCGCCGATGGGGGCGTGGGGGGCGTTGGGGGCGACGGCGCGGAAGGGTCCCCTCCGGACGCCGCCGAGGACACCCCTCCCGAGGACGGAACGGAAGCCGCTAGCACGCACGTGACCGGCAAGAACGACGAGACCGGGAGAAGTCCGGCCACAGGGTGACCGGCCGCGCGAAGGAGCCGGTCAGACCGCTACAGTCCGCGCATGTCATCGGAGTCGACGGAAGTGTGGACCGGCTGGTACCGGGACCGCAGCGGCGCGGAAGCGATCGTGATCACGGTGGACGGACAGCAGGTGTCCGCCCGCATCAGGGGAGTCGAGTACACGGGCCCGGGTTTCGCCGCCCTGCGCGCGGAGGAGGGCGGAGAGACGCTCACCGGGTGCGTCCTGGAGTGGGACCTGCCGCTCCCCGTCGTCGTGGACGGTGCCACGCAGCAGGCCACCCTCAGCTGCCTGCTGACGCTCGGTGAGCGCGCGGACCTGAGCCTGACGCTGCACTACGGCGGCGCGGCCTTCGAGTCGGGCATCGCGGGCGGCGACTTCGAGGAGGCGCTCGACCGGGTGAGGCGCCAGCTGCCGCCGGGGGCGACGTTCGGCCGCCGCCCGCTCCAGACGGCCTGAGGGGGTGGGCGGGGGCCGCGGGGCGCCGGCCCATGACCTGACGTAGGCCACGTCACTCAGCGGCTGTGCGTACGACGACGATCAGGCGAGGCCGTTCCAGCCCCAGCGCGGAGTGGGACCGGGTTCGCCGAGATCCGTGCCCGGCGCCGAGGCCGAGACGTCCTTGGCGATCCGCGTCCCCCAGTCGAAGTACTCCACCACCCGGCGGCGCAGCAGCTCGTCGCCCGGCAGCTCCTCCTCCACCGCCGCCGTCATCAGCTCCATCCAGCGCAGCCGCTGCTCCTCGGTGATGCCGAGCCCGAGATGGGCGCGGAGCAGCGCCTGATGCCCGCCCAGCTCCGCCGTGAAGGCGGCGGGCCCCGAGAACACCTCCGCCAGCCATACGGCGACATGCTCGACATGGGCGGGGGTGAAGCCGGCGAAGACCGGTGCGAGGAGGGGGTCGGCGAGGACCGACTCGTAGAACGTCTCGGAGAGCCGGCGCAGCCCGTCGCCACCGCCCACGGCCTCGTACAGGGACTTCTCGTGCTCGGCGGTCATGGGACGCCTCCGGGATCCGGGATGTGTCCTCCCAGCATTCACACAACACGCCCCGGATCCAAGGATGTTCGCCCTCGGCGCGTACGGCGGGGCGGACGGCCGTGACCGTCCGCCCCACCCGGGCGCGGCTTCGACGGCCTCAGAAGGTCTTGACGGCCGAGGCGAGGCCGTAGCGCCACAGCTGGTCGACGCGTGCCCGCTCCTGGGCGTTGGGCTGGGCGTTCTGGCAGGAGGTGCCCGGGCCGCCGCCGGACATCAGCTCGCTGCACGGGCCCGAGTAGTGGTCGGGGAGGCCGAGGACGTGCCCGGTCTCGTGGGCGGTGACGCGGGTGGAGTTGTACTGCTGGTTCTGCCGGTAGTCGAGGAAGATGTAGCCGTTTCCATGACCGTCGGTGCTGGCGTACGAGCCGCGCGAGTCATTGCCCTCGTAGTAGCGGAAGTCCGGGTTGCTGCCCTCCACCAGCCGTACGTTGACCACCGAGCTGTTCCATATCTGGGTGCTCTGGGCGATCTGGGTGCGGAAGCTCGGGGCGTTGGCGGCGCTGTAGACGACGGTGACGGCGGCGGCGCCAGGATTGGCGGCGCGCTTCTTCGCCACGGACTTCATGACGGCTTCCTGGAACGCCTTGGTCGCCCTGGCGTCCTCGGCGGACCCGGCGTAGGCCGCGTACGCGGCGGGAGTGGGCGCGGCCTGGGCGGTCGGTGCGGCGCCGAGTGCGGCGGCGAGGCCGAGGCCGAGGGTCGCGGCGAGCGAGGCGGTGAGGACCTTGGGGTGTCTCATGGGGGGGCTCCTCCTGGTCGGTTGGAGAGAGTGTCGGGGGAGCCGGGGCCTGGGCGGATGATGGCAGCAGGCGATAGCACGAAGACATCACCCCCAACCGAATCTCTTAACTCCCTCCGATTCAAAGGGAATTGGCGAGACGAGGGTGTCTGGTGCGACACCTGGTGCCGCCCTACCCTCGGGGTATGGAGCTGGAGGTGAGGCATCTGCGCGTGCTCTGCGCCATCGCGGAGACGGGCAGTCTGCACAAGGCAGCACGGCAACTCGGCATGAGCCAGCCCTCGTTGACGACACAGCTGCGCCGGATCGAGAACTGCCTGGGCGCGGAGCTCTTCGCCCGCGGCCGCACCGGCTGCCGGCCCACACCGCTCGGCCGGTCGGTGCTCAGCCGGGCCCGGCCGCTGGTCGACCAGATGGCCACGCTGGTCAGTGAGACCAGGGCCGCGGCGGCCCGCGCCGACGGGCCACGGCTGCGGGTCGGTTCGACCGCGAGCAGAGCCCTGCCGGGGTGGCTGCGCCGGCTGCGCCAGGGGCTCCCCGGCACCGACATCGCGCTCCACATGGACGTCTCCGCCCACGCCCTGCTGCGGTCGGTCGCGGCGGGCCAACTGGACGTGGCCTTCGTCCACGAGGTCGAGGGCTGCCCGCTGCGGGTGCCGCACGGCCTCCAGGCGCGGGTGCTGGTCGAACGGGAGCCGCAGTTCGTCGCGATGGCCCGGGACCATCCGGCCGCCGCGCGGCCCGTCGTGGAGCTGACCGACCTCGCCCAGGACCGCTGGATGGTCGACCCGACGGTGGACGGCGAGTGGGACGGTCTGCGGCGCGTCCTGGCCGAGGCGGGCATCAGTCCGCCGCTGTTGCACGGCGATTACCACACGGCGGCGTCCCTGATCGTCCTCGGTGAGGCCGTGGCACCCTGCCAGCCGACATCGTTGCCACGCGAGGACCTGGAGATCCGGCCGCTGCGGGGCGACCCCCTGGCGGTACGTCTGCTGCTGTACGCCCGGGAGGCAGCGCTGCTCGACCCGCTGTACGCCGAACTCTCGGCGGCCTACCGGGAGGCGGCGCTGCGGGCGGCGCCGTACCGGCAGTGGCTCGGCCGGCATGGGATGTCAGTGGGGCCGGGCATGATGACGGCATGACGGATCTTGTGGACGAGGCGGCGCTGATGGCGCTGGCGGACGGGCATCACACCCGGACCGCCCGCGCGTGGGGAACGCGGGAGGCCGGCGGGCAGCTCGTGAAGGTGTACGCGATCGAGGCGCCCGGCCGTACGGTCGGGGAGGCCGAACTCGCGCCCGCCCTGCGGATAGCGGCGGACCAGCTGGCACTCGGCGGGCACGCCGGCGCGCTGGGGCTCGCGGTCGTGATCCTGCACGCGGGCGGCGACGGGGACTACGTGCTCGTCCACAGCTGGATCGAGGGCCATATGTCCGAGCTGGCGATCTGGACGGGCCCGGCGGGGCGCCCGGAGGAGCTGCGCCCGGGCCGGAGCGGTCTCGCCCCCTGCGTCTGGGAGGCGGCGGTACTCGCCCGCGAGCGGGAGGCGTTCGTGCGCCGGATCCTGGACGGCACGGGAACGGCCGCCGAGCGTGTCCGCGCATGGGCGGCCGACGTCACCGAGGGGGCCGTCCGTTGACCGCGGCACGCATCCGCCCCGCACGGCCCGAGGACCTCGACCGGGTGGCCGAACTGGCCGCCGAGCACGCCGCGTACGAGAAGGCCGCACCCCCGGCCCCGGGCCTCGCGGACCGCCTGACCCGCCTCCTCTTCGGGCCCGAACCACCCCGCCTGCGCTGCCTGGTGGCCGAACTCCCCGACGGCAGCCTCGTCGGCTACGCGACGTGCGCCGCGGAACTCTCCACCTGGGACGGCGCCGAGTACCTCCACATGGACTGCCTCTACCTCTCCCCGACCCAACGCGGCCAGGGCCTGGGCCCCCTGTTCATCGACGCCTTGCGCACGGAGGCCCGCGCACTCGGCCTCACGCACATCCAATGGCAGACCCCGACCTGGAACGAGGGCGCGATCCGCTTCTACGACCGCCTGGGCGCCACCGCGAACCCCAAACTCCGCTACACCCTCCGGACGGACCCACCCCGATGACCGCGCCTCTGGAGTCCCCGGCGGGCCCGGTCCCCGGAACCCTTCGGGGACCGACCGGGCGAGCATGCCGCACACTCTCCGTGTGATCGTCATGCAGCCCGTCCTGGAGATCTTCCCCTCCGACGACTTCGCCCTCTGGCCGGTGGCCGAGTCCGTTGCGTACGGCTTCCTGCCACTCAGCGGCTCGCTCACGCCCGCCGAGGTCGGCACGGCCGTCATGCGTATCGCCGAGTGCAACGACATCGATCCGGACGTCGACAACCGCCCTCCCCGGCCCGCTGATCCGCTCGGAAGCTTCCTGCACGGACTCCTCACCATGGACCACCTCTACGCCGCCGGCGGCCTGCGGGTCACCGACACCACGACAGGCGCGACCCTGGTGCCTGGCTGCTGCAACGGGCTGGACGAGCGAAGCGACTGGCGTGAGGTCATCGACGGCGACGGCTCGGCCTGCTTCGGACACGACCCCACGCCGCTCGCCGAACGCGTGGGCACGGTGGCACGACTGACCGTCGATGTCGACCGGGACGACAGCCCGGTGATCGAGCTGCCCCTCGCGCACCTCCGTAGCCTGCTCGCCGGCGCGGAACGGGACCTGACGGACTTCCTCCACCTGGCCACCGCCTGGACGGCCCAGCACCTACCCGACCACGCCGCCCCCGTCTCCGCCGCACTCGCCCGCGCCCTGGACCTGCCGGAACCGCCGTAGGCGCGCCGAAGGGGCCCGACCGGGATTGCCGGTCGGGCCCCTTCGGGCGGTGCTACGGGCCGAGGGCTCCGCCCATGAGGTAGGCGAGCTGGAACAGGCCGATGCCGGTGGGGCGCTGGGGGGCGGGGACGGCGGAGGCAGCGGCCATGGACTGGGTGGCGTTGGCGCTGGTCGAGGCTCGCACCTTGGTCTTGTCCAGGCGGGTGGAGACTGCGGCGAAGACGAGGGTGAGCACCGAGCCGGCGATCATGGCGATCATCTGGCCGACCGCGACCGAACTCGTCTGCGTCGTCGTGCAGCTGGTGGTGGCTGGCGCGGGCTCGGTCTTGGGGCCATCGTCGCCGGTCATCGGCGGGTCACGCCGCCGCGTGGCCGGATTCGGCGAAGGGCCCCCGGTCGGGCCGCAGTGAATAGAGCACCTCGTACACCTCGCGGCGGACCTCGACCGCTTCGTACGCGGCGGGGATGGTGCGGGCAAGCTCGGTCTCCCGGAACGCGTCGAGCGCCTCCTGGCTCTCGAAGAAGTAGATGCCGCACACGTCGCCGGTTGCGCTGTCGCGGCCGTAGACCTTCTGCAGGAGACCGGGTACGTCACGGAAACGGGGCCGCCGTTCCAGCAGGCGCCGTTCGAACTCCTGCGCATCGAGTCCGGATGTGATCCGGACGAAGAGGATGGCGGGCATGGAGTCACCTCCGTCCTTGAGACGCCCCTGGGTCGAGTCTAGGCAGTGGTCACGTTGTGCTGGTCGTCGACGAGACCGGCGACCAGGTGCGGCATAGCCTGATATCAGGGGGCCGGCTCCTGGAGGGCGTGATGGCGGACCTCACCGGTTTCGAGCGGCAGGCAGTCGTGCCGATGCTGGACTACGAGGACGGGCCCGCCGCGATGGACTGGCTGGCGAAGGCGTTCGGCTTCGTCGAGCACCTGCGCATGCTCGACGAGGATGGCGGACTGGCGCACGGCGAAATGATCGCGGGCGGCGGTCGCATCATGATGGGCACCCCCACCCCGGACTACGAAGGCCCGAGGACGCATCGCGAGCACTGCGAGCGCGCCCGTGCCTGGTCGACCGTGCCCTACGTCATCGACGGCGTCCTGGTCTTCGTCGACGACGTCGACGAACACTGCGAGCGTGCCACCCAGGCGGGTGCCACCATCCTCTCGGAGCCGGAGGACACCCCTCACGGACGTCTCTACCGCGCCGAGGACCTTGAAGGCCACCGCTGGATGTTCGTCCATCGACCGCCGATCGCAGATGATCTCTGAGTCGACACGGGCGTGATTGGTCGTCGTGTCGGCCGCCCGCTTACGCCTCCGCGAAGAAGACCGCACCCGGGCCGTCATGGACGCCGTTCTCGGCGGCCAGCGGACCGGGTGCGGACAGGTAGACCAGACGATCGAAGAAATCGCAGGTCAAGCGGCATGATCGAAGATCAGGCCTTCTTCGTCTCCCAGAAGATCCGGTCGACCTCGGCGATGAGCTCCAGCGCCTTCTCGCCCGTCTTCGGGTCCGTCGACGCCTTGGCGGCCGAGAGGGCCTTCAGGGTGTCGTTGATGAGCGTGTGCAGCTCGGGGTACTTCTCGAAGTGCGGGGGCTTGAAGTAGTCGCTCCAGAGCACCGAGATGTGGTGCTTGGCGAGCTCCGCGCGCTGCTCCTTGATGACCGTGGCACGCGCGCGGAAGTGCGCGTCCTCGTTGGCCTGGTACTTCTCCTGGACGGCCTTGACCGACTCGGCCTCGATCCGGGCCTGGGCCGGGTCGTAGACACCGCAGGGGAGGTCGCAGTGGGCGCTGACCTTCACCTTGGGGGCAAACAGGCGGGAGAGCATTCAGCTGTCCTTCCTCGTGATCGTCTTCTCAGGTGGGAGATTACTCCCCGAGAAGGCGGTTTTCGCGAGCGCCCCCAGGGGCTTAGGACAAAAGTCCAGGGTCACCATGGGACTCGTGTACGAGTGGACGACGTTGACGACGTCGACGATCTGATCGGGAGGTGCCGGATGACGGACGCGGGGCGGGGGGCCGGGCCCCTGTTCGGGATCGCCGAGGTGACGGGGGTGTCCATGGTGCCCACGCTGCTCCACGGCGACCAGCTCCTCGTGCAGTACGGGGCCCGGCTGCGGCCCGGGAACGTGGCCGTGCTGCGTCACCCGCTCCAGCAGGATCTGCTCATCGTCAAGCGCCTGATCGAGCGACAGGGCGGAGGGTGGTGGGTGCTCGGGGACAATCCGGACACCGAGGGCGACAGCCGTGTCTTCGGCGCCGTGCCCGCCGAGCTGGTGCTCGGGCGCGTACGGGCGCGATACCGGCCCGTCACGCCCGGGCGTCAGCGGTCGGCCGGTGTGGTGCTCTCCTGGCTCTTCTCCGCGGTGAGGCCGGTCTCGTCGGACCGTTCGGCCTCCAGGCGCTTGCGGGCCCGGTAGGCGGCCACGTTCGCGCGGGTCGCGCAGCGGTCCGAGCAGTAGCGGCGGGAGCGGTTGGTCGAGGTGTCGAGGTAGGCGTTGCGGCACGGCGCCGCCTGGCAGAGCCCGAGCCGGTCGGCCCCGAACTCCGTGAGGTGGAACGCGAGTCCCATCGCCGCGATGGCCGCGTACCCCGCCGTCGCGTTCGAGGGGTGGTCGGCGAGGTGCATGTGCCAGCGCGGGTGCCCCTCGTCGTCCAGGTAGTCGTGCCCCGAGATCTGCGGGCTGACGGGGAACTCCAGGAGGAGGGAGTTGAGGAGGTCCACGGCGCCCGTGTGGTCGCCCTCGTCCGCCGCGGTGAAGACCGCCCGCAGCCGGGTCCGTACCGAACGGAAGCGCGTCACGTCGGCGTCCGTCACCCGCCGGGCCATCTGGGAGGCCGCGCCGAAGAGCTCGCGGACCGCCTCGACCGACGTCAGGGAGTCCTTGTTGCGGGCCGGCTCCTCGGTGTTGACCAGACGCACGGCGTAATCCGAGTAATAGGCCAGTTCCACTTGTAGTCCTTACGGCGGAAGTCTAGTGTCGGGTGCGGAGGGGGTAATGGATGTTTCCCCTTCGAGGGTATTACGAAGAGGGTGAGGGAGTGCTATGACGGACGCGGCTACTACCGGAACCGACTGGGCGGCCTGGCAGGAGAGCTGGGACCGACAGCAGGAGTGGTACATGCCGGACCGCGAGGAGCGGTTCCGCGTGATGCTCGACATGGTCGAGGCCGTGGTGGGGCCGGAGCCCCGCGTTCTGGACCTGGCGTGCGGTACAGGGAGTATCACGGATCGGCTCCTCACGAGGTTCCCGAAGGCGACCAGCGTCGGCGTCGACCTCGACCCCGCCCTGCTCGCCATCGCCGAGGGGTACTTCGCCGACGACGAGCGCGTCACCTTCGTGACCGCCGACCTCAAGGACCCGCAGTGGGTCACCCGCCTCCCGCACGACTCGTACGACGCTGTGCTCACCGCCACCGCGCTGCACTGGCTGCACACCGAGCCGCTCACCGCGCTCTACGGGCAGCTCGCCGGCCTCGTCCGGGACGGCGGCGTCTTCATGAACGCCGACCACATGATCGACGAGACCACCCCCCGGATCAACGCCGCCGAACGCGCCCACCGCCACGCCGCCATGGACCGCGCCAAGGCCGCCGGCGCGCTCGACTGGGCCGAGTGGTGGGCCGTGGCCGCCAAGGACCCGGTCCTCGCCGGGCCGACCGCCCGCCGCTTCGAGATCTACGGCGAGCACGCCGACGGCGACATGCCGTCCCCCCGCCGCCACGCCGAGATCCTTCGCGCCGCCGGGTTCGGGGAGGCCCGGGCCGTCTGGGCCTCGCCCTCGGACACGCTCCTTCTCGCGCTGAAGTAGGCCGTGGATGCGGCGATGGGGCGATACGGGAATCCCGTACCGCCCCATCGCCTTACGGCCGTGCTACAGCACCTTCGACAGGAACGCCTTCGTCCGGTCGTGCTGCGGGTTGCCCAGGACGTCGCGCGGGTGGCCCGACTCGACCACCACGCCGCCGTCCATGAACACGAGGTTGTCGCCCACCTCGCGGGCGAAGCCCATCTCGTGGGTGACGACGATCATCGTCATGCCCGACTCGGCGAGGTCACGCATGACGTCGAGGACGTCACCGACCAGCTCCGGGTCGAGCGCCGAGGTCGGCTCGTCGAAGAGCATCAGCTTCGGCTCCATCGCCAGCGCGCGGGCGATGGCCACGCGCTGCTGCTGGCCGCCGGAGAGCTGCGTGGGGTAGTTCCCGGCCTTGTCGGCCAGGCCCACGCGGTCGAGCAGCCGCTCGGCCCGCTCGCGGGCGACGGCCTTCGACTCGCCCTTCACCTGGATCGGCGCCTCCATGACATTGGCCAGGGCCGTCATGTGCGGGAACAGGTTGAAGCGCTGGAAGACCATGCCGATGTCCCGGCGCTGGGCCGCGACCTCGCTGTCCTTCAGCTCGTAGAGCTTGTCGCCCTTCTCGCGGTAGCCCACCAGCTGGCCGTCGACGGACAGCCGGCCGCCGTCGACCCGCTCCAGGTGGTTGATGCACCGCAGGAACGTCGACTTGCCGGAGCCGGACGGACCGACCAGACAGAACACCTCACGGGGAGCGACCTCGAGGTCGATACCGCGCAGGATGTGGGCTGCGCCGTAGGACTTGTGGACGCCCTCGGCCTTGACCATGGCGGTCATCGCGTCGCCTCCGGAGAACGCTTGAACATAGTCAGGTTAGTCCGGATGCGCTGCAGCGGGGTCGGCGGCAGGCTCCGCAGTGAACCGCGGGCGAAGCGGCGCTCCAGGTAGTACTGGCCGACGCTGAACACGCTGGTCAGGGCCAGGTACCAGATGGAGGCCACGAACAGCATCTCCATGACGGCACCGGCCGTGTTGCCGATGTTCGACGACGCCCGCAGGACCTCGGTGTACTGCACGGCCGAGACCAGCGAGGAGGTCTTGAGCATGTTGATGAACTCGTTGCCCGTCGGCGGCACGATCACCCGCATGGCCTGCGGCAGGACGATGCGACGCATGGTCTTCGTCTGCGGCATGCCGAGCGCGTGCGCGGCCTCCGTCTGCCCCTCGTCGACCGACTGGATGCCGGCGCGGACGATCTCCGCCATGTACGCGCCCTCGTTGAGGCCGAGACCCAGGAGCGCGACCATGAACGGCGTCATGACGTCCACGGTCTCGTTCTTGTAGATCGGCCCGAGGTTGATGAACTCGAAGATCAGCGACAGGTTGAACCAGACCAGCAGCTGGACGTAGACCGGCGTGCCGCGGAAGAACCAGATGTAGAGCCAGGCGACTGCGCCGGTCACCGGGTTCCTGGAGAGCCGCATCACGGCGAAGACGACGCCGAGGACGAGGCCCAGCGCCATGGACGCGACGCTGATGACAATGGTGTTCCACAGGCCCTCGAGGACCGAGGTGTCGAACAGCTTGTCCCCGACCGTGTCCCAGATGATGTTGCCCTGGGAGAAGGCGAAGACGAGCCAGCCGAGCAGCGCGATGACGACGACTGCGCTGACCCAGCGGCCGACGTGCCTCACGGGGATTGCTTTGATCGCCTCGTACGGGGAGCCCGAGGCGCCGGGCCCGGCCGGAGAATCGGCCGGACCCTTGTCGATCTTGTCAGTCACAATGACTGCCCTTCAATGGAGCGCGGAGAGTCACTTGCCGGCGTTGATGGTGGCCGACTTGACGGCGCTGTCCTCGACGTCCCACTTCTCCAGGACCTTGGCGTACGAGCCGTCCTTGATGATCGCGTCGAGGGCTTCCTTGATCGCGTCACGCAGCTGGGTGTTGTCCTTGGAGACGCCGATGCCGAAGAGGCCGACGTCACTCTGCTGGCCGGTGACCTCGAAGTCGTTGCCGCCGCCCGAGGTCTTCGCGATGTACGCGGCGACCGGGTAGTCGTTCAGGTCGGCGACGGCGCCGCCGGCCTTGACGCGGGTCTGGGCCTCGGCGTCGGTGTCGAACGCCTGGATGGTGAGCTTGTTCGCGCCGCACTTCGTGGCCTGGGCCTTGAAGGTGTCCTCGTAGATGGTGCCGCGCTGGACGGCGACCGTCTTGCCGCAGAGGTCGTCGAGGGAGTTGATGTTCTGCGGGTTGCCCTTCTTGACCAGCAGGGAGACGCCGGAGCTGAAGTAGTCGACGAAGTCGATGCCCTTGCCGATCTTCTTGCCGGTGTCGTCCAGGCCCTCCTGACGCTTCTTGTTGTCCGTCATCGAGGACATGATCAGGTCCTGGCGGCCGGTGTAGATCGAGGTGATCAGGCCGTCGAAGGTGCCCGAGGTGAACTGGAACTTCACACCGAGCTGCTTGGAGAGGGCCTCGGCGATGTCCGGGTCGACACCGACGATCTTGCCGTCCTGGGTGAACTCCATCGGGGCGTACGCGGCGTCCGTGCCGACCTTGATGACGCCGGCCTTCTGGATGTCGGCGGGCAGCTTGGAGAAGAGCGGAGCGGCGGAGCCGGTGGTCTTCGTGCCGCCCTCGGGGGTCGTGCCGCCCTCGGTCTGGTCGCCGCAGGCGGTCAGCAGCATGGAGCCGGCGACCGCGATGGCGGCGACCGCGGCAAGACGGGACGTACGGGTCTTGGCGGCGGTCGTACAGCGCGTGGAGCGTGCGGTCATGGTCGGGTTCCTCCGGCGTGTGAGGGAGCTGCCAGGCCGCGCACGCACCTTCGGGTGTCGCGACCTCGTGTGATTACGCGCATCTTGCCATTCGGAACGCACGAATCGGACGGCCTCGCATGTCAAAATCGGATAACGGGTGACCCCCGAATCGCGACAGGCCGGTACATCAAGGCCGGATCTTCTCCGGAGATACCGCTATCGCACCGGAAAATCTCCGGTTGATCTCGCCATTTGGACGACACGAAGGCCACGATCCGGTGTACCGCCGACCGTATCCGGACATGGGGCGACGTGCCTCCTCTGCGCAAGGTGCCGATACGGCTGTATGAGTCGCATCACCGCTCCGTATTGGACTCGTCTACGGTGACGTACGTCCGGTAAGAAGGATCCTTACACCCCTCATCCGGGGCTCAGGGCGCGTTGTGCGGCGCGCCCGCGCGGTTGCCAGACACGGCGACCGCGGGACCCGCCCACCCCTCCTCATCCAGGAGTGGCCACCCTCAAATGAAGAAGACTTAAGGGGTCAACCCAATGGCAGCGGAGATCGTCAATCCTCGCAGCGAGAGCGGTACGGAAGGGGCTCAGGAGCCCTTCGATCCGGCCTTCGCGCTGCACCGCGGCGGCAAGATGGCCATCTCGGCCACGGTGCCGCTGCGCGACAAGGACGACCTGTCCCTCGCGTACACGCCCGGCGTCGCCAAGGTGTGCACCGCGATTGCCGAGCAGCCGGAACTGGTCCACGACTACACCTGGAAGTCCCAGGTCGTCGCGGTCGTGACCGACGGTACGGCGGTGCTCGGACTCGGCGACATCGGCCCGGAGGCCTCGCTTCCGGTCATGGAGGGGAAAGCGATCCTCTTCAAGCAGTTCGGCGGCGTGGACGCGGTGCCGATCGCGCTCGCCACCACCGACACCGATGAGATCGTGGAGACCGTCGTCCGGCTCGCGCCCTCCTTCGGTGGAGTGAACCTGGAGGACATCTCGGCGCCGCGGTGCTTCGAGATCGAGCGCAAGCTGCAGGAGCGCCTCGACATCCCCGTCTTCCACGACGACCAGCACGGCACCGCGATCGTCACCCTCGCCGCCCTCCGCAACGCGGCGAAGCTGACCGGCCGGACCCTCGGTGACCTGCGCGCCGTCATCTCCGGCGCCGGTGCGGCCGGTGTGGCCATCGCCAAGTTCCTCCTGGAGGCCGGGCTCGGCGACGTGGCCGTCGCGGACCGCAAGGGCATCGTCAGCCGCGACCGTGAGGACCTCACCGAGGTCAAGCGCGAGATCGCCGAGCTCACGAACAAGGCGGGCCTGACCGGCTCCCTGGAGACCGCCCTGGCCGGCGCCGACGTCTTCATCGGCGTCTCCGGCGGTACGGTCCCGGAGGCCGCGGTCGCGTCCATGGCGCCGAACGCCTTCGTGTTCGCCATGGCCAACCCGAACCCCGAGGTCCACCCCGACGTCGCGCACAAGTACGCGGCCGTCGTGGCGACCGGCCGTTCGGACTACCCGAACCAGATCAACAACGTGCTGGCCTTCCCCGGCATCTTCGCCGGCGCCCTCCAGGTCCGGGCCTCCCGGATCACCGAGGGCATGAAGATCGCCGCCGCGAACGCGATCGCGGACGTGGTGGGCGAGCAGCTCGCCGCCGACTGCGTGATCCCGTCGCCGTTCGACGACCGCGTCGCCCCGGCCGTCGCGGCCGCGGTCGCCGCCGCCGCCCGCGCCGAGGGCGTGGCCCGCCGGTAGGCGTGTCCGGTACGTTTCGCTACGTATGAAGGGCCCCGCTCTGTGCAGGATGCTGTTGGCAAATCCGGGGCCTGTGCGTGACGTCGGCCTTCGAGACCTGGTTGTGGTCTTGAAGGCCGACGTTGTCGTATGGGGTGGGTGC